>NZ_JABUYN010000017.1:0-76381 GCF_014897305.1 Pseudomonas sp. FME51 | reverse complement strand
TCGCCGATGGTAGTGTGGGGTTTCCCCATGTGAGAGTAGGTCATCGTCAAGCGCTTAATAAAAAAACCCCGCCATCTGGCGGGGTTTTTTTATGGCGGGATTTTATGCCTGATAAATCAACCTCGGACGGCTGGGTCAGGCTTGCGCACGGGTTTCGCTGCGGGGTGATGCAGATACGGTATAATTCCAGAATGACGGCTTGTGTCACCGAGGAGAGAATAGATGAGTCAGGATCGCGTAATCATTTTTGATACGACCTTGCGTGATGGTGAGCAAAGCCCCGGCGCTTCCATGACCAAGGAAGAGAAACTGCGGATTGCCAAGGCGCTGGAAAAGCTGCGCGTTGACGTTATCGAGGCAGGATTTGCCATTGCCAGTCCCGGCGATTTCGAGGCCATCCAAAGTATCGCTGATACCATCAAGGACAGCACCATCTGCAGCCTTGCACGCGCGGTTGATGCTGATATCGATCGGGCGGCCGAGGCATTGATCAACGCCAACTCCGGACGCATTCATACTTTCATCGCGACCAGTCCCATTCACATGGAGCACAAGTTACGTCTGCAACCTGATCAAGTAATCGAACAGGCAGTACACGCCATCAAGCGCGCTCGAAATCTGTGTGCTGATGTAGAGTTTTCCTGCGAGGATGGCGGACGTTCCGAAATCGATTTTCTCTGCCGCATCATTGAACGCGCCATCGATGCGGGTGCGCGAACCATCAATATTCCCGATACCGTTGGCTATGCGATTCCGCACCAGTTTGCCGAGACCATTCGCCAGGTTATTGAGCGGGTGCCCAATGCAGACAAGGCGGTCTTTTCCGTACATTGTCACAATGACCTTGGCTTGGCAGTAGCCAACTCCCTGGCGGCCGTCACGGCGGGTGCGCGGCAAGTGGAGTGCACGATCAATGGCTTGGGTGAGCGGGCTGGCAATGCCTCGCTGGAAGAGATCGTCATGGCCATCAAGACCCGCCAGGACGTTCTTGGTGTGCAGACCGGCATCGTGACCGAGCATATCCTCAGCACCTCGCGGCTGGTTTCCAGTATCACGGGCTTTCCGGTGCAACCGAACAAGGCGATTGTCGGCGCCAATGCTTTCGCCCATGAGTCAGGCATTCATCAGGATGGTGTGCTCAAGCACCGTGAAACCTATGAAATCATGAGTGCGCAGTCGGTTGGCTGGCATGCTAACCGACTGTCGTTGGGCAAGTTGTCCGGACGCAATGCATTCCGTACCCGCTTGCAGGAGTTGGGCATTGAGCTGAGCGACCAGGATGAGCTGAACGCCGCTTTTGCCCGCTTCAAGGAGTTGGCAGACAAGAAGCATGAGATTTTTGATGAAGATCTGCAGGCGCTGGTCTCCGATACGCTCAGCGACGTCGTGGAGCGTATGCGGCTGATATACTTGGATGTCACCTCGCGCACTGGCGAGACCCCAGTGGCGAAAGTCACTGTGGAAGTCGATGGCGTGGAACAGCAGGCGACTGCAGCAGGCTCGGGGCCTGTTGATGCTGCCTTCCGCGCGTTGGAGCAGATAGCCAGCTCAGGTGCGACTCTACAGCTGTATTCGGTCAACGCGATCACTGAAGGCACTGATTCTCAGGGCGAAGTAACCGTCCGGCTGGAGAAAGGCGGGCGTATCGTCAATGGTAATGGCGCCGACACCGATATCGTCATTGCGTCGGCCAAGGCTTATATCAATGCGGTGAACCTGATGCACTCAGGTGCCCTCAAGGCGCACCCGCAGGTTGAAGGTATCTGATGCAAGAGTCGATCCGCCTCGATTATCTGGCAGCGATAGGCGTGGTTGGCTGGGTGCCCCGCCAGCCGTTGCCACATGCCGCCTTTCGCATTCCACCGGAACTCCCGGCGGTACCCGCTGAGGCAGAGCCAAACACGGAAGTAACGGCCGTGCCGGCCGCCAAACCCCTTGGTGCGCCGAAGGCCGCTGCGGCAGTAGCTTCCGCCAGAGCCAAGATCGTTGTGCGTCCCGCTAAACCAGAGCCAGTGCCTGCGCCCGTTATTGCGCAATCGGTTGAGCCCGCGGCCAGACCCGTACCGCTTGAGTCGTTCTATCTGCAGCTATGGATGGCCGGGCCCTGCGCATTATTGATTGAAACGTCGGAGCCAGGGCTAGAAAGCGCGTCGCCAGGCTTGCGTCTGCTCAAGGATATTCTCCGTGCGGTGCGTCTGCCGCAAACGCCTCATCTGTACGCTGACTTTCAATGGCCGCTGAACAGAAATCCTCAGTTTGATCGCAGTGCCAGCGCCGCGAGCCTGGCCTTGCAGGCCTTCATGCAAGCGCGTCTGGAAAGCGAGCCGGCAGTATCCATTGGTTGTTTTGGCGCTTATCCCCGCTTATTGCTGGGGCCGGAGCTGGATGGGCAGAATCTTCCTTATGGTCGTGAAGAGGCATTGGAGCATTTGCCGCCGGCCTGGTTTGCACCTGATCTGGACACATTGATGAACAGCAGTTCCAGCAAGGCCCAGTTATGGCAACAGCTCAAGCGCATAATGTCACGATGGCAGGCCGCGCAATGATTGAACCGGTATTTCGGCCCATGCTGGAGGCCGACCTGGAGGGGGTACTCAATATCGAGTTTGCCGCTTTCAGTCACCCCTGGACCCGAGGCATATTCCTGGATTGTGTAAAGTCCGGCTATGAATGCTGGCTGATGTTGCTCGGTGATCAGCAGGTTGGGCACGGTGTGTTGTCGGCCGCGGGGGATGAATCTCATTTGCTCAATTTGACGGTCAAGCCGGAGAGCCAGTCCAATGGCCTGGGTGGCAGGCTGCTTGCGCACCTGATGGAGCGTGGCAAGCAACGGGGGGCGGAAACGGCCTTTCTCGAAGTAAGGGAATCCAACCATCCAGCCATTCACTTGTATGAGCGCTTTGGTTTCAATGAAATTGGACGCCGCCGTGACTATTATCCTGCCGTAGGCGGTCGTGAAGATGCGCTGGTCATGGCCTATTCGCTAATCGATTGAGTTCTCGCTCAGTCATTCACTTGAGTTGTTTATGACCTTGCGACACTGGGCTGTCATCGGCCTGTTGATTACGGCCCTGGCCTGGGCTGGAAACGCACTGATTGCTCGCGGCACAGCGGGTATGTTGCCGCCGATCAGTCTGTCTTTCTGGCGCTGGACTCTGGCTTTATTGCTGCTGTTACCCTTTACCATTACCGGACTCTGGCGTTATCGCCGGCTGCTGCTGGAAAACTGGATGCGTGTGGCGATACTGGCGGCCCTCAGCATCTCGTCCTACAACACATTGCTGTACCAGGCTGCGCAAAGCACCGGGGCTATCAATCTGACCCTGGTTGGTACCGGGCTGCCGGTGACGGCGTTTTTCTGGTCTGTGCTGTTGCTACGTCAATGGCCTGCGCGGGCAACCCTGTGCGGGGCCTTGCTGGGGCTCTGTGGATTGTTATTGATTCTTGCCGGCGGTCAGCCGGCGCGGCTGTTGGGGCTGCAGTTCAATGACGGCGACCTGATCATGCTGGTGGCGGTGTTTTCCTGGGGGCTTTACTCTGTTTTGCTACAGCGTTGGGTGATGCCGGTGCCAGGGCTGGTGCTCATGGCCGCCATGCTGCTGTGTGGTGTCCCGCTGCTGATTCCCTTCTTTCTATGGGAGCTGGCCCATGTTGGCTCAATGCCGATCACCTGGCAGGCTGCAGGAGCTGTGAGTTATACGGCGGTGTTTGCTTCTCTGGTGGCCTATGTGGCCTGGAACAATGGCGTCAAGGTGCTGGGTCCGGCTACGGCTTCATTGTTCAGCTACCTGGTCCCAGCGTTCACTGCATTGCTGGGGGTGCTGTTGTTGGGTGAGCAGTTGCACTGGTACCACCTGGCAGGCGGTGCGCTCACCTTCACGGGGCTGATAGTGGCGACCCGCTGGCGGTAGCATCCGGGGGTCACAGGCATAAAAAAGGCCCAGCCGAAGCTGAGCCCTTGAAAATGTTGGTGGCTACACCTGGACTTGAACCAGGGACCCCAGCATTATGAATGCTGTGCTCTAACCAACTGAGCTATGTAGCCATCCGAGGCGCGCATTATTCCCAGATGCGGCAATGTTGTCAAGAGGGTTGCCGCTCAATTGGTAAAATTTTCAACTGCTTAGCAGGAACCGATGCCTTTGTGCCCATGGCGCGGCACTCTGTCCTGTGAGCATTTAACGGCTATTCAGCTGTAGCGGGCTGGCTACGCTGCTGTCTTTCCCGGTGGCACTGTCATTGGCGTCCAGTAGATGGATGCGCTCTGCTTCCAGTTCACCGTTATCCACCAGCCAGTCCTTGATCGCAGCTGCCCGTTGTTGTGCCAGGCGGCGCAGCGGTAATGCGTTGTCGGTCCAATGGGCTATCAGGGCCT
This sequence comes from Pseudomonas sp. FME51, assembly GCF_014897305.1. Lineage (NCBI taxonomy): Bacteria > Pseudomonadati > Pseudomonadota > Gammaproteobacteria > Pseudomonadales > Pseudomonadaceae > Pseudomonas > Pseudomonas sp. FME51. The sequence goes on along the minus strand of NZ_JABUYN010000017.1, from coordinate 72,006 downwards.
GGTGCATGGCGAGGTCACGCTCGTCGCGCGACAGCTCTTTCCATTGTTCGGGTACAGGCAATTGCTGCTGTTCGTGCAAGGTGCGGATCAGCTTGGCCCGGTCCTTTTCATCCAGCTCGATCTGTGACGGGTCTTCCGGCGGCCGGCGCATCTGACTGTGTGCCAGTTGATGCATTTCGCGATCCACGCGTTGTGCTGCCAAGACCGGGCCGTCGACAGCGGCGGCACTGGTGCCTTCCACTTCAAGTATCAGATTGGGGCGCTCCTTCAGAGCGGCAGCAAGTGTTTCCAGTGTCTGGCTGGCCTGTGGGTCCAGTTCATCACTGCCGGCACCAAAACTGAGTTGGCTGAGATCGCTATCGCCCGCGCCGGCCAGTCCGGCAATGAATTTGAACGGCGCCTGAGTGGCGCGCAATACCAGGTTGCGCAGGGTCTGCCAGACGATGGGTGCGACACTGAACTCGGGGTTGTTGAGGTCACCTGCTACCGGCAGCTCGATATCGATATTGCCGCTGGTGTCCTTCAGCAGAGCGATGGCCAGGCGTATGGGCAGATCCACGGCATCCTCGCTGTCGACCCGCTCGCCCAGTTGCAGGTCCTCCAGCAGTAGCCGATTGTCGGCTTTCAATCGTCCTTGGTCGATCTGGTAATGCAGGTCCAGGTTCAGTCGACCCTTGCGGATGCGATAGCCGGCAAACTTGCCGGAGTAGGGTGTCAGGGTGGTTAGCTCAACGTTCTTGAAGCTGGTGGCGATATCCAGACTATTGAGCGGGTCGAAGGGCGTCAGGCTGCCCTTGATGCTCACCGGGGCGTAGCGATCGACCTTGCCGGCAAGGTTGACCGAGGCGGCTTTGGGGCTCTGGTTGTCCAGGGCGCCTATGGCGCCGTTCAGTTGCTCGATGCCGGTAGCGAAATTCGGGCGCAGGCTGAAGTCGGCGAAATTGGCCGAGCCATCGGCGATGTTGATTCCGCCGATACGTATGGCCATGGGATCACTGCTTTTGTCATCGTCTGAGGAGCCGGAGTCGGGCTGGGACACCATCAGGTTGCTGAAGTTGGTACTCATGTCCTGGTTGATGATAAAGCGCACATAGGGTTGTTGCAGGCTGACCTTGCCGATAGCCAGGCTGTTGCCCTGATAGTGAATGTCATCCAGTTGCAGGCGCTGCCACTTCAGCAGGTCGCGCTTGGCTGAGCCGTCGACTATATGCAGCTGCTGCACCTGGGCTTGTCCGCTCACATTCAGCTCCAGTGGCTCCACGGCCGTGAGCTGCACGCGAGTCTGACTGTTGAGCTGGCCGGATTTCAGCTCAAGGCGAACCATGGGTTCGATATAGCTGCGGGCCAGGGTCAGGTCGATATTCCCGGTCTCAACCTGCAGATCGGCGCTGATCGGGTTGATACCAACCTTGCCTGCGACATCGAGCTGACCGTCGCTGTTCAGTGCGGTATCCAGGCGCAGATTGAAGGGAGTGCCGGCTTGGCTGTCGAACTCGCTGAGATCCAGGTTCAGTGGGCCGATATCCAGCTCCACTGGCTGGATTGGCTGGCGATCAGCCAGATGCAGGCGGTAGTCACGCAGTTGTGCCTCGGCCAGCAGAATGCGCCAGGGTGACTCCGTTGTCTCGGCGGGGAGGGCGGTGTCCTTCGCTGGTTGCGGTACGGCTGATGAAGTCTCTGTGGATTGCTCTGGCTGCGTCTTGGGCTGCAGCAAGTGCAGCCAATCAATCTGCCCATCCTTTTCTCGCGCGGCCCAGGCCTCCAGCCCCTGGCTGCGCAGAGTGCCCAGATGCACTTCGCGTTTGCCCAGGTCCAAAGAGGTGTCGCTGATTACCAGGCTTGCAAGACGCAGCAGTGGGGTATTCTGGGTGGATTCGAGGGCCAGATCGTGCAGTTCCAGACGGGCGTCAGACAGCACCAGCTCGGTGCCTTCCGCCAGGCTGAGTTGGTAATGACTGCTGATATCCAGCGAACCCTGTTTCAAGGTCAGTGGCAGCTGTTCCTGGACATAGGGCCAGAAGGTGGCCAGGCGCGCATCGCTGATCTGCAGCGTACCGCTGGAGGCCAGTGGTGTGATGCTGAGGTTGCCTTCCCAGTTGATGCGGGCCCCATCCGGGCCACTGGCGTTGACCTGCATCAGCGCATTGTCCTCGGGCAGCGTGCTGAGATTGTTGAGTTCGATGTCCACCGTATCGTAGGCGAACTCGACCGGTGCTGCAGGACGCAGGTCCTGAAACTGCAGACTGTTGCCGATCAGTGCCAACCGATCGATGCGCAGCGGAAAGAGACTGGTTTCTGTTTCCTCGGCTTGCTCCGCGGACTCGGGCAGGATGAAGAGTTTGGCCAGATTGAGTGTGCCGTCTTTGGAAAAATGCACTCGAGTGTTGGCCTGTTCCAGTTCCACATCCCGCAGATGTACAGCGCGGGTCCATAGACTGTCTACCTGCAGATTGGCATACAGTCGAGCGAAGGCGAGGGCAGGACTTTCAGGCTCGCCGATATGCAGGCCGGAGAGTGTCAACTCCAGAGTGAACGGGTTGAATTTGATGCTTTCCAGTTGCGCGGGAACAGTGGCACGTTGCTCGAACTGCTTAGTGACCAGATGCAATGCAATGGCCGGCAGCAGCAGAAAGCCCACCAAGCTGTAGAGTGCTATTGCAGTGATCAGGCCGATCAGCAGTTTTTTTGGTTTTACGCGCATGAAGGGTCTCCGGCTCGCTGTAGATATGCGTGAGTATCGCATGCTTCAGGGCGGAGTAGAGCGATTGAAGGCCATTGCAGAAACGACAAAACCGCGGAGTACGCGGTTTTGTCTGGGCTCGGCTGAGCAGATTACACGTTGAAGCGGAAATGCATCACGTCGCCATCCTTGACGATGTACTCCTTGCCTTCCAAGCGCCATTTGCCGGCTTCCTTGGCACCGGCTTCGCCCTGATACTGGATGAAGTCGTCATAGGCGATGACCTCGGCGCGGATGAAGCCTTTTTCGAAGTCGGTATGGATGGCTGCAGCCGACTGCGGAGCCGTGGCGCCGACCTTGACGGTCCACGCGCGTACTTCCTTCACCCCGGCAGTGAAGTAGGTCTGCAGGTTGAGTAGCTCGTAACCGGCACGGATAACACGGTTCAGGCCGGGCTCTTCCATGCCGATGGCTTCGAGGAACATGTCCTTTTCTTCACCGTCATCCAGCTCGGCGATTTCTGCTTCTATCTTGTTGCAAACCGGTACCACCACGGCGCCTTCGGCGTCGGCGATCTCACGCACTATGTCGAGGTAGGGGTTGTTCTCGAAACCGTCTTCGGCGACGTTGGCGATGTACATCACCGGCTTGCTGGTCAGCAGGTGGAAGCCCTTGATCAGTTTCTTCTCATCATCGCCCAGGTCTTTCAGCAAAGTGCGTGCGGGTTTGCCTTCGGTGAAGTGCGGGATGAGTTTTTCCAGCAGAGCTTTCTGCGCTACAGCTTCCTTGTCGCCACCCTTGGCGTTGCGCGTGACGCGCTGCAGCTGCTTCTCGCAGCTATCCAGGTCGGCGAAAATCAGCTCCAGATCAATGATCTCGATATCGCGCTTGGGGTCGACGCTGTTGGAGACGTGGATGACGTTGTCATCATCAAAACAGCGCACCACGTGGGCGATGGCTTCAGTCTCGCGGATATTGGCCAGAAACTTGTTACCCAAGCCTTCGCCCTTGGAGGCGCCTTCCACCAGCCCGGCGATATCGACGAACTCCATGGTGGTCGGCAGCACCCGTTCCGGTTTGACGATGGCAGCCAGCGCGTCCAGCCGTGGATCGGGCATGGGCACGATACCGCTGTTCGGCTCGATGGTGCAGAACGGGAAGTTCTCGGCGCTGATGCCGGCTTTGGTCAGTGCGTTGAACAGGGTGGATTTGCCGACGTTGGGCAATCCGACGATACCGCAATTGAATCCCATACTGGTGTCCTCTGCCGTGGTGGCGGCGAAAATGAATCAGGCTTTGAAGCTGTGCAGCCGCTGCATGACTTTGGTCCAGTCGCCGACAAGCATGCCGGGCAACTCCCTCCTTGCTTCATCAATGCAGGCATCCAGGGCCTGTTGTTCGGCTTTGGGCGCACGGCCCAGCACAAAGCCTGTCACCTGCGAACTGTGGCCGGGATGACCGATGCCCAGTCGCAGGCGGTGAAAGCCATTCTGATTACCCAGACTGGCGATAATGTCGCGCAGTCCGTTATGTCCGCCATGCCCGCCACCTTTCTTGCATTTCACCACGCCGGGAGGCAGGTCAAGCTCATCATGAGCGACCAGGATCTCGTCGGGAGTAATGCGGTAAAAACCAGCGATGGCAGAAACAGCCTGGCCACTGCGGTTCATGAAGGTGGTGGGGATCAACAGACGAACATCCTGACCGTCTATGCTCAGGCGGCCGGTCAGGCCAAAAAATCGGTTTTCCTGGCGTAAACCCAGGTTGTGCCCGGAGGCGAGGCGCTCAACAAAAAGGGCGCCCGCGTTATGCCGGGTCATGTCATATTCCGGTCCCGGATTACCGAGACCGACGATCAACTTGATTCCCTGCGTCACAACGGGCGCCCTCTGGGGTTTCAGCAGGAAATTATTCCGCTGATTCCTCACCTTCTGCTGCATCAGTGTCACCGGCTGCGGTGGTGCGCTGAGCCATGATGGTCACTACCGGCAGGTTGTGATCGTCACCCAGAGCCAGGCTCGGGATGGTCACGCCCTTCGGCAATTTCAGCTCAGCCAGGTGCAGACCTTGGCCTACTTTCAGCTCAAGCAGGTCGACTTCGATGAAGTCAGGCAGGTCTTTCGGCAGGCAGCTCACTTCAATTTCAGGCAGGTTGCGGAAAACCATGCCGCCTTCCTGTTTGACGCCAACGCAGGTTTCTTCGTTGGTGAAGTGCAGAGGAACCTGAACGGTTACTTTCTGACCGGCAACGATGCGCTGGAAGTCGGCATGCATGACGCGCGGCTTGGCCGGGTGACGTTGCAGCGCCTTGAGCAGTACTTCTTCGTTCTTGCCATCGATGGACAGGCCAATGATGGAAGAATAGAAAGCTTCGTTTTCCAGCGCCTTGTTCAGCTCGCGAGCGGCGATGGAAATGCTTTGCGGCTCCTTGCTGCCACCGTAAACGATAGCTGGGACCAGATCAGCGTTACGACGCAGGCGGCGGCTCGCACCTTTCCCCAGGTCATTACGCGCATTCGCATTCAAAGTGAAGTCGACCATGTGTAGTCTCCTTGCTGAGCGTCCGGGCACTTGCGACCAGCGCGTCGGACGATTGATGAAGCCCGGCGTTATTGCCGGGCTGTTTGATCGGCGTCCGTTTCTAGCGAAACATGGCGCTGATGGATTCTTCATTGCTGATGCGACGCATCGCTTCGGCAATGATCGGCGCCATATCCAGCTGTCGGATGCGGTCGCAGTGCTCTGCAGCCGCAGACAGCGGAATGGTATTGGTTACCACGACTTCATCGAGCATGGAACCATTGATGTTTTCGATCGCCTTACCCGACAGAATCGGGTGGGTGCAATAGGCTGATACACGGGTCGCACCGAAGTTCTTGAGGGCTGTGGCAGCGGCACATAGAGTGCCGGCGGTATCGACCATGTCATCAACCAGAATGCAGTTACGGTTTTCTACATCACCGATGATGTGCATGACTTCCGACTGGTTGGCCTTGGGGCGACGTTTGTCGATGATCGCCAGGTCGACCCCGAGAGACTTGGCCACGGCGCGGGCGCGGACTACACCACCGATATCCGGAGATACGATCAGCAGGTTGTCCATGCGCTGATCCTGGATATCGTCGATCAGCACCGGTGAGCCGTAGATGTTATCTACCGGAATGTCGAAGAAGCCCTGGATCTGGTCGGCGTGCAGGTCGACGGTGAGGACGCGATCAACACCTACCACGTCCAGCATGTCGGCGACGACCTTGGCGCTGATCGGCACGCGAGCAGAGCGTGGACGACGGTCCTGACGGGCATAACCGAAATAGGGGATGACTGCGGTAATGCGCGAGGCAGACGAGCGACGCAGGGCGTCAGCCATAACAACCATTTCCATCAGGTTGTCGTTCGTCGGCGCGCAGGTGGGTTGGATAATGAAAACATCCTTGCCACGTACATTTTCGTTGAGTTCAACGCTGACTTCGCCGTCGCTGAAACGACTAACCAGTGCGTCACCAAGGGGGATATGCAATTGACGCACGACGCGTCGCGCAAGGTCGGGGTTTGCATTCCCGGTAAAGACCATCATCTTGGACACGCTGCAATACCTATTTTTTGGGTAGTGGTCGATGCGATGAGTCAGTGAGAGAGCCGGGCGAACAAAAACACGCCTGGCCGGTCAAGCCGGACTCAAGATGTCATGAATTATTGCTGCCGGAAAAAATGGCAGGGGCGGCTGGATTCGAACCAACGCATGGCAGGATCAAAACCTGCTGCCTTACCGCTTGGCTACGCCCCTGTAACTGTCCGGATGCTAAGGTTGCATCCTTCTTACGTCGCTTTGTTGAGTAAAGCATGTAACGGTGAAACGTTACATCCCTTGGCAACAAAGGTTTGCAGAGTGGCTGGCAACCGGGCGCGAACTTTATCAGCTTCGCGTTCATTTGGGAAGGCCCCAAATAAGCAACTGCCAGTTCCGGTCATCTTAGCTTCACAATAATTGTTTAGCAAGATCAACGTGTTACGTATTTCAGTGTAACGCGTCATTACTACCGGCAAGCAGTCATTCCGACCACCGTGCTCTCGAAAGGCCGCTAATGTAATCGCCGGCGTGTCTCGAGTCAACCTCTCATCGGAAAAAATTTCTGCAGTACTGACATGGCAGGGCGGTACGACCACCAGATACCAGGGTTCATCGAGCTCGACGGGGGTCAGCTGTTCGCCGACGCCTTCGGCCCAGGCGGCGCGTCCATGAATGAAAACCGGGACGTCAGCGCCCAACTGCAATCCCAGTTCGGCCAGTTGCTCCAGTGTCAGTCCGGTCTGCCAGAGATGATTCAGACCTACCAGGGTGGTGGCGGCATCCGAACTGCCGCCGCCGATGCCGCCGCCCATCGGTAGACGCTTGTCCAGGCGGATATCCGCACCCTGATCGGAACCGCTGGCCTGTTGCAGCAAGCGGGCGGCACGGATGATCAGGTTGTCTTCGGTGGCCACGCCGGGCAGCTCGGGTTGCAGATGCAGCTGGCCATCCGCGCGCGGACTGAAATGCAGAGTGTCGCCATGATCGAGAAACTGGAACAGCGTCTGCAGCAGGTGGTAACCATCGGCGCGTCGGCCATTGATGTGCAGAAACAGATTCAGCTTGGCCGGGGCGGGCAGGCTCAGGGTTGTGGTTGTCATTGGGTGGTACCGGGCTCCCAGCGGGTGATGACCAGGGTCAATAGCACATCATGTCCGGATAGCTGCAGGCGCTGGGGCAGGGTCAATCCCTCGACCTGCTGATAGCGGCTGTATTCGATGGTCCAACCGGCCTGCGCCAGGCGTGCCAGCTGGCTGTCTGGATTGAGCTGCAGGCGGCTTGGGCTGTCGGGTGCAGGGAGGCCGCGCACCCACCACAACAAGTGCTCGACCGGCAGACGCCAGCCGATCTGCTGTTCCAGCAGAGCTTCCGCCGAATCGGCTGTTGCCGGCGGTTGGCCGGCTATTTCCAGCGTCACGCCAGCGTCGCTGCCCTGAATACGGGTGGCGCCACGACCGAGTGGACCGGACAGGCGGATATCGTATTGATCCTGCTGTTGCAGCCAGAACAGCGTGCCGCTGCCGGATTCATTGGGTGCTCGCACACCGAGTTTTCCCTGCAGCGTCCAGTGCACAAGCGGCGTAACAGCGCTGCGATGCGTTTGCCAGGCAGCGGGATCACCGCCGAACTCCAGCGTTTCGCGTTGATGCAGGTTGCTACAGGCGGTCAGTATCAATGTGAAGGTCAGCAGGCCTAGGGTGCGGAGCGACAACATGTTCAATCTGCCTCAAGTCGTTTACGGGTAGCGTCGATCATGGACGTATCGTCGGCCTCGTCCGCCGCCTGGTCCCAGATGCTGCGTGCCTCGCGATGCTTGCCCTGTTGCCAGAGCACTTCGCCGAGATGGGCGCCGACTTCTGCGTCAGGAAAGGCCGCAAAGGCTTCACGCAGCAGTTGTTCGGCGCGGTCCAGATTACCGAGGCGATAATGCACCCAGCCGAGGCTGTCCATGATGGCTGGATCCTCGGGCATCAGGTCATGTGCCTTCTCGATCAGTTGCAGTGCTTCGTCGAGCTGTTCATTGCGGTCGGCCAGCGTATAGCCCAGAGCATTCAGAGCCATGGCGTTCTCGGGCTCGCGCTGGATGATCAGCCGCAGGTCGGTCTCCAGGCCAGCCGGATTACCGAGGCGATCGGCAAGCATGGCTCGGGTGTAGAGCAGCCGGCTGTCGTATTGCAATTGCTCCAGTGCCTGGTTGGCGCGTTGCATGGCCTGCTGCGGGTCGACGCTGATCAGTGCCTCGATTTCCAGCAGGAACAGCTCCGGTGCCAGTTGTGGGTGACGAGTGCGCTCGCTGTGCATGATCTCAGTGAGTTCGGCAGTGCGCTGACGCTCCACCAGCAGGCGGATGATGCGCAGGCGTGACGGCAGGTATTCCTCGCCGGCGCCGATGCTCTGCCAAGTACTGATGGCAGCCTCCCAGTGCCCGGCCTGCTCGTGAGCCGCGCCAAGGTGATAAGCTGCCGCGCCATGGGTAGGGTCGATTTCCAGTAGTTCCTGCAATTCGCCAATTGCGGCATCGGTATTGCCACTCTCCAGTTCCACCAGAGCCAGCGCCAGCCGTACTTCGTCATCGTCCGGGTTTTGCCGGGCCAGCTCGCGGAAGTGCGTGATTGCCGCCTGATGATCGCCGTTGTTGACCAACATTCTGGCCAGTAACAGTCGCATGCGGTTGTCATTCGGGAAGTCGCGCACGCCGGTCTGCAGCACGTCGATGGCTTGGTCGGGCTCGCCCAGCTCTGCATGCAGGCGGCTCTGCAGCATGATGGAGGCGGCAGTGCGATTGTGGCGGGTATGCTCATCCAGCACGGCGAGCGCTTCTTCGCTGCGCTGCCCCTCCTGCAGCAGCAGGGCGGCAGCGAAGCTCAGCTGAGCATTGCCGGGATGGCGTTGCAGTAGGCTTTGCAGGTTTTCCAGCATGCTGGTGCGGGTGGCGCTGTCCGCTTGCAGGGCAGTGAGCGCCAGCAGGTCGAAATGGGTGTCGTCCTGCAGCAATAACACCTGTTCCATCATGTTCATGGCGTCATCGTGCTGGCCGGCGCGGGCCAGTTGCAGTGCCGCTGCGCGCAAGGCTTCGGGATTATCCGGTTCCACTTCGGTCCAGAGCAAGGCCATGTCCATAGCCTGCTGATGGGCACCCAGAAATTCAGAGATCTCCATGGCGCGTTCGATGATGCCGGCATCGCGGGTACGCACGGCCTGCTCGAGATAATTGCGCAGAGCAATATCGAAGCGGTTACGCTGGCCGGCAATTTCGGCGGTCAGCAGTGCATACAGAGTATCTGTCTGGAACTGCCCATACTCCGTCGGCTCGTCGGTCTGTGCTGCAGTGGCCGGAGCTGTTGGTGTCGGCGCGGGTGTTGGCTTGGGGGTATTGGTCGCGCAGCCGGTGATCAGCAGGCTGACTGCCAGGGCCAGAAGCGCAGGATGAAATCTTGCTGTCATGGATACTCTCTTTGCTACGCGACTCTGCCAGGTGAGGCCAGCAGCGGATAATACAGGATGAGTTGCAAACCCATAGCGTGCAAGTGCTAACCGGGTGTGATGACGTTGCAAAAGCCGGTTATAGGGCAGTTTTATCCGGCTTTCCATGGAAGGAATTGATTGGCATCGCTTTAAATAGGACAATTAGCTGTTTTTACGCCGTACTTTCGGGCATATATTGAGGCGACATGGGCTTTCTCGCATTCGGGATCAATCACAAGACGGCGACAGTCGACGTGCGCGAGCGGGTTGCTTTCGCTCCGGACCAGCTGGCCGACGCGCTGCAGCAGCTACGTGATGAGACGTTGTCCCAGGAAGTTGCCATTCTTTCCACCTGCAACCGCACGGAAATCTACTGCACTCAGGATCACCCCGATGCGGCAGTTCTGGCCGCCTGGGTGGCGCGCTATCACGGTCTGGAGCCAGACTCGATCGCCGGTAGCAGCTATGTGCACAAGGGAGCCGGTGCGGTAAAGCACATGATGCGGGTCGCGGCTGGGCTGGATTCAATGGTGCTGGGCGAGCCGCAGATCCTTGGGCAGATGAAGGATGCCTGGCAGTACGCGCGTACTGCCGGGACCTTGGGCCCGTCTCTGGATCGGCTGTTTCAGAGCACCTTCAATACCGCCAAGCAGGTGCGTACTGACACGGCCATCGGCGCCAATCCGGTGTCCGTCGCCTTCGCCGCAGTCAGCCTGGCGCGGCAGATATTTTCCGACCTGAGCCGCAGCACGGCGTTATTGATCGGGGCCGGGGAGACCATTGAACTGGTCGCCCGTCACCTTAACGAGCAGGGCGTCAGCAAACTGATCATCGCCAACCGCACTCTGGAGCGTGCTGAGGCAGTGAGTGCGCCGCTGGGCGGCAGGGCGATCACCCTCAACCAGATTCCCGATGTGCTGGCAGAGTGCGAAATCATCATTGCCTCAACTGCCAGCCCTCTGCCGATTCTGGGCAAGGGCGCCGTGGAACGTGCGCTCAAACAGCGCCGGCACAAGCCCATGTTCATGGTCGACATCGCTGTGCCGCGTGACATCGAGCCGGAGGTGGGTGATCTGGCCGATGTGTATCTGTACAGCGTCGATGATTTGCAGGAAGTGATTCAGGAGAATATGCGCTCCCGGCAGGATGCAGCCGCTGCTGCGGAGAAGCTGATCGACCTCGGCACCGATGAGTTCATGCAGCGCCTGCGCTCCCGCGCCGCTGTGAATGTGCTCAAACGCTATCGGCAACGAGCCGAGCAGCAGCGTGATCAGGAGCTGGATAAAGCGCTGGCGCGTCTGGAGCGGGGCGGTGATCCAGCTGCCGTCATGGCGGAAATGGCCCGGGCGTTGACCAATAAACTGCTGCACGAGCCCAGCGTCCAACTCAAGCGCATGAGCGCCGACGGCCGCAGCGAATCGCTGTCGCTGGCCATGGAGCTGTTCGCTCTGGATGATGAAAAGAACACTGCACAGGGCAAATCATGAAAGCGTCATTATTGAATCGCCTGGATATGTTGCGCGAACGCTTCGAAGAGCTGTCTGCCTTGCTCAGCGATGCGGAAGTCATCCAGGACCAGAATCGGTTTCGAGCCTATTCGCGCGAATATGCCGAGCTGGAGCCGACCGTTCAATGCTACGGCCAATGGCTGAAGGTCACTGCGGATCTGGACGAGGCGCGCAGCCTGCTGAAAGACGCTGACCCGGATATCCGGGCCATGGCCGAGGATGATGCTGAAGCCTGCAGCGGCGCGTTGGCCGAGCTGGAGTCAGAGCTGAATCTGCTGTTGCTGCCCAAGGATCCCAATGATGAGCGCAACGTGTTCCTGGAAATTCGCGCCGGTACCGGTGGCGATGAAGCGGCAATCTTTGCCGGAAACCTGTTTCGCATGTACTCGCGTTATGCCGAGCGTCAGGGTTGGCGGATCGAGATTCTCTCGGAAAACGGCGGTGAACACGGCGGGTATCGTGAAGTCATTGCCCGGGTTGAAGGCCAGAGCGTTTATGCCAAGCTGAAATTCGAATCGGGTGCGCATCGCGTGCAGCGGGTGCCCGAGACTGAATCCCAGGGGCGTATTCACACGTCGGCTTGTACCGTGGCGGTGATGCCCGAGCCCGATGAGCAGGCCGTGGTGGAGATCAATACGGCGGACCTGCGCGTGGATACCTACCGCTCCTCCGGTGCGGGCGGTCAGCACGTCAACAAGACCGACTCGGCCATTCGCCTGACCCACCTGCCCACCGGCATCGTGGTGGAGTGTCAGGAGGAGCGCTCGCAACACAAAAACCGCGCCAGGGCCATGGCACTGCTGCAGGCGAGGCTGGCGAATCGGCAGCGCGAGGCGCACGAAAAGGAAATCTCCGACACCCGGCGTTCGCTGGTGGGGTCGGGTGATCGCTCCGAACGCATCCGCACCTACAACTTTCCCCAGGGCCGGGTGACCGACCACCGTATCAATCTCACGCTCTACAGTCTGGATCAGGTAATCGAAGGCGAACTCGATGGTGTTATCGAGCCGCTGCGGCGTGAATATCAAGCCGACCAGCTGGCTGCCCTGGACCAGGCATGAGCCGGAGCATTGCAGCACTGCTGGCGCAGGCTGATCTGCCCGGTTCGGATACGCCAACGCTGGATGCCGAACTGCTGCTGGCCCATGTGCTGCAGAAACCCCGCAGTTATCTGTTCACCTGGCCGGACAGAGAACTGTCGGACGCCGCTCTTGAACAGTTTCTGGCTCTGCTGGCGCGCCGCCGTAATGGCGAGCCGGTTGCCTATCTGCTCGGCGCCCAGGGCTTCTGGACACTGGATCTTCAGGTCAGTCCGGACACGCTGATTCCCCGTCCGGATACCGAGCGGCTGGTGGAGGTGGCGTTGGAATTGGGTCCACAGCAGCCGGCTCGGGTGCTGGATCTGGGCACAGGTACCGGCGCTATCGCGCTGGCTCTGGCCAGCGAGCGCCGCCAGTGGCAGTTGACCGGCTGTGACCGCATGTCAGGTGCCGTGGCGCTGGCTGAGCAGAACCGTATTCGACTGAAGCTGGTCAATGCCGCGTTCCTGCAGAGTGACTGGTTCGCCGCGCTGGGTGATAGTAAATATGACCTGATCGTCTCCAATCCCCCCTATATCGCTGCAGATGATCCGCATCTGGCACAGGGCGATGTGCGCTTCGAGCCAGCCAGCGCCCTGGTCAGTGGCGTGGATGGACTGGATGATATCCGCCATATCGTTGATACCGCACCGCGCCATCTGCAGAGCGCTGGCTGGTTGCTGCTGGAGCATGGTTGGCAGCAGGCTGAGCAGGTGCGTCAGTTGCTTGAGCAGCGAGGGTTTCAGGCGGCGCAATCCTGGCTGGATCTCGGCGGACATCAGCGCATCAGTGGCGGGCAGTGGCATGGATGATCAGCAACTGCTGCGCTACAGCCGGCAGATTCTGCTGCCACAGGTCGATGTCGATGGACAGCAGCGCCTGCTCGACAGTCGGGTGCTGATCGTCGGTATGGGCGGGCTGGGTGGACCAGCTGCGCTGTATCTGGCCGGCGCTGGTGTTGGCACGCTCTTGCTGGCCGATGATGATCATGTCGACCTGACCAACCTGCAGCGCCAGATCATCCACGGCAGCGCCGATCTTGATCGGCCCAAGACCGCATCTGCCCGTGACCGGCTCGGCGCACTCAACCCTGATATCCGGTTGCAACAGCTGGATCAGCGACTGGCCGGAGAGCAGCTGTTGCAGGCGGTGGCCGAGGTGGATCTGGTGCTCGACTGCACGGATAATTTCACTGCGCGTCAGGCGATCAACCAGGCATGCGTTACCCTGCGCCGACCGCTGGTATCAGGGGCAGCCATCGGTCTGCAGGGACAGGTCAGTGTGTTTGATTTCCGCCGCGACGATAGCCCCTGCTACCAATGCCTGTACGGCGACGGTGATGATGTGGCGCCCAGCTGCAGCGAGGCTGGCGTGCTCGGACCGTTGGTGGGCATGGTGGGCAGTCTGCAGGCACTGGAGGCGCTCAAGTTGCTGGCCGGGTTTGGCGAGCCGCTGGTGGGGCGCCTGCTATTGATCGATGCACTGCGCACCGGCTTTCGTGAATTGCGGATAAAGCGCGATCCGGGCTGCGCCTGCTGCGGTGTTGGGGTTGGCAATGAATGACGCGCCCATAGGCGTATTCGATTCGGGCGTTGGCGGACTGTCGGTGCTGCGCGAAATCCGTCAGCTGCTACCCGCGGAATCCCTGTTGTATGTGGCCGACAGCGGCTTCGTGCCCTATGGCGAAAAACCACCCGACCTCATCTGCCAGCGCAGCCGCGCTATCGCCGATTTTCTGCTGGCACGCGGAGCCAAGGCGCTGGTGCTGGCGTGCAATACCGCGACCGCAGCGGCCGTGGCAGACCTGCGTACCCGTTATACGGTGCCGATCATCGGTATGGAGCCGGCGGTCAAACCAGCGACTCTGGCCACCCGCAGTGGTGTGGTTGGCGTGCTGGCCACCACGGGTACGCTGCGTAGCGCGCGCTTCGCAGCACTGCTGGACCGCTTTGCCGGTTCGGTGACCGTAGTGACCCAGTCCTGTCCGGGGCTGGTCGAGTGTGTCGAGCGCGGGGAGTTGAGCGGGCCGCAGCTTACCGCTCTGCTTACCCGCTATACTCAACCGCTGCTGGAAGCCGGCTGCGATACGCTGATTCTCGGTTGTACGCATTATCCCTTTCTGCGGCCGGCGCTGCAGCAACTGCTGCCTGAGGGTATCCATCTGGTGGATACCGGCGCGGCTGTGGCGCGTCAGTTACGCGCAAAATTGACCGAGCATGATGCGCTTGCTCATGGCCCGGCAGCCCCCGCACGGCTTTGGAGTAGCGGTGATATCACTGCACTGGAGCAGGTGCTGCCGCTGCTGTGGGAAGGGAGCGCAACGGTACAGGCATTGTCGGTTTAATTGCGAATCGACTACGCTGAGATCAACCATAGCAAGGAAAAACGAGATGAAAAAAACGGCCTTGGCATTATCCTGCGCCCTGTCTGCGCTGTGCAGCATTCCTACCGCACATGCGTTGGACGGCCTCACTTTGCAGATCGGTGAGTCATCGGAAAATACCACAACCTATCGGATTGGGGCGCAGTTCGAATTTGGCCGCACATTGTGGCAAAGCCAGTCGGGCGGGGTGCAGCTGGATGGTTACTGGGATGCCGGCGTGACCCGCTGGAGCAGTCTGGATGCGACCAGCCTGACGCTCACTCCCATGTTTCGACTGAGCTTCGGCGCCAGTGATGGTGGTGTGACGCCTTTCCTTGAAGGCGGTATAGGGGCATCCTACTTCACCGAGACCGACCTCGGCGATCAGGATATGGGCAGCAAATTCCAGTTCGAGGATCGCATCGGCGCAGGCCTGATGTTTGCCAGCGGCTCGGAGGTTGGGGTGCGCTATTATCATTACTCCAACGCCGGTATCAAGCAGCCGAACGACGGAATCGATATGGCAGCGCTGTATTATCGTCTGGGCTTCTGACCCACAGCGGGCATGGATGCCCCCTCTTCCAGCTTCATCTCTCTGTTCTTCTTCAGCTTCTTCGCCGAACCGGAGCATGTTGCTTCCGGTACAGCTGGGCAAAGCCGTGCAAGAGTGGCAACGTTATCGCCCAGGCCAGCGCGACAATCAGCAGACCCTGCCGCAGCTCTGCAGTGAATGACACATCTTCCCGTTGCATGATAGCAGCGTAGAGCAAGGGGCCGATAATGGCGCCCAGCAGACTGGCACGCCACCAGGGGCGGGCGCTCCAGCGCAATGCATGATTGAGAGTGGTGCCCAATAAGGCCCAGCCGAGCATCATCCACAGGGGGGCCAGTACCTCATGGCCGCGTACCTGCAGCCAACCCATCTGCAACATGAGCGAATCCAGTACCGTTCCGACCAGCATGCAGCTGACCACCAGTTTTCCTTCGGCTGCCCAGCTGCTGATGTAGCAGAAATGTATCAACAGGGCCGCACCGGGGATCAACAGCCAGAAGGAGTGGCCCGCCAGCACGCAGGCCAGCCAGCCGACGATAAACAGCAGGGCGTTGGCCAGAGTTTTACCAGTCATGGGGCGAATGTTCTCCATAGGACGGTGATTGTGTCGGGCGATCCTCGCCGAATCGTCAGTTGGCTGCAAGGGGCGCTGTTGATCAGGGTTGCCAATGAAGACGATAGCCATGGTGGTAGCGGCAAAACCCTTGGGAGCAGGGTACAATTCGGATTTTCGTACACCTGCCGACGATGATGCCACAAGGGGAAAGCCTGATGTCCGACCGAGGGGTCCTGCTACTGAATCTGGGTTCGCCCGCCAGCACCGAGGTGGCCGATGTGCGACGTTACCTCAATCAGTTTTTGATGGATCCCTGCGTCGTCGATCTGCCCTGGCCGGCGCGCCGGCTGCTGGTCAGCCTGATCCTGCTGCGTCGACCGCGCCAGTCCGCTGCTGCTTACGCATCGATCTGGTGGCAGGAGGGCTCCCCACTGGTGGTCATCAGCCGTCGAGTGCGTGATCAGCTGCGCGCACGCCTGGATATGCCGGTGGAGTTGGCCATGCGCTATGGGGAACCCTCCGTAGAGCAAGGAATCCTGGCACTGGCGGAGCAGGGGGTGGGCGAGATTCTGCTGATGCACCAATATCCCCAGTTCGCTGACAGTACCATCACCACCTCCGTCCGCGAAGCGCAGCGGGTGATCGCCAGGCATGGCTTGAAAGTCCGCTTGACGGTGCTGCCGGCATTCCATGATCGGGCGGATTATCTGGATGCGCTGGTTGCCAGTGCGCAGCCGCATCTGCAGCACGGCTTTGACCATCTGCTGTTCAGCTATCATGGCTTGCCTGAGCGTCATCTGCGCAAGGCCGACCCCACAGGCAGCCATTGCCTGGCGACGGCCGATTGCTGCGAGCGTCCATCGCCGGCCCATGCCACCTGTTACCGCGCACAATGCAGTGGAGTCAGTCGGGCGTTTGCCGAGCGGGTCGGTTTGCAGCCGGGGCAGTGGACCATGGCTTTTCAGTCGCGTCTGGGCCGTGACAAATGGATCGAGCCATACACCGAAGCGATGTTGGATGAGCTGGCCGCCAGTGGCGTCAAACGTTTGCTGGTGATGTGTCCGGCATTCACCGCCGATTGCATCGAAACCCTGGAGGAGATTGGTGACCGGGCGCGCGAGCAGTTTCTGAATGCCGGTGGCGAAGAGCTGGTATTGGTGCCCTGCCTGAATGATCACCCGCAATGGATGGATACCTTGGCCGATTGGGCGCGCAACGAGCCGGTCAGTGCTTGATATATCGCCCAGAGGAATGGTTCAGGCGCGCCTGAACCATTCCGCCAGTGCCAGATGCAGCCCCAGGCCGATCAGTACGACGCCCATCAGACGATCAAACCAATGTCCCATGCGAGTAAAGGCGTGGCGCACCCCGGGCTGGCTGAACAACAAGGCAACCAGACAGAACCACAAGGTGGTGGCTATCGCCAGGTAAAGGCCATAACCCGCCTGAACCAGCGTGGGAGTCTGTGGGCTGATAATCAGGGTGAATACTGACAGAAAGAACAGCGTCGCCTTGGGATTCAGGCCATTGGTGACAAAGCCGTTGATGAAGGCCTTGGTCGGCGGCATGTTGATCGGTGCGGCGGCCGTCTCGCCATCAACGACAGGCTGAGGGCGGGTACGCAGGGCCTTGATGCCAAGATACAGCAGATAGGCGCCAGCCAGCAGTTTCAGCATGTTGAACAGCCATACCGACTGGGACACAATGATGCCAATGCCCAGCAGCGAATAGGCCACATGCAGAAAGATGCCCACGCCGATGCCCAGCGCGGTGATCAGCCCGGTCTGTCGCCCGGCGCTGACGCTGTTGCGGATCACCACGGCAAAGTCCGGGCCGGGGCTGGCCACGGCCAGCAGGTGGACCATCGCCACCAATAGAAACTCGTTCAGATACAATGCACTGCTCCGGCCAAAAACAGCCATTCTAAACCTCCTGCCCTAGTCTAAACAGGTACCGAAATGAAAAAACTGTCAGTGGTATTTCTGGATCAAGCGTCCCTGGATCAAGACGACCTGGATATGCAGACACTGCATGATGCTGCCGCAAAATTGACCTTGTATCCGGTGACCGCCGCAGACCAGGTCGCGGCGCGCGTGGCGGACCATCAAGTGGTCATCACAAACAAAGTGGTCATCGATGAGCAGGTCATGCAAGCCTGCCCCGAGCTGAAGCTGATTCTGGTGGCGGCGACTGGTACCAATAATGTGGATCTGCAAGCGGCACAGCGACGCGGCATCACCGTATGCAATTGTCAGGCGTATGGCACGCCGTCTGTGGCTCAGCACGCCTTGATGCTCATGTTGGTACTGGTTACCCGCTTCGAATCCTACCGTCAGGCGGTGCGCGACGGCGCCTGGCAGCGCAGCAACCAGTTCTGTCTGCTGGATTATCCGATTGGCGAATTATCCGGGCGCACGCTGGGTATTCTTGGCTACGGCGAACTGGGTCAGGAAGTCGGACGACTGGCCAGTGCCTTCGGTATGCGCATTCTGGTTGGCTCATTGCCGGGCCGCGAGCATCCGGATCGCCCGAATCTGGCAGAGCTGCTGCCTCAGGTGGATGTGCTCAGCCTGCATTGCCCGCTTACCGAGCAGACTCGTCATCTGATCGGTGCCGAGCAGCTGGCGCTGATGAAGCCTGGCAGCTTGCTGATCAATGCCGGGCGTGGCGGGCTGGTGGATGAGCAGGCGCTGGTCGACAGCCTGCGTAGCGGCCATTTGGGTGGCGCCGGATTCGATGTGCTGACGACCGAGCCGCCGGTGAACGGCAATCCGCTGCTCGACAACTCGGTGCCTAATCTGGTGGTAACGCCCCACAGTGCCTGGGGTAGCCGGGAAGCGCGTCAGCGTATTCTGGGGCAGCTGGTGGAAAACCTGACCGATGACGAGCAGCGTGCGAGTCGTAGCGTGGTCTGAGTGAACTGACCCGCAAATTGAAAATAACCACCTATTTGAGTGATGCAGCTGACTTCGATCATCGTTAGATTTCCGGCTTCTATCAGGAGCAGGCTTTCCCTGAGCAATTGTCTGCTACTGAGGAAACTGCCATGGGCAAGGAACGACCGACGCGTCGTCTGCTGATCCGGATAGGGAGTTCAGCGGCTGTCACCCAGCGTGGTGCCAGCCTGCTGGAGGTGCTGATTGCGGTACTGGTGCTGGCGGTCGGGGTGTTGGGCGCCGTATCTCTGCAAGTCAATGCGCTGCGCTACAACGCCAGCGCCGCGTACAATACCCAGGCCAGCTTTCTCGCCTACGATATCCTTGATCGCATGCGAGCCAACGCTGATAACCTTGCCAGCTACGCCATCAACGTCAATTCAACCTGTGCCGCAGGAAACTCGGGCTCGTCGATCCTGGCGGTTGATCGTCAGGACTTTGCGCACGCCGTCAGTTGTCTGCTGCCGGGCGGCTACGGCAGTGTCGTTATCAACGGTAATCACGCTACCGTGACCGTGGGCTGGTCGGAAGAGCGCATCGTGGCCGCTGGCGGCAATACCCAATTTATCGTCTCCTCAATGATCCGGGGTGACCTGTGAGTTGCCGGGCCGCGCCCCGGCCGCAGCAGGGCTTCGGGCTGATCGAGCTGATGATCGCCATGACGCTCGGGCTGATCCTGGTGCTCGGCGTGTCGCAGATATTCATTGCCGGCAAGCAGAGCTTCGTGGTGCAACAGCACACTGCCGCGCTGCAGGAGAATGCCCGCTTCATCCTCAGCCGAATCAGCAGGGACCTGCGTCAGGCGGGTATGTTCGGTTGCCTGAATGTAGCTCGCCTGCCGGCGACTACGCGTAACCAGCTGCCGGTAGAGTTCGCCGTTCCCATCAGTTTTGCCAATGACGTACTCAAGGTGATTACCGCAGTGCCGGTACACGATGGCATAACGACCACCGGAACGCGCCAGGCTGCCGATTATGGCGCTCGATGGCTACTGGCAACCAACTGCCTTGATGAGCTGCGTATCGCTGCGGGGAGCAACAGTCTGCAGGTTGAACCGGGTGATTTCGTCATCCCCATCCGCCAGGTCGAATATCGGCTGGACCGGCATCGGGTGCAGACCCGTCTCAATGGCAACGGCAATTTCGAGGTGCTGATCGACGACGTCGCCGGTTTCGATATGCAATTCGGCCTGGCCGCCACGCCGGAACAGCGCGCGGTCGATGGCGCTTATGTCACCAACGTTGCAGCGGCAGACAATGAGCGTATTCGCAGCGTCCGTGTCGCCCTCAGTCTGAGTGATAACCCGGCCAATACCGCCGATGGCAAGGTCCGTGTTCAGCAATACACGCTGGTGACCGCGCTGCGCAATCGTCTGGATTGAAGGGAGAGGGACGGCTCATGACCCAGGATAACCCGCGGCACATCCAGACCGGTTCGGCTCTGATCATCAGCCTGGTTTTCCTGCTGCTGATGACGATCACCGCGCTGGCCGGCATCAGAACGTCCACTGGCCAGGAGCGTATGGCGTTCAACGTCAAACTGAAGAATGACAGCTTCCAGGCAGCGGAAAGCGGCATGCGCCATGTCGAGGAGCAGATTCGCCGGAATGCGCTGCCATTGCCGGTGGTCGTATGCGCTCGGGCTGCCTGCGGGCTCCCGTCCACAGCGCTTGATCCGGATCATCTATCTGCTCCGGGCCCGGACTGGAGTCAGGTGCCCTCATCGGTGGCCGGCAATGGCATGGCCACCTGGTATCGCATTGTGCGGCTGGGTGACAGCGCGATGCCGGCGAATCTGTTCGCCGAAGCGCCAAGCACCCTGTATCGGATTTCTGTGGTCAGCCACAAGGGCCCCACACGGACGGTTCTGGAGAGTATTTATGCATTCACACGGATTTGAAGCGCGCCGACTGTACAGTCTTGCCGCCGGGCTGGCGCTTGGGCTCGTCACGGTATTGCCAGCGCAGGCCTTTGCGCCCCTGAGCGGACCGGTACTGTCGGCTTCGGCGGTGGCGCCCAATGTGGTGGTGTTGTTCGACAACTCGTCCAGCATGGTGATGAACAGGGTCGATGGGCAGACCCGTCTGGATATCGCCCGGGATGTCACCAAGGAAGTGATCGCCGCCAACCGAGGTGTTCGGTTCGGTCTGTTCACCTTTCGCGAAGCCATGATGAGCGATCCGGGGCCCGGCGGTATGCTGCGGGTGGACGCGGGAAGTCTTGAGGCAGGCTCGACAACAGGGGAAACCCGCTTCAATCAGATCAACCAGGCATTGGATGCGCTGAACCCGGCTGCAAACAGCAATCTGACCTGGACTCCATTGGCCGAATCCTACTATGAAGTCACCCGGTACCTGCGAGGGATGCGCGCCTTCTATCCACAAAGCCAGGCTGAGGCCCAGCGCGATGTCTTCCGCAGCCCGATTGAATATCGCTGCCAGAAGAATTTCGGTCTGGTGGTGACCGATGGTCTGCCGACCTACGACAGTGAATTTCCCGCTACGCTGGCGCAGGAGCCCGACGGCAACAACCTGGCTCTGAGTGGCACTTTCAATCTCCCGGATTGGGACGGCGATGGCGGGGATATCACCGCGTCGGAGGGCACCGAAGGTGGGACCTTCTATCTGGATGATATTGCCCGCTTTGCCTACGAAACCGATCTGCGCACCACAGGGACGGATCAGGCCGGGCAGAGCTGGAACGATCCGCAGTTTCCCTTGCAAAGCCTGCAAACCTATACCGTGGGTTTTGCCTTGGATGATCACCGGCTTCAGCAGACCGCGACGGCCGGCAACGGCCGTTACTTCACCGCCACCGATCGCCAGCAATTGAAGGATGCCCTCAGCAGCGCGCTGCAGGAAATCATCGCATCAGCAGGTTCCGGCGGTGGCGCAGTGACCGACAGTCAGCAGCTCAGCGCCGGCGTCAGCCGTTACTACCAGACCCAGTTCGACCCCGCAGACTGGAGCGGCAGTCTGCGGGGCTACAGCATGAACGCAGAGGGCGAGCCAGATACCCTGTTGTGGACGACCGACAACACCTTTGTGCAAGGTACGCAGTCAGGTGCTTTCCAGACCTGGCGCAATGCGCAGGGCACTGCCATGGCGGGCCCCGTCAACCTGGGGGCGGGTGCCTGGGCGGCACTGTCGCCCGCCCAACAGGCGACGTTGGATGCGGAAGCCGCGTCAGCGGGATTGACCGGCACCAATGCGGCGCAGCGTCTGCTCAACTGGGTGCGTGGCAGTCGTGACGCCGACCTGCGTTCGCGCAGTCGGTTGCTGGGCGATATCATCAATTCGGCACCAGTGATGGTGGGTGCCAACCATCATGTATCCGCCAATGGCACCACCGATTATCTCGCCTATCTGCAGGATCGAAGCTCCCGTATGACCGAAGCCATGGTGCTCGGTGCCAACGACGGCTTTCTGCGCATCTTCGATACCCAGGGCGCCCACCTGTATTCCTTTCTGCCTGCAGCCTTGCATGTCGGACTGGGCACGCGGGCGCGTACCGATTATGGGGCCGGCAACCATCATAGGTCGGGAGTAGATGGGCGGATCGTGATTGCCGACGCCCCGCTGGGCGCGCACTGGAGCACGTTGGTTGCCAGTGGAATGGGCGCTGGAGGAAAAGGTGTATTTGTCGTGCGCCTGTTCGACGCAACGCAAGGCAATGGGGCGCGTGGCGCGCTCTGGGAAGCCAACGCCAGCCAGATAGCGGACATTGGCCATATCTATGGTCGACCCGTCATAGCCCAGCTGCACGGACGCAGCGTCCTGCTCACCGGCAACGGTTACGGTAGTGCAATGGATACCGGAGCGCTACTGGTTTTCGATTTGCAGAGTGGCGACTTGCTCACGCAACTGAATGTCGCCAGCCGGGCTGCGGCGCATCAGGGTAATGGATTGTCACCGCCGGTACTCCAATTCGATGCCGCCGGCGAAGTGCGTGCGGCCTTTGCCGGTGACCTGCATGGACAACTGTGGAAATTTGATCTGAGCGATCCGGATCCGGCCCGCTGGGCAGTAGCCCATAACGGCACGCCGTTGTTTACCGCAGCAGCTGGACAGCCGATCACTGTGCAACCGCAGATTCACCACAGCGTGGCGGCGGGTGAGGACTTGATCCTGTTTGGCACCGGTAAATTCATGGAAATCGGCGATCTGACAGATACCACGACCCAGACCTTCTATGCGGTACTCGACACATCGGCGCCACCCAGCGGCGGGCTGACTCCGGCGCAGTTGCAGCATCAGCAGATCGACTCTGTCAGCACTGATCCCACCAGTGGTCAAGCGGTACGTACGGTCAGTTCCAACACGCCGGACTGGAGTGCCCAGTATGGCTGGTACCTGCCGCTGATCTACAACGGCCGAGCTGAGGGTGAGCGGGTGACCCGCGACTTCGTTATCAGGAATGCGCGGGTGCTGTTCACCACTGGTTTCATCAAGACTGGCGTCACTGACCCCTGCATGACCCAGGCCGGTGGCTGGTTGATGGCGGTGACGCTGGGCACCGGTGGTATGCCAACCAGGCAGGTATTGGATACTGATGGCGACCGGGTTACTGATGATAATGATCTGCCAGCGGCGGGGTTGGAATTGGGCATTGGTCTGGCGGGTGATCTCAATGTACTGAACGAGGATGAGACGGGCATGCAGCCTGGCTGCAGCGGTGAAGTCTATGTGGTACAGGGCTCAAGTGACGTAGCTGTGGTGACTGGCCAGCCGCACTGTCAGTTCAACCGTATCATGTGGCGGCAGCTGCAATAGGGAGAAGGACCATGGGGAGCAGGACGCAGCAGGGGTTCACCTTGATAGAAGTCATGATCGTGGTGGTGATCATCGGGATATTGGCAGCAATAGCACTGCCGTCTTATCAGGAGCATGTGCGCCAGACCAGGCGAGCGGAGGTGTCGGCGCTATTGTTGGAGAACGCACAGATGTTGGAGCGTCATTACACCCGTAACGGCAGTTACGACAGCGGTACCATCAATGGGCTGATCAGTCAGAGTCCTTCCAGCGGAGCGGCAGTCTTCAGCATAGTGCCGACACTGGCTCCCGAGAGCTTTATTCTGACAGCGACGGCGGTAGCCGGAGGCATCATGGCCGGGGATGCCTGCGCAACCTATACCTTGAATCAGGTGGGGCAGCGCGCGCCAGCGGACACAAAATGCTGGCGGCGCTGAGCTGATTTCAATCAGCAGCAGGAGCTGCGAGAGGCTTTTCTGCCGGCAGCAGCAGGTTCATGACGATGGCCACCACACCGCACAGACTGATGCCCTGGAGAGTAAATTCCTGATGACCTATGGCCATGCCGCCGATACCGAATACCAGGGTGATCGAGACGATACACAGGTTACGTGCCTGGCTCAGGTCTACCTTATTATGGATCAGGGTGTTCATGCCGACCACGGCAATGGAGCCGAACAGCAGGCAGAGAATCCCACCCATCACGGGTACCGGCATGCTCAGCAGAACGGCACCGAACTTCTCGATGAACGCCAGGCAGATGGCAAACAGCGCCGCCCAGATCATTACCGCAGGATTGAAATTACGGGTGAGTATGACCGCACCGGTTACTTCGGAATAGGTGGTATTGGGCGGTCCGCCGAGGAAGGCGGCGGTGGATGTAGCCAGCCCGTCACCCAACAGGGTGCGCTGCAGGCCGGGCTTGCGAATATAGTCCTTGCCGGTTACCGAGCCAATCGCCAACACGTCGCCGATATGTTCGATGGCCGGGGCAATCGCGACCGGGATCATGAACAGAATGGCTGCCAGATGGAATTCCGGAAACATGAAGCCCGGGGTAGCCAGCCAGCCGGCATTATTGACAGTAGTGAAGTCCACTACGCCGAGTAGCCAGGACAGGCTGTAACCCACGGCAACACCCGCCATGATCGGCACCAGGCGGAACACGCCTTTGGCGTACACCGCCACGGCCAGCGTTGTCACCAAAGAGGCCATGGAAATGATCAGGGCGGTGGGATAGTCGATCAGCTGGACGCTGCCGTCACCGGATTTGCCGGTCGCCATATTCACTGCAGTGGCGGCGAGACCGAGACCGATGACCATGATGACCGGCCCCACGACCACTGGCGGCAGCAGACGATGGATAAAACCGGGTCCGCGCAGATGCACCAGCAGGCTCAACAGCAGATAGACCATACCGGCTGCAACCAACCCTCCCAGCGTGGCCGGCACTCCCCAGGTCTGGTTGCTGTAGAGGATCGGAGCGATGAAGGCGAAGCTGGAGGCGAGGAAAACCGGGAGTTGGCGTTGGGTTACAAACTGGAAGATCAGCGTGCCGATACCGGCGGTAAACAAAGCTACGCTTGGATTCATACCGGTGATCAGTGGCATCAGCACCAGGGCGCCAAATGCCACGAACAACATCTGCGAACCAGCCAGCATGCTGCGCCAACCGGTTGTATCCATGTTCTGCATCAATGCGCGTCCTTCTGACGGGTGCCGAAAATCCTGTCGCCCGCATCGCCCAGACCGGGGATGATGTAACCCTGTTCGTTCAGACGCTCATCCACCGAGGCGGTGAAGATTTCCACATCCGGGTGCGCGGCATTCACTCGTGTTATGCCTTCTGGAGCTGCAACCAGCACCAGCGCCCGGATCTCATGAGCCCCAGCCCGTTTCAGAAGGTCGATGGTAGCGACCATGGAACTGCCGGTGGCCAGCATCGGATCGATGATCAGCGCACGGCGCTGATTCAGCTCACTGACCAGCTTTTCCAGGTAGGTGTCAGCTTCCAGGGTCTGTTCGTTGCGTACCATGCCGATGACACTGACTTTGGCACTGGGGATCAGGCTGAGCACGCCGTCGAGCATACCGATGCCGGCGCGCAGAATGGGCACGACGGTGATTTTCTTGCCAGCGAGTTTCTCGACACTGACATCACCGCACCAGCCATCAATGGTGTGGTTTTCAATGGGCATGTCCTTGGTCGCTTCATAGGTCAGCAGGGCGGCGATTTCCTGAGCCAGCTCACGGAAGTTCTTCGTGCTGATGTCATTGCGTCGCATCAGACCAAGTTTGTGGCGAATTAGCGGATGGCGTATTTCTTGGATATTCATTGACAGGTTCCAGGGGCGGCTAAAATGCATTCGGGAACTTCTGGATGGACTGCAAGTGCCAGCGCG
Organism: Pseudomonas sp. FME51; assembly: GCF_014897305.1. Classification (NCBI taxonomy): domain Bacteria; kingdom Pseudomonadati; phylum Pseudomonadota; class Gammaproteobacteria; order Pseudomonadales; family Pseudomonadaceae; genus Pseudomonas; species Pseudomonas sp. FME51. The sequence goes on along the minus strand of NZ_JABUYN010000017.1, from coordinate 46,147 downwards.
TCCAGAATTTCCGTAAGGTTAAACGAATGTTTTATGCTGGTCATCCGATTCTCTGTGCGCATTGGCCGGTTTACTTGCGCTGATGGCATTGGTGCAGTATTTTCGCTCCCCTTTTCATACCGCTCCGGAGGTTTTGCATGTCCACTGATCTTGACCATGTCAAGCAGGTCATGAACGAGGCAGATTGCTTGTACAACCATCAACAGATCGAAGACGCCATGGACAATATGGCCACCGAGATCACCCAGGCTCTGCAGGACAGCAATCCGATCGTCTACAGCGTGATGAATGGTGGGCTGATCATCGCCGGTCAACTGCTGACCCGACTGAATTTCCCGATGGAAGTCGGTTACCTGCACGCCACCCGTTACCGCAACAAGCTCTCTGGTGGCGAGCTGTTCTGGAAAGCGCGTGCCGAGCATTCGCTGGTCGGGCGTACGGTGCTGATCATTGATGACATTCTGGATGAAGGCCATACGCTGGCGGCCATCGTCGAATATTGCCGCGATGCCGGTGCTGCTCAGGTGCTGACCTGCGTGCTGCTGGACAAGTGTCATGATCGCAAGGCCTATGAAGGCATGCGTGCCGATTTCACCGGTCTGGATGTCGAAGACCGCTACCTGTTCGGCTTTGGTCTGGACTACAAGGGCTACTGGCGCAATGCTGCGGGTATCTACGCGCTGAAGGATCACTGATCCGTCTGCAGTGACATCGCCAACCTCGCACAGATCATCTGCGCTGCCCGTTCCGGTGTGGCAGCGAAGGTGCGCACATTACGGTTAGCGTCGAGTCCGGCGCGTCTGAGCTTGAGCCGGATCGGCGCCTTGACGCCTACCAGATACACGGCGATGTTGCGTTCGGCCAATCCGCGCAGGGCTTTCTCGAACAGCACCAGCGCGCTCATGTCCATGCTCGGTACGCTGCGCATATCGATGACCACATACCGGATCTGATCATCAAAACGGCTGATGGCTTCGAGCGCCTTGTCGGCGGCAGCGAAGAACATCGGGCCATGGATGTGATACAGCGCCACGCTGTCCGGCAAGTCCGCCAGGGCTTGATCTTGGCTGCGTGGTTGCGCACTACCTTCACTCAAATCTGCCATGCGCTTGATGAACAGTGCCGAGGCCAGCAGCAGCCCCACGCCCACGGCCAGAACCATATCGAACAGCACTGTCAGTAGAAGACAGATGATCAGCACCACCACATCCTGGCGCGGACCGACGCGCAGCATATGCAGTACATGGGGTGCCTCGCTCATGTTCCAGGCGACTATCAGCAGCATGGCCGCCAGCGATGCCATCGGCAGCCAGGCGAACAGCTTGGCCAGCAACACCACTGCCAGCAGAATGACCAGCGCATGTACTATCGCAGCAATCGGCGAGAACGCACCGCTGCGTACGCTGGTGGCGGTGCGGGCGATTGCCGCAGTGGCGGTGATGCCGCCGAAAAACGGCACAATCATGTTGCCCAGTCCCTGGCCTACCAACTCGGCATTGGGGTCATGTCGCGTATTGGCCATGCCGTCGGCAACCAGTGCGCACAGCAGTGACTCGATGGCACCCAGCATCGCCACCGCCAGCGCGGAGGGCAGCAGTTGCTGCAGCATTGCAAAGTTCACCGTCAACGGCTGGCCATCGGCCCCCGGCAGCGTCCAGGGTAAAGCCCACTGGGGTGCAAAGGGTGGAATACCGGCATGGACCACGCCATCAAGTTCATAGCTGAAGCGTGCACCGAGCGTAGCCACGGGGATATCCAGGGACAACAGCAGCGCGCCGAGCAGGCTGCCGGCGAGCAGGGCGATAAGGTGACCGGGAATGCGTCGGGTCAGGCGAGGCCAGAGAATCAGCGTCAACAAGGTGGCCGCGCCGACCAGAGTGTCGCCCAACTGGATCGAGGGCAGCGCGGTGACGAGCATCTGCAATTGTTCGAGGTAATGGCTGGGCTGTGCACTCAGCTGCAGACCGAAGAAGTCCTTGATCTGCAGCGTGGCGATGACCACCCCGATACCCGCAGTGAAGCCCATGACCACCGGATAGGGCACGAACTGGATCAGGCTACCCATGCGTGCCAGCCCCAAGGCCAGCAGGATCAACCCCGCCATCAGCGTCACCAGCAACAGCCCACCCAGTCCGTATTGCTGGGTGATGGGCAGCAGAATCACCACGAAGGCAGCAGTCGGCCCGGAGATATTGAAACGTGATCCGCCGCAGATGGCGATGATCAGTCCGCCGACAATCCCTGTATACAAGCCGTGCTGCGGCGCGACGCCCACGGCAATGGCCAGTGCCATGGCCAGAGGAATAGCAATGATGCCGACGGTGAGTCCGGCCAGCATGTCACTACGAAAAGCTGCAAGGGAATATCCCTGTTGGAAACTGTCCCGCAGTGCAACAAACAGCGGGAGTTTGAAGGAACGACCAGTCATGACCCATCCTGTGCTGACAACATTGGGCATGCCGCCACGACAGATATTGCTGTCTGCTGGGGAAGCTACGCCATGAGAACTCGCTAACCAGCTTCAAGCATACGCCGCCGAACCCCGACAATGTAAGGTTGGCGCTCACTCATATCCAGCTGATGCTGGATTCCTGTCACCCGATGCTGGTGGCGGCGGGACGGTCGGATGGTTACAATTTGGGCTTTCCGTATTCACATGAGGGGTTGTTCGTGCGCAAAGACAAGAAAAAGGTAGTTGGCGAGCCCATGAGCGATGAGCAGGTTGCCGTCTTCCTGAGCTTTCGTCCGCGTGACGCTGACGAGTCCGTTGATATGTACATGCTGACACGCGCCTATCGCGGCTTGCGTGCGCATGATTTCGCCCGTTTTCTGGACATGTTCCAGGCCGCTGGCCATGACGTGAACGCCATCGGTGCTGATGGTCGAACCATGCTGCAGATCCTGCGTGAGCATGCTCAGGCAGAGGATTACGTCGCAGCAATGGAAGCCGTCGGTGCCCGCTCCATTGATGCCTGAGGCGTCATGCAACGAGCGACGGCTAACTATTCCCCAAGGAGTGCAAGCATGTTGAAACGTCTGGGTTTTCTGGCAGTAGCAGGGCTGGCAGTCGTACTGTCCGGTTGTGCTCACAGCCCGCAACAATTGAATGTCACGCCCAGTGTGACCATTCCGCTGAGCCAGGTGGCTCGTCAACAGCCGGTTGTACTCACGGTGCAGGATAGCCGGTCATCGCCAGTGATGGGCACGCGTGGCGGTCTGTATCCCGACTCCAGCAACCTGACCATCAGCGACCAGACCGTGCCGCATCTGCGTCAGCAGGTGGAGCAGGCGCTCGGCAAGCTGGGTTTTCAGGTGGTACCGGAAGGAACGCCCAACGCCAACAGTCTGGTGGTGAGCCTGGCTGAACTGTCCTATGAGTCGCCCAAAGAAGGGGTGTATGTCACTCAGGCGGACATCGGCGCAGCTTTCTCGGCTGAAGCGCGCTCGACGAATCAGCGTTATAACGGTCGTTACAGTGCTTCCGCGCAACATCGTTTCGGCTATGCACCTAACCAGGCGACCAACACGCGTCTGGTTACCGAGGTGATGAGCGGCGCGCTGTCGCGGATTTTCAAGGATCCGGAAATTATTCGCATCCTGCAGCAGTAATCTCTGAAGTGCGGCGGGCCGTCCTGTTGCGGCCCGCGGCTCCTCACTCTTCCTTCGGTTCCTTTGGCGTTTGCAGCATTTCATCATGCTCGGCCATATTCCACGGCAGTACACCTGGCGTCAGATGCAGGAAGTGCAGGTACTTCTCGAAGTGGTCGAGAATGTCACCGATGATTTCCTGTTGGTCATAACCGTAGATGTCATATGCCTGGCCACCTCGGCGCAGGAAGACTTCGGCCCGATAATAGAAGCTGTCGTCATCTGCGGTCACCTCGATTTCCGGGTGGGCAAAGGCGGGACGCAGGTAGTCGCGCAGCCGTATCTCATACAGAAAGTCCAGCTGATCCGGAGTGATAACTTCCAGGTAGGCGCGTCTATGCTCTTCATCATAGTGGACTTCAGCAGGCCAGGATTGCGCCTGCAAGCCTTTGGCCACGCGGATCATGGCGGTCAGCGCGGTATCCTTGATGAAGAGTTCCACCTCGTCCTTTGCCGGATAGTTGACGATGCCAGCCAGGCGTTTCTTCCACAATGCGGCGCCGCGTCCGGCGGTGTGCATGCCATGGCCCATGTTGACTTGCTGATGATGACTTTCGATCACCAGCGCGCGCCACATGCCCAAGGCCGATATCAACATGATGATGGCGAAGGGCAGGGCGCTGGCCACCGCCATGCTCTGTAGCGCCTTGAGCCCGCCAGCGACCAGGAGCACCGAGGCCAGCACGCCGCTGAGAATGGCCCAGAAACCGCGCTGCCAGGCCGGCGTAACCAGGGCGCCGCCAGATGCCAGCGAATCGACCACTAGCGCGCCGGAGTCCGCAGAGGTGATGAAGAACAGGGTAATCAGTATCACCGTAATGGTGGAAATGATGGAGGTCATGGGCAGCTGTTCGAATAACTTGAACAGAGCGATGGCATTATCCGCCTGTACCTGGTCTATCAGCTCCGAGTAGCCCTGGTTGATGATCAGATGCAGTGCCGTGTCACCGAATACCGAGAACCAGAAGAAAGTGAACATGGTGGGCACTAGCATCACGCCGAAGACAAACTGGCGGATGGTCCGGCCCCGGCTGATCTTGGCGATGAACAGGCCGACAAAGGGCGCCCAGGCAATGGTCCAGCCGAAGATGAACAGGGTCCAGTTGCCGATCCAGTCACTGCGGGAATAGGCCTGCAGGTTGAAGGTGCGTTCGACAATATTGTTCAGGTAGCTGCCGGTGTTCTGCAGGAAGGCTTCAAGAATGAAGATGGTCGGGCCGGCGAAGAAAACGAATAACATCAGGGAGGTCGCCACCACCATATTCAACATGGACAGGTTCTTTATGCCCTTATCCATACCGGCAATCACCGAGCCCATGGTCAGGAAGGTGATGAAGGCGATGGTGCCGACCTGTACGCCAATACCGATGGGAATCGACGGCCACAGATAGTTTAGGCCGGCATTGATCTGCGCGACGGACAGGCCGAGTGTAGTGGCAATACCGAACATGGTGCCGAGAATGGCGAAGGTATCCACCGCATGGCCGATAGGCCCGTAAATACGATCGCCGATCAAGGGGTAGAGCGCAGAGCGGATGGACAGCGGCAACCCATGGCGGAAGGAAAAGTAGGCCAGTACCAGGCCGGTCAGTCCGTAGATTGCCCAGATGTGAAAGCCCCAGTGGAAGAAGGCGATCTGCATGGCTTGCTTGGCTGCATCCACCGTCAGCCCTCCGGCGCCTTGCGGGGGCTCGGCATAGTGCAGTACCGGTTCGGCGACACCAAAGAACAGCAGGGCGATGCCGTAGCCTGCGGAAAACAGCATGGCGAACCAGGCGGGGAAGCTGTATTGCGGCTCGGCATGGTCAGGCCCGAGCTTGATATGGCCCCACTTGCTCATGGCCACAATCACGATGAACACCAGGAAGATCGCCACCGACAGCATGTAGAACCAGCCGAACGTCGTGGTGATGTAGCTCAATACCGAGGAAAACAACTCGCCGGCCAGGTCCGGTTGAGTGGCTGTGCCTATGACCAGCAGCAGGATGAAGAAGAATGACGGAATGAAGACCGGCAGCAGAATGGTGGTGTTCCAGAGACGGCCTCTGGTTGATTCCGGCATGCGGGAGCGCTCCTTGGGCCAGATGAGGGGATTCGCGTTAAGGTGCGGGTAGTGTTGTGCGAAGAAGTATAGCAGTCCGGGTCTGACTCCCTGGCGGAGTCAGGTTTCCAGTTCGCAGGTCTCCACCCTGACCCGAATGATGCCGGCGCGCAGCATGCCCAGTTCCCGAGCGGCGGCCATCGACACATCGATGATGCGGCCACCCACAAAGGGGCCCCGGTCGTTGACACGGACCATGGTGCCGCGTCCATTGTTCAGGTTGGTGATGCATAACTGAGTATCGAACGGCAGGCTGGGATGCGCGGCTGTCATGACGGTTTCGTCGTAGGGTTCGCCGCTGGCGGTACGTCGACCATGAAAGCGCGAGGAATAATAGGATGCGCGGCCCTCGGCGGCGTAGTGCAGGCCGCCATCCTCATCGAGGCTGTCGCCGATGGCGACGCTGTTGGCCAACGTGAGCACGGCTGCCAGGGCTACCTGCCCCAGCCACATCGGCCTGCTGCCGATGCGACCGAGGAAGGCGCGGATAACCCTGTGCTTAACAACCACCGGGTCAGCCATCCAGCTTCTGTTTCAACAGCTGATTGACCTGCTGCGGGTTGGCCTTGCCTTTCGAGGCTTTCATCGCCTGGCCGACGAAGAAGCCGAACATCTTGCCGCGCTTGGCTTCATCGCTGGCGCGATATTGTTCAACCTGTTCGGCGTTGGCCGCCAGCACGTCATCCAGCATGGCCTCGATGGCGCCGCTGTCGGTGACCTGCTTCAGACCTTTGGCTTCGATGATTTGGTCGGCATCGCCTTCGCCGTCGGCCATGGCCTCGAACACCATCTTGGCAATCTTGCCGGAAATGGTGTTGTCCTTTATACGCAGAATCATGCCGCCCAGCTGGCTGGCGCTGACCGGCGACTGATCGATCTCGACGTCCGCCTTGTTGAGCAGGCTGGACAGCTCGCCCATCACCCAGTTGGCGGCCAGTTTGGCATCGCCACAGACGCGCTGCACTTCCTCGAAATAGTCCGCCATCTCACGGCTGGCAGCCAGCACACTGGCATCATAGGCCGACAGAGCGAACTCGCGCTGGAAACGCTCGCGCTTCTGCTGCGGCAGCTCCGGTAGTTCACTGCGCACGTCTTCGATGAAAGCCGGCTCGATGACGACGGGCAGCAGGTCCGGGTCGGGGAAGTAGCGGTAGTCGTTGGCTTCTTCCTTGCTGCGCATGGAGCGCGTCTCGTCCTTGTTCGGGTCGTACAGGCGGGTTTCCTGGATCACCTTGCCACCGTCCTCGATCAGTTCGATCTGGCGTTGCACTTCGGTGTTGATCGCCTTCTCGATGAAACGGAACGAGTTCACATTCTTGATCTCGCAGCGGGTACCGTATTCGACCTGGCCTTTGGGGCGTACCGACACGTTGCAGTCGCAACGCAGTGAGCCTTCGGCCATGTTGCCGTCGCAGATACCCAGATAACGCACCAGCGAGTGCATGGTCTTGGCATAGGCTACGGCTTCCTTGGCGCTGCGCATGTCCGGCTCGGAGACGATTTCCAACAGCGGGGTGCCGGCCCGGTTCAGGTCGATGCCGCTCATGCCCTGGAAGTCTTCATGCAGGCTTTTGCCAGCGTCTTCTTCCAGGTGCGCGCGGGTCACGCCAACGCGTTTGACGGTGCCATCATCCAGAGTGATATCGAGAAAGCCCTTGCCGACAATCGGCAGGTCCATCTGGCTGATCTGATACCCCTTGGGCAGATCCGGGTAGAAGTAGTTCTTGCGCGCAAAGACGTTGGTCATACCGATCTCGGCATCGATTGCCACACCGAATTTGACCGCATTGCGGACCGCCTGAGCGTTGAGCACCGGCAGCGTGCCAGGCATGCCCAGATCAATCAGGCTGGCCTGGGTATTGGGTTCGGCGCCGAAAGTGGTGGCGCTGCCCGAGAAGATCTTCGAGGCGGTGGTGAGCTGGGCGTGAATCTCCAGCCCGATAACGATTTCCCATTGCATGTTCAGTATTCCTCAATATCCACCGGGCGAGCGGGTGTGCCAGTCGGTGTTCTGCTGGTACTGGTGCGCAATATTCAGCAGGCGAGCCTCGCTGAAGTAGGGGCCAAGCAGTTGCATACCGATCGGCAGATCACCGGCAAAACCAGCGGGCAGGGCGATGCCCGGTACACCGGCGAGGTTGGCGGTGATGGTATAGATATCGGTCAGGTACAGGCTCACCGGGTCGTCGATCTTCTCGCCGATGCGGAAGGCCGGCGTCGGCGAGGTCGGGCAGAGAATGACATCGACCTGTTCATAGGCGGCCATGAAGTCATTCTTGATCAGCCGGCGGACCTTCTGTGCCTGCAGGTAATAGGCATCGTAGTAACCGGCCGACAGCGCATAGGCGCCGACCATGATGCGGCGTTTGACCTCGTCACCGAAGCCTTCGGCACGCGAACGCTTGTACAGATCGGTCAGATCAGCCGGGTTCTCGCAGCGGTAGCCGAAACGCACGCCGTCGAAACGCGACAGGTTGGAGGAGGCTTCAGCCGGCGCGATGATGTAGTACGCCGGGATTGCCAGCTCGGCGTTGGGCAGGCTGACTTCCTTTATTTCCGCGCCCAGGCTCTGGAACTGCTTGACCGCAGCGGCGATGGCGTCGGCGGTAGCGGTATCCAGCCCGCTGGCGAAGTATTCCTTCGGCAGGCCGATGCGCAGGCCGGTGAGCGGCTGGTTCAACTCGGCGCTGTAATCCGGTACCGGCTGATCGACGCTGGTGGAATCACGCTCGTCGAAACCGGCCATGGCTTGCAGCAGCAGCGCGCAATCTTCGGCGGTGCGGGCCATGGGGCCAGCCTGATCCAGGCTGGAGGCGTAGGCAATCATGCCCCAGCGCGAGATGCGGCCATAGGTCGGCTTGAGGCCGGTCAACGCGGTATAGCCCGCTGGCTGACGGATCGAACCGCCGGTATCGGTGCCGGTCGCTGCCGCGCACAGGCGTGCCGCCACAGCGGCGGCAGAACCGCCCGAAGAGCCGCCGGGTACATGATCGGTGTTCCACGGGTTGTGTACCGCGCCGTAGAAACTCGACTCGTTGGACGAGCCCATGGCGAACTCGTCCATGTTGGTCTTGCCCAGAGTCACGGTGCCGGCGGCCAGCAGCCTGGCGGTCACGCTGGACTCATAGGGTGCGATGAAGTTGTCGAGCATCTTCGAGCCGCAGCTGGTGCGGATACCCTGGGTGCAGAACAGATCCTTGTGCGCCAGCGGAATACCGGTCAGCGGCGTGCTGTCACCGACGGCCAGGCGGGCATCGGCGGCGCGGGCCTGCTCCAGCGCCCGTTCCGGAGTGACGGTGATGTAGCTGTTGAGCGCACCGTCGAACTGCTCGATGCGCTTGAGGTAGTGTTCGGTCAGCTCGACGCTGGAAATCGCCTTGCTGTGCAGGGCTTGGGACAGGCCGGCGAGGGTTTTCTCATGCATGTGGTTTGTCTCGTTTCAAAGCGCGGCAGCGGTATTCAATGATCACTCGATGACCCGGGGAACCAGGTACAGACCTTGTTCGGTGGCTGGCGCTATGGCCTGCAGCGCTTCGCGCTGATTGGTTTCGGTGACGTTGTCGGCGCGCAGGCGCTGGGTGGTTTCCAGCGGATGGGCGAGTGGTTCGATACCGCTGGTGTCGACGGCCTGCAATTGGTCGATCAAGCCCATGATGCCGGACAGTTTGGCGGTAATCGCGTCAGCATCATCGCCTTGGATGGCAATGCGCGCGAGGTGGGCAATCTGCTCCACGTCAGTGCGGTCTAGGGCCATGTATATTCTCCATGAAGCCGGACGATCCGGTTTGATTGGTGTTGAATGCGGACAAAGGGATGAATTTACCACATCCGCGCCTTGCCCAAAAACCCCGCCATTGTTAGAGTTGCGACACTTCAGGAAGTACCGAGCAGTTACCTGTGTTCAAGTCAACCCACCGCTTTCATTCATGATGGCCGGTGGTGCCCGCCAGGTAGCAGCATATCAGTGTTTCTTAACAATCAACCCACGTGCCCTCGGGGTGTATTCAACGCATGTTCAAAAAAATTCGCGGCATGTTTTCCAGTGATTTGTCCATCGACCTGGGAACCGCCAACACTCTGATTTATGTTCGTGAGCGGGGCATTGTACTGGATGAACCGTCCGTCGTTGCCATTCGTACCCATGGTAACCAGAAAAGCGTGGTGGCGGTCGGTACCGAAGCCAAACGCATGCTCGGCCGTACACCCGGCAATATTCAGGCGATCCGCCCGATGAAGGATGGCGTCATCGCCGATTTCAGCGTGTGCGAGAAGATGTTGCAATATTTCATCAATAAAGTGCATGAGAACAGCTTCATTCAGCCCAGCCCGCGCGTGCTGATCTGCGTGCCATGCAAATCCACTCAGGTTGAGCGTCGTGCCATTCGTGAGTCCGCGCTGGGTGCCGGGGCTCGGGAAGTCTATCTGATCGAAGAGCCGATGGCTGCAGCCATCGGTGCCGGTCTGCCGGTTGAGGAAGCGCACGGTTCCATGGTTGTGGATATCGGTGGTGGTACTACTGAAATCGCGTTGATCTCCCTTAATGGCGTGGTCTACGCCGAGTCTGTACGGGTCGGTGGTGACCGCTTCGACGAAGCTATCATCACTTATGTGCGCCGCAACTACGGCAGCCTGATCGGCGAATCCACTGCAGAGCGCATCAAGCAGGAAATCGGCGTGGCCTTCCCCGGTGGCGAAGTGCTGGAAGTCGATGTACGTGGCCGCAATCTGGCCGAAGGGGTGCCACGTGCCTTCACGCTGAACTCCAATGAAGTACTGGAAGCGCTGCAGGAATCCCTGGCGACCATAGTGCAGGCGGTCAAGAGCGCGCTGGAGCAATCGCCTCCGGAGCTGGCATCGGACATCGCCGAACGCGGCCTGATTCTGACTGGCGGTGGCGCCTTGTTGCGTGATCTGGACAAGCTGTTGAGCCAGGAAACCGGTCTGCCGGTCATCGTTGCTGAGGAGCCTCTCACCTGTGTCGCCCGTGGCGGTGGTCGGGCGCTGGAAATGATGGACCGGCACGCCATGGATCTGCTGTCCACCGAATAAGCGGTGCCGCGGCAGTCCGACGTATGATGCGTCGAGCTGCCGCAACAGCCTGATCCTGCCGTAGCAAGGAGCCCATCATCAAACCGCTTTTCATTAAGGGCCCGTCACTTGGGGTCCGCTTTCTGGCGCTGACGGTGCTGTCGATAGCACTGATGGTGGTCGACGCCCGTTTCGCCGCACTCAAGCCTCTGCGTTCGCAGCTGGGTATGCTTCTCACGCCTTTGTATTACGTCGCCGAATTGCCGGTGCGTGCTCTGGATACACTCTATCTGCAGCTGACCAGTCGGGCGGATCTGATTGCCGAGAACGAAGGTCTGCGGGCCGAGGCGTTGCTGACCAAACGCAAACTGCAGAAACTCGCGGCGCTGACCGAGCAGAACGTGCGCCTGCGCGAACTGCTCAACTCCTCCGAACTGGTCGACGAGCGCGTGCTGGTTGCCGAGCTGATCGGTGTCGATCCCAACGCCTTCACCCAGCGCATTCTCATCAACAAGGGTGAGCGGGACGGAGTCTTCCTCGGTCAGCCGGTACTGGATGCCACCGGGTTGATGGGGCAGGTGGTGGAAGTGTTGCCCTTCAGCGCCCGGGTATTGTTGATTACCGATGCATCCCACAGCCTGCCGGTACAGATCAACCGCAACGGCCTGCGTGCCATCGCCAGTGGTACCGGTAACAGCGAGTGGCTGGAGCTGCGCTACGTCGGTGATACCGCGGATGTCCGGGTGAATGACATTGTGGTCAGTTCGGGGCTGGGGCAGCGCTTTCCTGCGGGTTATCCGGTCGGCCGCGTGGCCGCAGTCAATCGCGACTCCTCACAACCCTTCGCCGATGTTCGGGTCGAGCCGACGGCGCAGCTTAATCGCAGCCGCTATCTGTTGCTGGTGTTCAGCCCGGAAAGTGGCTACGGCGACGTTATACCTGCGCTGAGTCTTGACGGGGAAACAGTCGAAGCAGCTGATGATCAGCTGCCTTCCGATACTGCCCTGCAGTCAGAGCCTGACTCGGAGCAGACTTCAGCGTCGAGCACGCAGCCTGAGGGCGCGGCACCGCAGAGCGACGAGGAGCAGAGCAATGCGCAGTAGCGTGATAGTGGGGCTGACTTTTCTGGTGGCGCTGATCCTCAGTGTGGTGCCCATGCCCAGCCCGTTTGATGCGGGCCGACCCATGTGGCTGGCGATGGTGGTGGCGTATTGGGTCATGGCGCTACCCCATCGCGTCGGCTTGCTCACCGCCTGGGTGACGGGTCTGGCGGCAGATGTGCTGTTCGGTGAGCTGTTCGGTCAGAACGCACTGGTATTGGTATTGGTGGCTTGGCTGATATTGCTGTTGTATCAGCGCATCCGGCGCTTTCCATTGTGGCAGCAGAGCCTGGTCATGCTGCCGGTGCTGGGCATCGCACAGATGGTTGCGCTATGGCTGAACAGTCTGGCCGGCAATCGTCCGCCAACTCTGTTGTATCTGTTGCCGGCGGTGATCAGCGCCGTGCTCTGGCCCTGGGTGTTTTCCGTGCTGCGTGGTGTGAGGCGACGCTTCCATGTGCTCTGAACACCTCTGTGTGGTGCATCTTGCCTCGGCATCGCCGCGCCGCCGTGAGCTGCTCGAGCAAATCGGCGTGCCGGTGCAGCGAGTGGATTGCGCGGTGGAGGAGCAGCCATACCTCGACGAAGCCGCAGCGGATTATGTTCAGCGAGTAACAAGGGACAAGGTCCGTGCCGGTGTGGCCATCGCGCCGGCCGGTGCGGTGGTACTGGCCGCCGACACGGCTGTGGTGCTGGATGGCAATATTCTCGGCAAACCGGTGGATCAGCAGCATGCCCAGGCGATGCTGCAATCATTATCCGGACGGCAGCATCAGGTGCTGACCGCTGTGGCAGTCGCTCGTGACAGCGATATCCGGTTGCAGCTGGTGGCAAGCAAAGTTCGTTTTCGTCCGTTGAGCAACGCGGAAATCCTCGCCTATTGGCAGACCGGCGAACCGGCAGATAAGGCTGGAGCCTACGGTATCCAAGGGCTGGGCGCGGTTTTTGTCGAACATATCGAGGGTAGCTACAGTGCCGTGGTCGGCTTGCCGTTGGCCGAAACCGCGTTGCTCCTCGCAGAATTTGCTGTTCCTTGTTGGCAGTTGCGCTGACAGAGCGCTGGCGGGCCGGTATCCTGAGTGTCTGACACAGAGGAAGAGGGCTCCATGAGCGAAGAAATTCTGATCAACATCACGCCAATGGAGACCCGGGTCGCGCTGGTGGAGAATGGCGTTCTGCAGGAAGTCCATATCGAGCGTACCCTGCGTCGTGGCATCGTGGGCAATATCTACAAAGGCAAGGTAGTTCGGGTGTTACCCGGCATGCAGGCCGCTTTTGTCGATATTGGTCTGGAACGCGCGGCCTTCATTCATGCCTCGGAGATTTCCCAGCGCGAAGGCGCTGCGGTCGAATCGATCAGTGCACTGGTGCACGACGGCAAGGCGTTGGTGGTACAGGTGACCAAGGACCCCATAGGCACCAAAGGTGCGCGTCTGACCACGCACCTGTCAGTGCCATCCCGCTATCTGGTCTACATGCCGCGCACCGCCCATGTGGGCATCTCTCTGAAGATCGATGAAGAAGCCGAGCGTGATCGGCTCAAGGACATCGTCGCCCGCTGTGTCGAGCAGGAAGGCGTAGAAGAGCAGGGCGGCTTCATTCTACGTACCGCTGCCGAAGCCGCACGCGAAGAGGATATTCTGGTTGATATTCGCTATGTGCGCCGTCTCTGGCAGCAGATCCAGCAGCAGATGAATACCGCCCCGGCGCCCTCGGTACTCTACGAAGACCTGCCGCTGGCGCTGCGTACCCTCCGCGACCTGGCCAACCCGCGCCTTGAGAAGATACGTATCGATTCGCGGGAAACCTTCCAGAAAGTGGAGCAGTTCGTTCATGAGTTGATGCCTGGTGTGGAGGATCTGCTGGAGCATTATCCGGGCGAGCGGCCGATATTTGACCTGTATGGCGTTGAGGATGAGATCCAGAAGGCCATGGATCGCAAGGTGATGCTCAAGTCCGGTGGTTATCTGGTGATCGACCAGACTGAGGCAATGACCACCATCGACGTCAACACCGGGGCTTTTGTCGGTCACCGCAACCTCGAAGAGACCATCTTCAAGACCAATCTGGAAGCGGCTACCTCGATCGCTCGCCAGCTGCGTCTGCGCAACCTCGGCGGCATCATCATTATCGACTTCATCGATATGGAAGACGAGGAGCACAAGCGTCAGGTACTGCGCACGCTGGAGCGCCAGTTGGAGCGCGACCACGCCAAGACCAACATCATCGGCATCACCGAGCTGGGGCTGGTGCAGATGACCCGCAAACGCACCCGTGAAAGTCTCGAGCAGATTCTCTGTGAGCCTTGCCCCTGCTGTACCGGGCGCGGTATCCAGAAAACGCCGGAGAGCATCTGTTACGAGATCTTCCGGGAAATCATGCGCGAAGCCAGAGCCTATCAGGCCGGAGGCTATATGGTGCTGGCCTCGCAGGCGGTGATCGACCGGCTGCTCGATGAAGAGTCGGGTAATGTCGCCGATCTGGAACTGTTCATTCAGCGGCCCATCAAGTTCCAGGTAGAGACCATGTATACCCAGGAACAATACGACGTGGTGCTGACCTGATCCACACTGACCGGAGCAACTGACTTCACATGACCTGGCAGCGCTGGTTGCGGCGTTTTCTCGACGGACTGATCCTGCTGCTGGTGGGCTGGCTGTTGCTGGCTGCCGCCTATGTCAGCCTCGGTCGTCAGTTCGTACCGGCAGTGACGGACTATCAGGTCGAGCTGGTGCAGTGGGTCGAGCAGCAGACCGGGCGGGCCATCCAGTTGCAGAGTCTCGAAGGCGAGATGCAAGGGGCACAACCGGTACTGACGCTGCGCGGGCTGCGGGTGCACGAAACAGCGGACGTGGACAGCCCGGTACTGCTCGATCTGGAGCATGTCACGGCGCGGGTCGATGTATTCGCCAGTCTGTGGCAACGCCAGCCGGTGATGGACGCACTACAGCTGGAGGGCCTGTCCCTTGAGGTCATCGAAAACGCGGATGGCGACTGGCGCCTCATGGGGCTGGGGCACAAGGGCACGGCGGGGGATGGACTTGATCGTGCCTTGAAGCAGTTGTTCGAGCAACGCCGCATCACCCTGCTGGATACGCGCATACGCCTCAGCCCCTGGGCACAACCCGACTGGGTATTTGCCGATGGTGATCTGACGCTGCTGAACGATGGCGCGCGACACCGCCTGGATGCCCAGATGCGACTGCCGGATGATCAGCTGGTCCGCCTGCAGCTCAATGGCCGCATGCCGGGCCGCGACTGGCGTCGCGCTGACATGGATTTCTATGCCGAACTGCCGTCCAGCGACTGGAGCGGTTGGCTGCCCGAGGATCTGCTGCGCAGCGCGCGCATCGACCGAGTAGTTGCCGGGGGCGAGCTTTGGGGGCGCTGGCGTGACACCCGCATGCAGCAACTCAGCGGCATTGTGCAGGCCCCGGTCATCGAGCTTGATCTGCAGCGCCCGGCTCCCTCTCTGCAAGACCTGTCGATGCACTTTAAATTGCAACTGGAAGAGGATCGACAGCAGCTGAGTATCGACAACTTCAGCCTGCGCCTGGATGACCAGATCTGGCCAGTAACCCGCCTGCAACTGCAGCGTCAGCCCAACGACGGGCAATGGCAGGTGCGCGCTGACCACCTGCCGCTGGATCTGCTGGGCCAATGGGTGGGTGGCATGTTGCCGGATACCCACAGCGCCGAGATACTCGACACCCTCGCCTTGGAAGGTTCTCTACATGATGTGCTGTTGAGCGGCGGCGACGGGTCTGATTTTCTGGGCTGGTCGCTACTGGCTCGACTGGACAATGTAGGTGTGCAGGCCTGGGAAGGCGTACCCGCTTTCGCCGGGGTCAGTGGGGTGGTTTCGGGAACACCGATGGCAGGCGAACTGCGTGTCGACAGTCAGCGCTGGAGCATGCATCTGCCAAAGCTGTTTCCCGAGCGCTGGGAATACGACACGCTGGTCGGTGTACTGAACTGGAGCTGGTCCGATCAGGATGGCCTGCATCTGGCAGTACCAGGCGCAGCGGTGCAAGGCAGTGAAGGTGCAGCCTCGGCCACGCTGGACCTGCGTCTGCCACGTCCGGGCGGTACGCCGACCATGGACTTGCGCGTCGCCCTGCGTGACAGTCGCGCCGAATACCACAGCCGCTATCTGCCAAGCCTGTCGCCCGCGATGAGCCCGGCGCTCACCCAGTGGTTGCAGGACTCACAGCTCAGCGGGTCGGTGCCTCTGGTGATATTCGGCTACGAAGGTTCGCTACTCAAAGCGGCAACTCCCGAAGAGCGGCAGATCAGCCTGTTCGGCCGACTGGAGCAGGGCAGCCTGTTGTTCCAGCCGGCCTGGCCAGCGCTGGAAGACGTCACTGGTTCCTTGTACCTGCATAACAGTGATCTGGATATCAATCAGGCGCAGGGCCGGTTATTGCAGACCCAGCTTGATGACATCAATGTATCGCTGGAACGCAATCCCGTTGACCAGGGACTTGAGCTGCACATTGCCAGCGCCGTTGCCGGACCGCTGAGCGATGGGTTGCAGCTGATGCAGGATACGCCATTGGCCAAGCTGACCGGCGACCCGCTGCACGGCTGGAGCGGGACAGGTGAGTTGCAGGGTGACCTGCAACTGGGCATACCGCTGACGGACGGCAAGCAGCCGGACGTCCGTCTGCAACTGCAAGCGCGCGCGCAACAACTGAATATTCCGCAATTGCAGGTACCTTTGTATGACCTGGTGGGTGATTTCAGCTATCAGCACGGCAAGGGCTTGCTCAGCGACAAGGTCACTGGGCGCTTTCTCGATCAACGGGTAACCGGGCGCATCGATCTGCGTGGTGCTGATCAACGCCTGCGACTGCAGGGCCGGCATCAGGTGAAGAACCTGCGTAGCTGGCCGTTGCTCGACGCCTTGCCTGAGAAGCTGGCTGAGGGCAGCTTCGCCTGGGATGCCGAGCTGCTGTTGGGCAAGGATCTGCGCCAACTGCAAGTGCGTAGCGATTTGAAAGGCGTCCGGCTTAACCTGCCTGATCCGTTGGCCAAGGCAGCTGAAACCAGTCTGCCGAGCCAATTGCAATTGGATATGGGTCCGTCGTCACGCTGGCAGTGGCAACTCGGCGACGATCTTCGAGGCCTGCTGTTTCAGCGCGATGGCGCGCTGTCCGGGGATGTTCGCTACCGGCGAGGCGTGCCGCGGATGCCGACGGAAGCGGGGATCTCGGTCAGCGCCCGCTTCGATGAGTTTGACTGGAACCAATGGCAAGGCTGGTTCACTTCCGGCGTGCTGCCGCAGAATGCGATCACAGAAACGCTCGGTTCGGACGGTCGGACACCCGCTCAGCTATTGAATGCAGTGCATGTTCAGGCCGGACATTTCACCGGGTTCGGTCTTGAGCTGGACGAGCTGAATGTTGCTGCCGGACCAGTGGCAGCCGGTTGGGAACTGGATGTCAGTCATCCTGATCTGCGCGGGCGTATCCAGTTGCCCGCCGCTACTGATGGGATCATTGATGTGGATCTGCAGCGGCTGGGCTTTCCCAAGACAACAGACCTGCCAAGCGAAGCCGATGGTTTCATCGAGCCGCTGGCCAGTGAAGATCCGCTACGGGATATCAATCCGGCCAATCTGCCGGCCATGGACATAGGTATCGACGAGTTGTACTGGGGCGAGGATCTGGTTGGCGCAACCTACTTCAGATTGCGGCCGACGGCCTCTGGGCTGGATATCAATGAGATCGATGTTGCTCTGCGTGGCGGCTTGCAACTCAACGGCGCGATGCATTGGAACCCGCAGCACACACGGTTTGACGGCAGCCTGGCCGCCGGCGACATCGGCCGGGTGCTGAGTGCCTGGCGTTATGCGCCGACCTTGACCAGCAAGGCCTTCACTGCCAGTGTCGGCCTGGAGTGGCCCGGCTCGCCAGCCTGGTTCGCCTTGAAGCGCAGCACAGGCTCACTGGCGGTGCAGGCTCAGGATGGCATGCTGCAGAGCGGCGAAAGCTCTGCTGATGCATTACGCGTATTCGGTTTGCTGAACTTCAATACCCTGGCCCGACGCCTGCGGCTGGACTTCTCCGACCTGTTCGGCAAGGGCACGGCATATGATACCTTCAACGGCGAGGTCGCCCTGACCAACGGCCTGATACAAACCATGTCGCCGCTGATGATGGATGGCCCCAGTGCCAAGTTGCAGCTGGAGGGTACGGTGGATCTGCCGGCGGACCGAATCGATATGGGCTTGCTGGTGACCTTGCCGGTGACCAACAACCTGCCGCTGGCGGCGATCATTGCCGGCGCCCCGCACATCGGTGGCGTCCTGTTTCTGGCCGACAAGATCCTGGGGGATCGTGTCGCGCGCTTTGCCTCGGTGAAGTACCGGATCAGTGGCAACTGGAGTCAGCCGTCGGTCGATTTTGACCGGGCGTTCGATAACAAGGCCGCCCTGGAGGATTGAAATGTCACAAGTAGCCGCCATACAGATGATCAGTGGCGCGGATGTGCAGGTCAACCTGCGCACCGCTGCACGCCTGATAGCCGACGCCGCTGCCGCCGGTGCGCAGCTGGTATTGCTGCCGGAATGTTTCGCCGCTTTCGGTAATCGTGAGCTGAAAGGTATTGCCGCTGCCGAATTCGACGGTAGCGGGCCGATTCGTCGCTTTCTCGCCGAGCAGGCCAGACAGCACGGCGTCTGGCTGGTGGCTGGCAGTATCCCTTTGCCCGCCGAGCCCGGTGGCAAGGCCATGGCCTGCTGCCTGGTGATGGACGCCCAGGGCAATGAGGTGGCGCGCTACGACAAGCTGCATCTGTTCGATGTCGAGGTGAGCGACAGTCAGCGCAGCTACCGCGAGTCAAAGGACTACGGCTACGGCGACCGCTTCGTCTGTATCGATACCCCGGTAGGACGGCTTGGCCTGAGCATCTGTTACGATGTGCGCTTTGCCGAACTGTATGCAGCGCTGCGGCGTGCGGGGGCCGACTTGATTGTGGTGCCTTCGGCCTTTACCGCGGTAACCGGCGCTGCCCATTGGGACGTATTGCTGCGTGCCCGGGCGATCGAAACCCAGTGCTACATCCTTGCCGCCAATCAGGGCGGCCAGCATGCCAATGGTCGCGAGACGTTCGGCCACAGTTGTCTGATCGATCCGTGGGGCGAGATTACCGCCTGTCTGCCGCAAGGCGAGGGCGTGGTGGCCGGCGAGATCGATCTGCAACATTTGAACACCATACGCGGACGCATGCCGGTATCCGGGCATCGCCGCTTTGTGCCGATGGACGATATCGTCCCGGCCTCCACGGAGTGAATTTATGAGTAATCTGCTGACCCAGGTTGAGAGCCGCCTGCTGCTGCCGGCCGAGCTGAGTCCCGATAGCCTGGCCAGTGTGCTGGGACAATTGGTATCGGCACCCGGTGTGGACGCAGCTGATCTGTATTTTCAGCATCAGATCAGCGAGTCCTGGGTGCTGGAAGACGGCATCGTCAAGGACGGCAGCTTCAACGTCGATCAAGGTGTCGGCGTGCGTGCTCAATCCGGCGAGAAAACCGGTTTCGCCTATAGTAACGATCTGCGCCTGGCCGCATTGACTCAGGCCGCAGGCGCGGCGCGATCCATCGCTCGCAGTGGCCAGAGCGGTGCAGTCCAGGCTTGGCAACGCAGTGATAATCGCGCTCTCTACGCCGTGGAAAACCCGCTGGATGTCATGCCGCAGGCCGATAAGGTGACCTTGTTGCAACGTCTGGACGCCTATACCCGCAGTCTGGACCCGCGCATCACCCAGGTCTCCGTCAGCCTTGGCGGCGTGCACGATACGATGCTGGTCGCGGCCAGCGACGGCACCTGGGCCGGCGACATCCGCCCGTTGGTACGCCTCAATATCAGCGTCATCATCGAACATAACGGTCGCCGCGAGCGCGGCAGCTTCGGCGGCGGCGGGCGTACCGACTACCGCTTCTTCGAGGCTGAAGAGCGCGGCATGGCCTATGCTCGTGAAGCGGTCCGCCAGGCTACGGTAAATCTCGATGCCATCGCCGCTCCTGCCGGCAGCATGCCGGTGGTCATGGGGCCGGGTTGGTCTGGCGTGCTGTTGCACGAAGCGGTCGGACACGGTCTGGAGGGTGATTTCAACCGTAAGGGCAGCTCGGCCTACAGTGGCCGGGTCGGAGAGAAGGTCGCTTCCAGTCTGTGCACCATCGTCGATGACGGCACGTTGCCGGGGCGTCGAGGTTCGTTGAACGTTGATGACGAGGGTAGCCGCACCAATTGCACCACGCTGATCGAGAACGGCATACTCAAGGGCTACATTCAGGACAAATTGAATGCGCGCCTGATGGGCGTTGCGCCTACCGGTAACGGTCGCCGAGAGTCCTACGCCCACCTGCCCATGCCGCGCATGACCAACACCTATATGCTGGCCGGGGAGAGTGATCCGGAAGAGATTATCCGGTCGGTGAAGAAGGGTATCTATTGCGCCAGTCTCGGTGGCGGTCAGGTGGATATCACCAGTGGCAAGTTTGTGTTTTCGACCAGCGAGGCCTATCTCATCGAAGATGGCAAGATCACTGCTCCAGTGAAAGGCGCCACGCTGATCGGTAACGGCCCGGAAGTGATGAACCTCGTCTCCATGGTCGGCCACGATCTTGAGCTGGACAGCGGTGTAGGTACCTGCGGCAAGGACGATCAGTCCGTGCCGGTAGGGGTTGGTCAGCCGACTCTGAAAATCGATCAGATCACTGTCGGCGGCACCGGGGCTTAACGGCCTCTTCCAGTCATATACAAGGTATAACGATGGTGTAAGCCAGCCGGCCCAGCCCGACCGTTTGATGACAGGGATGTCATCAACGAGCCTACAGGGATGTATTTACGGCGTGTCGGGATGGGCCGGCTGGCTTGCACCATATACGCAGGACAAGAAGCGGCGATTCGCGCAGGGCGGCACAATCCAACAGGGCTGCGCCGACACGCCGTAAATACATCCCTGTAGGCTCGCGGTCGCCGTCCTTGGCGACCGACGGTCGGCTCAGCCCTGTCGGACTGCGCCGCCGGAGAGTCCCTTATTTTCGGATAGTTATTTTAAAGGCGAAGCTCAAACCCCCTCAAATCGCCCAGCCAATCGATTCTTTGTCACCTGATCCGCCGGAAATACCTTGCCACTCATCGCAATATAGATCCCTGGCTGGCATACATTCAGTGCGCCGACCGCCAACCCCAGATTGAACAACGCATCCGAATCACGGAAGCGGGCTGGCTGCATCGCGCCGGTCAGCACAATGACCTTGTCCTGAATGTCGGCCAGTGCCGCGGCGGTGACCGTCATGGTGTCGGTGCCGTGGGTGATGAGGATGTGGTGGGCGGGGCAGGCGGCGACCTTGGCGTGGATCAACTCACGGTCGGCGTCATTCAGTTCCAGACTGTCCTTTTTTATCAGCGGCTCGATGGCATAATTGAAACCTACCCGAGCCTGGTCCAGCAACTCGCCGGCCATGGGTTCACCGATCTGATACTCGCTGAGCGCATCGAAATACAGTTTGTCGATGGTACCGCCGGTGCTGAAGATCTGTACGAACATGACTTTCTCCCAGGATGATTGCCGCAAGTATGCCGTCTGACACCGCCGAACACAGCCCCGTCACCGCCAAGCCGGAAAAAATCTGGTGGGTGTACATGGTACGAGCCGAGAATGGTCATCTGTATACCGGCATCAGTCTCGATCCCGAGCGGCGATTGCAGGAGCATGTCAGCGGTAAACGGGGGGCGCGATTCTTTAATCGCAGCCCGGCCAGCGCGCTGGTGTGGCGCGAGCGCTGTGCGGACAAGTCGGCGGCTCTGCGCCGCGAGCTGGCGGTGAAAGCGCTGCGCAAGGCAGCCAAGGAACGCTTGATTCTTCTGCAGCTGGCGCCAGCGCATGACGAGTGATATGCGTCACCGATGATGTCCGATTGACGATGCAGGGGTGGCTGGCACAAGCTAAGCTGATTCTCATTGTTGATCGGAGACTGTCATGCGCGAACTGATTCTGCACCACTATCCCCAATCACCTTTTGCCGAGAAAGCCCGGTTGATGCTCGGGATCAAGGGGCTTTCCTGGCATTCGGTGTTGATTCCGCCGGTCATGCCCAAGCCTGATCTGACGGCACTCACGGGCGGCTATCGGCGCACGCCGGTATTGCAGGTTGGTGCGGATATCTATTGTGATACGGCCTTGATTGCCCGTCGTCTGGAGCGGGAGAAGGCTGTGCCGGCGTTGTTCCCCGAAGGTCGCGAGGCGATTGCTGCGGCCTTGGCGCAGTATGGGGATCAGGTGCTGTTCCACAATTCCATCGCGATCAATTTTCAGCCCGAGGCGGTGGCGGCGCGGTTTGCTGATTTGCCCGAGGAGGCCATGAAGGGCTTTGTGCGGGACCGGCAGGCGTTGTTTGAAAACGGCAACGTCAAGCGGCCGTCGGCAGATGAGGCGCTGGCGCAATGGCCGGTGTTGATGCGCCGCCTGGAAACACAGCTCGAGCGTGATGGTGAATTTCTACTCGGTGAAGAGCCGAGCATTGCCGACCTGGCCTGGTATCACCCGCTATGGTTTATGGCATCCAATGCGGTGGTGGCCGTGATGCTGGAAGACTATCCGATGATCCGCGCCTGGATGGCTCGCATCGCCGACATGGGCCAGGGTGCCTCGATGAAGATGGATGCGGCAGAAGCTATCCGTATCGCCCGGGATGCCACGCCGGAAACGTTGCCCGAGCACGGCTTCGTCAGTACCCAAGGCCTGACGCTGGGGCAGGCGGTTACCGTCAGTGCGGTGGATTACGGCTGTGACCCGGTTGCCGGTAAGCTGGTGCATGAAGCGTCGGAGGAAATCGTCATTGCCCGTGAAGATGAGCGCGTCGGTTTGGTGCATGTGCATTTTCCGCGTGTTGGCTTTCGGATCGATGCTGTCTGATGTCCACCAGCGAAGCCATTATTTCTGTCAGTGGACTGAGCAAAACGTACGACTCAGGCTTTCAGGCGTTGAAGACGGTTGATCTGGAGATTCGTCGGGGCGAGATTCTTGCTCTACTGGGCCCCAACGGCGCGGGCAAGACCACGTTGATCAGTATCATCTGCGGCATCGTCAATCCGAGTGGCGGCAAGGTCACGGTGGATGGCTACGATATCGTCCGCGATTATCGCCGGGCGCGCAGTCTGATCGGTCTGGTGCCGCAGGAGCTGACCAACAATTTGTTCGACACAGTCTGGGCGACCGTCAATCTCAGTCGCGGGCTGTTCGGCAAAGCACCGAATCGGGTCTATCTGGAACAGGTGCTGCGTGATTTGTCGCTGTGGGACAAGCGCAACGAGAAGATGATGGCGCTGTCCGGCGGTATGAAGCGTCGCGTGTTGATTGCCAAGGCGCTGGCCCATGAACCACAGATCCTGTTTCTGGATGAGCCGACCGCGGGCGTCGATGTGGAGCTGCGTCGGGATATGTGGGAGATGGTGCGCACACTGCGGGACAAGGGGGTGACCATTATCCTGACTACCCATTACATCGAAGAGGCCGAGGAGATGGCTGACCGCATCGGGATCATCAACCGCGGCGAGCTGATGTTGGTGAAAGACAAGGCGGTATTGATGCGTCAGCTCGGCAAGCGGCAGCTGATTATCCAGTTACAACAACCGCTGACGGCTCTGCCGGAAGCGGTACAGGGCAGGGCGGTGGAGTTGGCCGACGATGGCTGCACGCTGACATACACCTTCGATGCGCAGGGCGAACAGACCGGGGTTGGTGATGTGCTGCGGGCACTGGCGCGTGAGGGTGTCGAGTTCAAGGATGTGAACTCCAGCCAGAGTTCATTGGAGGAGATTTTTGTCGGTCTGGTACATGACAGCAATCGCGACAGGGTTGAAGTATGAATCTGCATGGCATGTGGGCGATTTACTATTCCGAGCTGTCGCGTATGTGGCGCACGCTGTTTCAGAGCATCGCCTCGCCAGTGATCTCCACTTCGCTGTATTTCATCGTATTCGGTGCGGCGATCGGTGCGCGGATGGAAGAGATCGACGGTGTCAGTTATGGCGCTTTCATCATTCCTGGCCTGATCATGCTGATGTTGCTCAACGAGAGTATTTCCAACGCCTCCTTCGGCATCTACATGCCCAAGTTCACCGGGACCTTGTACGAGGTACTGTCCGCTCCCGTCTCCCCGCTGGAAATTGTGGTCGGCTACGTAGGTGCTGCGGCGACCAAATCGGTATTGCTGGGGCTGCTGATCCTGCTCACGGCGCGGTTGTTCGTGGAATACGAGATCGCTCATCCACTATGGATGCTGTCCTTCCTGATTCTCACGGCAGTGACCTTCAGCCTGTTCGGCTTCATCATCGGCGTGTGGGCCGATGGCTTTGAGAAGTTGCAGATCATTCCGATGATGATCGTCATGCCACTGGCCTTTTTGGGTGGCAGTTTCTACTCGATCAGCATGCTGCCGCCGGTATGGCAAACCGTCACCCTGTTCAATCCCGTGGTTTATCTGATCAGCGGTTTTCGCTGGAGTTTCTACGGTGTGGCCGATGTCCATATCGCCACCAGCCTGGCCATGACCTTCGTCTTCCTGACGGTCTGTCTGGCACTGGTATGGTGGATTTTCCGTACCGGTTACAAGCTCAAGCCCTGAGTCAACGCCCGGAAAAGGGTTGTCCTATGACATGGGTTTGTAAGAGTGGCGTTCGGGTGCGCCGCCATGGTGCACCTGCTCGCAGGCCTGCATCAGGTAGGCGCTCTTGACCAGAGCCAGATGCGATAACGCCTGAGGGAAGTTACCTATCAGACCGTATTTCGGGTCGTATTCCTCTGCCAGCAGTCCTACATCATTGCGCAGGGCCAGCAAGCGGGCGAACATGACCTCCGCTTCTTCCTCACGCTTGCTCATCACCAGATTGTCGGCAAACCAGAAGGAGCAGGCGAGAAAAGCGCCTTCGTTACCGCTGAAGCTGTCTTGCGGGGGGAAACGCTGTATCAGGCCGTCGCGCAGTAGATCCTGTTCGATCCAGGTGATCGTGGCCTGCACGCGTGGATCCTCAATGGGTAGAAACCCTAGCAAGGGAATCATCAGCAGGCTGGCATCCGGCTTAGCCTGTTCGTAGCTCTGCTTGAAGGCGCCGCGTTGCGGATCTATGCCTTTAAGGCAGATGTCTGAATGGATCCGGTCGCGCACAGCACGCCATTGATCCAGCGGAGCGTGCAGCTTCCATTTCTCTGCATCACGAATGCTGCGGTCAAGAGCAACCCAGGCATATACCTTGGAATGGACATAGTTGCGACGCTGGTCGCGTAACTCCCATATACCCTCGTCTGGCTGTTGCCAGCACTTGATGACCTCTTCCACCAATCGGCATTGATCATGCCAGCCCTGCTGGTTCAATTGCATGCCGTTGCGCCGGGCTACGTGGAGCAGATCAACCAGTTGACCGTAGACGTCCAGCTGATGCTGGTCATGGGCTGCGTTACCGACGCGCACTGGTCGGGAGTTCAGGTAGCCGGGCAGCCAGTCCAGTTCATACTCGCCATGCTCTGCTTGCCCATCAAGGCTGTACAGCACGCGCATATCTCCTGCGGTGCGCTCAATCACGCGCTGCAACCAGTCGACCCAGGCGTGTACTTCGCTCATATAGTTCGAGTCGATCAATATGTCCAGCGCCCACACCGCATCGCGGATCCAGCAGAACCGGTAATCCCAATTGGCAGCGCGCCCCGGTGCTTCCGGCAATGAGGTGGTCGGCGCCGCGACCATGCTGCCGCTGGGTTCGTACGTCAGCGCCTTGAGGGTGATCAGTGAGCGGATCACCGCGTCCCGCCAGCGTCCGTTATAAGAGCATTGGCGGACCCAGTCTTGCCACCATTGCACGCAATCAGCGAGTAGCTGGGGCGGCTCCATATCAGGATTCGGCGCCTGCTCGGGCGCCAGGTGGCTCAGGGTGAAATACCGCACCTCACCAGCGCTCAAGGCGAAGCTGGCGAGGACATTCCCCTCCTCTCTCCGCAGCGGTACCTCACTGCGCAGCAACAGTCGCTGGCCGTCGGTATCCCACAGGCTGATACCTTCAATACTCTCTTCGCTGCGCGGCTGGCGTGCGCCATAGCCAAAGCGAGGTGACAGTTGCATATTCATCTGTAGCTGGCCTGCCAGCATCTCGACCCGGCGCACGATCACGGCATCATTCCGGAGTGGCATGAAGTCGCAGATCTGAACACGGCCTGTACCACCGCAATGAAACTCGGTGCAGAGCACCAAGGTGTCTTGCTGGTAATAACGTTCGATTTTATGGGGTGCCTGTTCTGGAACCAATTGCCAGAAACCATGTTCCTCGGTGCCGAGCAGCTGGGTGAAGCAGGCGGGGGAATCAAAGCGTGGTGGGCAGAACCAATCGATGCTGCCATTGCGGCCAACCAGCGCTGCGCAGCGCAGATTGCCAATCAATGCATAATCCTTAATGGGCTGAGTCACAGGGCGCCGCAGATCACGATAATTTTGTTTGAGGGGGTCATCAGCACAGCTCCGGAATGCATCTTGTAGAACAGATGACCTTCCGCGTCGCTGTGCCGTTCAGGTTAAACGCCGGACGAAATCGCTCAAAATGGTCCGCTATGCTCCGAAGAGAAGGGCAGGGAGTAACGTGCCTAGCTCTTTCGCTTGTTACGCAACTGCTGGATCAGCCCTTTTGGCGGATGTTTGATCACCAGCGAATCATCGCTTTCGTCATATTCCACGCGATCACCCAGCAGGTGTGCTTCAAAGCTGATCGACAAACCATCAGCCTTGCCATAGAACTTCAGAAAGTTGTTCAGGGTGCGTTTGTCCGGCGGGATTTCCGGAGCCAGCCCGTAATCCTTGTTGCGGATATAGTCATAGAAAGCCCGGGGCTGTTCTTCGTCCATCAGACCCGATAGTTCTTCCAGCGCAACCTGCTCGCCCTGGCGAGCCTGGCCGCTGACGTAACCGCTCATGGCCTTGGTCTTGCCCTTGAGTTCGTCGGACGGCATATCCGCTTCGCCGACGTAATCCTGAAACGCTTGCAGCAGAGTGGAGGTTTCCTGCTCGGGGTTGGCGCCCTCGATGCAGCCGATGAAGTCACGGAAATAGTCCGACACGCGCTTGCCGCTGCGCCCGCGGATAAAGGAAATATACTGCTTGGAGCTGGCGTTCTGTTTCCACTCGGTCAGGTTGATGCGTGCAGCCATGTTCAGGCTGGACAGATCCAGATGCCGTGCGGCCGCCACGTTGAGATCATCAGTCACCGTCACACCCTCAGTGTGGTGCAGCAGGGCGATCACCAGAAACGCCGTCATGCCCTGACGGTAGCGGATGAACAGCACATGTCCGCCCAGTGCCAGGTTGGAGCCTTCCATCAGCGTTTTCAGGTGTTCGGCGGACTTCTTGGAAAAGCCGACAAAGTCCTGCTCCTCATCCAGCAACTGCTGCAGCCAACCACTGAACGGGTAGGCGCCGCTCTCTTCATGGAAGTAGCCCCAGGCCTTGTTGGGCTTGCTGTTATAGGCTTCGATCAGACCGGCCAGCAGCTGTTCCAGCGCCTCGGAGCTGGCCAGCTCGGCATCACGCAAGGTCAGGCTGGCGGGTTGGCCGTCGGGCTTTTTGTGAATCTGATGAACAATACTGTTATCGATGGGCATGCGGGTATCCGGAACGCTGAAACGGGTGACAGAAACGATGAATCAATGTGTTGAGCTGCAGCAAGTTACTCCAGTTGCCGGTTTGCAGCAAACCGACAACGGAGCGATTACAACGGGAAAACCATCGGCACCAATACCACACTGATCAACAGGACCAGAATGGTGAACGGGACGCCGATCTTCAGAAAGTCGCTGAAACGGTAACCGCCGGGGTCCAGCACCAGGGTGTTGACCGGTGAGGATACCGGGGTCATGAAGGCAGCGGATGCAGCCAGCGCCACTATCATCACGAAGGGATAGGGCGACACGCCCAACGCCTGCGCGGTAGCCAGCGCCACCGGTGCCATCAACACTGCCGTAGCGGTATTGGAAATGAACAGCCCGATCACTGCCGTGGCAATGAACAGCGCCGCCAGTAGCGCGCGCGGCCCCGCATCGCCGAGCAGATTCATGAGGCCGTTCACGGCCAGATCGATACCGCCGGTTTTCTGCAGCGCCAGCGCGAACGGCAGCATGCCGATAATCAGGATCAGACTCGGCCAATGGATCGACTTGTAGGCGGAATCCATGGTGATGCATTTGAAGGCACCCATCAGCAGGCAACCGATCAGCGCCGCCATCAGGTTCGACACCACACCCGAGACCATCAACGCCACCATCACTCCCAGACTGAGCAGGGCATAGGGCGCCTTGCGCGCGGCCGGCACCACCTCCTTGACCTCGGTTGGCAGACTCAGCAGCACAAAGTCCCGAGTCAACATGTGCAGGCGGTTGATATCTTTCCAGCTACCTGCCACCAGCAGCGTATCCGCCGCCTTGAGTTTCTCATCCACGAGCAATCCCGGCAGCGCCTCGCCGTTGCGGCGCAGACCTACAACGTTCAGTCCGTGGCGGCTGCGGAACGCCAGTTCCTGGATGGTTTTGCCGGGCAGCCGTGATTCCGGCGGCAGCGCCACTTCGGCCAATCCCAGCTGATGGGAGTGGGTGCTGTAATAGGAGGTTTCCAGCTCCAGCGGTGTTGCACCGATCTCCTGATAGGCGCCCAGCAGAGCAATGGCCGGACTGGCCAGATCGACCAATAGAATGTCCCCCGGCTGGGGCGCAGTATTGCCCGTCGCAACCTGTAACAGATTACGAAAGCGCCGCTGGCGCTCGATGGCAATCACATTGATGCCGTACTCGCTGCGCAGCTCCAGCTCGTTCAAAGGGCGGCCGATCAGCGGTGAATCAACATTCAATTTGAGCCGCCGCTCGCGCTCCGGCAGTCGGTAGAGTTCTGCCAGATCATGCATGGTCTGACGTTCCGGTTCATCCTTACCCGCCCCCGAACTGCCCAGCCAGCGGCGCACAAACAGCATGTAACCGATACCAAAGAACAGCACCACCAAGCCGATAGGCGTGAAACTGAAAAACGAGAAGCTCTCGAACCCGTTACGCACCAGCTCACTGCTGACCACCAGGTTGGGCGGCGTAGCGACCAGCGTCAGCATGCCGCTGATCAAGCCGGCAAAGCTCAGGGGCATCATCAGCCGCGACGCTGGAATACCCATGCGCACACTGACACTCATCACCACTGGAATGAATATGGCCACTACCCCGGTAGAACTCATCACCGACCCCAGCGCCGCTACCGTCAGCATCAACAGCACAATCAGCCGGGTTTCACTGCTGCCCGCCTGATGCGCCAACCAATCGCCCAGTTGGTAGGCAATTCCAGTACGCACCAACCCATCGCCGATTACAAACAGCGCCGCAATCAGCAACACACTGGGATTACTGAACCCCGCGACCGCCTCCTGGATGCTGAGCACACCGGTCAACGGCAACGCCACAATCACCATTAACGCCACCACATCCATGCGCGGCTTGTTACGGATGAACAGCACCATGCTGCCAAGGAGCAGGGCGAGAACGATGGCGAGTTCGGAGTTCATGGGGTCCTTTCCGGGGAGTGGGATAAATACGTCTCAAGGATACCTGAATGGACAACGAACAGGTGCCCCCAACGCGCCCGGCAAGCAAGCCAGGCAACCGACGATTGCCGGTTGCCTGTACCACCCTCCCTGGCCATTGTTGGCTGCGTCACATGACTGGTTGAAGGCAGGTCGCCTCAATCGAAGTCCTGCGCTTTCATCCACGGAATGATGCGCTCGAAGGCGTTCTCGAGATTGTCCAGGGAGGTGGAGTAGCTGAGCCGCAGGGCGTTGTTACTGTGACTGCCGAAGGTCTCGCCGGGGATGGTGCACACACCGGTTTCCTTGAGCAGCCGCAGCGCCACATGGGTGCCGTTGACGCCTTCGGGCAAGGACGGAAACATGTAAAAGGCACCCTCCGGCTTGTAGCCAGTGAGATGGGGGGTGGCGTCCACCAGCTGTACCAGCCGATCCCGCCGCCGGGTATATTCCATCCGCATATTGTCGATAAAGTCATTGTCGCCACGCAGGGCGGCCACCCCGGCCCACTGGAACGGCGTGTTGGCTACCGTGGTGGTGAACATGTGATAGCGCCGCAACATCTTGATGGCCGCCTGGCTGGCGAATATCCAGCCGATGCGCATGCCCGCCATGCTGTAGGTTTTGGAAAAGCTGCTGATGACCATGACATTATCGAGGTCGCTGCAGGTTTCCAGCACTGAAGGGTATTCGATACCGTCGTAAATCAGATGATCATAGACTTCGTCGCTGATCACCTGAATGTTGCGATAGGCCGCCTCTTGGAGAATGGCATCGAGGGTTTCCCGAGGGTAAACGGTGCCGGTCGGGTTGTTGGGGGAATTGAGTACGATGCCATAGGTATGGGGTTCGATGGCGTCGATCACCGCCTGGGGATCAAGTTGGTGGTTGTTTTCTGCATGGGTGGGGATTGCGGTGACCTCGCCGCCATTCATGCGGATCAACGGCGCATAGAGAATGAAGGACGGGTCGGGCACGATAAAGTGCCGGCCCGGGGCCGACACGGCGGTAAGCGCCAGATAGATAGCCTCGGTGGCGCCCGTGGTGATCAGCACATTTTCCGGGGTCAGCGGTTTCTGGTAGCGGTCGCCATAATAGGCGGCGAGACTTTCGAGTAGCTGGGGCAGGCCGGCGTCCATGGTGTAACCGGTCTGTCCGGCACGAAGGGCCTCGACGGCGGCGGTGACGACATTGTCCGGGGCCGGCAGATCCGGTTGACCGATGGACAGGTGGATCACATCCGGCATCGACGCGGCCATGTTGACCATCTTGCGGATGCCCGGCATGGGCATGGCGCGCACGGACGGATGCCACAGCGGATCTTCGGACTCGTACATCTCGATATCGATATTACGCAAAGACATGGCCTTACTCCGTCTCGACCGGGGAATCGAACAGTGCTGGTCGGTGATCAGTGAGGGGGGCTGCCTGCTGGTAAGCATGACCGGCGCGCAGCACCAGCGCGTCGTTGAACCGGGCGCCGACCAATTGCAGACCAATGGGCAGGCCGTCATTGTCAAAACCACAGGGAACCGACAATGCCGGCTGACCGGTCATGTTGAAGGGGTAGGTGAACGGGGTCCAGGTGGGCCAACGGGTATGGGGCCAATCCTCGGGCACTTCTCGGCCAGTCTTGAAGGCGGTGATCGGCAGGGCCGGGGTCAGTAGCAGGTCGTACTTCTGATGGAAGTGGGCCATGCGCTCGCGTAGGGCCATGGATTCATTGACCGCGCCCAGATAATCGAGCATGGACAATTGCGCTGCCTTGTCCGCTACCGTGACCAGTTCCGGGTCCATCAGGGCGCGTTTTTTTGCCGATAAATCGCGGATGGCGTTGGCGGCGCCGCCATAGAACAGGTGCCCGAAGGCGCCCAGCGGGTCACCAAACCCAGGATCAACCCGTGACACCTCTGCCCCCAGCGCGGTAAATACCGCTACCGCCTCGGTCAGTGCCGCTTCCACTGCGGGATCTACATCGACGAAGCCGAGGTTGGGACTGTAGGCGATTTTCAGCCCCTTCACTCCGCCTTGCAGCGCCGCCAGATAATCAATGGAGCGGCGGGGTACCGCGTTGCTGTCGCGGTGATCGGCTTCGGTCAGGACGTTCATCATCAATGCGCAGTCCTCCACGGTCCATGCCATGGGGCCGGCATGAGCCAAGGTGCCGAAGGGGCTGGCAGGCCAGTGGGGTACTTCACCGAAGGAGGGCTTGAGACCAACGATGCCGCAGAAGGCGGCGGGAATACGGATGGAGCCACCGGCATCGGTGCCCAGTGCCAGAGGTGCCATGCCCAGGGCCACCGCCACGGCGCTGCCGCCGCTGGAGCCGCCCGCGGTTCTGGCTGGATTCCAGGGGTTGTTGGTAACGCCATCAATGGGGTTGTCGGTAACGCCTTTCCAGCCCAGTTCTGGAGTGGTGGTCTTACCGATCGGCACAAAACCATGACGTGCAAGGGCGGCTACTGAAGGGGCGGCCTTATTCAGCGTGGTGTCCGGATCGACGGTGCGCGAGCCGCGCCGCGTCGGCCACCAGGGAGTGAGGAAGACATCCTTGACGCCCACCGGCACGCCGTCCAACAGACCCAGCGGTTCGTCGCGCTGGTAGCGTGTCTCCGATTCTCGGGCGAAATCGAGGCTGGTTTTGCGGTCGATCAGGCAGAAGCCATTGGTATGGCTGTCGAGCCGCTCAATCTGATCGAGCATGGCCTCGGAGACTTCTACAGGGGAAAGCTTGCCAGTTCGATAGTAGCCGAGCAGGTCGGTGGCGGTCATGGTCAGGATATCGTTGCGCATATCGCTCCTCCAGTCATAGCCAGTGGGCCGCATTCACGTCACACCCCCAGTGTAGTGCAGAAAAGGGTGTGCAGAGCAGGGGCGGGGCGCTTGGATCGATTTAGGCTTTGCGCACCTCGTTAAGCAATGGATCATTGGCCTGCCAGCGCCGGAAATTGGCCACAAACTGCTCGCCCAGTGCTTGTCGCCAGCCGATGAAGTCCCCGGCCATATGGGCGGAGATCATCACATTGGACATGTCCCATAACGGGTGCTCGGAGGGCAGGGGCTCTTCCTCGAATACATCCAGTGCAGCGCCGGCGATGATGCCGCTATTCAGCGCCTCGACCAGATCATCGGTGACTACGATGGGGCCGCGACCGACGTTGATCAGGCGCGCCGTGGGTTTCATGGCCGCAAAGGTGCGGCGGTCGAACAACCCGCGGGTGTCCTCGGTGAGTGGAGCGGTAATCACCACAAAATCGGCGTCCGGCAGCAGCTCGGGCAGGCGGTCATTGGCCAGCACCTGATCGAAGCGGGGATCATCGCGGCTGCTGCGGGCCAGACCGGTGACCTGCATGCCTACCGCGCGCAGCAGTTGCGAGACTTCGCCGCCGATGGAACCGGCGCCTACTATCAATACCTGGCGACCGTCGATGCGTTCGGTATCCCGGTGGTGCCATTGGTGCTGTTGCTGGTAGCGCAGGTTGCCGGCAAAATCCTTGGCAAACAGCAATATCGATCCCAGCACATACTCGGCAATGCCCCGGTCGAACAGCCCCCGAGCATTGGTCACCGGGATATCACTGTCCCACAAGGCCGGGAATCTCAGCGCATCGATGCCGGCGCTGGTGGCGTGTACCCACTGGATGGTGTGCTGTTCGGGCCAGCAGCGCTCCAGCAGGCCGGTGCGAAAATCCGTCACTACCAGAATATCTGTATTCGGTAGCGCATCCCTGAGCTCTTGCTCATCGCTGAGAGTGCGAATATGAGCGCTTTCAACGAGCGTCTGCAACCCGGGTAGCTCACCGTCTTCCGGTGCTACCAGTACAAGGATATTGATCATGTTATTACCCGGGAAAGGACACGGGTAAAGCGCTGCACGGCATCGTCCACCTCTGCCTCGCTGACCACTAATGGGGGCAGCCAGCGGATGATCTGGCCATCGGTGCCGCAGCGCAGTAACAGCAGGCCTTCTTCTTCGCTGGCGCTGGTCAGGCTGGCTGCCAGGTCGGGCAGCGCCTTGCCGGGAGATTCGGCAACCTCAAGGCCGAGCATCAGTCCCTTGCCGCGCAGGTCTGCCAGCAGGGGATACTGTTGGCGCAGAGTCTGCAGGTGGTCCCAGAGTTGCTGGCCCCGGGCCGCCGCGTTGGCCACCAGGTTTTCCTCATCCATAACGCGGAGAGTGGCCAGAGCGGCGGCGCAGGACACCGCATTAGCGCCATAGGTGCCGCCCTGAGAGCCGGCCAGACCCTTGGCCATCAAGGTTTGCGAAGCGGCCATGGCGGAAAGCGGGAAGCCGCTGGCCAGCCCCTTGGCGGTGATCACGATGTCCGGGGTGATGCCGAAATGCTGATGGCTCCAGAACTTGCCGCTGCGACCATAACCTGCCTGGATTTCATCGCACACCAGTAGAATGCCGTGCTGTTTACAGCGCTCGGCAAGTCCCTGCATGAACGCGCTATTGGCCGGGTAATAACCGAACTCGCCCTGCACCGGCTCGATCACCATGGCGGCGGTATCTTCCGGCGCCGTCTGGGTCTTGAGGATATGGTCCAGTTCGGCGAGGCAGAAACGGGTGGTTTCCTCCTCGCTCCAACCATAGCGCCAGCTGTGGGGAAAGGGCGCGACCACGACCCCTGCCATCATCGGGTGATAGGCATTGCGAACCTTGGTGCCGGAGGTGGTCATCGATGCAGCACCCATGGTGCGGCCATGGAAGCCACCATTGAAAACGATGACATTGGCGCGGCGGGTGGCGTGGCGGGCCAGACGCAGGGCCATCTCTACCGCTTCCGAGCCGGCATTGCTGAACGCTACCGAGTCGATACCATCGGGCATTTTGGCTACCAGACGCTCTGCCAGATCAAGCATGGGTTGGTGGGTGACGGTGGTGTACTGGGCATGAATCAACTTGCCCACCTGTTCGCGGGCGGCGGCGACCACAGTCGGGTGGCAATGGCCGGTGGAGGTAACACCAATGCCGGCGGTGAAGTCCAGGTAGCTTTTGCCATCGTTGGCAATCAACCAGCAGCCTTCGCCGCGCTCGGCGCAGACTTTGCTCGACTGTTTCAACAGAGGTGACAGGTGGCTCATGACAAAGCTCCTATCTCTTTTACGGGGGGGATGCCCCGGTTTTTGATGCCACTGGTGGAAACCACGACGGACCTCCACACAGAGCGGTGTGACTGGCAGTGTAGGAAGGGGACTGGGGGTATGCAAATACTGGCTACCCAGCTATAGCCGCGATCTTCAGCCAGCGTTCCGATGAACTGCTGTCATTTAATACTGATTCACAACATTCCCCGCCTAAAACCCGGATAATAGCGCCCCATCCTTTTCTGCCCGCTATTCTGGTAATCCCGCATGGAAATCAAGGTCAACTTTCTCGACAACCTCCGACTTGAGGCCAAATTCGACGACTTCACTGTAGTGGCTGATCAGCCTATCCGCTACAAGGGCGATGGCTCGGCGCCCGGTCCGTTCGATTACTTCCTGGCCTCGTCGGCGCTCTGTGCGGCTTATTTTGTGAAGCTGTATTGCCAGACCCGTGGCATCCCCACGGAAAACATCCGCCTGTCGCAGAACAACATTGTCGACCCGGAGAACCGCTACAACCAGATCTTCAAGATCCAGGTCGAGTTGCCAGAGGATATATCCGACAAGGATCGCCAAGGCATTCTGCGTTCCATCGACCGGTGTACGGTCAAGAAAGTAGTGCAGACCGGGCCGGAGTTCGTGATCGAGGTAGTAGAGAATCTGGACGCCGATGCGCAGGGACTGTTGATGGCGCCGCCGGCTGATGGTGCGCTTACCCGCATACCCGGCAAGGACCTGCCGCTGGAGCAGACCATCGCTACCATGTCCGGCATTCTCGCCGACCTGGGCATGAAGATCGAGATCGCCTCCTGGCGCAATATCGTGCCCAACGTCTGGTCGTTGCACCTGCGCGACGCCCATTCGCAGATGTGCTTTACCAATGGCAAGGGCTCGACCAAGGAAAGTGCACTGGCCTCGGCCTTGGGCGAGTTCATCGAGCGGCTGAACTGCAACTTCTTCTATAACGATCAGTACTGGGGTGAAGAACTGGCCCATGCCGAGTTCGTGCATTATCCCGAGGAGCGCTGGTTCCAACCTGGCGCCAATGATGAACTCCCGGAAGAGATTCTCGATGAGCATTGCCTGGATATCTACAACCCCGAGGGCGAGCTGCTCGGCTCGCACCTGTACGACACCAATTCAGGGAATGTAGAGCGCGGCATCTGTTCGCTGCCCTATGTGCGTCAGTCAGACGGCGAGGTGGTGTACTTCCCCTCCAACCTGATCGAGAACCTGTTTCTCAGTAACGGCATGAGCGCCGGCAATACCCTGGCCGAAGCCCAGGTGCAGTGCCTGTCGGAAATCTTCGAGCGGGCGGTCAAGCGCGAGATTCTGGAAGGTGAAATGGCACTGCCGGATGTACCGCAGGCCGTGCTGGCCAAATACCCCGGTATTCTGGCGGGGATTCAGGGTCTGGAAGAGCAGGGCTTTCCCGTGCTGGTCAAGGATGCCTCGCTGGGTGGCCAGTTCCCGGTGATGTGCGTCACCCTGATGAATCCGCGCACCGGCGGTGTGTTTGCCTCCTTTGGCGCGCACCCGAGCTTTGAAGTGGCGCTGGAGCGGAGCCTCACCGAGTTGCTGCAGGGCCGCAGTTTCGAGGGCCTGAACGATGTGGCGCGCCCCACCTTTGAAAGCCAGGCGGTAACCGAACCGAACAACTCTGTGGATCATTTCATCGATTCCAGCGGCGTGGTGTCGTGGCGCTTCTTCAGTGCCAAATCCGATTATGACTTTGTCGAATGGGACTTCACCAATGGCGGCAGTAACAACAACGCCGAGGAAGCCGACATGCTGTTCGGCATTCTCGAGGATATGGGTAAGGACGCCTATATGGCGGTGTATGAGCACCTGGGGGCTACTGCTTGCCGGATTCTGGTGCCGGGTTATTCGGAAATCTATCCGGTGGATGATCTGATCTGGGACAACACCAACAAGGCGCTGTACTTCCGTGAAGACATTCTCAACCTGCACCGCCTCAGCGAAGATGAGTTGGCAGCGCTGGCGGAGCGTCTGGAAGAAAGCGAACTGGATAACTACACCGACATCACCACCCTGATCGGCGTGGAATTCGACGACAACACCGCCTGGGGCCAACTGACCATTCAGGAGCTCAAACTGCTGATCTATCTGGCCTTGAACCGTCTGGACGAAGCCCTGGAGCTGGTCGAAGAGTTTCTGCAATACAACGACAACACGGTGGAGCGTGGACTGTTCTATCAGGCCATGGGCGCGGTGCTGGAAGTGACCCTGGATGACGAGCTGGAACTGGACGATTTCGAAGCCAGCTTCCGCCGCATGTTTGGTAACGAGCGCATGGATGCGGTGATAGGGTCAGTGGCAGGTACGGTACGCTTCCACGGCCTGGCGCCGACCAGCATGCGGCTGGAAGGCCTGGATAAGCATCTGCGGATGATCGACAGTCTGAAAAAGCTGCACGCAGCGCGGGCGCGAGCTGCTGGCTGAGTACCTGTCAGTACGACCAGAAAAAGCACCTTCGGGTGCTTTTTCCAAATGGGCAGAGTTCCGTTCCGCCCGGCCATTGAGCGCTGTTACATATACATCAGGAAATAGACCGCAGCCCCAGCGGTATACCCCAAGAACGCCAGCAGGCTGACGCGCTTGATGTACCAGAAGAAACCTATCTTCTCCATGCCCATCGCCGCTACGCCAGCCGCGGAGCCAATGATCAGGCTGCTGCCGCCGGTGCCGGCGCAGAATGCCAGCAGTTGCCAGAACCTGCCGTCGGTGACGAACTGGCCGAGCCATTCGGATTCGGAGGCTGCGGCAGAGGCGAGCATGCCGTCACTGACCAAGGGGTACATTTTCATTGCACCAGCGACCAGCGGTACGTTATCTACCACGGCCGACAGCAGGCCGATGGCGTAGTTGATGGCAAAGGTGTTGCCCAGGCTATCGCGCAGGCCCACGGCTATCTGCCCCAGATGGCCGGCTGTGGCGAGGCTGGATACTGCCAGCAGAATGCCGAGGAAGAACAGAATGCTCGGCGTATCGACCCGGTGCAACACGCCGATCACCGACAACGGATGCTTGAGTTCAGGTTTCTTGTCGCGGTGCATTATCTCGGTAGCAACCCACAACACGCCCAATCCGAACAGGATGCCCATATAAGGCGGTAGTCCGGTCACGGTCTTGAATACAGGCACAAACAGCAGCGCACCGATGCCCATCGCCAGCACTATATTGCGCTCCCGGTCAGTGGTGGCGTGACCGCCGTCGGCGACATGGGCACGCAGGCGGGGGCGTGGCGCATCACCTTTCAGGCGGACGCTGAGAATCGCCAGCGGGACCAGTAAACAGACGAGACTGGGCAGAAACAGCTCAATGACCACCTGCTGGGCGGTAATCTGCCCGCCGATCCAGAGCATGGTGGTGGTGACGTCACCAATCGGTGACCAGGCGCCGCCGGCATTGGCAGAGATAACCACTACGCCGACATACAGCCAACGCTCCGGACGACCCCGCACCAGCTTGCGCAGCAATGAGACCATCACAATGGTGGTGGTCAGGTTATCCAGCACGGCGGAGAGAAAGAAGGTCAACACACCGATAATCCACAGCAGCGAAACGCGCTTACGTGTAGTAATACGGTCGGTGATCACCTTGAAGCCGCCATGGGCGTCGATCAGTTCAACAATAGTCATGGCGCCAAGCAGAAAGAACAGAATCTCGGCAATTTCCCCGAGATGATGACGCAAGGCCTCCACGACAATGCCGGAAGAATCGGCCGGGTCATTACTGCCCAGTGTCAGGGTAGGCAGAATCTGATCCGCGCCCAGCACCAGCACCGCCCAGGTCATCGCCGCAGTAAGCAGCGCCGAGGCCGCCTTATCCAGCTTGAGCGGATGCTCCAGCGCAATACATAAATAGCCAACTACAAAGATGACTGCCATCAGGACATACATGGAAATGACTCCCTATCATTTTTGAAATCTTTGATCCGCGCAGGCTGTGGTTTTGCTGTGCTGCGGGTGGCGGCGGCAGGTCATTACCGGCAGCCGAAAATGTGTGCGCTATTGTCCGTGGTGGGAGGGTGCTTTGATTTGTCATTGGTCAATTCCAGAGCGCCTGG
Organism: Pseudomonas sp. FME51; assembly: GCF_014897305.1. Lineage (NCBI taxonomy): Bacteria > Pseudomonadati > Pseudomonadota > Gammaproteobacteria > Pseudomonadales > Pseudomonadaceae > Pseudomonas > Pseudomonas sp. FME51. The sequence continues at coordinate 7,486 of NZ_JABUYN010000017.1, read as the reverse complement.
TGGCCCCGATTTCGCGCAGGAACCTTTGTGTAACGCTGACCCGGTACGGTTGTTAGCCCGGCGCGGAGTATATACCGCAGGACTACCGGCGGCATGCTGAAACCGATTTCAAAGAGGGAAGCCACGACTCGAATCTCGTTGCGCGTATTTAGAGTGTGAACCAGCCCTCATTACCCCAGTTGTTCCCTCACATGTAATGGCTTGATTTCCGCCTCATGCAAAAGAAATCGTCTGCATATTACCAGCGGCTTTACCGCCAGCGCTTGCGGGAACGGGGGCTGGTGAAGAAGGAGGTCTGGGTTCTGCCTGAACATGCGGCACGACTTCTGGCTTATGGTAGGTTCGTTATATCGACGTTCGTGGTGAACGGGATATTTCCTTGCCGCAGCGCAGCGACTTCTTAGGCCGCACGGGCAATGCCGAGCTGGTGCGGGGGATTTCCGGACTGCTCAATCTCAGCCGAGAAATCGATAGCAGCGCGGTCTCTATCCAGCAATACATCGCCAGTGAGCTGGGAGGCAATCTGCAGGAGTCGCTCAAACCGTTGATTGGAGGGCTGGAGTGCAAGACAACGAGCAAAGGCCAGCCGTGAACGATTGTTACGCCGCGCTTTTTCCCGTCCCTGTTGGGGCGGGTGTGGCATGGGATATTCAATGTCAGCCGTTGGTGGGTTGAGAATCAGCTATTCTTACCCGAACCTACGACTCTCTACCGGTGAATATGATCAGCTGCGACCAGTCCGATTATCTTGAAATCGCCTGCCTTTATCGCATCCCCATCGCTTTGACGTGGCCAGAGGGGCGGCGAGTGGAAGGTACACCGCTGGATACTGGTTACAACGGCCAGCGAGAGGAGTGCCTGTTGATGAAGGTTGGTGAAAGCGAAGAGTGGGTGGGGCTGGATGGCGTTGTCGCGATGATAGCTCTGATCGACAATCCGCACTTCAAGGAGGTCCGCTTCGGTGCGTGAGTTGCCGCCTCGCTTGTGGACAGTTGTCGCGCACTAAACAGAGCGCTGACCTTGATGGACGGACTGGTGGGAGGGGGCCACGTATGGTGCCTATAGAAAAACCTCGCGGGCAAGCCCGCTCCCACAAAGGATAGGGTCTGAGGTACCAGCGAATGGTGAGGCGTAGGTGTGTTCTGGTGCGCGACACCTCGACCATCTGCTGGCAGTTGATTGCTCAGCTCAACAACAACGCATCATCCGATAGCTTTTCGCCACGCACCTTCTCGAACATGTGCAGCAGGTCCGGTACGTCCAGTCCCTTGCGTTCGTCCCCAGCCACATCCAGCACCACCTGGCCCTGATGCAGCATCACCGTGCGATCACCGATATCCAACGCCTGGCGCATGCTGTGGGTGACCATCATGGTGGTCAGCTGTTTCTCGGCGACGATGCGCGCGGTCAGCTGCAACACGAAGTCTGCGGTGCGCGGATCGAGCGCCGCAGTGTGTTCATCCAGCAGCAGAATGCGTGACGGCTGCAATGCGGCCATCAGCAGGCTGACGGCCTGGCGCTGGCCGCCCGAGAGCAGACCGATGCGGTCGGTAAGGCGGCTTTCCAGACCCAGGCCAAGGGTGGCCAGGCGCTCGCGGAATTCATCGCGCATGGACGTCTGTACCGCTTTTGCCAGGCCGCGGCGCTGTCCGCGTTGCTGTGCCAGTGCGAGATTTTCCTCGATGGTCAGGTCTTCGCAGGTGCCTGCCATGGGGTCCTGAAATACCCGCGCCACACGGCCCGCGCGGCTCCATACCGGCAGGCGGGTGACGTCATCGCCGTCGATCAGGATCTTGCCGCTGTCTACCGGCAGGTCACCGGACACGGCGTTGAGAAAGGTCGATTTACCTGCGCCATTGGTGCCGATCACGGTGACGAACTGCCCGGTGGGAATGTCCAGAGACAGGCCCTGCAGCGCGCGGGTTTCGATCGGTGTGCCGTGATTGAAGGTGATCTTGAGATTCTGTGCGCTGAGCATCAGACGTGCCTCCTGCGAGTCAGGCGCTGTTTGATCAGCGGGATGACCAAGGCGATAACCACCAGCACGGCGGTGACCAGGTTCAGGTCCTGGGCCTGCAGACCGATGAAGTCGCTGTTCAGGGCCAGTGCGATGAAGAAGCGATAGACGATGGCGCCGAGAATCACCGCCAGGGTCAGATAGAAGATGCGGCGGGCCGGAAGAATGCTCTCACCGACGATGACCGCCGCCAGACCAATGACGATGGTGCCGATGCCCATGGAAATATCGGCGCCGCCCTGGGTCTGGACGAACATGGCGCCTGCCAGCCCAACCAGTGCGTTGGAAATAGCCATGCCAAGGATGACCATGGCGCCGGTGTTTACGCCCTGGGAGCGTGCCATGCGCGGGTTGGAACCAGTGGCGCGAATGGCCAGACCCTGGCGGGTGGCGAAGTACATGTCCAGCAGCATCTTGGCGATGATCACTACCACCAGCAAGATCAGCGGTCGGGCGATGTAGTCGGACAGCCACTGCGGCTGCAGGATACTGAACATGGTCGGTTCCATGATCAGCGGAATATTCGGCCGGCCCATGATGCGCAGGTTGATCGAATACAGCGCAATCATCATCAGGATACTGGCCAGCAGATCCATGATTTTCAGATGCACGTTGAGTACAGCGGTAACCATCCCGGCCAGCGCGCCGGCGGCCGTGGCGATGATGGTTGCCAGAAAAGGGTCCATGCCATTGGAGATAAGCACAGCACAAACAGCGCCGCCCAGCGGGAAACTGCCATCGACCGTCAGGTCGGGGAAGCGCAGCAGGCGGAAAGAAATGAATACGCCAAGCGCGACCAGGCCGAAAATCAGACCAACTTCGAGGGCGCCAAATAGGGAAAACAGTGACATGGGTGTTGAGCCTTTGGTGAGCGGCTGTGCCGGCGCGGGGTGCGCCGGCACAGGTCAGATCATTCGATGACTTCGGCGGCTGAGTCGATCAGCTCCTGGGACAGGGTGACACCTTGGGCTGCAGCGGCGGAGCGGTTGATGTACAGGCTCAACTCGCCGGTCTTCTGCGGTGCAATACTGCCGGGCTCTTCACCCTGCAGTATCCGCACCGCCACTTTGCCGGCCTGCACGCCATGCTGGTAGTAGTCGATGCCCAGGGCGGCAATGGCGCCGCGCTTGACGCTGTCGGTATCCGACGCGATCAGCGGGGTCTTGGTGTCATTACCGACCTTGACCAGGGACTCATAAGCCGACACCACGTTGTTGTCGGTGTTGGTGTAGATCACATCAACCTTGCCAACCAGGCTGCGGGCGGCAGAGCCTACATCAACGGTGCGTGGCGCGGCGGCTTCAACCAGGGTCATGCCCATTTCCGGCAGCAGCTCGCGCAGACGCTCGACCACCACAACGGAGTTGGCTTCGCCGGGGTTGTAGACCATGCCCACGCGCTTGGCTTCGGGCAGGACACGCTTGACCAGCTCCATCTGCCGATCCAGTTCCAGCTCATCGGAAATGCCAGTGACGTTGCTGCCGGACGGCTCCCAGTCACGTACCAGCTGAGCCGCGATCGGATCAGTCACCGCAGCGAATACTACCGGCACTGACTTGGTGCTGGCCACCACGGACTGGGCCGAAGGGGTGGCGATGGCAACGATGACGTCCGGGCGATCACCGACGAACTTGCGGGCGATCTGGCCGGCAGTGGCGGTATTGCCCTGAGCGGTCTGATATTGCCACTTGAGTTTATCGCCTGTGTAGCCTGCTTCTTCCAGCGCAGCACGAACGCCGTCACGCACGGAGTCCAGCGCGGGATGTTCAACAATGGCGGTAGCTGCCACTGACTTGGTATCGGCCACAACGCTGGAAAACGGGGCCGCCAACGCCATAGTCAGCGCGCCGAGGGATAACCACTTATTAATAGGTGACTTCATGTTATTTCCTTGTGGGCCGGCAGAAGGCCCTGTTCTGATTATTGTTTCCGTGTCACGGGTCAAACAGACGCATTATTCCCTGTCTGTCACAGATTGGCGATATGCTCCCGCTGTTCGCTCAACTGGCCCAGCGCCTTCTCTGCTTCGTCCAGCTTCGCGCGTTCCTTGTCGATCACCGCCGGCGGTGCCTTGGCAACGAAACCTTCATTGCCCAGCTTGCCACCGATGCGCTTGACCTCACCCTGCAGACGGCTGATCTCCTTGTCCAGACGCGCCAGTTCGGCACTCTTGTCAATCAGCCCAGCCATGGGCACCAGCACCTCCAGTTCACCCACCAGCGCGGTAGCGGACAGCGGCGCTTCTTCACCTGCAGCAAGAACGGTGATGGAAGCCAGCTTGGCCAGCTTGCGCAGGAAAGCGTCGTTCTCGTTCAGGCGACGACGATCCTCATCACCAGCCTTGCGCAGCAGCAGTTCCAGTTCCTTGCTCGGAGCGACGTTCATTTCGCCACGGATATTACGCACGCCGAGAATCAGATTCTTGAGCCATTCAATATCACCTTCGGCGGCGGCATCAATGCTGTCATCCGCCGCCACCGGCCAGGGCTGCAGCATGATGGTGTCACCATCCTTGCCGGCCATCGGCGCAATGCGCTGCCAGATTTCTTCGGTAATAAAGGGCATGAAGGGGTGGGCCAGGCGCAGGGCGGTTTCCAGCACGCGCACCAGGGTGCGGCGGGTGCCGCGCTGGCGCTCGGCTGGGGCGTTCTCGTCCCACAGTACCGGCTTGGACAGCTCCAGATACCAGTCGCAGTACTGGTTCCAGATGAACTCGTACAGTGCGGTGGCCGCCATATCGAAACGGAACTGATCCAGATGGCGAGTCACTTCCGCCTCGGTGCGCTGCAGCTGGGAGATGATCCAGCGGTCGGCCAGAGTCAGCTCGACGGGCTCGCCGTTAGCGCCCACATCCTTGTCTTCGCACTGCATCATCACGTAGCGCGCGGCGTTCCAGATCTTGTTGCAGAAGTTGCGGTAGCCCTCGACCCGGCCCATATCGAACTTGATATCGCGGCCGGTGGAGGCCAGCGACAGGTTGGTAAAGCGCAGCGCGTCAGTACCGTAGGCAGCAATGCCCTCGGGGAATTCGGCGCGGGTCTGCTTCTCGATCTTCGCGGCCAGCTGGGGCTGCATCATGCCGCTGGTGCGCTTGGTTACCAGCGACTCCAGATCTATACCGTCAACGATATCCAGCGGGTCGAGCACGTTGCCCTTGGACTTGGACATCTTCTGGCCTTGGCCATCACGCACCAGGCCGTGCACATAAACGGTCTTGAACGGAATCTGCGCGCTGCCGTCCTCATGCTTCATCAGGTGCATGGTCATCATGATCATGCGGGCCACCCAGAAGAAGATGATGTCGAAACCGGTTACCAGCACATCGGTGGGGTGGAATGTCTTCAGCGCCTCGGTCTGCTCCGGCCAGCCCAGGGTGGAGAAGGTCCACAGGCCCGAGCTGAACCAGGTGTCCAGCACGTCCTCGTCCTGACGCAGAACGGCATCGCCCAGGTTGTGCTTGGCGCGCACTTCTGCCTCATCGCGGCCGACATAAACGTTACCCGCCTCGTCATACCACGCCGGAATGCGGTGGCCCCACCACAGCTGGCGGGAAATACACCAGTCCTGAATGTCGCGCATCCAGGAGAAATACATGTTCTCGTACTGCTTGGGCACAAACTGGATACGGCCATCTTCCACTGCCGCAATCGCCGGCTCGGCCAGCGGCTTGGTGGACACGTACCACTGATCGGTCAACCAGGGCTCGATGGCCACGCCAGAGCGGTCGCCCTTGGGCGTCTTCAGGCTGTGGGGTTCGATCTTCTCCAGCAGGCCAGCGGCATCGAAGTCTTCAACGATCTGCTTGCGGGCAACGAACCGATCCATCCCAGCGTAGGCGGCGGGCAGGGTAGCGTCCACGTCATCATTGACGCTGCCATCAATATTGAACACCTGGCCACGGGCCAGAACCGCCGCGTTCTTGTCCAGCACGTTGATCAGCGCCAGGTTGTGGCGCTTGCCGACTTCATAGTCGTTGAAGTCATGGGCCGGGGTGATCTTCACGCAGCCGGTACCGAACTCCGGGTCGCAATAGTCGTCGCCAACAATCGGAATGCGCCGGCCCACCAAAGGCAGTTCGACAAACTTGCCGATCAGCGCCTGGTAACGCTCATCCTCCGGGTTCACCGCCACAGCGGTATCACCCAGCATGGTCTCAGGGCGGGTAGTGGCAACGATCAGGTAATCCTTACCCTCGGCAGTGGTCGCGCCATCGGCCAGCGGATAACGCAAATGCCACAGCGAACCGGTCTCGTCGTGGTTCTCCACTTCCAGATCGGAAATGGCGGTGTGGAACGCCGGGTCCCAGTTGACCAGCCGCTTGCCACGGTAGATCAGCCCGTCCTCGTGCAGCCGCACAAAGGCCTCCTGCACGGCGGCAGACATGCCCTCATCCATGGTGAAGCGCTCACGGCTCCAGTCCACGGAGCTGCCCAGCCGGCGAATCTGCCCGGTAATGGTGCCGCCGGACTTTTCCTTCCATTCCCAGACCTTCTCCAGAAACATCTCCCGGCCCAGATCATGCCGGCTCACACCCTGAGCCCCCAGCTGCCGCTCCACCACCATCTGCGTGGCAATACCCGCATGGTCCGTACCCGGCTGCCACAGGGTATTGCGACCCTGCATACGGCGGAAACGGATCAGCGCATCCATGATCGAGTTATTGAAACCATGGCCCATGTGCAGGCTACCGGTCACGTTCGGCGGCGGCAGAGCAATGGTGTACGACTCACCAGAACCCTGCGGAGCAAAATAATTGTTCTGCTCCCAGGTCTGGTACCAGGAGGATTCAATAGCGTGGGGCTGGTAGGTTTTATCCATGGGTGTTTTGGCTGTCCGGTATATGGCTGGCGACGGTAAAGGGTGCCACGGCAGCTTACAGGAGTCCCGCCTGGCCCGCCGATCGGTGGGGCTATATAAAGCAGGAACTCCGCGCGCCATGAGACAGAGTCGCAAAAACGGCCATTATAGCGAGGAGGGAGGGTGGTCGCATCCTTGTTTGCATGGTGTGCAGGGTGCATTGAGCGCTGGCTGAACGCCGCCCCGATATCTGCATTCACCCTCTATGACTTTCTGACTATGGCCAAGCGCCATTCTCTGGGCTATGTTGACCTCAAAGCAAGGATTGCAGCCGTTCCCGCCCAAGGGCCAAGGACAGCCTACCTTCCATACCCGAATTGAGAGCGTACCGGCTTGCCTGCCTGTAGAGGGTGGGGCGGTAGCGTGGCTGGCGAGGTGGGTTTTTATCCAGTAGTAATGGGTTCATGAAAAGACGCAGTCAAGCGAATACGGGGTGGGCTGTGGCGAGATCTATAAGATATTGTTTTTTAAGCGTATTTCTGGCGGCGTAATTTCGATGAAGCGGAGTTATGTCGCAGTCACTGTTATGTATTAGTGCCGCATGCGGTCTAATCACTGTTATGCCTCAAGGGGTAACAATGATGATTCTTGAAAACAAAATTCCGCCACCAA
>NZ_JABUYN010000016.1:0-84686 GCF_014897305.1 Pseudomonas sp. FME51 | reverse complement strand
TCCTTCGGCCTTTCTGCTTTCTTCGCTCTCTATGCCCTTGGATACTTCGCATAATCTATATTATGTTAAATATAGTATTTCACTGTAGCTCCCCAGCCCACATTGGGCACGCCTAAGCCCCCGATCCCCTTTGTTGCTAGAATGACCGCTCTTTCAGCAGTTTGAGGAATAAACCATGAGCAACAAGACGATCTACGTACAACCCGGCGGTGGTTTCGACAAGGTGATTGTCGGTACTAGCGAGCACGCTGCCCCGGCTGCTGGGGAAATCAGCGTTCGTCTTCGTGCCAACTCGTTGAATTACCACGATTACGTTGTGGTCAGTGGCATCTGGGGACCGACTGAACAACGCATCCCCATGGCCGATGGCGCCGGTGAAGTTACTGCGGTTGGCCCTGGCGTGACGGAATTCAAGGTTGGCGACGCTGTGGTCAGTACCTTCTTCCCCGATTGGATTGACGGCCGCGCTCACGTAGAAGGCTTCACCCGGGTGCCCGGCGATGGTATTGATGGTTATGCCCGCGAGGCCGTAACCGCTCCGGCGACTGCCTTTACTCTCGCACCTGCCGGCTGGACTCACGCTGAATCGGCCACCCTGACCACCGCTGGCCTGACCGCCTGGCGCTCTCTGGTGGATGATGCCCGGCTGAAAGCTGGCGATACCGTCCTGGTACAAGGTACCGGTGGTGTCTCCATTTTTGCCGTGCAGTTTGCCAAGATGCTGGGTGCGACGGTGATTGCCACCTCTTCCAGTGACGCCAAACTGGAACGTCTGCGGGAGCTGGGTGCTGATCATCTGATCAATTACCGCAAGGACGCCAATTGGGGTGAAACCGCCCGCCAACTGGCTGGTGCCGGCGGCGTTGACTGCATTCTTGATGTCGGCGGCCCGGCTACGCTGGAGCAATCCATGGCGGCAGCCCGGGTTGGTGGCCATATTGCGGTTATCGGTATTCTCAGCGGCGTTGCTGGCGACCTGCCGATAGTCCCGGCCTTGGCCAAACAGCTACGTTTGCAGGGTGTTCTGGTCGGCAGCCGTCAACAACAGCAGGATATGGTGCGCGCCATCAACGCCAACGGCATGCGGCCGGTGGTGGATCGCCATTTTGATGTGGATGCGATGGTGGATGCTTTCCGCTATCAGGAATCCAATCAGCACTTCGGCAAGATTGTCCTGGATATCTAAGGTATCTTCGCAGAAATGGTGCCGTACTTCTGCCAGTGCGGCACTACTCCCCTGCCCTCGAAAGGAAATGAATATGTCTACCCAACCACCTCTCTACGGCACCAAAGACGCTTCCTATCAGGCTGCCGGTGGAATTGAGGGAATCCGGCGTCTGGTGGACGACTTTTACCGCATCATGGATAGCTGGCCACAGGCACAGAACATCCGTGGTATGCATGCGGAAGATCTGAGCATGCCCCGGGACAAGCTTGCCTGCTTTCTCAGCGGCTGGCTTGGGGGGCCCAAACTGTTTCAGGAGCGCTACGGGTCTATCAGCATTCCCATGTTCCATACCAGCTGGCCGATCGGCGAAGCCGAACGCGATGCCTGGTTGGGCTGTATGGCTCAGGCGATCGATCTGCAGCCCTATACCCCTGAATTCAAGGAATACCTGTTGCGCCAGTTACGTGTACCGGCGGAACGAATAATGTCTGTGCAGCGCAAAACGCCGGTATGAGGTGCGAATTACACTGACTGGCTGAACAGGTGCAAGCGCCGCGGTTGTACCAGCCAGTCCTGTAGCGTCTGCTGCCATTGCTCGGAGCTTAGCTGTTGCAGAGCGTGGCATTGTTCACTGATCGACGCCCTTGGCAGGTCCAGAGCGCGAGCCCAATGCAACTCCAGTTGGCCGGCAGGTGATGTGGACTGCGTTCGCAAATGATCTGCCAGCCTTTGCGCCTGCTGTTCGATCTGGACAAAGGACAATACTGCCAGGCGAGTCTGCTCAGTTTCCATCCAGGCGGTTATCGCCGCTTCAATCTGATCGTGGTCATGAGTCGGTGATTGCACCAGGAGCATCAACCCCGGTGTGCCGGCCACTTCGTGGTAACGAGCAACCACCCAGTAACCGAGCTGTTGCCGGGTGCGCAGTTGATCAAAGAAGGACGCGCTGATCAGCTGCTGCAACAGCTGCCAGCAGGCGCGTTCGGACACACTGTCGCCGCTGGCCTGACAGTAGAGGATCTGCGCCCGGTCAGGGTGCTGACAGTCTACCTGGACGGTCTCGGTGCCCTCCCCCAAACGCTTGCTCTTCGGTGGATGCCATTGAAATGCCTGGTTCAGCTGCGGGCAAAGCACTTGCAGCTTGGCCCCTAGAGGCCCTAAATGCTGCGGCTGCCATTCCTGCGGATACAACCAGGCTATCTGAGCTGCAGCGGGATCGGCCTCGGTAGACGGCGACGACGGGCAAGGTGCCGGGTTTAATACAACATCCAGCTCGTCCAGCAAACGATAGGCAGGCAAGGCATGGCGGCGCTCGTCCAGGGTTTTGGCATGACGATGCTCGACCAGACGCTGCAACGCCATATCAGGTTGCGGCGTCAAGGCGGCCAGTGCGGCGCTGGCACCGATCCAGAGCACCTGTTGCGGACCTTGCAGTTCCAGGGAGATCAGGTCTGTTGCTTCTTGCCACGACAGACTGATACCGCAGGCGCTGGCCCAGTTGCTCAACGGCTCCAGCTGTATGGACCATCGGGCGATCAGGCGTTCGCGCTGCTCGCGATCCTGGGTTCCAGAGGGCCAACACCAGGCAATACGGGTGGTCTCTCTACCCTGCCCTGCAGAAGCTTGCGGGCTTGCGACGGGGATCGTGTGTAACCCAGGCAAGCTGTCCATTACGCCGCCGTGCACTGTTTCCGGAGCTGTGACGATCCAGATTGGCCAGTCCCTTGTTGATAGCCTGTCGGCGCTGTTTGCATCCGGTTGCCAAGCCAGACGGCTCCACGCGAAGCGGGTATCGGTCCAGTTTGCTTGTTGGGGCAAGGTAGTGCCGTCATTCTGGCTTTGGGCGAGCAGCAGCTGTGCAGGTTGAAGTTGCGTCAGTAGCTTGTGCCAGGCTGACTCGGACAGATCAGCCCACTGGCCGGTGCTTTCCAGAATATGTTCTGCCGGCTCGTAGAGCGTACGTTCTGCCAGCGCAGTCAACCAGCGCAGCGGTGGTTCTCCTTGTGGGCCATTGGCAAAGGTCTGGTCAGCCAGTTGCTGGCGGGCAGTTTGGGGCCAGCCTTGTATCGGTGTTGCTCGCAACGCTTCCAGCCAGCCAAAAAAACCATCGAGCAGCGCCGGATAGTCGCTGGCTCCGAGCAGTGGTTCAATTTCGATTCGTAGCAGGGTTTGCTGGCCGGTATAGCGCTGGGTACTCACTCGCAGTTGCGCAGCTAGGCCTCGTGCCCGCAACCAGCCCAGCCCGCCGGCAGGCGCGGGGCTGGTCAGCCATTCGCACAGCCAACGCAGAGCTTTGGCGTCCTCCGAGGAGTGCACGTTATCCAAGGCAAACAGCAGCAGCCACTGCTCATGCTGACCACGGCTCTGCCAGCGCAACAGACCGGGTAAATGCTCCGGCGAGAACAGCGGCCCGGTGCTTGCCCGTGGCATTGGAGCCTCTGCCGGCAGGCGCTCTGCCAGCTTGTCGGCCTGCAGCATGAGTTGCTTCAGGGGCAGCGGCGCATGGATGAGGACACAACCGTTCGGCGCGCGATAATGCTCCGCATGAAACTGCCGCAATGCCTGTGCCAGGGCCGGTGGCTCCGGATGCAGGCTGATCCGATTACCCGCGCTGAAGCGGCTCAGGGGATGGTCGGAATGGAATACCTGACCCAGCGCGGCCTGCTCATGCAGTGCGTCGTCCGCCAGCCGGGTATGAAATTCGGCATCGATTACCTGCCGTTCCGCCGCCACCGCTTCGGGGCTGAACAGCGGCGCTGCCAGCATATCGGCCAATTGCGCCAGGCACGCCTCCAGTCCAGCAGGATTGACGCTGAAATGATAGCGGGTGCGTTCTGCTGCGGTGCTGGCGTTGAAGCGCCCTGACCATTCGCTTACCAACTGCGGGAACGAGCCGGCCTGGGGGTAGTCCGCCGAGCCCATGAACAGCATGTGTTCCAGCAAGTGCGCCAGCCCGGGCAGATGCTGTGGTTCATCATGGCTACCGACACCGAATTGGACAACGCAGCTGGCGGTATCGGCGGCCGAATCGCTGATCAGCAGGCAGAGCAACCCGGAGGGGGCTCTGTATAACTGGTAGTGCCGACCGTCGGCTGGCGTGCGTGGAAAGTCCAGAGGGTGCATAGGGTTTTTGGTCTGCTTATTTTTACAATTAATATTAATTACAAATACATACGGTAGAAGTCTAATTCTTTTTCTAACACTAACTGCAGGTTTTGGGGCTGGCGAAAACCATGGCGCTCTTGGTCAAATGACACGTATTGCACCGGTACGCCCTGCTCTTGCAATGCCGCAACCATCTGCTCGGTTTGCGCCGGCAGTACCACTGCATCCTGCATGCCCTGGAAGAAAATCACCGGCGTGGTGATGGCCTTGGCCTGCTCCAACGGCGAGCGTTGCTGATAGCGTTCGGGCTGGCTGAGCGGGTCGCCGATCAGCCAGTCGATATAGTCGCCTTCGAACTTGTGGGTGACCGCCCTCAGCTGCAGCGGGTCACTCACACCATACAGACTGGCACCAGCGCGGAAGCGATCACTGGCTCGCACCAGACTGTTCAAGGTGGTAAAACCGCCAGCGCTCTGGCCGCGGATAAATACTCGGTCCGGATCGATGAGCTGGTGCCCGGCCAGATGATCAATGGCAGCCAGCACATCTTCTACATCGGTCACTCCCCAGTTGCCCTGCATCCGCCGCCGATAGGCACGGCCGAAGCCGACGCTGCCGCGATAGTTGAGGTCGGCAACGGCAAAACCGCGCTGGGTCCAGAACTGAATGCGGTTATCCAGTACCGGGTAACAGGCCGATGTCGGGCCGCCATGGGTGAAGATCACCAGGGGTGGGCGCTCATTCGCCGCCAGCTTTACCTGACTGTTACGCGGCGGATAGTAGAAGCCATGCGCGGTTTCCTGCTGTGCGACCTGATAGGAAAGGCGTTCGGGCCGAGAGATATCCCCCGGTTTCAGCACGCTGGGTGCCTGCGCCAGCACGCTGACCTCGCCACTGGCAAGGGTGATATGCAGCACCGCTGCGCTGCATTCAGGCGAGCTGGCCAAACAGAACAGATCTGTGCTGTTATGTGCCAGGGCGCGAAAACGGGTATAACCTTCCGCCAGCCGGCGCTCCTCATCCCGATCGGCGTGGCGCAGGGCCAGACAGCCATAGCCATCCTCGCTCCAGCTCAGCGCCAGCCAGCCATCCGCTAAAGCCAGATAATGCTGGGGGTTGAGCTGCCAGGGCGCAGGGGCGTGGTCGGCAGCTTGAGATGGAAGCAGCTGCCACTGCTGCGCAGCGTTCTGCCGCCAGGGCTGCCAATAACCGGTCCGGTCGGTCAGGCATAGCAGCTCGCCGTCGTCATTGAATAACGGCTGTTGCAATGATTCCTGGTTACCCCAGCGCTCTACCCTCCCCGGCAGCCCTTGGCTGTCCAGTTCGGACCAGCACAGCGCGCTGCTGGTCCAGGCAAGCTCGGGGCGTTGCCATTCGATCCACGCCAGGCGCTGGCCATCGGGGCTGAGGCAGGGGCTGTTGTAGAAATCCGCACCTTCGGCCAGCAGCTGCCGGTTACCTTGCAGATCAATCGCCACCAGTCGGTGAATCACCTCGCCACCATGGTGCTGCTCTTCGACAGCGATAACGCGTTGGCGTAGCGCATCAAAAATCAGGCCGCCGTAGCGACGATCCGCCGCGTCAGTCAGCTGCATGCACTGCTGGCTAGCGAACCCTTGCCGGTAGAGCTGTTGATCGGCTTCCCTGACGAACACCACACCTTCACCGACGATGCAGAAAGCGCCGCCGCCATATTCATAGACTCGGCTGCGTACCCCATAGCCCGCCGGCGTCAGACGCCGGGTGCCCTGAGGCGTCCACTCGATAATTGTATTCAGTCCCTCTTCCGGCAGAAACGCCACCCAGAGTGCACGCTGCTCATCACAGGTCAGATCAGCATAATCGGTGCCTGCGGCAACGGCATCGGCTGCGGAAAAATCACTGTGCCAATAACCGGCGCGCTCAGCTCCGGCAGATGATTCGGGAAGTGCGTTCATTGCGGAAGGTCAGCTCCTCAATCGGTGGCTGGGGTAAATCGGCTTCTGCCCGGGCGGCAAGAATCTGGTGATGGTGCGGTGATTTGCTGCAGACCGGATCGGCCTGGGTCGCGTCACCGGTCAGCATATAGGCCTGACAGCGGCAGCCACCGAAATCGGTGTGTTTTTCCGGGCAGGAGCGACATGGCTCCTGCATCCAGTCATCACCCCGATAACGATTGAAGCCGAAGGAGTCATACCAGATATGCGACAGGCTGTGCTCGGTGACCTTGGGAAAGCTTACCGGCAACTGGCGGGCACTGTGACAGGGCAAGGCAGTGCCATCAGGAGTGATGGTCAGGAAGATATTGCCCCAGCCATTCATGCAGCCTTTGGGCCGGTCTTCGTAGTAATCAGGGGTGACCAGAATCAACTTGCAGGGATGGTTCTCTTCCGCCAGCTTGGCCCGATAGCGGTTGGTCACCGCTTCGGCGTGATCCAGCTGCGCCTTGGTGGGCAACAGCCCGGCTCGATTCAGATGCGCCCAGCCATAGTATTGGCAGGTAGCCAGTTCCACGAAATCAGCTTCCAGCGCCAGGCACAGCTCGATGATTTTCTCGATCTGATCGATATTGTGCCGATGGGTAACGAAATTCAATACCATCGGGTAGCCGGCGGCCTTGACTGCCCGGGCCATCGCCAGTTTCTGATCGAAGGCCTTGCGCGAGCCGGCCAGCATGTTGTTGACCTCGCTGTCGGAAGCCTGAAAGCTGATCTGGATATGGTCCAGCCCGGCGTCCAGAAACTCGTCGATGCGCGACTGATTCAGCCCCATGCCGGAGGTGATCAGGTTGGTGTAATACCCCATGTCCCGCGCGGCCTTGATCAGCTCCGCCAAATCATCACGCACCAGCGGCTCGCCGCCGGAGAACCCCAGCTGGGCCGCGCCAAGCGCCCGCGCCTGGCTGAATACGTCAATCCATTGCGCGGTAGTCAGCTCTTGCTTGTGTTCGGCAAACTCCAGCGGGTTGGAACAATAGGGACACTGCAGCGGGCAGCGGTAAGTCAGTTCGGCCAACAGCCACAACGGCGGCCCCTGTTCGGGCCGGGTTGGTATGTCAGCGGAAACGGATCCAGTGTTGGTCATGGGCTTCCCCGATAAAGGCCAGAACGTCTTCATCCAGTTCAGATGCAGACGGGAAACAAGCTTGCAGTTCGGCAATGATCTCGCTGAGTGGGCGCTGCCCGTCAACCCGCTTCAACACTTCAGCAGCGCTGTCATTGAGCTTGACCATGCCTTCCGGATAGAGCAGCACATGACAGTCCTGCACTGGCTCCCATTGCATCCGATAGCCTGGTCTGAAGGCTGGCACAGCGGTCAGTGGCGGTAATGTCATAGGTTCAGCCCTCGGTGCCAGACGGGTTGGTCGGTGACCGTGTGGTAGGGCGCACGCCCCAGCTCGTAGGCCAGTGACATGGCATCGAGCATGCTCCAGAGAATATCCAGCTTGAATTGCAGGATCTCCAGCATACGCTGCTGAGTGTCCAGAGTCTGGTAATGGTCCAGGGTGATACGCAGCCCGTGCTCGACATCCCGGCGCGCTTCACCCAGGCGGGTGCGGAAGTAACGATAACCCTGTGGGTCGATCCAGGGATAATGCTGTGGCCAGCTGTCCAGCCGCGACTGGTGTATCTGCGGCGCGAAGAGTTCGGTCAGCGAGGAGCTGGCGGCTTCCTTCCAGTTGGCGCGGCGGGCGAAGTTGACATAGGCGTCCACGGCAAAACGCACGCCGGGCAATACATGGCGTTGGTCCAGCAGTTCTTCCCGGCTCAGGCCGACGGCTTCGCCCAGTTGCAACCAGGCTTCAATCCCTCCGCCGCTATCGGACTCGCCGTCGTGGTCAATGATCCGCTGCACCCATTCACGGCGCGCTGCGGCATCGTCACAGTTGGCCAGGATGGCTGCATCCTTGAGCGGGATATTCAGCTGGTAATAGAAGCGGTTGGCCACCCAGCCACGGATCTGCTCCGGGGTGGCGCGGCCTTCATGCATGGCGATGTGGAATGGATGGTGAATATGGTAGTAACGGCCCTTGTCGCGCAGGGCCTGCTCGAACGCTGCGCGGCTCATTGGCTCAGCTGACACGCTGCTCTCCTTACAGGTTGATCACCAGCCCATCATGGGCGACTTCGATGCCGTGGCGCGTCAACTCAGCGCGTTCAGGCGAGTCTTCGTCCAGAATCGGGTTGGTGTTGTTGATATGGATCAGCACGCGGCGGCTGTCCGGGTAGGCATTGAGCACCTCGATCATGCCACCCTCTCCGCTCTGCGGCAGATGGCCCATCTCACTGCCGAGCTTGGTACCAACACCGGCGTGGGCCATTTCATCTTCGCGCCAGAGAGTGCCATCCACCAGCAGACAATCAGCCGTGGCCATGGCGTCGTGGACCTGGCTGCTCAGTTGCCCCAGGCCCGGCGCATAAAACAGGACGCTGCCGGTATTGGTATCACGCACCAGCAAACCTATGTTGTCACCGGGGTGTGGATTGTTACGGTGCGGTGAATACGGCGGCGCGGCGCTACGCAGCGGGATCGGGGTAAAATGCAGCGCCGGACAGGCGGGAACGGTGAAGCCCGCGTCCAGCTCTATGCGATTCCATTGCAGCCCGCCGTTCCAGTGATCGAGAATGTTGAACAACGGAAAGCCGGTGGTCAGATCCTCGTGCACCATCTCCGTGCACCAGACCTGGTGGGGACAACCTTCACGCAGAGTCAGCAGCCCCGTGGTGTGATCAATCTGGCTATCCATGAGGATGATGCCGCCGATGGCGGTGTCGCGCATTTGACGGCCCGGTTGCAACACGGGCGTCTGTTCCAGTTGGGTGCGAATATCCGGAGAGGCATTGCACAACACCCAATTGCCACCGCCGTCAGATATCGCAATCGAGGATTGGGTACGGGGTCGGGCGTTGATCTGCCCCTTGCGCAAGCCGTCACAATTACGGCAATTGCAGTTCCACTGCGGAAAACCACCGCCCGCAGCGGAGCCTAGAATATGGATCAGCATGATATGGGTCCTGGATGCGGCTGCTTGACCGGTTCAGCATGCAACCGGCCAAACAGCACGCCTGTGCTCAGCGGTTGGCAAAGTACATGGTGACTTCAAAGCCAATGCGCAGATCGGTATAGCTGGGTTTGGTCCACATAATCGAATCCTCCAGTAAGTTGACGATCAGGCCTGCCGACACCTGCCGGCAAACTCGGTTAAGCACTTGAACCCTGACGTGCTACATAGGCAACCCTCCTTACCATAGGAGCCTGGCGGGCCCCTGTCGACCCATACGCCATAGCCAGTCCGGTCCGCTATTGTTCGACAGCAACCGTTTCCAGCCAGGCGCGGATAGCCCAGAGCGCTTCCTGGCTGAGAAAATCGGCCATCTTCGGCATATACACCCGGCCGTCACGCACCGCGCCGTTGACGACGCGTTCCTTGTACCACTCATCGCCGTAGTCGCCGGTCTCTAGGTAGCGCAGGTCGGGGTTGATGCCACCGGAGATGCCATCCAGCCCGTGGCAGGCGGCACAGTTCTGGTTGTAGGCGGAGGCGCCGATGGTCACGGCGGTGTCGTATTGCGGATGGCCTTCGCGGTAAGGGTTGCTGTCCAGCCACTCATCGCCGAGATCGCTGAGGCCCTTGGTGTCGACCGCCTGGGGGGTCACATTGCCATGTGCCCATGCCTGGCCGGCTGCCAATGCCAGGCTGATGGCGACCAGTTTCAGTGTCTTCTTGTGGTGTGTCATCCTGCTTACCTCGCGGCCGGGTGATCAGTGAACGATCACGGATGTTTTTATTCTGCAGTCGGCAAGCATGATAAAAAGCCCCGGTCTTCCCCCCTATGCTGCTTTGGTTGTCGAGTTCTGCTTCCTTGGTAGTAGTTCATGGGCAGCGCCGGTGTCATCGACGTGACCGGGCACGGTCCGGGATGATGCCCGCAGAGACCAAGGCATCATTTCCCTGCTACTGAAGTAGCGGTCCTCCGGTAGCCCTCCCAAGGAGCATCCGCAAGGGACTATTTCCCGCCAACTACGGGTTATTTTCCGTTTCGCCCCTTCCCTGCCCTGACCAAGATGTTGGCGTGGACCAGCAACGCTGCCCTCTTCCAACAACAAGGAACACTGCCATGACAACAAAAACACTTCCTGCCCTGAGGCCTGCAGCCCGGGCCGTCAGATACCTGATTCTCTCGGCGGGGCTTGCCCTGAGCGCATCCCACGTGGCGGCCAAACCAGTCACCTGGGACGATATCGCCAACGATCACACCACCACCCACGACGTCCTGATGTACGGCATGGGCAACAATGCCCAGCGTTACAGCCCGCTGAGCCTGGTGAACGACGAGAACGTCTTCAAGCTGACCCCGGCCTGGTCGTTCTCGTTCGGCGATGAGAAGCAGCGCGGGCAGGAATCCCAGGCGCTGGTGCATGACGGTGTGATCTATGTCACCGGTTCGTACTCGCGACTGTTCGCCCTGGATGCAAAAACCGGCAAGCGCTTGTGGAGTTACTCCCACCGCCTGCCCGATGACATCCGGCCCTGCTGTGACGTGGTCAACCGCGGCGCGGCGATCTATGGCGACAAGGTATTCTTCGGCACCCTGGATGCCGGCATCGTGGCGCTGAACAAGGACACCGGCAAGGTGGTCTGGCGGGAGAAGTTCGGTGACCACCGTGCCGGCTACACCATGACCGGGGCACCGACCATCATCAAGGACCAGAAGACCGGCAAGACGCTGCTGATCCACGGTTCCTCCGGCGACGAGTTCGGCGTGGTCGGCAAGCTGTATGCGCGTGACCCCGATACCGGCGATGAAATCTGGATGCGACCCTTCGTCGAAGGCCACATGGGCCGCCTGAACGGCAAGGAAAGCACGCCCACCGGCGATATCAAGGCGCCCTCCTGGCCGGATGACCCCAACTCCCCCACCGGCAAGGCTGAAGCCTGGAGCCAGGGTGGCGGCGCCCCCTGGCAAAGCGCGAGCTTCGACCCGGAAACCAATACCATCATCGTCGGTGCCGGCAACCCCGCCCCATGGAATGGTTGGGCACGCACCCCCAGCGATGGCTCCCCCAGCGATTATGACAGCCTCTATACCTCCGGCCAGGTCGCGGTGGACCCGTCCACTGGTGAGGTGAAGTGGTTCTACCAGCACACCCCCAACGACACCTGGGACTTCTCGGGTAACAACGAGCTGGTACTGTTCGACTACAAGGATGAGGCCGGCAAGACCGTCAAGGCCACCGCCCACGCCGACCGCAACGGCTTCTTCTATGTGGTCGATCGCAACAACGGCAAGCTGACCAACGCCTTCCCGTTCGTTGACGACATCACCTGGGCCAGCCATATCGACCTGGAAACCGGCCGTCCGGTGGAGAACGAAGGCCAGCGCCCACCACGTCTGCAGCCGGGCCAGGAACGCAGCGAATCGGTCGAGGTATCGCCGCCCTTCCTCGGTGGCAAGAACTGGAACCCGATGGCCTACAGCAAGGACACCGGTCTGTTCTATGTTCCCGCGAACCACTGGAAGGAAGACTACTGGACCGAGGAAGTCAGCTACAACAAGGGCTCGGCCTACCTGGGCATGGGTTTCCGCATCAAGCGCCTGTATGACGACCACGTCGGCATCCTGCGGGCGATGAACCCGACCACCGGCAAGGTCGAGTGGGAACACAAGGAACCGCTGCCGCTGTGGGCAGGCGTCCTGGCTACTGCGGGCAACCTGGTGTTCACCGGCACTGGCGATGGCTACTTCAAGGCGTTCGACGCCAAGACCGGCAAGGAGCTGTGGAAATTCCAGACCGGCACCGGGATCATCTCCCCGCCGATCACCTGGGAACAGGATGGCGAGCAGTACATCGGCGTAACCACCGGCTACGGTGGCGCGGTTCCGCTGTGGGGCGGCGACATGGCCGAGCTGACCAAACCGGTCGCCCAGGGTGGCTCCTTCTGGGTCTTCAAACTCCCCTCCTGGACGCAGCAGACCGCCAAGCGCTGAGCACTATCGCGGTAACCAACGTTGCGCCAGGCCCAGCCTGGCGCAACAGCATGAATCACAGACAGAGGTACGGAGCATGAATCCACTGACACCCCGTATGCTGCTGATATCCGGCCTGGCAGCATTCAGTCTGACGCTGCAGGCCCAGGTGGCCGATGTAGCCGAAGAAGATATCGTCACCATCAACGGCTGCGCCCTGGTGCGCGGCACATCCTGCCCCGGCGTAGACTTGCGCCAGGCCGATCTGCGCCACAAAGACTTGAGCAAGGCCGACTTCACCGGGGCCGATCTGCGCGGCGCGGACCTGCGTCACGCCAAGCTGGATCAGGCCAAACTGGATAACGCCCGGCTCGATGGCGCCAACTTCAACCGCGCCAGCCTGCAGCAAACGGCCATGCGCGGAGCCAGTGCCATCGGCAGCAGCTTCGTCGCCGTCCAGGCCTGGAACCTGAATGCCCAGGGTGGCGAATTCAAGCAGGCCGACTTCACCGGCGCCAACCTGGAGTTCGCCCGCTTCAGCGCAGCGCACATGCATGACGTGATATTGCGTGCCGCCAATCTGGAGATGGCCTGGCTGCCCAAGGCCGACCTCAAGGGCGCCGACCTGAGCGATGCCAACCTGCAGGAATCGAAAATGAACCACGCCAACCTCGAGTCGGCCACCATGACCGGCACCCGCCTGCATTACGGGACTTACCTGAACATGCACATGACCAACTGCACCGACTGTCCGGTGAACTGGGAAGCCCATCTCGGCTCCCAGGCGCGCTAGGGTCGGTTGACCATCTCAGCCCGCCTGCCGGCCAACCAGCCCGTGCAGGCGGATCACACCGGTATCGATGGCCAGGTGGACCAGTTCGGTCAACGAGGTCACCTCAAGCTTCTGTTTCAGGCTGGTCAGGTTGTTGGAAATGGTCTTGCTGCTCAGGCACAGGTGGTGGGCCACCTGACGCGGCGCCAGTCCCTTGGCAAGCATGACGAAGATTTCGAATTCGCGCGGCGTCATGCACTCCAGCCGCGGATCGAGCCGGGTTTGATCGCCCGAACAGGCAAGCTGGATGGCCAATTCCTGCTCGATATAGCGGTGTCCGGCCAGGCAGCGCTTCACCGCTTCGAGCAATACCTCTTGCCCCGCGCCCTTGGTTATGAAGCCCATGGCGCCGGCGGCCAGCGCCTGGCGCACCAATGGCAACTCATCGTGCATGCTGAAGAACAGAACGCGCAGCAGCGGCCAGCGCTGCAGCAGGCGACGAGCGGTTTCGATACCACTGATGCCGGGCAGGCTGACCTCCAGGATCACCAGGTCCGGCACCCGCTGCTGGACGGCGCAGAGCGCTTGCTCGCCATCACCGGCTTCGAGGATTGCCGCCTGCGGAAACTGCGCCGTGAGCAGGCTGCGGTAGCCCTGCCTGACAATGAAGTGACCATCCAGTAACAGGATATGCATGCCCCGACCTCCCAGCCAATAGCGGCGGCACCGCCAACGTGCTTCCATGCTAAGGCCTGGGCCCTGCACTTGAATGCTACCTTGGTACTCCCTGAGCGCTACTTGTTGGCAGGGTGCAGCATTTTTTTCCACTGCCATCTACTACTTTGGTTGTATCTTGTGATGCCAATGTACTATTTGAAAGTGCCCCTGCCGCAGGGTGTAATGCCGGACATAATACAAATGCTGCGAGCGTCATGACTGGCAGCCCATAACAAGAAAAATCTGGAGCATGCCATGCACAAGATATTGATAGCCGACGATCATCCGCTGTTTCGTGAAGCTATCTGCAACGTGATTGCAGCCGGCTTTCCCGGCTCTGAACTGTTGGAAACCTCGGACCTGGACAGCGCGCTGACCATTGCCCGGGAACACGATGATCTGGACCTGATCCTGCTGGACCTGAACATGCCCGGCATGAACGGGTTGAACGGCCTGATCAGCCTGCGCAACGAGTCGCCCTCGATCCCGGTGGTGATCGTCTCCGCCGAGGAAGACAAGCAGGTGGTACTGCAGGCCATCACCTATGGGGCGGTGGGTTTCATCACCAAATCCTCGCCCAGGGCGCAGATGACCGAGGCCATAGTGCAGATCCTCGCCGGTGACGTCTACCTGCCGTCGGATATCATCCGCTCCAACCGCATCATTACCCGCCGCACCCCCGATGAAGCCCCGTTGTCACCCGAGCTGCTGTACGCCCTCACCCGCAAACAGTTGCTGGTCCTGGAGCGCATGGCCAAGGGTGAGTCGAACAAGCAGATCGCCTATCACCTGGACATTGCCGAAACCACGGTCAAGGCGCATGTGTCGGCGATCCTGCGCAAACTCAGCGTCAGCAACCGGGTACAGGCAATTCTTTCCGCCGTGGATGTGGACTTCAGCGCCTATCTCAGACGCTGAAGCGTCACCGCTCTGCGGGTGCCAGCATGTGGCTCATGGCAGCCTTCAGCTTCATCGGCTTGACCGGTTTGTGCATCAGCATGTGCCCCAGCTCCCGTACCTGCTGCTTCAATTCGTTGCTGTAGTTGGCGGTAATCAGCAATACCGGCAGCGGCATGGCCCGGCGGACGTTGATCGCCGCGGCAACATCCACCCCATTGGCCCCATTGTCCAGGTGGTAGTCGGCGAGCAGCAGGTCCGCTGCAGCGCGGAAGCCATCCACCTGACTGGCCAGGTCATCGGCTGACAGCGCCGTGATCACCTGGCACTCCCAATTCTCCAGCAAGGTGCGCATGGCCGCGCAGATGGACGGGTCATTATCCAGCACCCAGATACGCGCGCCGCGCAAGTATTCGCCAATGCTGGCCGGCATGCTCAGCTGCTTGGCCGCAGCCGGGCCGCGCCTGCCGTAGGGTATCTCGACGGAGAACACCGATCCCCTGCCCTCGACCGAACGCACCTGGATGCAGTGACCAAGCATGCGCGCGACCTTATCGGCGATGGCCAGCCCCAGGCCCAGCCCCTGATCCCGAGCTTGGCTCGCGGGCTGAATGCGCTTGAACTCCTGGAAGATCTCTTCCAGCTTGTCCTGGGCAATGCCCATTCCGGTATCCCAGACTTCGATGCGAAGCCCCCGAGCATGCCGTCGACAACCCAGCAGCACCCGGCCATGCTGCGTATAGCGAACCGCGTTGGTCAGGAAGTTGCGCAGAATACGCGCCAGCAGCTGCACATCGCTGTGCACCACGCATTGGCTGCCGACAAAACGGAACTGCAACTGTTGGCTGGCGCAGACCTGCCGGTACTCGTTGGCCAGGTTGTCCAGCAGGTCAGCGATATTGAAGGAACCGACATCGGGCTTGATCACACCGGCATCGAGCTTGGATATGTCCACCAGGGTGCCAAGCAGGTTCTCGACATCTTCCAGGGACTGGTTGATTTGCCTGGCCAACGCACTACTGGCCGGCGGCACCGGCTGCTCGAGCAAGGCTCCGGTGAACAGGCGCGCCGCATTCAGCGGCTGCAGCAGATCATGGCTGACCGCGGCGAGGAACTTGGTTTTCGACAGATTGGCCTGTTCGGCCTCATGCTTGGCTTCGCGCAAGCGCGCCTCCGCCCTGGCCCGCTCATTGATTTCCTGACGCAGTTGGTCATTGACGCTGGTCAGTTCCCGGGTACGTTCGCGCACCCGTTGTTCCAGATGCTGATAGGCCTGGTGCAAGGCTTCAGCGCTGCGCTGGCGCTCGGTGACATCGCGGATCAACACGAACAGGCCGGTAACCTCACCATCGGCGTTGCGGTTGGGTACATAGGAACGCAGCAGGTAGCGCTCATCCCCCTGGAGGCTGCGTTCGGCAAACTCGAAGCTCACGCTTTCGCCCTGGAAGGCCCGTTCGATGTAGGGCTCCAGACGAGCGAATTGCTCCGCGTCATGCACATGAATCATGCTCCGCCCGAGGATGTTGCCGCGTTGCCAGCCGTACCATTCGTCATACATCCGGTTGGTGAACTGATAGCTCAGGTCCTGCTCTACGTAGGCGATCATGGCCGGCAACTGGTCGGTGATCAGGCGTACCCAGCGCTCGCTTTCCAGCAGTGCCTTGGCATACAGGTCACGCTCGGTGATATCGGTGTAGGTATTGACGAAGCCACCGGCCGGCATGGGGTGGCTGCGCATTTCCAGCACCCGGCCATTGTCCAGGCGCTGTTCACGGGTCAGCTCTGGCTGGCCCGCTACGCTGTGGCTGCCGGGCGTGAACAGCTCCAGTTCGCTGTCCTCCAGCACTTCGGCAAAGGGCCGGTGCGGCTGTATCGGGGCCAGCCCGGCCAGCTCCAGGAAGCGGTAGTTCCAGAGCTCCAGCCCGCCCTGCTCGTTGACCACGGCAACGCCCTGGGACAGGCTGTCCACGGTCCGCTGCAGCAGTCGCGTCTTCTGCGCCAGGGCCTGTTCCCGGCGGGCTGTTTCGGAGTTCTTCAGGTCGGTGATGTCTGTATAGAGAATGACCAACCCGCCCTCTCGGGTCGGACGCTCACGGACCTGGACCCAGCGTTTGTTGCGCATACGGTAAAGCATGTGCCCATCGCTGCCGGCTTCCATGTCGATCACCAGGCCGGTTGCGGTCGCCAGGCGCTTGAGCTCCTCCAGTCGCGCCCCCTCACGCACCCGCACCCGGGTGCCATGCCAGAAGCGCGCATAATGACTGTTGAACAGCACCGCACGTTTGTCCTTGTCGAACAGTACCACCCCGTCATTCATGCTTTCGATGGCATCTGCCAGGTGATGCCGGGCGGTTTCCGCCCGCGCCCGCGCCTCGTTGAGCAGCCGGTTGCTGGCTTGCAGCTCGGCCATGGTCTCGTTCAATGCCTGGGTACGCTCGCGTACCTGCTCGGCCAGCTCTACCGAATGCTGGAAAGCTGCGTAACCTTCGGTACGCGGGTTGGCAATCGACTCGACGCGCTCGATGAGCGCCGCGTTGATCCTTCGCAGCTTATTGTTGGCGGCGCGCAGAGCCTGCAGTTCGTCGCGATCGGCCTGCATGCTCGCTTCAGTGCGGGTAGGCAAAAACCACCCCGGTGAAGGTTTGGTTGATGTGCATGCCATTGAACTGCTCGCCGTAGGTATTGAAACCTATCACTGCATTGCTGGCCATGTAGCTGGCCAACTCATCATCATCCCCCAGCAGCTCGGCTTCCAGACGACGCAACACGCAGTCGCAGGCGATCATGAGTACCGGCTCGCCCAGGCGCTGGCGCAATTGCGCCAGCTGCTGCTGCAGGTCCGGCAGCAATGGTCGCGAGGCCATTGCGGTCAGCACGATGCCGGTATCCACTGCGCAATAGAAGGTCAGGCTGCCATCAGGGTTGACCCGCTGGATGGAGCGCACATAGAACTGATCACGGATACGCACCGCCAGTGCGTTCATCGCGAAGGTGGCGGTACTCAACTGCTCGACAGGCACACCGACCAGCCTCGCGTACTCCTCTGCGGCGGGCTCGGCATTGAGCTCCAGCACGGTCCGGCGCTCGGTATCGGCGGCGGTTACCACCAGTTTTTCAGCCTTCGCCTCTAGGTTATGGGTGGTGAAAACTTCGAAATCGAGCCAAGTATTGACCATCACCACTACCGCCGCCTCGGAGTGGAAGGTGCCCTGGTAATAGACGTAGGTATGCACCGGGTGATCGTCGCCGCCCGCCGATCCGCCAAAATGCGGAATGCTCCCCAGCGTGGCGTTCAGGGTGGCAAGCACCACTTCCTCGCGGCTGGAAAGGCCATCGAGCAGGGTCAGGGCAAAGGTGTGCCCCTTGATCGGAGCCAGTCCCGCGTGACGGCAGTGGTCCAGCATTCGGTCGGCCGCCGCCTGAGCATCCACCAGGCTGAAATCATCCAGTGCACTGATCAAGGTACTGTCGATGGCAAAGGCGCGGCAATCGAACCCCACGGCGCTGATGCAGCCCCGGCCATAACCTTGCGAGGTTATCTCGCCGGCCGTAGTGCACCCGACCAGGACCACACCGCCAAAATGCTGCTCCAACGCCTCCCCCAGCCTGGTGAGCGGGTACTGAGATGAGCAGAAGAACAGCACGAAGCCCAGATGGGGATGGAGCAACTGGCTAGCCAGGCTCTGCGCCGCCAGCTCGGGATCGGCAACATCGGTCATGGCGGTCCGGAAACAATCTGCCAATATCTGCTGCATGGTTACCTCTCGCACTAGGGGCTGTTGTCATTCTATTGAGCCCCCCGCCCCGGCCCCATCCTGCTTGAGTAGCAAGACCCTAGTGCTAAAGGACGAAGGGCTGCCCGCCGGCCTCTACCAGCCCAGCGCCACTCCCAGGGCCAGGGTGTCGGTTTCTTCTATCCGGTCACCGGCATCACGGTTCTTCAGGTCGAAACGGTTGTACTCGGCAACCAGTGTCAGGTTCTCATTGAGACTGTGGAACAGGCCGATACCGCTGGTCTTGAAGTCCGCCTGATAGCCCAGGCCGTTGCCGTCATCCCGGGTCTTGCCATAGGACAGCGCCACCCGGGTCTTGCCAAAGGTATACGAGCCCTGCAGCAGGTAACCCTTGCTGTCGCTTTCGCGCAGGCTGGCCTGGGTCGCGTTGTTGGTGAAGAAGGGATTGACGCCCTCGGCGTTGAAGCCGGAGCCGGTCAGCGACAGCGCCCCCAGCTTGGCCTGCACACCGTAGCCCAGCCCGCGGGAGGTCACCGAGTCAATGCCTGCGCCGGTATTATCCGCCTGCTGGTACATGCCGTTGAGCCAGGTGTGCAGTTGCGCGTCACCCAGCTCGAACTGGTAGGTGAGCTCACTCTCGAAACGGGGGCTGTCCTGGTAGTCCTTGCCGGTCTGCACCCCGTTGTCGTCCACCAGATGACCATCGACCGGGTCCATGATGCCCACGGCGGCGCGAAAGCCGCTCATCACCGGTGAACGGTAGGTGATCTGCGAAGTGGGAAACGGATAGGGATAGCCGGTGCCGATATTGCCGAAGGATACGCCGCCACCATCGACCAGGCCGAGGGTGTCGCTGGACTGGCCATAGGCAGTAAGAAACTCGTCGAGCATGATGTTCGAGCGTCCGAACAGGCCGAAGTCCTTGCCGAACAGTACCTCACCCCAACTGCCGGAAACGGTACCGTAGAACTGGCGAACATCGATGCCGGTCTCGGTGGCGTTGTCCTGGCTGTCGTTGATGGTGACCCAGAACGAGGAACGGCCACCGAGGGTCAGGTTGTCGTATTTCTTGCCGACATTGAAACCGATGTAGTTGGGCAGGAAGCCCATTTTCACCCGCGACTGGTTGCGGTCCAGATCGGGGTCGATATGATCAACCTTGTTGTGCACGTAGAAGGCATTGAAATAGCCATCGACCGAAAAGCTGGTGTCATCCTGATCGTACAGGGTAATGGCGGCCGAGGCCGGTGCGCTGAGCATGGCCGCAGCCAGGGCGGTCAATAGAGGATAGGCAGTATTGTTCTTGTTCATTGTGCTCTCCGATGGAATCAGTGGCTGACGAAACTGGGCGTCCAGCGGATTATCGGAAAGCGGAGGCAGCGCCCCCATTCTGCCAAGGAGCTGAAAGTACCGGGCTTTGGTGGGCCCTACCAAGGATTGACGAGCTGCTGCCAAAGCACAGGCTCGCTTGCTACCTTGGGAGGAAGCGCGTTTTTCCTCTTGCCTGGCTATGGCCGAGATGGAGGGACTTGGGCCTGGGAGGTTCGAGCACCAGCTCGTACCAGGGCTGGCCAGCGGCAATGGCGTTACCGGCTGACTCGCCCATCAAGCGGGTGCTTGACGTTCCCAGGACCAGAGCCTAATGCAGCACCTGCCCGAGCATGGCCCTGAGCTTGCCGGCCTTGATCGGCTTGTTGAGCACAGGTATGCCCAGGTCACGCAGGCGTTGCCGGCTGTGCTCGCTGCGATCGGCAGTGATCATGATTGCCGGTATCTGCCAGTGGAAGTGCTCGCGCAAGCGGCTTACCGCATCGCAACCGGTCTGGCCGGCATCGAGGTGGTAATCGACCAGGATGGCGTCCGGGCGACGCTCGTCCAATGCGCTCAGCGCGCCCGGCAGGTCCACCGCGACCTGCACCCGGGCGCCCCATTGCTCCAGCAGTCCCTGCATGCTGGACAGGATCATCGCGTCGTTATCGATCACCAGCAGATGCCGCCCCTGCAGCGGCGCGTGCAACCGCGCCAGCAATGCATCCGGCGGGGTCGGTGCACTGGCCCTGGCCAGCGGCACGGTGACGCTGAACATGGAACCTGAACCAACCACCGATTGCACTTGCAGGGGCGCCTCGAGCAGCCGGGCGATACGTTCGACAATCGCCAGCCCCAACCCGGCTCCCTTGCGTGGGCCGACACGCTCGCCATGCAACTGGTTGAACTCACGGAAGATGTCATCGAAGCGCTCGCGGGGGATGCCCAGGCCGGTGTCCCATACCTGGATGCTCAACAGCTCACCCCGGCGCCGGCAGCCAATCAGTATCCGCCCGCTCGGCGTGTAGCGAATGGCATTGCTCAGCAGGTTGCGCAGGATGCGGCTGAGCATGCGGTAATCGGTGCGCACGGCCCAGCGCCCGAGCCGTGCCCGCACCTGCAGGCCGCTGGTTTCGATCAGCCCCTGGAATTCGCTCAGCAGCGGGTCGATGATCTCGGCCAGGCTGTGATTGCCCAGGTCCAGCGGAATATTGCCATGATCCAGCCGGGCAATATCCAGCAGGTCGCTGAGTATGTCCTCGGCGCTTTCCAGGGCGGCGTGGGAGCGTTCGACCAGTTGCGCCTCGGGCCTCGGCAGTGCCCGCTCGCGCAGGGTGGCCATCAGCAACCGCGCGGCATTCAGCGGCTGCAGCAGGTCATGACTGACCGCTGCCAGGTAGTGATCCTTGTTGCGATTGGCCAGCTCGGCGGCATCCCGGGCATCGCGCAGTGCCCATTGCACCCGCTCCCGCTCGATGATTTCGCGGCGCAGGCTGTCATTCAGGGTTTCCAGCTCCAGGGTGCGCTCATGCACCCGCTGCTCCAGTTGCTCGTTGAGTTGCTGCATGGCCCGCTCGGCCTGCTTGCGACCGCTGATGTCGGCAACGAAGCCCTCCACTAGTTGCCGCCCCTCCTCCTGTTTGAGCAGCAGGTTCATGCGCACATCCAGCTTGCCGCCATCCAGCCGCCGCAGGCGGGTTTCGTAACCGACCAGCTCGCCCTCCTGTTGTAGCCGCTCGCAGACCTGGACGAACTCCGCCGGCCCACCGGCGAAGAAGCTGTCCTTCAGCTCGCTGGCTGCCGCCAGCACCGCCTCGGTCGAGGGGTAGCCGAGCATCCGCACCAGCGAGGGGTTGGCGGCGCGGATTCCATGCTCCATATCACCTTGGAAGATGCCGTGCACGGCATTCTCGAACAGCCACTTGTAACGATTGCGCTCGGTCTCCAGCTCCTGCAGACGGTCCATCAGTTCCGGGTAGTAACTTTTACGCGCGGACTGCAGCCCCAGCCCCAGCAGGCCGGTGAGCATCTCGCGGCGGGGGTCAGAGGGCTTCGGCATAAACCACTTCCACATCCCTGAGGCTGGACTCACGGGGGTTGGTCAGGATACAGGGGTCGTCCATGGCATGGATCGACAGCATCGGCAGATCACTGATGCCGACCCCATGCATGCCCAATGTCTGCTCGAAGCCCACTGCGTGCTTGAAGTCGATCAGGTGCTGTACCAGCCGCTGGCGCACCTGCTGGCCAGTCAAGCCGCGGATATCGATCCCCAGTGTCTGGGCGACCACCTTGAAGCGATCCGGTGCAGCGTCGTAGTTGAAGGCCACCACGTGCTCCATCAGGATGGCGTTGCACAGGCCATGGGGCAGGTCCAGATAGCCGCCGAGGCTGTGCGACATGGCATGCACCGCACCGAGGATGGCATTGGAGAACGCCAGCCCGGCCTGCAGGCTGCCGAGCATGATCTTCTCGCGCAGTTGGATATTGTCGGGCTGCTTGATCATCTCGACCAGATTGCCGTTGATCAGCCGCATGGCCTCCAAGGCATGGGCGTCGGTCATCGGGCCACTGCCGGTGGAGACATAGGCCTCGATCGCGTGCACCAGCGCATCGACCCCGGTGCAGGCGGACAGGAAAGGGTCCATGGTGGCGGTCACTTCCGGGTCGATCAGGGCCACGTCCGGCACCACCGCCTTGCTGATGATCGAGAACTTGACCTTGTCCTGCTGGTTGGAAATGATCACGAACTGCGATACATCCGCCGAGGTGCCCGCCGTGGTTGGGATCAAGATCACCGGCGGCACCGACGTGCGAATGGTATCGACCCCTTCGAAATCGAGGATATGCCCGCCGTTGGTGGCCACGATGCCGATGGCCTTGGCGCAGTCCATCGGGCTGCCCCCGCCGATGGCGACGATCGCATCGCAGGCGGAGGCGCGATAGAGCTCGGCGCCCTGCATCACCTCCTCTACCCGGGGGTTGGCTGACACCCCGGTGTACAGCACATAGTCCACGCCCTGTTGCTGCAGGCTGTGTTCCACGTCGGCGACCCAGCCCGCCGCGACCACGCCGGGGTCGGAAACCAGCAGGACCTTGCGGGCAGCGAAGGTATTGACGTAGTTGGCTACCGTCTTGCGTGAGCCGGCGCCGAAGATGATCTCGGGGGTGACGAATTTGCGCAGTTGGCTGATATCGTAGGCCATGGTGATGATCGACCTTGTTGTTTTATTTATGGAAGCCACAGGTTACCTCAAAGCAGGCGGTGTCGGCGTTTTTACGACTGAAGTCGTGCTCCGACGCACCCCAAGTCGCATGGCAGCCAACCGCGATTCGGATAAGCATGGTGATACACCATCAACCGATCGAGGCACGCCATGTCGCTGTACCCTGTGCTGCGCTCTCTGGCGCTGATCCTGTCGTTGCATAGCCCGCTGCTGGCAGCCGATAACACCCCAGCCGCGCAGGTCCAGCAGGCGATCCAGTCACTGTTTCCCCAGGCGACCCGGATCGAAGTCAAGCAAGGCGATGTGCCGGTCTATCCGGTGTACCAGCTGAACCAGCTGCTCGGCTATGCCTTCGAGTCCACCGACCACTCCAGCCTGCAGGGGTTCGCCGGTAAACCCATACGCCTGCTGATCGGCCTGGATGTCGATGGGATGCTGGCCGGGGTACGGGTACTGGGCCACCATGAACCGGTGTTCCTGCATGGCATGGGGGAACAGGCCCTGCTGGATTTTGTCGAACAGTACCGCCAGCACCCGTTGAGCAAGCCGGTGGTGGTTGGCGGGCGCAAGCCGGACTCCAGTGACGGCCAGTCGATTACCCAGTTCGATGGCATCAGCAAGGCCACGGTGTCGGTGGTGATTCTCAATGAAAGCGTGCTGCAATCGGCGCTGGCGGTAGCGCGGGCCTATCTGGAAGGCTTTACCAGCGCGCCGCTGGCGACACCGCGCATGGATCTGTTTGAGCCTCTGGGCTGGCAGCAACTGCTCGAGCGTGGACTGGTCCAGCACTGGCTGCTGGAGCCCGATGATCTGGAGCAGCGGCTGGGGCACTCGCTGGAGCATTATCCGGGGATGGATCGCGACCCGGCTTTCAGCGAGCTGTTCTTTGCCTACCTGGATACACCCATGAGCGGACGCAACCTGTTGGGAGAGCAAGGTTTTTCCCGCCTGCAGGGCAACCTGCGCGACGGAGAACAGGCGCTGCTGGTGATGTCCCGCGGCAGCTACCGCCACGTGCCGGAGGACTTCACTCCCGCCTCCTCGCCCAGCCGCCTGCTACTGGTGCAGAACGGCCAGGCCATCGAGCTGCACGATATGGACTTCGACAATGGTGCGTTGCTGGACAGCCTGGCGATAGCGCCCACGGATGATCTCCAGGCGCATATCTTCCGCATCAAGCCCCACGCCGCCTACAACCCGGCGCAACCCGCCCAGCTGCGGCTCAACGTCAACTTGCAACGCAACCATCTGGTGGAAAGCCAGCTGGTGCTGGAGCATCCCTTCGAGCCCGACCCCGCGCTGTTTGAAATCCACCAGCCCAGCGCCGCCGCCAAGCCGGCTCCGGTGTGGTTGCGTCTGTGGCAGGAGCGCTGGTGGCAGTTGGCGCTGCTGGGTAGCGCTCTATTGCTGTTGGGCCTGATCTTTACCTTCCAACACCGGATCAGCCGGCACAGCCGCGCCTTTCACCTGCTGCGCGGTGGCTTCCTGCTGTTCACCCTGCTGTTCATCGGACTGTATGCCCAGGGGCAATTGTCGGTGGTCAATATCACCACCCTGTTGCTAGCGTTGGTCGAGGGCTTCGATATCCGGGTATTTCTGATGGACCCGGTGATCTTCGTGCTCTGGAGCTTTACCTTTATCAGCCTGTTCATCTGGGGGCGCGGCCTGTTCTGCGGCTGGCTCTGCCCGTTCGGCGCGCTGCAGGAACTGGTCGCCTGGCTGGGGCAGAAATTGCGCCTGCGGCAGTGGAAGATAGCGGAGCCACTGCATCGCCGGCTGCAATGGATCAAGTACGGGATTCTGCTGGTGCTGCTGGTCAGCGCCCTGCTATCGCAGACCCTGGCCGAGCGCCTGGCCGAGGTCGAACCGTTCAAGACCACCATCACCCTGTTCCTGGTACGCAGTTGGCCCTTCGTCGCCTATGCCCTGCTGCTGCTCGGGCTGGGCCTGTTCATCCACAAGTTCTATTGCCGCTACCTGTGCCCGCTGGGTGCCGGCCTGGCGATACTCGGCAGGCTGCGCCTGTTCTCCTGGCTGAAACGCATCGACGCCTGCGGCCAGCCCTGCCAGCATTGTCGCAACCACTGCGGCATAGGCGCGATACACCGCGATGGACGGATCGACTACGACGAGTGCATCCAGTGCCTGGAATGCATCGTCATCCTGCATGACGACCAGCAATGCGTGGCAGCGGTCAGTGCGCGCAAGAAGGCCGAGAAAAGTCAGCGCAAGGCTGCTGCGGGGGTATTGATCTACAAGGGGTGAGGAGTTGTGGAAGCTGGAGGATCGAGTTCCATCTCGACCCAGGGGGTAGCCCGAGACACCGCAGGCCGGGATGGAACCCGGCCTTCCAGGTGATGACCTCGAGTCCCGTGCAGGATCATGGAAGGTCGAGTTCCATCTCGACCCAGGAGTAGCACGAAACACCGCAGGCCGGGATAGAACCCGGCCTTCCAGTCAGCGCCACTGGTACTGCAGGCCCAAACCCACCAGCCAGCTGCGCTCCGGGGCGGGTTCGTAGTATCGGCCGCCGGAGCCGTTGACGATCAATGAACCGATGTATTCGCGGTCGGTCAGGTTGTCCAGCCGGGCGAAAGGTTCGAGGGTGAGGTTGCCGATCGGCTGCTGGTAGCCGGCGCGCCAGTTCAGTACGGTGTAGCCGGAGGCCTGGTGCTGGTTGTCGTCGGTGGCGTAGCGTTGGCTCATGCCCTGGGCCTCGAGGGCGGTGGCGAAGCCGCTGTCCTGTGGCTGCCAGGCCAGTTCGGCGAAGAAGCTGTGGCGCGGGATGCCCGGCAGGCGGTTGCCGGCGTGGCTGGTGCCGTCACCATCGATGAAGCGGTCATATTCGGCCTGCAGCCAGGTATAGGCCAGATAGGCGCTCAGACCATGGGCGAACTGCTGTTCGATACTCAGCTCCACCCCGCGGCGGGTGGAACGTCCGGCGTTGGTATAGGTGGCGCGGCCGGTACCCAACTGGTTGGTGCCGGTGACGATCTCGTCCTTGACCCGGCTGTCGAACAGGGCGATATCCAGTCGGGTATTGTCCCGGCGCCATTTCAGCCCGACCTCGGCGTTGCGCGACAGGCTCGGCTTGAGCGCCTGGTTCATCCCGGCGCCGTCCTGTCGATAGGCCAATTCCTGGAAGGTCGGGGTCTCGAAGCCCTGGCCAAGCGCGGCGTACAGGCTCAGCTGCGGGGTCCACTGCCAGTTCAGGCCCAGCGCCGGGTTGGTGCGGTGCACGCGCATGCGGCCGCTGTCGTCCTGGCCGTCGACCAGGTAGTCGTCATCCGAGTCGAATTCCACGCGGTTGTAGCGCAGCCCGGCGACCAGCTCCCAGCGCGGCGCCAACTGCCAGGTGCTGATCAGGTAGGCTTCCTGGCTGTCCACCCGGTTGAACTCGTCGCGCTGCAGCCCGCCCTTGCTGCCGTTGGCATTGACGAAGCCCTTGCGCTCCTCGCCCTGGTAGTTGTAGGCCAGGCCGGCGGCCAGGGTCACTGGCAGGTCGAACAGCCGAGTCTCGCGTTGCCAGCCCAGCTCGCCGCCCCCGAAGCGCCGGTCCAGCTCGACCACCCCGCCACCGGCGGTCGCGCCACTGCCGGGGAAGGCCAGGAACTGCTGCATGTCCCGTTCACCGCCATAGACCATGACCGTCAACTGGTCCTCGTTAGCCAGGCGCCGTTGGTAGTTCAGGCCGATCTGGTTGTGGCGTACCGATTTGCGGGTATCGAACAGTTCGGCCTGGGGCGGTGCCTGGCGCCGGTCGGCACGCACCTGTTCGGCGGTCAGTCCCAGCGGGTCCTGGGTGTCAGGCTGATCGAAGCTGTTGACTAGCAGGGTCAGGCTGGAGACATCATCGATATCCCAACCCAGACGCAGGTTGGCGATGTCCCGGCGGGTGTCGCTGTGGTCGCGGTAGCCATCGGTCTCCAGTCGCGAGATATTGGCGCTGATATTCAGGTCGCCATGCTGGCCACCGTAGCGCAAACGCGAGCGCCACAGGCCGTCGCTGCCCACCGCGGTGCGGTTGTCCAGGGTCGGGTAGAACGGCGCTTCACCGGTAAAGCCCTGGATGATGCCGCCGGAGGCGTTGCCGTACAGGGTGGTCAACGGGCCGCGCAGGACCTCGATGCGCTGCAACCCGTCGAGGTCGAACAGTGCCGGCTGGCCCTGGCCGTCGGGCATGGTCAGCGGGATGCCATCCTGCACCAGGCGCACCCCGCGCACGCCGAACTGGGCGCGGGCACCGAAGCCGCGGGAGGAAATCTGCAGGTCCTGGGCGTAGTTCTGCCGGTTCAGCGCCACCAGGCCGGGCACCCGCTGCAGGGATTCCGAGAGGTTGGCGCCCAGGTTGGGGGCGCTCAGCTGCTCGGCGCTAACAGTATGCCGGGCCAGCGGCAGCTGCAGGTCCTGGCCGTCATCACCGCCGCCGAGGATGATCTGTGCCGGCAGGCTGAGCCGTTCATGGGCGTGGCCGTACGGCACCAGCACCAGTGCGAGCGCCAGCGGCGTCAGCCTGAGCACAGGGCTGAAGACAGCCGGCGTAGAGACTACGGCTCTGTTCATGGCGCTGCGAAGAGATACTGAGCGTCCTCTGCCATCATTGGGTATTGTGCACATGGTCTTATCCTTTTTGTCATTGGCCACTGAACCCAGTTAAGCAGCACACCGACAATAACCGACATGGTACTTTGGACGTAGTTTCTCGACAGCTTGGTAGCATAAAAAAAGGCCCCGAAGGGCCTGAAGATGCGGAGCATACTACTACGGCGTACCAGTGGAGCGGGCCGGTACGCCGCCTGTTCAGCGAGGGCTCAGAAAAAGCCCATCGGATTCACGTCGTAGCTGACCAGCAGGTTCTTGGTCTGCTGATAGCTGTCGAGGATCATCTTGTGGGTTTCCCGGCCGACACCGGATTTCTTGTAGCCGCCAAAGGCGGCGTGGGCCGGGTACATGTGGTAGCAGTTGGTCCATACCCGCCCGGCCTGGATGCCCCGGCCCATGCGGTAGGCGACGTTCATATCTCTGGTCCAGACACCAGCCCCAAGGCCGAACTCGGTATCGTTGGCGATGGCCAGCGCTTCGGCCTCGTCCTTGAAGGTGGTGACACTGACCACCGGGCCGAAGATCTCCTCCTGGAACACACGCATCTTGTTGTGCCCCTTGAGCAGGGTCGGTTCGATGTAGTAACCGCCGCCCAATTCGGCTTCCAGGCGCTCGGCGTTGCCGCCGATAAGGAACTCGGCACCCTCCTCCCGGGCAATTTCCATATAGGACAGGATCTTGTCGAACTGCTGTTCGGAGGCCTGCGCGCCGACCTGGGTCTCGGTATCCAGCGGATTGCCGCGTTTGATACGGCGGGTACGGTCGAGCACCCGGGCGATGAAGTCGTCGTACATGCTTTCCTGGATCAGCGCCCGGGATGGGCAGGTGCAGATTTCCCCCTGGTTGAAGAAAGCCAGTACCAGCCCCTCGGCAGCCTTGTCGATAAAGCTCTCTTCGGCCTTCATGATGTCGGCGAAGTAGATATTCGGGGACTTGCCCCCCAGCTCGGTGGTGGACGGGATGATGTTCTCCGCCGCACAGCGCATGATGTGCCGGCCCACCGGGGTGGAGCCGGTAAAGGCGATCTTGGCGATACGCTTGCTGGTGGCCAGCGCCTCGCCGGCTTCCCGGCCATAGCCGTTGACGATATTGAGCACGCCCGGTGGCAGCAGGTCACCGATCAGCTCGGCCAGTACCAGGATGCTGACTGGGGTCTGTTCGGCCGGCTTGAGCACGATGCAGTTACCCGCCGCCAGCGCTGGCGCCAGCTTCCAAGCAGCCATCAGGATCGGGAAGTTCCAGGGGATGATCTGCCCCACCACGCCCAGCGGCTCATGGAAGTGATAGGCCACGGTGGTTTCGTTGATTTCCGCGGCACTGCCTTCCTGGGCGCGGATACAGCCGGCAAAGTAGCGGAAGTGATCGGCCGCCAGCGGGATGTCGGCATTCAGCGTTTCACGCACGGCCTTGCCGTTGTCCCAGGTCTCGGCTACCGCAAGCAGCTCCAGGTTCTGCTCGATACGATCGGCAATCTTCAACAATAGATGCGAGCGCTCCTGCACAGCGGTTTTCCCCCATGCCGCCTTCGCCGCGTGAGCTGCGTCCAGCGCCAGCTCGATATCTTCGGTCGTGGAGCGGGGGATCTCGCAGATGGCTTCACCGGTAACCGGCGTGGTGTTGCTGAAGTACTGGCCTTTGACCGGGGCAACGAATTCACCGTTGATGAAGTTGCCATAGCGGTTCTTGAAGGTGATGAGGGAGCCGGCAGCTCCAGGATTGGCGTAAATCATTGTTCTTAGTCCTCTATGCGCAGCCTGGCCCCAAGGCGCAGGTCATGCTTCGATACTAGTGACTCCAGGCGTGTAGCGTGAATGCCTCCTTGGCAGGTCTGGTGTCGTCATTTAGTAGTAGATGCTGCGGTTAGCGGATCAACACTTAGGGCGGGTGACGGCTGATGATGGTCTGCAGCCAATGGGTCTGCCCCGCTTCGACAAGGCGTGCATCCGGTCCGGCATTGGCGGCTTCGATGCATACCATGCCGCGATAGCCATCCGCGGGGAACTGGGACAGGCGTGCGCCCTTGGCTTGCCATGGGTTCCATACCACCACTGATTGGCTATTGCGGCGCTGCACCCACAACGGCTCGCCCGAGCCATCAAGCAATTGCACGTCCGCTGTGGTGTCAAAGTACACCCGGTCCACTTCGCCACTGAACCGAACGGGTCCCTGCTGGCGACATTGCGCGCCCGCCTGCAACTTGTCGATGTAACTGGCACCCTCCAATCCCAGGATCTGGGCGCTATCGATATCGTCCACGGGTAGATAGCTGTGCAGCGCCTGGCTCAGAGGCTGGGGCCGGGGGCCGGTGTTCGTTGTGGTGAGCGTCACACTCAAACTGCTACCAAGCACCATCTCGA
Source organism: Pseudomonas sp. FME51 (assembly GCF_014897305.1). Classification (NCBI taxonomy): domain Bacteria; kingdom Pseudomonadati; phylum Pseudomonadota; class Gammaproteobacteria; order Pseudomonadales; family Pseudomonadaceae; genus Pseudomonas; species Pseudomonas sp. FME51. The sequence continues at coordinate 54,850 of NZ_JABUYN010000016.1, read as the reverse complement.
CCTGGACGGCCCAATGCTCACCGGGCAATTGCCGGGCTATCTCCTGCTCGGGCAGTTCCAGCACGAGGCGCACCTGCTGCGAGTCGGCTTCGGCCAGGCGCAATTGCCAATGGCTGGTACGGGCGATGCCGTGTGCCGGCCCCGGGCGCTCATCGGCAAACCATGGCCAGCACAGCGGAATACCGCCGCGCAATGCGGTGTCGGGCTTGGCCGGGTCCACCGGACTCATCCATAACAAGGGTTGTTGACCGGTGGGTGCGCAAGCGATGATCTGTGCCCCCTGTTCCGCGATCCGGGCATGCACCGCTGGGTGGTCAACCTCAATGAAACGACGTCCAAGCGCATTGCGGGTCCGGATGACGCCGGTTGGCAGAGTATCGATCACGCCTATTCCGCTCCCATGCAGAGATATTTCAGCTCGGTATATTCATCCAGGCCATGGCGGGAGCCTTCGCGCCCCAGACCGGACTCCTTGACGCCACCGAATGGCGCCATGGGATTGGAAATCAGCCCCTCGTTGATACCGATGATGCCTGCCTCCAGCGCATCTGCCACCCGCCATATGCGGTGGATATCACGGCTATAGAAATAGGCCGCCAAGCCAAAGGGAGTGGCATTGGCCAGCTCGATCGCTTCTTCCTCGGTGTCAAAACGCAACACCGCCGCCAGCGGGCCGAAGGTTTCCTCGTGGCACAACGTCATTTCGGTGTTGATATCAGTCAGCAACACCGGCTGCACATAGTTGCCTCGATCGGTGTCCGGCGCCGGCCCGCAGACCCGTTTGGCTCCCTTGGCCAGGGCATCCTCGAAATGCTCCACCACCTTCTCTACCGCATCGCCATTGATCAACGCCGATTGCGTGACGCCCGGCTCGAAGCCATCTCCCACCCGCAGCTTGCCCATGGCTTCAGCCAGCGCGGCGACGAATTCATCATGCACGCCCGACTGCACCAGAAACCGGTTGGCGCAAACGCAGGTCTGCCCGGTGTTGCGGAACTTGCAGACCATCGCGCCTTCTACCGCCCGGCTGATATCCGCATCGTCGAAGACGATGAAAGGTGCGTTGCCACCCAACTCCAGGGAGATCTTCTGAATATGCTCGGCGCATTGCGCCATCAGCCGGCGGCCAACATCCGTCGAGCCGGTAAAGCTGAGTTTGCGGACCTTGGGGCTGTGGGTAAGGGCTTCACTGATTTCACTGGCTTTGCCGGTCACCACGTTGAATACGCCGTGGGGAATGCCCGCCTCGTCCGCCAGTGCTGCCAGGGCCAGAGCGGAGAATGGCGTTGCGCTGGCCGGTTTGACGATGATGGTGCAACCTGCGGCAAGTGCCGCGCCGGCCTTGCGGGTGATCATGGCTGCCGGGAAATTCCAGGGAGTAATCGCAGCGCACACGCCTACCGGCTGACGGGTCACCACGATGTGCTGGCCGATACGCGCCCCAGGAATGGTTTCGCCATACATGCGCCGCGCCTCCTCGGCAAACCAGCGTATGAAGGAGGCGGCATATTCAATCTCGCCACGGGATTCGACCAGCGGCTTGCCCTGCTCCAGAGTCATCAGTGTAGCCAGATCTTCCTTGTGCTCGAGCATCAGGTCGTGCCATGCCAGCAGACAATCTGCCCGCTCCTGCGCAGTCCGTTTACGCCACTGACGCAAGGCGTTGGCGGCGGCATCAATGGCGGTATTCACTTCCGCAGCCGAGAGCACAGGAACATGGCCAAGCACATCACCATTAGCCGGATTGGCCACTGGCAAGGTCTCGCCGCTGGCAGCATCCAGCCATTGCCCATTGATGTGACATTGCTGGCGAAACAGCCGGGGAGATTTCAGGCGGGAAAGGGTCATGTGTCCTCCTGCGCGTAGATGAAAGGGGCCGCACTCGGACTGCACACAGGCAGCCCATTGGACGCGCGTTCATGACGGCGGCCCTGACTTGAGAGTAGACACGGCGCTGCGAGGACGCAAACCGCTGCGGTAAGCCGGCAGCGGAGATTTTAGGCAGGGAAACCGGCGGCGTAGACACCACCGGCTGAGTGATGAAAATCAACTGCTTTCGATACGGAAGCCAACCTTCACGGTGACCTGATAGTGGGCGACCTTGCCGTCGACAATGTGCCCCCGGGTTTCGATGACTTCAAACCACTCGACATTCTTCACGCTTTTGCTGCATTCGGCGACGGCATTGTTGATGGCCTCTTCAATGCTGTTCTTCGACGAGCCGACAATTTCGAGTTTCTTGTAAGTGTGATGATCTGACATACCAACCTCCTCTTTGCCTGTTCTGAGTATGGCAGAGGTTTTTCGGGTTGGTTCAAATCTCACTGTGGGAACCGCGTCGACTCTTACGTTCACCGTCGGACTTGAGTGGACAGCCAGGAGCTTTGCATTTCTCATCCCGGCCGCGTTCCAGCTCCTGCAAAGCATGCCAGGCGCGGCACAGGGAGCGGGAATTTCCTGCCATCAGGGTCACTTTTGTCATGAGCCAATCTCCGAAACAGATAGATGAACCGAGTATTGTCGGGCTGATCACATCTGTCAATGAGAATTATTCGCATTATTTATTGGCGTTTTTAGCGCTCTCTTTATTGCAATACGAAGATACAAGTTTATAATCGCAACGAAAATCATTCTCACAATAACGGGATACCCCATGCCTTGTACCCTTCGCTACACCTCACTTGCTCTGACCATTTCCGCCGCCATATTCCTGGCGGGATGCGACAGTAGCGAAGATAAGGCCTTGCAGGCCCCCGCAGCGCCAGCAGTCGAGAATGAGCAACCGGCGACGACCAATACCCATCCGCAGGCGCCCGCCTCGACCGAGATCAGCGAAAGCGAAGTGGCTGGCCACTACGCAGACCTGGCCCAAGCTGTCTTCCAGGATGCACTGACCAGTGCGCAGGCGCTCGACAAGGCGGTCGATGCGCTGATTGCCGAGCCAGTCGAAGCCAATCTCGAAGCCGCCCGCCAGGCCTGGCTTGAAGCCCGCGTTCCCTATCAGCAATCCGAGGCATTCCGCTTCGGTAACCTGGTGGTGGATGACTGGGAAGGCCAGCTCAACGCTTGGCCGCTGGATGAGGGGCTGATCGATTATGTCGCTGCCGATGATTATCAGCATGAACTGGGCAACGAGGGTGCCACGGCCAACCTGATCGCCAGCCAGAGCTTGATGCTCGGTGGTGAGACACTGGAAGTCAGCGAGCTGACTCCCCAGTTGCTGGCCGATCTGAATGAAGTGGGCGGTTCCGAAGCCAACGTTGCTACCGGTTACCACGCCATCGAGTTTCTGCTGTGGGGCCAGGATATGAATGGGTTTGAAGCCGGTGCCGGTCAACGTCCGGTGACCGATTTTGCCCAGGGTGATGATTGCACCAATGATAATTGTGATCGCCGCAGCGCCTACTTGGACGCCGCTACCGACCTGCTGGTCAGCGATCTGCAGTGGATGGTCTCCCAGTGGTCAGCTAACGAGGATGGCAATTACCGCGCAGAGCTGCTGGCTCTGCCGGCCCAGGAAGTATTCCAGAAGATGCTGTTCGGCATGGGTTCGTTGTCACTGGGTGAGCTGGCGGGCGAACGGATGAAAGTCGCTCTGGAAGCCAACTCCTACGAAGACGAGCACGATTGCTTCAGCGACAACACGCATAATTCGCATTACTACAACGGCAAGGGTATCCAGAACGTCTATCTGGGCAGCTATCAGCGCCTGGACGGCTCGATCTTTGAAGGCCCTTCCCTTTCGGCGCTGGTAGCAGCGAAGAATCCTGAACTGGACCAAGCGCTGCGTAACGATCTGGATAACACCATGCAGGCGCTGACGCGCATGAAAGACGCAGCTGAGGGCGAATCGAAAATGGCCTTCGACATGATGATCGCACCGGGCAATGAGGCCGGCGCCACCCTCATCAATGATGCTATCGCCGCGCTGGCGCAACAGACGGGCTCCATCGAACAGGTTGCGGCCGTGGTAGGCGTCGAATCTCTGCAGCCCGATGATGCTGGCCATTCCTTCTGATAAACCAACAGCCGTCTGCACCTCGGTGAGCTCAACGCTACCGGGGTGCAGCACTCAGGCCCTTCACCCAGGTCACAAATCGACTTTCATGAAATTGCTGTCACTGACACCCTTTGCGGTGCTCCTGTTTGCCGGCACCTGTCTGGGTGCTGACTTTCCAATGCAAGAAACCCCCAACTCCGGCGGCGCTGGCACTGTGATGCAAAGCGATCACAACGCCTATTCCCTGCCGCTGGGCAATCTGCCGATATCCAGCCGCCTGGATTTCAGCGTGGGTAACAGTTTCTTCCGCAACCCCTGGGTTATAGCGCCATCCAGCACCGATGCCCGCGATGGCCTGGGACCGCTGTTCAATACCAACTCCTGCCAGGGCTGCCATATCAAGGACGGTCGCGGTCATCCACCGGCACCGGGAGAAACGGCGGTGTCGTTGTTTCTGCGGCTGTCGGTACCCGCCGCCCCGAATACAGATCCACTGTTGCTGCAACAACACGGTTTTGTGCCTGCGCCTGTGTATGGCAGCCAGCTGCAGACCGCCGCCATTCCCGGTATGGAACCGGAGGCGCAACTGCATGTCGAGTGGCAGCTGTTCGAGGAAACACTGGAGGATGGCGGCAAGGTAGCGTTGCAACGCCCGCTGTACCGCATCGACGATCCCAACTACGGCGCCCTGCCCGACGACCTGATGATCTCGCCCCGCGTAGCGCCACCGATGATCGGCCTGGGCTTGCTGGAAGCTATCTCCGAGGCGACTATCCTGGCGGCTGAAGACCCGGATGATGAGAATGGTGACGGTATTTCCGGGCGCGCCAATCATGTCTGGGATCGCATTGAGCAGCGCACCGCGTTGGGTCGCTTCGGCCTGAAGGCCGCCGAGGTCAGCGTCATGCAACAGAGTCTTGCTGCGTTTGCCGGCGACATGGGACTGAGTTCCAGCCTCATACCCGACACCGACTGCACAGCCGAGCAGCAATGTGATCGATTTGCCGATGGCGGCACGCCCGAAGTCAGTGACAAGATTGCAGCCTTCATCAACTTCTACGCCATGAGCCTGGCAGTACCGGCACGCCGCGAGATGGATAGCCCCGCCGCGCAATCGGGCGCGCAGCTATTCAACGAGATCGGTTGCGCCGCCTGCCATACCCCGCGGCATACCACAGGCAAGGTGGCGGATCGCCCTGAGCTGAGCAATCAGGTGATCTGGCCCTATACCGATCTGCTGCTGCATGACATGGGCGAAGGATTGGCCGATGGCCGCTCCGAGTTTCTGGCCGATGGCAATGAATGGCGCACCCCGCCGCTCTGGGGGCTGGGGCTGACCCAGCAGATCAATCCACGGGCAGGTTTCCTGCACGACGGCCGCGCACGTACGCTGGAAGAGGCCATTCTCTGGCACGGCGGTGAAGCGCAGGCGACCACCGAACGTTATCGCGCCTTGCCGGCGGAGCTGCGGCAATCGCTAGTTACCTTTCTGAACTCTCTGTAACGGATCCCACATGCCTTCATTATCCAACCTGAGCCTGCGTACTCTGAAATGGGGCACCACAGCGCTCCTCGCCGCGTCTTTTTGCAGTACCGCCTGGGCGGAAACACCAAGAGACATCTGGCACAGCTCCCTCGCCGAAGGCTACGCGACGCTCGCCATCACCACGGCGTCGCTGAACGAGGCTGCCACGGCTTACTGCTCATCGCCCTCGGCCAGTGGACATGAGGCGCTTGAGTCCGCCTGGTATCAGGCGTTCGACAGCTGGCAAGCGGTGCGCTTTGTCGATTTCGGGCCGATCGAGCGCGACAACCTGTCGTGGCAGTTCCAGTTCTGGCCTGACGCCAAGAACACCATCGCCCGCAAGGTCAATTACTGGCTGGGTAGCGAGCAGCCGATCAGTGTTGAGCAGCTGAAAGCTGACAGTGTGGCGGTCAAGGGCTTCCCGGCTCTGGAATACCTGCTGTTCGATCCGCTGGCGGCAAAGCAGCAGCCACTGCCCGAGCAACGAGCCTGTGAGCTGGTAACGGGCATCAGCAACCTGCTGCAGGAAAATACCGCTCAACTGCAACAGCAATGGCAGGCGTTCCGCCCGCACTACCTGGATAACGACCAGTTCCAGAACACCACAGTGCTGGCCGCCATGCATGGTCTGGAGATCCTCCGCAACAAGCGCTTGGCAGCGCCCATGGGGCTCGAAGGCAAGCCGCGCCGCAATCCGTACATTGCCGATGCTTGGCGCAGTAAGCATTCGCTGGCGGGTATCCAGGCCAGTCTGGTCGGCCTGCAGCAATACTTCCTGCCGGGTTTGCGCCAGTTGATGAATGATAACCAGGGGGCTGAATTGACCGAGCGCCTTGATCAGCAATTGACCGCGACCATCAAGCGGCTGGAGCGCCAGCAGACCGATATGCAGCAGCTGCTCGCCAATGACGACGGCTACCGCAGCCTGCAGCTGGTCTTCATCGAGGTGGACAAACTAAACCAGCTGCTGTCTGGCAATATCGCCAGCGAACTGGGCATTATCCGTGGCTTCAACTCCAGTGATGGGGACTGAGATGCAGCGTCGTGGATTCATCCAGTTCAGCCTGCTGGGCATTGCCGCCGCCTGCAGCCCTCTGAGTTTTGCGGACAGCGATCTAAGGATGTCGGATCTGCGTTTTCTCAGTTCAGTGGAAAACGCCATGGGAGAGCATTTCATCGTCGCGGCCAATAGCGCTGGAAAACAGCTTTTTCGCATCCCGGTAGCTGAGCGCTGTCACAGCGGCTGCCTGAGCCCAAGCACCGTTCAGGCGGTGATCATGTCCCGCAGGCCAGGTGAAAATCTCTATCTAATCAATATGCTGGGAGGGACTCTTGATGCAGTAGTTGAGGCTGGCGAAGACTTCCACTTCTACGGTCATGGGGTTTTCAGCGATGATGGTAGCCGCTTCTACGCCACAGCAAACCACTACCCCAGCGGAGAAGGTTGTATTCGCGTGTACGCTGCAGATGAGGGCTTCAGGCATCTGCAGGATTTTTCCGTAGGCGGCATGGACCCCCATGAATTGCGATTGCACCCTGATGGTCAACGGTTGGTGGTGGCGCTGGGCGGCATCAAGACACACCCTGACTATGGCCGTATCAAGCTGAATCTGGAGTCCATGCAGCCAGCCCTGGTGGTGATGGATCGTACCAGCGGTGAGGTGCTGCAGCGCTGCGAACCCTCCCATCATCAGCTCAGCTGTCACCACCTGGATATCAGTCGCGACGGTATCGTCATTGCCGGTTACCAGTTCGAAGGGCCTAAGTGGGAAACACCGCCCTTGATTGCCCGTCTGGACACCGGCACCGGAGAGTTCAGCGAAATCACTTTGCCGGAGCATGAACAAGCGAATCTGGGCAATTACACGGCCAGCGTGGCAGTCCATCTCCACTCTTCCGTCGCAGCGATTACCGCGCCCCGTGGGGATAGCGTCATGTTGCTGGACTACCGCTCCGGTCGGCCGCTGCAGCTGGTCTCGGTGCCCGATCCCGGTGGAGTGCTGGCGGAACGCGATGGCAGCTTCGTGGTGTCATCCGGACATGGTGGTCTGTACCGTATCCGGGCAGGAGCAACAGAGCCGGAGCTGATCTCTCATGACACGCTGCGCTGGGACAATCACCTCACCCGGGCTTGAGCGGTGACTTGGCTCAGCGGCTGGAAACCATACGCTCGATGCAGAGACGCGAGTCTTCGGGCAAGCGCGTGAATTGCAGTCCGGTCCAGTACTGACCACCGGCAATGCTTTCGCGGTTCCAGCGGCTCTCCGCATCAAGCATGAATTCACTCATGCCATTGAGGTTCATGGGCAGATTCACCTGCAGCGCCCAGGCTCTGTTCAGCTCGATCGGTTGCTCGCTCAACAGCATCAACCCTTCGGCGTGAAGATCCACAACACGGCCAAGCAGGTGACCGCTATCCAGGTCGTATACTTCCAGGCTGCTGCTCACGTGATGGCGCTCCAATTTTCGTCTTTCGCTCATGAAATGCTCTGTCCGGTGTATGACAACAAGTGTCGGCCACTTGCCTGGTAGCTAAAAGCCATATTCCATGTATTTACATAAATATTGAAGCATTTTGTGATGCGCTCGACATATCAGCGTCGGCTTGCCCCCTTCCTTGAGCACCGCCCATAATGATCAGGCAATACTTGGCTTCACCCACTGGCCCATCGGGCCCGCCCTATCGAGGATCAACTATGCGACTCACCCAACTGAGCATGCTGCTCGGCGCAACGTTACTTGGTGCCCAGGCACTGGCACATGATTTCACCGCAGGCGATATGCATATCATCCATCCCTGGTCGCGCGCGCTGCCGCCGGTGGCGCCCACGGGCGCTGCCTATCTGGTACTGGAGAACAAGGGTGAGCAAACGGACAGGCTGATTTCTGCAACCTCCCCCATCGCCCGGCGGGTGGAATTGCACGAGCATATCCATCAGGACGGATTGATGAAGATGCAACAGATTGACAGCGTGGAGATCGCGCCGGGCGCGGAAGTGGAATTCAAGCCGGGTGGCCATCATTTCATGCTGTTCGACCTGCAGCAGCCGCTGACCGACGGTAGCAGTTACCCCATGACACTGAACTTCGAGCATGCAGGCAAGGTAGACGTTGAAGTCAAGGTGACCGGCGAGGCGGCAGCTGCTCCCTCCTCCGCCGACCATAACCATGACGCCCACGCTCATCACTGAGCGTCATGGTATCGTAACGCCGGCTCAGTCGGTCCGAGTCGGCGTACGCATGGTGACGAATTCTTCTGCCGCGGTGGGATGAATCCCCAGGGTGGCGTCAAACACCGCCTTGGTGGCGCCAGCTTTGATGGCCACAGCCAGCCCCTGAATGAGCTCGCCGGCGTCAGGGCCGATCATATGGACACCCAGCACCCGATCGGTTTGCTGGTCCACGAGCATTTTCATGAAGCTCTGCTCATCGTTGCCAGCCAAGGTATTGCGTAGCGGGCGAAACCGGCTCTCGTAGATATCGAGCTTATGCCCGCAGGCGCGCGCCTGCTCTTCGGTAAGCCCCAGGGTGGCAATGTTGGGGATGCAGAATACAGCGGTGGCAATATCGTCGTAGTCCACCGGCCGGTACTCGTCGGGTCTGTACAGACGCCGAGCCAGTGCCATACCTTCGGCCAACGCCACAGGTGTCAGCTGGATGGTGTCGGTCACGTCACCTATGGCAAAAATGGCCGGATCGGTCGTTTGATACAGCTCATCGACCGCAACAAAACCTTTGTCATCCAGTGTGACCTTGGTGTTCTCCAGACCCAGGCCATCCAGTTTCGGCTTGCGCCCTGTTGCATACAGAACCAGATCGGTTTCCAGGGTCTCACCGTTCTTCAGGGATACCAGCAGACTGCCGTCGGCCTGCTTCTCGATACTGGCAACGTCCGCATCGAACTGCAGGTCGACGCCCTTGTTCTGCATGGTCACAACCATGTGGTCGCGCAGCCCCTGATCGAAGCCGCGAAGGAACTGTGCCCCACGGTAAAGCAGGCTTGTCTCGCAACCCAGGCCATGAAAGATGCTGGCGAATTCGATGGCAATATAGCCGCCGCCCACCACCATGGTGCGCTTGGGCAAGTGCTCGAGATAGAAGACTTCGTTAGAGCTGATCACATGCTCACGGCCCGGAAATTCGGGAATGAACGGCCAGCCACCGGTGGCGATGATAATACGCCCTGCCGTGAAGGACTTGTCTCCAACGGCAACGGTATGGGAGTCAACCAACTGCGCTCGGCCGTGCACCAGAGTCACCCCGGCCGCTGTCAGCAGATTATGATAGATGCCATTGAGGCGGGTGATCTCGGTATTCTTGTTCTCGACCAGACGTTGCCAATCGAACTGCGCCTTGGACAAATCCCAGCCATAACCCTGGGCATCACCGAAGTCCTCGGCGAAATGGGCCGCATAGGCGAACAGCTTTTTCGGCACACAGCCAACGTTGACACAGGTACCGCCGAGATACAGGTCTTCGGCTACCGCCACCCGCGCACCAAATCCTGCCGCCATGCGGCTGGCGCGCACACCACCCGATCCGGCACCGATAACGAAAAGGTCAAAATCATAATCCGACATACTTGCTGTCCTGCAACTGAAACGAGCATGAGAGCATACCCGATTGGCCCGTATCGGGTGTAAAACGCTCAGATAAAGATTTTCAATTTCGCAGGCAGTGCCGGCGTCGGTTCGGCGCCGAAGACCGGGTCAGGCTTTCGCCAATAACGCTTCGTATTCGCCGTTGTAGTGCTTGGCCAGTTCCTTTTTCTGCTTATCGGTGAGCAGCTTGCCGGCCATCTGGAAGAATTTCTGCTCTTCCTCTTCCAGATGATGCAGTACTTTGTCGCCCAGGGCGCGGGCAGTTGTCAGCCACGCGGAACTGGACATCTCTGTTTCATCCAGTTTTTCGACCAGCTCATCCATTTCGTGATGCTCGGCGATGGCGTGGCGACTCAGGTCGACGCCGTTATCATGATCCATCAGCGGGATATAGAAATGACGTTCCTCCGCTGTTTCATGGGCATAGAGTTCTTCTTTTAGTTGCTGATAGGCATCAACCCGCTCCTGGGTATCACCGCTGGTGCGCAGCACAGCATCGACATACTCACGCTGCTTGTCATGGCTTATCCGTAGGGCTTCGAAAATAGTCATATGCGGCTCCGTTAACCGTAGTAGCCTTTTGGACTGAGCAGGCCGATTGAAGTTCAGGAAGGCGCACCAACCCCTTGTGTAAAAAACTGTTACAACTCGATCGAAGCCTTTCATAAGCCGCCCAGCGGGCATACAATACCGCCAGTTTGACGCGACAAACGTTTTAATAGTCCGCGCAAGTAACCAATAATGAAGCCGTTTCTCCAAGGAGTCCGGCATGTCTGATGCTGCTGTATCGTCACTGCCACATAATTGGGCTTTAGCTGCTTTCCTGCTGGGCGTTCTAGGCCTCTGTGCCTTCATGTTGCTATTGTCCAGCATTCTGGGCAGCAAAGCCTGGGGTCGCAGCAAGAACGAACCCTTCGAGTCCGGCATCGTTTCCACTGGCGATGCCCGCCTGCGTTTCTCCGCAAAATTCTATCTGGTCGCGATGCTATTCGTGATTTTCGATGTTGAAGCCCTATTCCTTTTTGCATGGGCCGTCTCGGTGCGCGAAAGCGGCTGGGCCGGTTTCATTGGAGCCTCTATCTTTGTTTCAATTCTAGTTGCGGGTCTTGTCTATGAAGCGTCTATTGGTGCCCTTGATTGGTCACCGGCAGGCCGCCGCAGGAGGCAAGCGAAGCTAAAATGAGGCTTTCAACATGCAATATGAACTTGTTCGGATCGATCCGGATGCCGTCAATGACGAGTATCCGATCGGTACCAGGGAGACTGTCGACGATCAGCTGCTGAAAGACCAGGTTCACCGCAACATCTTCATGGGCAAGCTGGAAGATGTGGTTAGCGGTGCGGTGAACTGGGGACGCAAGAACTCTCTCTGGCCCTACAACTTTGGCCTCTCCTGCTGTTATGTGGAGATGACCACTGCCTTTACCGCGCCGCATGACATTGCGCGCTTTGGTGCGGAAGTCATTCGAGCATCTCCGCGCCAGGCGGACTTCATGGTTATCGCGGGCACCTGCTTCGTCAAGATGGCCCCAGTCATTCAACGTCTCTATGAGCAGATGCTGGAACCCAAGTGGGTCATTTCCATGGGCGCCTGTGCCAACTCCGGCGGCATGTACGACATCTACTCCGTTGTTCAGGGCGTGGACAAGTTCCTGCCGGTGGATGTGTACATCCCTGGCTGCCCTCCCCGTCCCGAAGCCTTTTTGCAGGGTCTGATGCTGTTGCAGGACTCCATCGGTAAGGAGCGTCGCCCACTATCCTGGGTGGTTGGAGATCAGGGTATCTATCGGGCAGATATGCCTTCGCAACGCGAGGAGAAACGTGACCAGCGTATTGCGGTCACCAATCTGCGCAGCCCCGACGACGTGTGAATCGGCCACCAGCCCACACCATCGCCGCACTCACCGTTGACGATAGCGACTCATATAATGACTGCAGATCAGGCGTTACCTATTCCACCATACAAGGCCGATGGCCAGCGGGTCGTTGCCGAACTGAATGCCCAATTCGGGGCCGAGAGCTTTACTGCTCAACCCACACTCACCGGCATGCCGGTGATCTGGATTGCACGCGAGCAACTGCTGGCCGTGCTGCGCTTTTTGCGCCAACTGCCGCAGCCCTACGTCATGCTGTACGACCTGCATGGCGTGGATGAACGTTTGCGCACACACCGCCAGGGCTTGCCGCCTGATGCGGACTTCACCATCTTCTACCACCTCATGTCGCTGGAACGTAACAGTGACGTGATGATCAAGGTCGCGCTCAAGGAAAATGATCTCAATGTGCCCACGGTCGCGAGCGTCTGGCCAAATGCCGACTGGTACGAGCGCGAAGTCTGGGACATGTATGGCATCCACTTCGAGGGTCACCCGCGCCTGACCCGCTTACTGATGCCGGCGACCTGGGAAGGCCACCCGCTGCGCAAGGACTATCCGGCACGCGCCACCGAGTTCGATCCCTATACGCTCACCGCCGCCCGCCAGGACGCCGAACAGGAAGCGCTGCGTTTCAAACCGGAAGACTGGGGCATGAAGCGTGGTGGCGAGCATGAGGATTTCATGTTCCTCAACCTCGGCCCGAACCACCCTTCGGCGCACGGTGCCTTCCGTATCATTCTGCAGCTCGATGGTGAAGAGATCGTCGATTGCGTCCCGGATATCGGTTACCACCACCGTGGCGCGGAAAAAATGGCCGAGCGCCAGAGCTGGCACAGCTTCATCCCCTATACCGACCGTATCGACTACCTCGGTGGGGTAATGAATAACCTGCCCTATGTACTGGCGGTAGAAAAACTCGCCGGCATCACCGTGCCGCAGCGAGTGGATGTCATCCGCATCATGATGGCCGAGTTCTTCCGCATCCAGAACCACCTGCTGTATCTGGGTACCTATATCCAGGACGTCGGTGCCATGACCCCGGTGTTTTTCACCTTTACCGACCGTCAGCGTGCCTATGAAGTGATCGAGGCCATCACCGGCTTCCGCATGCACCCGGCCTGGTACCGCATCGGCGGTGTCGCCCATGACCTGCCCCGTGGCTGGGACAAGCTGGTACGCAAGTTCCTCGACTGGATGCCCAAGCGCCTGAGTGAATATGAAAAGGCGGCTCTGAAAAACAGCATCCTGATCGGCCGCACCAGGGGGGTTGCCGACTACAACACCAAGGAAGCGCTGGAATGGGGTGTGACCGGCGCCGGTCTGCGCGCCACCGGTTGTGATTTTGATATCCGCAAAGCGCGCCCCTACTCCGGCTACGAGAACTTCGAGTTCGAAGTGCCGCTAGCGGTCAATGGTGATGCCTACGACCGCTGCATGGTCAAGATGGGCGAGATGCGCGAGAGTCTGAAGATCATCGAGCAGTGTTTGAACAACATGCCCGAAGGCCCGTACAAGGCGGATCACCCACTGACCACGCCACCGCCCAAAGAGCGCGCACTGGAGCATATCGAAACGCTGATCACGCACTTCCTGCAGGTGTCCTGGGGGCCCGTGATGCCGGCGAACGAGTCGTTCCAGATGATCGAGGCGACCAAGGGTATCAACAGCTACTACCTGACCAGTGACGGCAGCACCATGAGCTACCGCACGCGTATCCGCACGCCCAGCTTCCCGCATTTGCAGCAGATCCCCTCGGTGATCCGCGGCAGCATGGTGTCGGATCTGATTGCGTATCTGGGTAGTATCGACTTCGTTATGGCTGACGTGGACCGCTGATTATGACTACGTTGATTCAGACTGATCGTTTCGTTCTTGATGAAGCCGAACGTGCGGCCATCGAACAGGAAATGCACCACTACGAGGATCCGCGTGCGGCCTCCATCGAGGCGCTGAAGATCGTTCAGCAGGCCCGTGGCTGGGTGCCGGATGGCGCAGCCGATGCCATCGGCGCGATCCTGGGTATTCCCGCCAGCGATGTGGAAGGTGTCGCCACTTTCTATAGTCAGATCTTCCGTCAGCCGGTAGGTCGCCACATTATCCGCGTGTGCGACAGCATGACCTGCTATATCGGTGGACACGAAAGCGTGCTCGACAGCATCAAGAATGAAATCGGTATCGTCCCCGGCCAGACCACCGCCGATAACCGCTTCACGCTCATTCCCGTGTGCTGCCTGGGTAACTGCGACAAGGCGCCGGCGTTAATGATCGATGATGACACCTATGGCGGTGTCAGCGCCGACGGCGTGGCTGCACTGTTGGAGGGCTACCAATGAAAAAATTATCATCCTTCGGCCCGGCCAACCTTATTGAGCGGTCGGAAGAAACCCACCCGTTGACCTGGCGCCTGCGCGACGACGGCCAACCAGTGTGGCTGGAAGAGTACCAACAGAAGAACGGTTACACGGCTGCACGCAAGGCACTACTGGACATGGCCCAGGCTGATATTGTCAGCACCGTCAAGGATTCCGGCCTCAAGGGCCGTGGCGGCGCGGGTTTCCCCACTGGGGTGAAGTGGAGCCTGATGCCGGCGGATGAGTCGCAGAACATTCGCTATCTGCTGTGCAACGCCGACGAGATGGAGCCCAACACCTGGAAGGACCGGCTGCTCATGGAGCAACTGCCGCACCTGCTGATTGAAGGCATGCTGATCTCGGCGCGGGCGCTCAAGGCCTATCGCGGCTATATCTTCCTGCGTGGCGAATACGTCGATGCGGCCCGCAACCTCAAACAAGCAGTCGAAGAAGCCAAGGCAGCTGGTCTGCTGGGCAAGAACATCATGGGTTCCGGCTTCAACTTCGAGCTGATCGTGCATACCGGTGCCGGGCGTTATATCTGCGGTGAAGAAACCGCACTGATCAACTCGCTGGAAGGGCGCCGGGCCAACCCCAGGGCCAAGCCGCCTTTCCCCGCCGCTGTAGGTGTGTGGGGCAAGCCGACCTGCGTGAACAACGTGGAAACCCTATGTAACGTACCAGCTATCGTCGGCAATGGTGTGGAGTGGTATACCGCGCTGGCCCGCCCCGAAAGCGGCGACCATGGCACCAAGATGATGGGCTTCTCCGGCAAGGTGAATAACCCCGGTATCTGGGAACTGCCTTTTGGCATCAGCGCTCGTGAGCTGTTCGAGGATTATGCCGGCGGCATGCGCGACGGCTATACCCTTAAATGCTGGCAGCCCGGCGGCGCCGGTACCGGCTTCCTGCTGCCCGAGCACCTGGAAGCGCCGATGTTCTCCGGCGGCATTGCCAAGTACGGCACCCGCATGGGTACCGGCTTGGCGCTGGCCGTAGACAACACGGTGAGCATGGTCTCGCTGCTGCGCAATATGGAAGAGTTCTTCGCCCGGGAATCCTGCGGCTGGTGTACACCCTGCCGCGATGGCTTGCCCTGGAGCGTGAAGACGCTGCGTGCCCTGGAGCACGGCCAGGGCAATCCCGAGGACATGGAGATTCTCGCCAGACTGGTGGACTTCCTCGGGCCGGGCAAGACCTTCTGTGCCCACGCACCAGGCGCGGTTGAACCCCTGGGCAGCGCGATCAAGTACTTCCGCGAAGAGTTTGAAGCCGGGATAGATCGCTCAGCCGAAGTTCGAGCGACAACCGAGTTTGTGAAGGCATAAAGAATTCCATTATCAGCACCCGGTATCGGGTAAGAAGAAAGTAGAACCATGGCCACTATCCATGTAGACGGTAAAGACTACGAAGTCGATGGAGCGGACAACCTGCTGCAGGCCTGTCTGTCCCTGGGCCTCGATGTCCCCTACTTCTGCTGGCACCCTGCGCTGGGCAGCGTAGGTGCCTGCCGCCAGTGCGCGGTCAAGCAGTACAGCGATGAGAACGACACCCGCGGTCGGCTGGTCATGTCGTGCATGACGCCGGCGACCGACAACAGCTGGATCTCCATCGACGATGAAGAAGCCAAGGCGTTTCGTGCCAGCGTGATCGAGTGGTTGATGATCAACCACCCGCATGACTGCCCGGTGTGCGAAGAAGGCGGACACTGTCACCTGCAGGACATGACAGTGATGACCGGCCACAACCAGCGCCGTTATCGCTTCAACAAGCGCACCCACGTGAATCAGGAACTCGGCCCGTTCATCGCCCACGAAATGAACCGCTGCATCGCCTGCTACCGCTGCGTCCGCTACTACAAGGACTACGCCGGCGGTACCGACCTGGGTGTGTTCGGTGCCAACGATCAGGTGTATTTCGGCCGTGTCGAGGATGGCACGCTGGAAAGCGAGTTCTCCGGCAACCTCACCGAGGTCTGCCCCACCGGTGTGTTCACTGACAAGACCCATTCCGAGCGGTACAACCGCAAGTGGGACATGCAGTTCGCGCCGAGCGTCTGCCACGGCTGCGCTTCGGGCTGCAACATCAGTCCCGGCGAGCGTTACGGCGAGATTCGCCGCATCGAGAACCGCTACAACGGCTCGGTTAACCACTACTTCCTGTGCGACCGCGGCCGCTTCGGCTATGGCTACGTGAACCGCGACGACCGTCCGCGCCAGCCCATTGTGCAGCGTTCCAAACTGCGCATGGGTATTGATGCAGCACTGGATCAGACCGCCGGCCTGCTCAATCGCCAGCGTATCCTCGGCATCGGCTCGCCCCGCGCCAGCCTGGAGAGCAACTTCGCCTTGCGCGAGCTGGTCGGAGCAGAGGACTTCTACTCCGGCATAGGCCGGGATGAACTGGACAATATCCAAGCCATCCGCAACCTGCTGCAGCACGGCCCGCTGCCAACCGCGACCATTCGCGACATGGAAAGCCATGACGCGGTGTTCGTACTCGGTGAGGACCTCACCCAGACCGCGGCGCGTATCGCGCTTGCCCTGCGTCAGACCGCCAAGGGCAAGGCCGCCGAGATTGCGGAAGCTGCCGGCATTCAGAGCTGGCACCAGGCCGCGGTAGAGAATATCGCCCAGGGTGCCAAGCATCCGGTATTCATCGCCAGTGTCACGGCTACCCGACTGGACGGTATCGCCGCCGAATCCGTTCAGGCCGCCCCGGACGATCTGGCACGCCTCGGCTTTGCTGTCGCCCATGCCATCGACCCGAGCGCTCCGGCGGTCAGTGGGCTGGAAGCAGATGCACTGGCGCTGGCACAACGTATAGCCGACGCCCTGCTTGCCGCCAGACGTCCGCTACTGGTGTCCGGCGCATCCCTGGGCAACGCGGCCATCATCGATGCGGCTGCCAACATCACCCAGGCGCTGAAAAACCGTGAAAAGAACGCCTCAATCAGCATGGTGGTGCCGGAAGCCAACAGCATGGGCATGGCCCTGCTACTGGCCGAGGACGACGCGGACAAGTCGGTCGAAGCGGCCCTCGCAGCTCTCACGGCCGGGCAGTATGACGCGCTCGTGGTGCTGGAAAACGATCTCTATCGCCGTACCGACAAGGCGGTAGTCGACGCTGCCCTGGTCGCTGCCAAGGTGGTGGTCGTGGTCGATCACCAGCAGACCGCTACCGCCGACAAGGCCCATATCCTGCTGCCGGCTTCGAGCTTCGCCGAAGGCGATGGCACCCTGGTCAGCATGGAAGGCCGCGCCCAGCGCTTCTTCCAGGTGTTCGAGCCCAGCTATTACAACCCGGACGTGCTGATCCGTGAAGGCTGGCGCTGGTTGCACGCGCTGCGCCACACGCTGCTCGGCAAGCCGGTTGCCTGGACCAACCTGGATCAGGTGACTGAAGCCTGCGCTGCAGTGCATCCGCGCCTGGCGGCTATCACCGCAGCGGCCCCCGATGCCAGCTTCCGCATCAAGGGCCAGAAACTGGCCCGCGCGCCCCACCGTTACAGCGGCCGTACCGCGATGCGCGCCAATCTGAGTGTGCACGAGCCGCGCCAGCCACAGGATCCGGACAGCCCCTTCGCCTTCTCCATGGAGGGTTATTCGGGCAGCCAGGAAGACCGTCAGCAGATCGCCTTTGCCTGGTCACCGGGCTGGAACTCGCCACAGGCCTGGAACAAATATCAGGATGAGGTCGGCGGTCATCTGCGCAGTGGCGATCCGGGTATACGTCTGCTCGACGGTGCGCGTATGGATCTGCCCTGGGCTCAGGCACCGGGCGCGTTCGCTCCGGCCGCCGGTACCTGGCAGGTTGTGCCGCTACATCATCTGTTTGGCAGCGAAGAAAACAGCAGCCGAGCCGAGCCGATCCAGCAGCGCATACCGCAAGCCTACGTTGCGCTGACCGACACGGAAGCGACGCGTCTGGGTGTAACCGAAGGCGCCCTGCTTTCTATCACCCTGGGTAACCAGCAACTGCAACTGCAACTGCCGCTGCGCATCAGCGCCGAACTGCCACTGGGCGTTGTCGGAATGCCCATCGGCCTGCCGGGCATTCCGCCACTGAGCGCAGCCAGCGTGGTGACAGCCTTGAGTGAGGTGGCGCAATGAGCTGGTTTACCCCTGAGGTGATGATCATCCTGATCGCCGTGATCAAGGCCATCGTCATTCTGCTGGCAGTGGTGGTCGCCGGCGCTTTCCTGAGTTTTGTCGAGCGCCGGCTGCTGGCCCTGTGGCAGGATCGCTACGGCCCCAACCGGGTTGGCCCCTTTGGCCTGTTTCAGATCGTCGCGGACATGATCAAGATGTTCTTCAAGGAGGACTGGACGCCACCCTTTGCCGACAAGCTGATCTTTACCCTGGCACCCGTGGTGGCGATGAGCTCGCTGCTGGTGGCCTTTATCGTGGTGCCTATCACCCCGACCTGGGGCGTGGCGGATCTGAATATCGGCTTGCTGTTCTTCTTTGCCATGGCCGGGCTTACCGTCTATGCAGTGCTGTTCGCCGGCTGGGCCAGTAACAACAAGTTCGCCTTGCTCGGCGGCCTGCGCGCCGCGGCCCAGACCCTGTCCTATGAAGTCTTCCTCGGCCTGTCGCTGATGGGCGTGGTAGCGCAGACCGGCTCGTTCAATATGCGCGATATCGTTGGCTATCAGGCCGATAACCTGTGGTTCATCATTCCGCAGTTCTTTGGCTTCCTGACCTTCTTCATTGCTGGCGTTGCGGTGACCCACCGTCATCCCTTCGACCAGCCGGAAGCGGAGCAGGAACTGGCCGACGGTTATCACGTGGAATACGCCGGGATGAAATGGGGCATGTTCTTCGTCGGTGAGTACATCGGTATCGTACTGGTATCGGCGTTGCTGGCCACGCTGTTCTTCGGCGGCTGGCACGGGCCGTTCGATCTGCTGCCACAACTGCCCTTCCTGTGGTTTGCGCTGAAGACCGCTTTCTTCATCATGATCTTCATCCTGCTGCGCGCCTCGCTGCCGAGGCCGCGCTACGACCAGATGATGGCATTCGGCTGGAAGGTCTGCTTGCCATTGACCCTGATCAACCTGCTGGTGACCGGCGCATTTGTGCTGGCCGCAGCCTGAGGAGAAAGCCATGATCAAATCAATTATTCATGTCGTACATGGCACCTACACCCAGCTACGCAGCCTGGTGATGATCTTCGGCCATGCGTTCCGCAAACGGGACACCCTGCAATACCCCGAGGAGCCGGTGTACCTGCCGCCCCGCTATCGTGGCCGCATCGTACTGACCCGAGACCCGGACGGTGAAGAGCGCTGCGTTGCCTGCAACCTCTGTGCTGCCGCCTGCCCGGTCGGCTGCATCTCCCTGCAGAAGGCCGAGACCGAGGACGGACGCTGGTATCCGGAGTTCTTCCGCATCAACTTCTCGCGCTGCATCTTCTGTGGTCTGTGTGAGGAAGCCTGCCCGACCACGGCAATCCAGTTGACCCCGGATTTCGAGTTGGCCGAATACAAGCGCCAGGATCTGGTGTACGAAAAGGAAGACCTGATGATTGCCGGTACCGGCAAGAACCCCGACTACAACTTCTACCGCGTGTCCGGCCTGTCGATTGCCGGCAAACCCAAGGGTGCCGCGCAGAACGAGGCCGAGCCGGTCAACGTCAAGGGGTTGCTGCCATGATTGTCGTGAGGAATATCTGATGGAATTTGCCTTTTATTTCTCCGCCGGGGTGGCCGTTGCGGCCACACTGATGGTGATTACCAATACCCGCGCAGTGCATGCCCTGCTGTACCTGGTCACTTCGCTGCTGGCGGTGTCCATGTGCTTCTTCGCCCTCGGTGCGCCCTTTGCCGGGGTGCTGGAGATCATCGTCTACGCCGGCGCCATCATGGTGCTGTTCGTGTTCGTGGTGATGATGCTCAACCTGGGCAGTGGCAGCGAGAATCAGGAGCGCCGGTGGTTGAGTCCGCGTGGCTGGATAGGCCCGGCGATCCTCTCCGGGCTGTTGTTGGCACAGTTGCTCTATGTCCTGTTCAGTGAGCCCACATCCGCGGTCATTACCGGTGAAGTGGTGGATGCCAAGGCAGTCGGTTTCGCCCTGTTCGGCCCTTACATTCTAGCCGTCGAACTGGCAGCGATGATGCTGCTCGGCGCCATGGTCACGGCCTTCCACATCGGTCGTCACGAAGCCAAGGAGATTTCATGAGCGGCATACCCATGGAGCACGGGCTGGCGTTGGCCGCCGTGCTGTTCAGCCTCGGCCTGGCCGGGCTGATGATCCGTCGCAACATCCTGTACGTGCTGATGAGTCTGGAGATCATGATGAACGCAGCTGCGCTGGCCTTCGTCGTTGCCGGAGCCCGCTGGGGCCAGGCCGACGGTCAGGTGATGTTCATTCTGGTGATCACCCTAGCAGCTGCCGAGGCCAGTATTGGTCTGGCCATTCTGCTGCAACTGTATCGCCGCTTCGGAACCCTGGATATTGATGCTGCCAGCGAGATGCGCGGATGAACATGCTATTTCTAACCCTGTTATTTCCGCTGATCGGCTTTGTGCTGCTGGCCTTCTCCCGCGGGCGCTGGTCAGAGAGTACCTCGGCTCTGGTCGGCGTCGGCTCGGTCGGCCTGTCGGCGCTGGTCACGGCCTGGATCATCTTCCAGTTCAGCACCGGCGCGCTGCAGGACGGCGCCTACATTCAACTGCTCTGGCAATGGATGGCGGTGGGCAACTTCACCCCCAGCCTGACCCTGTATCTGGACGGCCTGTCGCTGACCATGCTCGGCGTGGTCACGGGTGTGGGTTTTCTGATCCACCTGTTTGCCAGCTGGTACATGCGCGGCGAAGACGGCTACTCCCGCTTTTTTGCCTACACCAACCTGTTTATCGCCAGCATGCTGTGTCTGATCCTGGCCGATGATCTGCTGTTCCTCTACCTCGGTTGGGAAGGCGTTGGCGTCTGCAGTTACCTGCTGATCGGCTTCTACTACCACGAGCGCAAGAACGGCAATGCCGCGCTCAAGGCCTTCCTGGTTACCCGGGTTGGTGACGTACTGATGGCCTTCGGTCTGTTCATCCTGTTCGTGCAGCTGGGTACCCTGAATATTCAGGAGCTGCTGGTACAGGCACCGTTGATGTTTGCCGCGGGGGATTTCTGGATCACTTTGGCAACCCTGTCGCTGCTGGGTGGCGCTGTGGGTAAATC
This sequence comes from Pseudomonas sp. FME51, assembly GCF_014897305.1. Classification (NCBI taxonomy): domain Bacteria; kingdom Pseudomonadati; phylum Pseudomonadota; class Gammaproteobacteria; order Pseudomonadales; family Pseudomonadaceae; genus Pseudomonas; species Pseudomonas sp. FME51. Next base: position 33,317 of record NZ_JABUYN010000016.1, on the reverse strand, counting down.
CGCCCAGCTGCCCCTGCAGACCTGGTTGGCTGACGCCATGGCCGGCCCCACGCCGGTGTCAGCACTGATCCACGCGGCGACCATGGTCACCGCGGGTGTCTACCTGATCGCCCGCACCCACGGCCTGTTCCTGTTGACCCCGGATGTGCTGTATCTGGTGGGCGTGGTGGGCGGTACCACTCTGGTACTGGCCGGCTTTGCCGCAGTGGTGCAGACCGACATCAAGCGCATCCTCGCCTACTCGACCATGAGCCAGCTCGGCTACATGTTCCTGGCGCTGGGTGTAGGTGCCTGGGAAGCAGCGATCTTCCATCTGATGACCCACGCTTTCTTCAAGGCGTTGCTGTTCCTGGCCTCGGGCTCGGTGATCCATGCCTGCCACCACGAACAGAACATCTTCCGGATGGGTGGCCTGTGGAAGAAACTGCCCGTGGCCTACGCCAGCTTTATCGTCGGCGGTGCCGCGCTGGCTGCTCTGCCGCTGCTGACGGCCGGCTTTTACTCCAAGGATGAGATTCTCTGGGAGGCCTTTGCCAGCGGCAACAGCGCATTGCTGTACGCCGGTCTGCTGGGTGCCTTCCTGACATCGATCTATACCTTCCGACTGATCTTTGTGGTGTTCCATGGCAAACAGCAGGCCGAAGCCCATGCCAGCAAGGGTCTGGCTCATAACCTGCCGCTGATTGTGCTGATCATACTATCGACCTTCATCGGTGCCTGGATCACACCTCCGCTGGCCGGCGTGCTACCGCAGAGTGTGGGGCATGCTGGCGGTGAAGGCCGCATCGGGCTGGAAATACTCTCGGGCGTTATCGCCGTGGCTGGCATCCTGCTGGCCGCCTGGCTGTACCTGGGCCAGCGCAAGGTAGTCCAGGCCATCGGCAGCAGCGCGCCGGGCCGCTTCTTGACCGCTTGGTGGTTCGCCGCATGGGGCTTCGACTGGTTGTACGACAAGGTGTTTGTGCAGCCCTACCTGTGGCTGACCCGGACGCTGCGCCGCGACCCGCTGGACCGGACCATTGGCATTGTGCCGGTGCTGGCCCGGGCCGGTAATACGCTGCTCAGCCGCACACAGAACGGCCAGACCCGCTGGTATGCCGCCACTATTGCCGCCGGTGCCGTGCTGGTGATCGGCATCCTGATGCTGCAGGTGGTCTGATAATGAATTTACGCAAGGAAATGATCCCGTCATGATTCTGCCCTGGCTGGTACTGATACCTTTTATCGGCGGCCTGTTGTGCTGGCAAGCTGAACGCTTCAGCAGATCCCTGCCCCGCTGGTTGGCCCTCGCGACCATGGGGCTGGTGCTGGGACTGAGCCTCTGGCTCTGGATCAGTAAGGATTACTCGCTGTCCGCCGTCACCAATGGCGTTCCGGTGTGGACGCTGGAATTCAAGCACGTCTGGATCGAGCGCTTCGGCATCAACCTGCACCTGGCGCTGGATGGCCTGTCACTGCTCATGCTGATCCTCACCGGGATTCTCGGGGTGCTATCGGTACTCTGTTCCTGGAGCGAGATCCAGCACCGGATCGGCTTCTTCCACCTCAACCTGATGTGGATTCTGGGTGGTGTGGCCGGTGTATTCCTGGCCATGGATCTGTTCCTGTTCTTCTTCTTCTGGGAAATGATGCTGGTGCCGATGTACTTCCTCATCGCGCTCTGGGGTCACAGCGGCGAAGGCAAGAAGACACGGATCAACGCGGCAACCAAATTCTTCATCTTCACCCAGGCCAGCGGCCTGATCATGCTGGTGGCCATCCTCGGCCTGGTGCTGTTCAACTTCAGCCAGACCGGGGTGCTGACCTTTGCCTATGACCAATTGCTCGGTATCGAGATGCCGGCGGGTGTCGAGTACATCCTGATGCTGGGCTTCTTCATTGCTTTTGCCGTGAAGTTTCCGATCGTGCCGCTGCATTCCTGGTTACCGGATGCCCACGCCCAGGCACCGACGGCAGGCTCGGTGGATCTGGCGGGTATTCTGCTGAAAACCGCTGCCTACGGCATGCTGCGCTTTGCGCTGCCGCTGTTCCCCAATGCCTCGATGGAGTTCGCGCCGATTGCCATGACCCTGGGCCTGGTCGGCATCTTCTATGGCGCCATCCTTTCCTTTGCCCAGACCGATATCAAACGGCTGGTGGCCTATTCCAGTATTTCGCACATGGGCTTCGTGCTGATCGGCATCTATGCCAGCACCCAGCTGGCATTGCAGGGCGCGGTGATACAGATGGTTGCCCACGGGCTGTCGGCCGCCGCACTGTTTATCCTGTGCGGTCAGCTGTATGAGCGCATCCATACCCGTGACATGCGCGAGATGGGTGGACTCTGGGCACGGATTCCCTACCTGCCGGCGCTGAGCATGTTCTTTGCCATTGCCTCCCTGGGTATCCCGGGTACCGGCAACTTCGTCGGCGAGTTCCTGATCCTGTTCGGCAGCTTCGCCAACAATCCCTGGGTGGTGGTGATCGCTACCTTCGGTCTGGTACTGGCCTCGGCCTACTCGCTGATCATGATCCACCGCGCCTACTTCGGAGCCTCGCGCTCCGGAGATGCCCTGCGTGGGCTCAATGGCCGGGAGCTGGCCATGGTGCTGTCGCTGGTCGCCCTGTTGGTCATTATCGGATTGTATCCGCAACCGCTGCTGGATACCTCGGCGTCGAGCATGAGCGGTGTTCAACACTGGCTCAGCGATGCCCTCTCCAACCTTGTTCCGGCCCGGTAGCAGTCAGATGGAAAACGACATCATGCAATTTACCCCGTCCCACTTCATCGCCTTGCTGCCACTGCTGATCGTATGCGTGACAGCGGTGGTGGTCATGCTCGCCATCGCCTGGCGGCGCAGGCACGATCTCACGTTCATTCTCTCGGCTGCCGGCCTCAACCTGGCCCTGCTGTCACTGATTCCGGCGCTGCAGGTCGTGCCGCTGGAAGTGACCGGTCTGATACAGGTGGACCGTTTCGCGCTGCTCTACATGGGCGTCATCCTGATCGCCACGCTGGCATGCACCACACTGGTGCATGCCTATCTGGGCAAGACCAACACCGGTGAGGGTTTTCCCGGCAACCGCGAGGAGATGTATCTGCTGATGCTGCTGGCTGCGGCCGGTGGTCTGGTGATGGTCGGTGCCTCGCACCTGGCCACCTTGTTCATCGGCCTGGAGCTGCTCTCGGTCCCGGTCTACGGCATGGTTGCCTATGCCTTCTTCAACAAGCGCTCGCTGGAAGCCGGCATCAAGTACATGGTGCTGTCCGCCGCCGGCTCTGCGTTTCTGTTGTTCGGCATGGCGCTGGCCTATGCCGAGTCCGGCAGTCTGGCGTTTTCTGCACTGGGGGCAGCGGGGCTGACTCCCCTGCTGCAGATCGGCTTCGGCATGATGCTGATCGGCTTGGCCTTCAAGCTGTCGCTGGCCCCCTTCCACCTGTGGACGCCCGACGTCTACGAAGGTGCTCCGGCACCGGTGGCCGCTTTCCTCGCCACCGCTGCCAAGGTCGCCGTGTTCGCCGTGCTGCTGCGCCTGTATCAGGTTTCCCCGGCTACCGACGGCGGCTGGCTCAATGACCTGCTGGCCGCTATCGCCATCGCGTCCATTCTGCTCGGCAACCTGCTGGCGCTGCTGCAGAGCAACCTGAAACGCCTGCTGGGCTACTCCTCGATTGCCCATTTCGGCTACCTGGTGATTGCCCTGATTGCCAGTAGCGGCCTTGCCGTTGAGGCCATCGGTGTCTATCTGGTGACCTACGTGTTGACGACCCTGGGCGCCTTCGGCGTGGTGACGCTGATGTCCACCCCGTTCAAGGGCCGCGACGCCGATGCGCTCTACCAGTACCGTGGCCTGTTCTGGCGCCGGCCATACCTGACCGCTGTGCTGGCGGTAATGATGCTGTCGCTGGCCGGTATCCCACTGACTGCGGGCTTCATCGGCAAGTTCTATATCATTGCCGCAGGCGTGGAATCACAGTTGTGGTGGCTGCTGGGTGCCTTGATCCTGGGCAGCGCCATCGGCCTGTATTACTATCTGCGGGTCATGGTCACCATGTTCCTCGTCGAGCCGGGTATCCGCCGCCGTGACGCACCCATGAACTGGGGCCAACACGCCGGCGGCATCATGCTGCTGCTGATTGCCCTGCTGGTATTCGTGCTGGGGGTGTACCCACAGCCGCTGCTGGAATTGGTCCAGCATGCCACACTGGTGGCGCTTTGATTGAACAAAGCCCCGGTTCGCTGGAACTTTGTTTATCTGCCATGTCGATTTTAATTGCGGCACGGACAATACTGGGTGCATTCCCTGCTTCAGCAGGTGAATACCTGAACGCTCTACAGTCTCAAAAGGATATCCACCATGAAACGCATTCCCCTGATCATTGCTACCAGCCTCATCGCTCTTGCTGGCAGCGCCCATGGCAGTAGTTTCATCGGCACCACCGACGCCATCGCCGGATCGCTGATCAATACCATTGACGCGACCAGTGATGCCACTTCCGGTAACAACAAGGTCGTGCTGGAAGCCCGTGAAGACGCAGCCAGTTTTGTCGGCAGTGACGGCCAGCTGCGCAGCGTTCGTCTCGAAGCCGCCTTGGTTCACATTCGCCAGTCCGCCCCGGATCTGGAAGCCACCGATATGCAGTTGGCTGAGGCGATTCTGGCACTGTGAGGTGTTTTTGTGTCAGTGGCGAGCTGACCGCTGAGACGGCCGATCAGTGAGGCTAGAATGCGGTCCGCCATAGGGCGTTTTTTTCTTGTCAGCTTGCTGGTAAGCAGTCCCCTCGCCCAGGCAGGGTTGCAGCTGGTGCTGGACCAGCGCCAGCTCACCCCATCCGAAATGCAGGCCAGTCAGACATTGCTTGCCGATGCCACGACGCTGCTGCCACCCTTGCTGGTCGAGCAGCTGGACCGACAGGTGCCCGTGCGCTGGAGCGAGCGGCTACCCGAGGAGGTCTTCGGCCGCGCCACACCCAGCGGCACGCTGGAACTCAATCGGCGCTGGCTGGCAGATCTCTCCGCTGGGGGTGAAGGTGCTTTTCCCGAGGGGCGCCAGCACGGCAACCTGCGTCAGGAATTACTTGCCACACTTATCCACGAGCTGGCTCATCTGTATGACCAGGGGCGTTATTGGCGTGCTGAACAGCAGACCTTGTTGCGCCAATGCCGCGCTCGCTATCGCACCCAGGGCAAGGCCGGGCTGCCGGCAGAATGCAGAGGCCAGACCGAGCGTCGCTTTACCCTCAGCGATGACCCACGCTTTCTCGATCTGGCCGGCTGGCCACAGCAAGCGGGACGCCGTGGCGCCCGCGAGCGGGCGAATCGCCAGTCTTACCGCAGTCCGGATCAGTACGAGCTGTACAGTCCTGCGGAGTATCTGGCAGTCAATCTCGAATACTTTCTGCTTGATCCGCAATATCCCTGCCGCCGTCCGGCGCTGCACGCCTATCTGAAAGATCATTTCGATTGGGCACCACCAGCGTCGAATTGCCCCGCTGAGATACCCTATCTGTACGCCGGTCTGGATACAGAACGCTCTGCCCTTGGCTGGCTTGATCCTGAACGAGTCTACGCGGTGCATTATCTGTTGGCAGAGCCTAATGACCAGTGGGTGAGTCGGTGGGGCCACAGCATGCTACGCCTGGTGATATGCGCTCCCGGGCGAACGCCCGGCCCCGACTGTCTGCTGGATCTGGATCACCATCTGGTGCTGTCCTTTCGCGCTTTTGTCGATGATCTGCAGCTGTCCAGCCTGGATGGGCTGATCGGCAATTACCCTTCCCGGCTGTTCATGCTGCCGCTGCAGAAGGTGGTAGACGAGTACACCCAGCTCGAACTGCGTGACCTCAGCTCGGTGCCGTTGCGCATGGATGAGCAGGCTCGTCGCCGACTCGTTGAACAGGCCGCGACTCTGCACTGGAGTTACGATGGCACCTACTATTTCATCACCAATAACTGCGCCGTCGAAACGCTGAAGCTGCTGCGCAGCGGCAGCGCACTGACCTCGCTGCATGATCTGGACAGTCTGACGCCCACCGGTCTGCTCGAGCTGCTGCACGCCCGCGGCGTGGCGGATCTGGAGCCTCTGCAAAATCGCGAGACCGCCTTGCGCCGGGGCTATTATTTCGACTCTTACCGGGAACGCTACGGTCACATGTTCGAGGTGCTTCGCAGCCAGCTGCGCATACCTTTTGACCGCCTGGAGGACTGGTTTGCCAGCCCTGCCCACGATCGCGAAGCCTGGTTTACAGGCGCGGGCACCCGCTCGTCTGCCGCCCTTCTGGTGCTGGAGCAAGCCATCCAGCGCAGACATGTGCTGGAGATACAGCAGGATCTCAAACAGCGATTCCTGGCGGCCGATGCCCCACAAGAGCTGACCGAGGCTGCCCAGATTATGCAGGGGCTGCTGAGCGGCAGCAGTTTCCTGAGTCGGCCCGGCGAACTGCTGAGTGAAGGCTATGGACTGCCGCAACCGGAGGAGTCGGAACGTTTCCTGCAGCTTGCCGCTGATAAGCAGCAGGCACTGCTGACGACGGCTGATGATCTGGAACAGCGTCTGCTGTCGCTGATGAACGCGCAACAGCGTCTACAGCTGGATGCCACCGGGGCCAACATCGATCTGCTGGTAAAACAGCTGCGGCGGCTGCACAGCCAGTCCGGCGGCATTCAACTACCCTGAGCTTCATTTACCCTCAAGTGAGACACACCATGGAACTCAAATCCGATCACTTCTATCCGGAATATCCGGCTCATCTGAGCCCGGTAATGTCCCTGGCGCCTGAGCTTGCGGTGTCGGGACTATATCCGGAGCTCGTTCTCGGGTGGGTGTGTTCCCCGGCGCTTCCTGGGGAACATCGTCCGGCCCCGGCGGCTCGGTTGGAGAGCGCTCTGGAGGCGTTCCCGGATTCGGACCCTGACCGGGACGCTGCCCTGGCACCGGCTCATGCCCCGGTTGTTGCGGCCCTTGCGGACGATCAAGTGGATCAATACTCATCACTAACCTCCTGACGAACTCTGAGTGGCTCTCTTATTGGAGGCGACACCGCCACGATCGTTCAGACTTCAGCTGGATCCGTCCCCAGCAGAAAGTTCTTGTTACACCGATACGATCTGTGTAACATTCTGAATCTCTTGGAGTTATGGTCGGATTTACATCCACCACGCCCGCTCGCTACCGAGCACGGCAAGGCTTTGTCAGAACTCCAAGTGCCAGCCAGCCCGGATGGCGAAACTGGTAGACGCAAGGGACTTAAAATCCCTCGATGGCAACATCGTGCCGGTTCGATTCCGGCTCCGGGCACCAACAATATCAAGCACTTAGGTACAACAATACTTACCCTGTCGGTCCGCAAAACTGTGTTCGGTCCGCAATTCGAGCTCGCAACCTTCCCGTAATCGCTCAATCCAGACCCTCTGCCTATCCGGGCAACGCTGCATCCCCAACAGCCGATTTACAGCAACAAGTCTTCCTCACTCACTCCCTCGCTCTCATCTATTCAGTCGGCTTACCACCCTCTTGCGACGCCCACAGCAACTGGAATTCAAGCTCTTGCGTATTCCCGCTACGCTCGTGCTCAACATTGAATACTGCGCTGGCCGGAATACGCAGCCGCTCACCGGCTACTTGGATGTTAAAAGCTTGTTCTGACTCTATAGCGTCAGCCAGTCGACGCAGCTTGGCAACGAACTGAGGTCGGCTATAGGTCTTGGTGAGATCACGGTCTGACATGAAAAGCTCCTTAGTACGTTGCTCTGATAAAGCAAGATCTGACAATAGCCAGCTCTGGATGAAACCAAGCCTGGGCCTGGCTGCTGTGTAGACAGGGGATTATAGATTAGAACAACGAGCCGGCAGGGGCATCCGGGCGGTATCCGCCGGATCTGACATGAATAATGTCTGAAGACATGCTATTCTTAATTTCGGTTCTATAGACACATCCATGCAGAGCCAGAGGTGAGGTCCCTGATGTCATTAGCCAATATTCAAAATATCAAAGCTGAAAAGCCCCAAGGCACTGTTGGCCTGCGTACCGCCATGAAAATCATGGAGCGCTGGGGAGCTTCCCGGGACCAGATGGGCAGAATTCTTCGCGTCTCCGGGAGCTCCCTTGCCAGAGCCAAGGCAGGCAATGAGACAATCGGTCTGGATAATGACCAGCTCGATAGAATCAGCTATGTACTCAACATCCACGCTGCACTACGGCTGATTTTCGATAATCCCGACAACGTGTACGGCTTCGTTAACCTGCCCAACAATAATGCCTTCTTCAATGGGCGCAGGCCGTTGGACGTTATATCTGACGGCAGTTTTGCAGCTCTTTATGAAACCTTCCGCCGAATTGACGGGTTAAGGGGGGCAATGTGGTGAGGTGGGATAGCCTGCCGGAAGTTGAACCCACCAAGATAACGAGTTATCGCTTGGTCAACTCGCGGTTCCCCCCTATCCCCCTGTTCGATGATGTGGCAGATGCAGAGGAATTCGAAGCACTGCACGAGTTACAGACGCGGACCAATCCACGCCTGCTGAATCAGGCCGGCCGCATTGAATTCATCCCCAGCAGTGAGATCCCGTTCGGTATTCCAGGCTGCTCCTATGCAGTGTCGCCATTTACCCACGTCAACCCTGAAGGCTCACGCTTCAGCGATGGCAGCTTCGGCATCCTGTACCTGGCTGATACTCCTGCCACGGCACTGGCAGAGGTGCGATACCACCAGCAACGCTACTGGTCCGGCGTGACGGGGCTGGCCTTCGACAGGATTCTGATGCGGGGACTGTCTTGCAAGTTCGATCAGACCGGCATGATGGATATGACCCAGATCACACTCGACGATCCGGTATACGACTCCAACAGCTATGCTGCTGCTCGTGTCGCCGGGGTCAAGCTCAAGCAGGCAGGGGTCAATGGCCTGAAATACAATTCGGTCCGCAGTCCCGGCAATGTCTGCTGGGGACTTCTCACGCCGAAGCCCGTGTGCTCGATAGTGCAATCCTCGCATTACGAAATGATCTGGGACGGAAAGGCGATTTCCAGCGTCAACAAGATCACCTCGGTTTAAAGCGACTCTTATTGAGACGGACTCGCCCTGCCCTGGATATAGGCGATGCCAAGGCCACTGACGATGATCATGCCGATGCCGAGCATAGCGCCAATATCAGGCGCTTGATCAAAGGCAATGAAGCCAACAATCCCTGCGAAGACGATCTGACCATATGTGAAGGGCGCCAAGGTAGCCGCACTCGCAAAGCGATATGCGTTGGTCAGCAAGAGGTGACCAAGCGTGGTCACGCACCCTAGCCCAACCATTAACCCGGCATCCGGCATGGTAGGCGTGCGCCAATTGAAAAGCACCAGAACGCTCAGCACCGTAGTTCCCACCAGACTGGCGAGGAAATTACTGGTCACCGGGTGATCGGTGCCGGCCAGTCGGCGTGTAAGTAGCTGGTATATCGAAAGCGACAGCGCAGCACCAAACGGCAACAGTATCGCCAGAGTGAACAAGGAGCTACCGGGTCGGACGATGAGTAGTACACCCATCAAGCTGAAAACCACTGCGATCCATTGGCTGCGACTAACACGCTCCCCGAGCAGCGCCGATGCCAGGGTAACCATTAGCGGTGCCAAGAAAATCACCGCCGTTGCCTCCGCTAGGGGAATGTAACGCAGACCACTGATGAACAGAATGCTTACCGCAACGAGGCTCATCCCGCGGAATAATTGCGGCCAGGGACGTAAAGTAACAAATACGCGGCGCCCCATGCGTGGCGTGAAAAGCGCCACCATCAGCAGCGTCTGCGCCAGGTAACGCACCCACACAACAAGTATGACGGGATACAACTGGGTCAGGTATTTTGACAGGCCATCATTAATGGCCAATAACAGTCCCGACGCCAGAATCAGCAAGGCGCCGAGTAACGGCTGATGTGGATTATTCAAGGAAGAAGCACCGAAATGATAGACAGCAGATTAGAGCCTGTTGTTGAGTTTCATATAGTAAACCGTATCCACATCAAGCGGGATGCGTTGTTACATACCACCCGGGGCGCGCACGACCACCTGTTGGCATTGGAAGATCGGAACACAAAGGAGCTCAAAGCCCTGCGCGAGGAATATATCGAGCTAGGCCGCAAGAACGGCGCCGGATAATACTGCCGGCCACTGCAAGTAGCGGAAACGACTTCCAAAACGCACAAAGCAAAAAGCCCCGTAGACCAGTGTCTACGGGGCTTTAATACTGGAGGCCGAGGTCGGAATCGAACCGGCGTTCACGGATTTGCAATCCGCTGCATGACCACTCTGCCACCCGGCCTCGAAGGGGGCTGTTGTGCCGCAATTGCAACACAACTGAATATGGAGCGGGAAACGAGACTCGAACTCGCGACCCCGACCTTGGCAAGGTCGTGCTCTACCAACTGAGCTATTCCCGCTCTGGAACGGCGCCTATTCTATCTTTCTGCGGCGCCCTGTCAAGTCATTGATTCGAAAAAGTTTATCTGTTGTTTATTTTGTCTGCACCGGGCGCAGATGCGGCCAGGCAGCGCGCAAATATATCACCATTGACCACAGGGTCAGAACTGCAGATATCATCAACAATACGTAACCGAGAATCACCCAGGGGCTCATTGGCAACGCCGGGTTCGCCAGCAGCACCACCAACGCCACCATCTGCGCTGCGGTCTTGTACTTGCCGAGATTGGAGACCGCGACTTGCGAGCGGGCCCCCATTTCCGCCATCCACTCACGCAGTGCGGAAATGACGATCTCGCGTCCGATGATGACCACCGCAGGGGCGGTCACCCAGAAGTTACCATGGCTTTGCACCAGCAATATCAGCGCCACGGCCACCATGAGTTTGTCCGCTACCGGGTCAAGGAAGGCGCCAAACGGGGTGCTCTGCTCCCATTTACGCGCCAGGTAGCCATCCAGCCAGTCGGTTATGCTGGCCAGGGTGAACATCACCGCGGCGGCCAGATAGCTCCAGTGAAATGGCAGGTAATACAGCAGAATGAAAACGGGGATCAGACCGACCCGCGTCAAGGTAAGAATATTCGGAATGTTCATGACGTCTCTGTGAACGGGCTTTGACAGCATTCTAGTCGCTATGTAAGGCAGTATATATCTGTTCTGCCAGTTTTTTGCTGATGCCGGGCGCTTTGGCGATTTCCACGGCACTGGCGCGCGTCAGCTCCTGCAGTCCACCGAAGTGTTTCAGTAACTCCCTGCGCCGTGTCGGGCCGACACCAGGGATGCCCTCCAGGGTGGATGTATTACGTGTCTTGCCACGGCGCTGACGATGACCCGTGATGGCAAAACGGTGAGCTTCGTCACGGATGTGTTGGATCAGATGCAGTGCTGGCGAGTGGCCCGGCAGTACCAGCTCATTGTGCGGATCATTCAGATACAGGGTTTCCATACCCGCCTTTCGGGTAACGCCCTTGGCCACACCGAGTAGGATCAGGTCATGGATGGCCAGCTCCTGAAGTACTTCGCGGGCCATCTTCATCTGACCTTTACCGCCGTCGACTATCAGGATATCCGGCATCTTGCCTTCACCCTCGCGCAACTTGGCAAACCGGCGCATCAATGCCTGCTGCATAGCTGCGTAGTCATCTCCGGCAGTAACGCCCTCGATGTTATAGCGCCGATAATCGCTTTTCAGCGGGCCTTCCGGACCAAACACGACGCAGGAAGCCACGGTCGATTCGCCGCTGGTGTGGCTGATGTCGTAGCATTCCAGGCGGGTGGGCATTTCATCCAGCTCGAGCGCCTCCTGAAGAGCTTCGAAGCGCGCCTGAATGTTCTGCCGGTTGCCGAGCATGGAGGTCAGCGCCTGTTCGGCGTTGGTGACCGCCATGCTCTGCCAGCGGCTGCGCGTGCCGCGCACCCGGTGAGTGAAGGCAACTGCATGGCCGCGCGCCAGCGCCAGCGCATCGGCGATGACCGGCAGATCCTCATGCGCGGCGTTGACGATGATCTCTTTGGGCAGCTCCCGCTCCCCCGTGCCGAGGTAGTACTGCGGCAGGAATGCCGCCAGCACCTCGCCGGACGTCTGCTCGATAGGAACCCGCGGGAAGTGATTGCGACTGCCGAGTACCCTGCCCTGCCTAACCATGATCACATGAACACAGGCGCCACCCGGCATGACCGCAGCGGCGACGACGTCGACGTTGCCGGATTCGGTATCGATATGCTGCTGGTCCTGCACTCGCCGCAACTGGCCGATCTGATCACGTACCTCTGCAGCTCGCTCGAACTCCAGATTCTGCGCTGCGGTTTCCATGGTGCGGGTCAATTCATCCGTCAGCGCATTGCTGCGGCCTTCCAGAAACATGACCGAGTGACGAATGTCCTCAGCATATTCCTCTTCGCTGACAAAGCCGACACAGGGCGCCTTACAGCGCTTGATCTGGTATTGCAGGCAAGGCCGGGTACGATTGCGAAAATAGCTTTCTTCACACTGACGCACCTTGAAGGTCTTCTGCAGTAGGCTCAGGCTCTCGCGGATTGCCCCGGCGCTGGGATAAGGGCCGAAGTACCGTCCTTTGGCCTTCTTGGCACCCCGATGCAGCCCGAGTCGTGGGTAGGTATCCAGGCTTGAGAGATAAACGTAGGGGTAGGATTTATCGTCGCGCAGCAGGATGTTGTACGGCGGCCGCGATCCCTTGATCAGGCTCTGCTCGAGCAGCAAGGCCTCGGTCTCATTGGCCGTCACCGTGGTGTCTATATAGCCGATGCGCGACACCAGCGCGGCCGTCTTGGGACTCAAGCCGGTCGGACGAAAGTAGCTGGATAGCCGTTTCTTGAGATTGTTCGCCTTGCCGACATAGAGCAGTTCGCCCGCGGCGTCGAACATTCGATAGACACCAGGTTTGCCGGTGACCGCCGCCAGGAAGGCTGCGGCGTTAAAAACCTCTGAGCTCATACCTGGTTGAATGATGCGTCGATCATGCCGTGACGCACGGCCAGCAGCGTCAACTCCACATCACTGGTGATGTTGAGCTTTTCAAAGATACGGTAGCGGTAGGTGTTTACTGTTTTGGGGCTGAGGTGGAGCTTGTCGGAAATGCTCTGCACTTTCTCACAACCGACAATCATCAAGGCAATCTGCATTTCCCGCTCTGACAGGCTATCAAAAGGACCAGCATCACTTGGATCGTACATCCGCGCCAGCAACAGCTGAGCAATGTCCGGGCTGATGTGTCGCTGACCGATCGCCACCTTGCGAATGGCACTGACCATTTCTTCCAAGGCAGCCCCCTTGGTGACATACCCTGCAGCACCGGCCTGCATCAGCCGGGTCGGAAAGGGCTCTTCATCACAGGCGGTTACGGCGATGACTCTGATACTGCGGTCATGCTGCAGAAGCTTGCGGGTCGCTTCCAGGCCGCCAATGCCCGGCATGCGCACATCCATCAGCACTACATCGGGCTTCAACGCACGCGCTTGGGTGATTGCCGATTCGCCACTGTCGGCTTCGCCAACAATGGACAGACCGGGCACGTCACCGAGCATGCGGGTGATGCCCATACGCACCAGGTCATGATCGTCCACCACCAATACCTTGATCACCGTCTACCCCTTTCATGAACACAGCGAGAGCTGTTTGATAGCCAAGCAACATCTCGCAACCGCGCCAAGATAGCAAATCGGTGATTATTGTGAAACGTCAACCTGGGGCTACGGGTCCAGATTTATCCAGCAGCGCCGCCAATTCATCCAGGCAGCCGGGGTCATCAATAGTGGACGGCACCACCCAGTCCTCGCCCCGTACCATCTGCCGCAGAATACGCCGCAGGATCTTGCCCGAACGGGTTTTTGGCAACCGGCTGACCACCAGAGTGCGCTGATAACACGCCAAAGCGCCGATCTCATCGCGCAACAACGCTGCCAATTGCGCATTCAACTGCGCCTGCTCCAGCTCAATACCATTCTTCAACACCACCAGACCTACCGGCAACTCACCCTTGATCGCATCCGGCACACTGATAACCGCGCATTCGGCGACAGCTGAATGGGAACCCAGCACCTCCTCCATTTCGCCGGTGGAAAGGCGGTGCCCGGCCACGTTGATAATGTCATCGGTACGTCCCATGACGAATACATAACCATCTGTATCTACATAGCCCGCATCGCCGGTCTGGTAATATCCCGGGAACTGGCTGAGGTATCCATCATGGAAACGTTGCGGATCTCCCCAGATGGTTGTCAGGCAGCCGGGAGGCAGCGGTAGTTGTATGACGATATTACCTTGGGTGCCAGGCGCCACCGGCCGCCCTTCGTCATCAAGAATACCCAATTGATAGCCTGGCATCGGAAAGGTCGCTGAGCCGGGGCGGGTTTCTTCAAGACCGTAACCCACCGGGTTGGCAACAATCGCCCAGCCGGTTTCCGTCTGCCACCAGTGATCGAGTACCGGACGCTGGATGTGCTCTTCCAGCCAGGCCCAGGTCGGCGGATCGAGACGCTCACCAGCCAGATATAGGCGCTCCAGGCGACTCAGGTCGTATTGCTTGGCCAGTTCTGCCTGAGGATCCTCCTTACGAATCGCCCGGAAAGCCGTAGGCGCCGTGAACAACGCCTTGACCCCATATTCCGCACATACCCGCCATACCGCGCCAGCATCCGGCGTTCGCACTGGCTTGCCTTCGAACATGACAGTGGTGCAACCGGCCAGCAACGGGCCGTACACAATGTAGGAATGACCAACGACCCAACCGACATCCGATGCAGCCCAGAACACTTCCCCCGGCAGCATGCCGTATACCATTGCCATGCTGTAGCGCATTGCTACGGCATGACCACCATGATCGCGCACCACGCCTTTGGGCTTGCCGGTAGTGCCAGAGGTATACAGGATGTACAGCGGGTCGGTTGCAGCGACCGGTACGGCGTCAGCCGGTGTGGCCCTGCTTATCTGCTGCGCCCAGTCCAGGTCCCGACCAGGCTGTAGATAAGCATTCGCCTGCGGGCGTTGCAGTATCACGCAATGGCGGACCTGGTGGGCGGCGCGACTAATGGCCTGATCTACCAAAGGTTTGTATTCAATGATCCGGTCGACCTCTATCCCACAGGACGCGGTGAGAATGATGTCCGCCTGAGCATCATCGATACGCACTGCCAGCTCATTGGCTGCGAAGCCGCCGAATACCACGCAGTGCACTGCACCGATGCGCGCGCAGGCCAGCATCGCCACAATCGCCTCGGGCACCATGGGCATATAGATAATGACCCTGTCGCCCTGCTTCACCTGCAGGGCGCGCAGCATGCCTGCGCACAGAGTGACCTGTTCATGCAGCTGACTGTAGCTGATACGCTGCTTGCTTGAGGTGACGGGCGAGTCATAGATTATCGCTGTCTGCTCGCCACGGCCGTCTTCGATATGCGCGTCCAGCGCCAGCCAGGAGGTATTCAGCCGTCCATCAGGAAACCACTCAACCACCCCGTCGGCTACCGCACTTGGCTTGCAGGTGATGGTCGGCGGCGTGTGCCATTTGAGCAGAGCTGCCTGATCGGCCCAGAACACATCGGGATGACGCGCGGCGTGGTGTCGGGCGTTGCTGTAGCCAAGAGAAGTGGACATGCTTGCCTCCTTATTGTTATGTCATCAGATTAGCTCAGCCAGCCCGAAACGAAACTAGACTTACGGTTGAGATCTCCCTTTCAGAGGCGCTTATGAGCAGAGACGACTCGCTCGACCAGATTGGCAAAACGGCTGTAAAACAGAACATCCACGGCACCATGACCTTTCTGCTTGCTTACCCGCCATTCAACCAGATGGAAACCCATCACCTCGCCTGGCTGGTCGAACACTGCGAGCTGCGTTTCTATGCTGAAGGTGATGTCATCATTCGCCCCACTGAAGGCCCCGTACAGCACTTTCATATCGTCAAACAGGGGCGCGTTCGCGGAGAGCGTTTGCTCTCCGGCCAGGAGTCGCGCGCGACCACATTCGAGATCAGCGTCGGCGAATGCTTTCCGTTGGCCGCGCTCATCGGCGATCGGCCCACTCGCACCGATCATATCGCCGGGGAGGACACCTTCTGTCTTTTGTTGCCGCATGCGGATTTCAGCCAGCTGCTCGGTATGTCACCAGTGTTCCGGAATTTTGCGCTGCGCGGTGTCAGCAGCCTGCTGGAGCAGGTCAACCTGCAGGTGCAGCGTGAAGCAGCGGAAGCCGTTAGCGCTCACTATTCGCTGGATACCGTACTGGCAAAGATTGCCATACGCGACCCGGTTACATGCTCGCCAGGCACCGCCATTGGCGCCGCCGTGAAGAGCATGCATGAGGCCAGCGTCGGCAGCATCGTGATTATTGACGCGCAGGCGGCGCCGGTGGGTATCTTCACGCTGCGCGACCTGCGGCGCATCGTTGCGCAGGGGCAAACGGACCTGCATCAGGCCATATCCGAAGTGATGACCAAATCACCCTTATACCTAGCCTCCTCCGCGAGCGCCTTTGACGCGGCCATCAGCATGACCCGCGAGCACATTGCGCACCTTTGTGTGGTAGATAAAGGACGGCTGGTGGGTGTGGTATCCGAACGCGACCTGTTCGCCTTGCAGCGCGTCGACCTGGTCCATCTGGCACGCACTATCAGCCAGGCCGAGAGCGTCTCCAGCCTGGTAGCCCTGCGGCATGATATCCACCGCCTGGTCGACAGCATGCTGGCGCACGGCGCCTCTGCCGCTCAGGTCACCGACATCATCACCTTACTCAACGACCACACCGTCTGCCGCGTTATCGAACTGTGCCAGCGCCAGCATGGCGATCCGGGTATTCCCTTCACCTGGTTATGCTTCGGCAGCGAGGCCCGCCGCGAGCAGACGCTGCTGACCGATCAGGACAATGGCATTCTGTTCGAAGCCGATAATGCCGAGCAGGCCAATGCCTACCGCCAACGCCTGCTGCCGCTGGCGCAGCGGATCAACCAGGCGTTAGCTGAATGTGGTTTCACATTATGCAAAGGCAACATCATGGCGGGTAATCCCGAGTTGTGCCTGTCGCGCAGCGAGTGGCACAGCCGCTTCTCGCGCTACATACAGTCGACCACCCCCGAGAACCTGCTGGCATCATCCATCTTCTTCGATTTCCGGGTCGTCTGGGGTGAGTCGCATGGTGCCATGACCTTATTCGAGTCCGTGCTGGATATGGTTGCGAGCAATAGCACTTTCCAACATTTGTTGGCGCGCAATGCTTTGGCCAATCGCCCGCCCATCGGCATGTTTCGGGACTTCGTGGTATCGCGCAGTGGCCACGAAAAAGACACGTTGGATCTGAAAACCCAAGGCCTGACGCCCTTTGTCGATGGTGCACGCGTGCTGGCGCTGGCTAATGGCATCAGCGAAACGGGTACCCTGCGCCGTCTGGAGCAATTGAAACAGCAGGGGGTAATTGATGTACTGGATGCGGATGCCTATGTAGAGGCCTATCAGTTCATCCAGCTGGTGCGAATGCGGCAACATCAGCGTCAGGAACGTGAGCATTTGCCGTTTTCCAATCGTCTGGCACCTGATACCTTGAACCACCTGGACCGCCGGATTCTCCGCGAATCCTTTCGCCAGGCCCAGCGTCTGCAGTCCAGTCTCGCCTTGAGATATCAATTGTGAATCTACGCAGTCTGTTCCATCGGTCTCGACCGGCCGTGCTGTCACAAAACAGCGTTGAGCGGCGGGAAGCCTTGTCGGCACCACAACCCATCGATAGTACAGCATTGAACCGGGCACGCCTGGTGGTGCTCGATCTGGAAACCAGTGGTCTGGACTTCCAACGTGACGAGATACTCTCCATCGGGGCTGTTGCCATAGACGCAGGCATCCTGAGCATGGCGGATCAGTTCGAATGCACTGTGTTTCGTCCAACCCATCATGCCAGCCAGGCCACTTTGTTGCATGAGATCACTCCCGGCGAGGTTAATGCCGGGGTCCCGGCCGATGAGGCCTTTCTGGGGCTATTGGAATTTTCTGGCCGTTGTGTTTTTCTGGCTTTTCATGCCGGCTTTGACCAGCGGATGCTGCGCCGCGGCTTGCGCCAGGATCTGAATTACCGGCTGCAACATCGTTTTATGGACGTTGCCGAATTGGCGCCGATGCTGTTTCCGGAAGCTGCGAAACAATGCTCGACGCTGGATGATTGGCAGAACCATTTTCATCTGGCCAACAGCGAGCGGCACAATGCCGCCGCCGATGCCCAGGCCACTGCGGAGATTCTACTCATCTTGCTCAACCGGGCCACTAAGCAAGGCACTACCACATTGGCAGAACTCAACAACCGGCTGGCGCTCTGGCGGCGACTCAGCCATGTCCGCTCCAGTGGATTCTAGACCACTCGGGCGCAGACTGACTGATCAGTCTTCCATCAATTTCGTTGAAATTTACGTTTCTTAACGCGAATTACCTGAAAACCAGCGTATGCAGCGTGGCGCCGCAAGTTTTTTCCTGCTAGTTTCCGCGGCGTCAACAAGTTCAACAATCAAAAAGCTCAACAGGAGTACCTGGATGATCAAACACGCCTGGTTCAAAACAACCTTAGCCATAGCCGTTGCTACCGCCTCTTGCCAGCTGATGGCAAACGGCTTGGCCATCAATGAGCAGAGCATCAGCAGTATGGGTACCGGTTTCGCTGGCCGTTCCTCCTCCGCGCTGGACGCCAGCACTGTGTTTGGTAACCCGGCGGGCATGTCGCGCCTGGAGCGCGTGGAGATCAGTGGTGGTTTTGCGGCGATTAAGGCGAGCACTGATATCAACGCTGCCAGTACAAACCCTGCAACTGGCACCAATCTGGTCCAAGGCACTAACGAAGGTGATATCGCCCCCGAGGCGGCTGTTCCCTTCGCCTATTATGTGCGCCCCCTCAATGACAAGTGGCATTTCGGCCTTGGCTTTTATGTTCCGTTCGGTGTGATCAGCGATTATGAAAAGTCTTCGCAGGGTCGGGATCTGGGGCTGTACAGCAAGGTTCAAGTAATGACCTTGCAGCCGACACTGAGCTATCGCATCAACGATCGCATCGCCATTGGTTTTGGTCCGACTATTAACAAGATTGAGGGCAAGCTAACCAGCCAGCCTTTGGCGGTCACAGGCTCCGACGAGACAATCAATATCAAAGGGGACGATATCGGTTACGGTTTCAATCTGGGCGTACTGGTCGACGTGACCGATCGCCTGGCCTGGGGTCTCACCTATCACTCGAAAGTGGATTACGAGCTCGAAGGCCGCACTCGCTTCGCCGGCTTCCCCGCCCCGCTTGGTGGCGAATATGACGCCACGCTGGATTTCACCTCACCTGAATCGGTTGACACTTCCATCACCTATGCAGCGAACGACAAGTGGACTCTGTACGCAGGGGCGACCTGGACCCGTTGGAGCCAGCTGAAGGAAATCGAAGCGGTTAACGAAGGCATGCATCCGGCGCTCGGCGGTGCGTACGACAGCGTTGGCGAAGAGTTGAACTGGGAGAATTCTTGGTCCTATGCCATCGGCCTCGCCTATCAGATCAACCCTGCTTGGGTAGTACGTGGTGGTTTCACTCTGGACGAGTCTCCCACGAATAACGCTGACCGCACCGTGCGTATCCCTGTAAGCAACCGCAAGATCGTATCTCTCGGCGCAGGCTGGAATATCAACCGCGACTGGACCATGGACTTCGCCTACTCCTATCTGCGCGAAAGCAAAGGACGGGTCAACCAGACCAATCATGCAACAGGTACTCAGTACGCCGCCGAATACCGCAACAGCGCCCACGGCGCCGGCGTGCAGCTGACCCACCGGTTCTGACCTCACGGTCCTGCGCAACGAAAAAAGGCCCCGGTTGAATCAATCGGGGCCTTCTCGTTTCACACCATCACCGCTCAGTGATCAATCGCACCCCCTGCCCCACGCGGCACACGGATATCCTCGATCAGGTGCTGGATATGCTCCGGTGGCGCCTTGGTAACCGAGGCAACGGCGACCGACACGACGAAGTTGAGGATCATCCCCAGCGTACCAATGCCTTCCGGTGAAATACCGAACCACCAGTGCTCAGCATTATCCAGCTCAGGACTGATGAACTTGAAGAACACGATATAGCTGAAGGTGAAAGCCAGGCCAACCGCCATACCCGCAATTGCACCTTCCTTGTTCATCCTCTTCGAGAAGATACCCATGACGATGACCGGGAAGAAGGATGCTGCCGCCAGACCGAAGGCAAAGGCTACCACCTGCGCTACGAAGGCCGGCGGATAGATGCCGAACAGACCGGCGATAACCACCGCAACCCCAGCTGCAACCCGCGCTGCAAGCAGCTCATGTTTCTCACTGATATCTTTCTTGAAGTTACTCTTGAGCAAGTCATGGGATATCGAGGTCGAGATAACCAGCAACAGACCCGCCGCAGTGGAAAGCGCTGCTGCCAGACCGCCAGCGGCAATCAGCGCCACTACCCAACCTGGCAGGTTGGCAATCTCGGGGTTGGCCAGAACGATGATGTCACGGTCCACGTACAACTCGGTTTCCGCCGCGGTCGGCGCATTGCTGATCAGCCGCTCCCCATTCGTACCGCGCTCGTCAGTAAACTGAGGAGAACCGGTAAAGGGCGCACCCGCACCATACTGGATGACACCGTCACCATTCTTGTCCTGCCACGCGATAAGTCCAGCGCTTTCCCAGGTCTTGATCCATTCCGGCGCTTCCTGGTATGACACATCAGGCACGTTGGTTAACAGATTGATACGAGCAAAGGCAGCAACAGCTGGTGCAGTAGTATATAGAATCGCAATGAACAGCAAGGCGTAACCTGCTGATTTACGGGCATCACGAACAGTCGGGGTGGTGAAGAACCGGACGATTACATGGGGCAGCCCCGCCGTCCCGACCATCAATGCCATGGTGATGGCAAACACGTCAATGGTCGACTTGGTGCCATCCGTATATGAAGTGAAACCGAGCTCAGCACCCAATCCATTGAGACGGTCCAGTACCGAAATATCAGTCCCGCTAACGGTGTCGCCAAAGCCGAACTGCGGAATGGGGTTGCCCGTGATCAGGATGGAAATGTAGATAGCCGGGACCATATAGGCAAAGATCATCACGCAATACTGCGCCACCTGCGTGTAAGTGATGCCCTTCATCCCGCCCAGCACGGAGTAGAAGAACACGATGACCATACCGATTATGACGCCCATGTTGATATCGATCTCCAGATAACGGGAGAAGACGATACCCACCCCGCGCATTTGCCCCGCCACATAGGTGAAGGAGATGAAGATCACGCAGATCACCGCCACCACCCGTGCCGCCTGGGAGTAGTAACGAGTACCGACGAACTCCGGCACCGTGTACCTGCCGAATTTGCGCAGGTAGGGAGCCAGACACATCGCCAGCAGCACATAGCCGCCAGTCCAGCCCATCAGGTACACGCTGCCGTCGTACCCGGTGAACGAGATGATACCCGCCATGGAGATGAAGGAGGCCGCCGACATCCAGTCAGCCCCGGTTGCCATGCCATTGGCGATGGGATGAACGCCTTTGCTGGCGACGTAATACTCACTGGTACTGCCAGCCCGGGTCCAGATCGCGATGCCGATATACAGCGCAAAAGTGGCGCCCACCATCAGATAGATCAGCGTTTGGGTTTCCATATGCAAGGCTCCTGGTTGTTATTCTTCGTGGAGGTCGTACTTGCGATCAAGTTTGTTCATCTTCAGCACGTAGATCAGGATCAGCACCAGGAAGCCATAGATAGCGCCTTGCTGGGCAAACCAGAAACCAAGCGGAAAACCGAAAAACTGGATTTGATTGAGTACATCTACGAACAGAATGCCAGCGCAGAAGGATACGACGAACCAGATGATCAACAAGGTGATCATCAACCGTAGGTTCTCCTTCCAGTAAGCTCGTGCTGCGTCTTCTTTGGATAAAGACATGACTGCCTCCTATTGTTGTTTTTATATTGCAGCTTAAAACTAGCACTAGGTTGGGCAAAACGAGACTACGACTTTGGTATAAATATGAAAAAAGCGCCATCTGGCACCTTTCAGGGAAGCCAGAAAAATTTACCGAGGCCAGGCCATCACGCCCCGGTGGCGTCCCTCTTTTTTCGCTCGGTACAAGGCTTCATCTGCCCGTGCGAAAATATCGTCCACCCGCCCGGCTGCGTGGCCGTGTAATCAAGCTATGAACGCTGATTGTCGATCAGCAGCCACCAGTAGGAGGCGAAGATAAATATCAAAATAGAGGTGCCAACCCAGAGAGAAACCCCGAAGACGACATCACACCCGCGGAATGGGCTATCAGCTTTGCCCATCTACACTTCCTGCGAAGGAGCACCGAGCCCTCCGGGGTTAAGACTCCGGAGGGCTTGTCAATTACTGAGTGGTGCCCGCTCCGTTCGCAGGAGGCGTCGTGTTCATATCGGCGCCACCAGCTCCATCAGCTCCATCAGCGGGCTGTCCCATATTATTCTGCGGCTCCGCCGCAGGCGGCATGGCATTCTCTTCGTCGATGCGATCATTATCATCCGGTCCACAGCCAGCCAGCATCAAAGCAAAAGCAGGAACCAACAAGTACGTCAGTCGCATAAGGAACTCCTTCTAATGGTTGAAAGTGTTGCCTTGGGTATGACCGAGCATGCGAGGGTAAGTGCAGATTTGTTTTGCGTTTGGGGCAGGAGCGGGTCGTAATTGATATGAGGTGCGCGCCAGAAACAACAAAGCCCCGGAGTACGGGGCTTTGAGGATGAAGTGGCGGAGGATCAGTCCGCCTTTATGAATCAGGCGTTGGCGCATAGTCTGGGCAACGCAGTCGAAGCGGCTTATAGACGGGGCGACCTGTTCGAGAAGCGCCGCGCCCTGATGACTGACTGGGCTGCCTATTGCGCACCAGCTTTGAGGACTACGTGACCTATGGTTGACCAGGATGCCTAACTTCGGATTTAACCTAAGCACTCGCGACATAGCTACCCTCATTTGCCTTGGAATGCTTGGTTCAGTTGTTATCCGTCAAGACTGACATCATTAAGGAAACTCGCCCCTGAGGCACAAGGCCAGACGTTATCACAGCTCAGGTGTTGCCAATGTGCAGGAGCTAACTTCCGACCCATTAAGCAAGTGACTGACAAAACCCGGCAGCTGATCCGATTTAGCCGGGTTTTCACGCCAGACGACCATCAGCTCCTTATCCAGACCCGCCCCGCTGAACGGAACGGCACGCAAACTGCCTGACCGAACCTCTTCTGTTACGGCGGAAGCCAGCACCAGCGAAACCCCCAGCCCCGCTTTGACTGCCTGCTTAACCGCTTCCGTACTACCCAGTTGCATTGACACTCCGGGGATGGCGCTTTTATCAGCAAAATAACGATCCAGCAGCCGGCCCGTACCGGTGCCAGACTCCCCCCCAATCAGTTCCATACCAGCCAGATGCTCTGGGCCCACCTCATAAAGTTCCGCATAGGAGTGCGTCGGAGGCACTATCAGCACCAGCGGCTCCTTTCTCCAACTTCGGACCTGAAAGCCGGTTTGAGGCTGCCACCACTCCATGACGGCCACATCCAGCTCTGCATTCCCCAACTTCTGCGCAATAGCTGGATTGCTACCGATTACCAGCTCTAGATCAGGGTTGTACTCTGCGGTAACGAACGAGCGCACATAGGGCGGCAGCATATAGATGCCGATATTCGAACTTGCTCCCACGCGCAGGTCCCGACCCTTGATTGCACGCACTGCACGATCATTCAGCTTCAACATGCTTTCGGCAAAAGGCAACAGCAGCAGCGCCTCGGGCGTTGGCTGACAACCAGCGCGCCCGCGCACAACCAGCCCCACCTGAAGTTGCTCCTCCAGCTTCTGGACATGTTGCGTCACCGTCGGCTGGGCAATACCCAGCCGGTCTGCGGTGGTCTGGAAATTCCTGTACTGAAACAAGGCGACCAGCGTCTTGAGCCAGACCAGATTCAGCATGCAAGCTCTCCAACCTTGGCAAGCCGATTGGCAGCGTCTTGCGGTATATCACCCCGCAGCACCTGCAGTATATTTTCTGCAGCCCTGCGCTCGATTGCCATGCGCACCCGGCTG
The DNA here is from genome assembly GCF_014897305.1 of Pseudomonas sp. FME51. Classification (NCBI taxonomy): domain Bacteria; kingdom Pseudomonadati; phylum Pseudomonadota; class Gammaproteobacteria; order Pseudomonadales; family Pseudomonadaceae; genus Pseudomonas; species Pseudomonas sp. FME51. The sequence goes on along the minus strand of NZ_JABUYN010000016.1, from coordinate 9,293 downwards.
ACCGCCGAGCCTATGTGCGCACTGAACAATGTATTCGGATGCGCCAGCAAATCCGCGTTGATCGTGCGCGGCCGCTCATCCCTGGCCCAGTCCTCCATTTCAAATACATCCGCCGCATATCCTCCCAAGTGGCCACTGCGCAATGCGTCCAACACCGCCTGTTCATCCGCCACCGAGCCCCTGCAGGGATTAACCAGAAACGCACCCGCCTTCATTAGAGCAAGGCGACTCGCATTGATCGTATGCAGGGTGTAGGAATTGAGTGCCAGCGCCAGGATTACGATATCGGATGTTTCCAGCAGCGCTTCAAGCGAACAGAATTCAATGCCTAACGCAGCCTCTTCATCAGAGCCCAACGCCTGCGGCTCACTGTACTGGACTCGTGCGCCCCAGCCCTTAAGCCGTTGCGCCAGCGCTTTGCCGATCGCTCCCATACCGACGATGCCTACAGTCGATCCCTCTATGCCCAACCCATAGAACTGCGGCGTCCAACCCTGAAAATCACCCGACCTGACATACTCATCAGCGGCTTTGATCTGCCTCACCAATCCGATAGTCAGCCCAACGGTCAGTTCGGCCGTTGGCACGGTAAGGAGGTCCGGTACAAAGGTCAGCCATACATCCCGTTGCGTACAGGCCTGCACATCAAAATTGTCGAACCCTTTCAGCGCCGCGCCGACAACCTTGAGTTGCGGGCAAGCATCGAGAAAATCAGCGTCGATACGGTCTGGCATGAACGCCATCATAGCCTGCGCACTGCTAACCCGGCGCAACACCTCAGCCCGGGGCAGCGTCTCGGTAGTTTGGTTGGTTATCAACTCGCAATGCGGAGCGAGTAACTGAAGGGTTTCGTCATGCACTTTATGGGTTATTACGACACGTGGTTTCATATTCAGCTCTTACTTGAATGATTTGCGCAGAAAGCCGCTAAGTGCATCCACCAGCGTTACCATCAGCAGTATGACTAGCAAGATCGCGAGCACTTCCTGGTATTGCATGATTCGCAAAGAGCCCATCAGCTCAAAGCCGATCCCCCCAGCGCCGACCATGCCCATCACTGTGGAAGCGCGGAAGTTGTATTCCCAGCGGTAGATTGAAACATCCGCAAACTGCGGCAGGACCTGAGGCAATACGGCATGGAAAAGCACCTGCAGTCGCGTGGCGCCAGCAGCCCGAGCGGCTTCCACTGGCGCTTCATCCACATGCTCTATGGCTTCGGCAAAAAACTTGCCGACCATGCCAATTGAATGCAGCCCGAGCGCCAGCACGCCTGGCAAGGCCCCAAAACCAACCGCCGCTACAAAGATGATGCCCATGATCAGCTCGGGCACCGACCGCAGTCCGTTCAGCACAACCCGCGTCAACTGAAACACCACCGGATGCGGCGACGTGTTGCGCGCCGCCAGAAACGCCAGCGGCAAAGACAGGCTGACAGCAATTGCAGTTCCCGCGATGCTCATCGCCAAGGTATCGATCAATGGCGAAAACCAGTTTGCCGCATTACTGAAATCAGGAGGAAAGGACTCTCCGGCCAGGGTCAGAATGGCCGGCACACCCTGGGCTAGGGTGTCAAAGTCCAATAAATTCACATACCAGCTGGCAACCAGCACCACACCGAGAACCGCAGCGGCTTGTGCCAGCTTGCGCTTCCAGCCCCGACCATAATCAGTCAGCACCTGTTGGCGATCAACCGTCTCTGTCAACGCAACGCTCGAATGAACGCTCATAACCGCTCCTTACATGGTGGCGAAATCGAGCCCAAGCAGGCTACCCATATCGCGGATGATGTCGTAATCGGCGTTCTCGATCGGAGCAAAACCCTCGGCCTTGAAGCTCTCTAAAACGCTCGGATCGTCCAGATTGACAAAAGCGTTCTTGATGCTGGCCTTGAGATCGGCGTCGAGATTCGAGCGCATGGCCCAGGGGTATTGCGGGTACTCTCCGCTGTAACCCAGCGCCTTGACCTTGGCCGGGTCGATCAGACCAGTCTCTAATACGTGCTTAAAGATCACCTCTGACAGCCCACCAGCGTCGGCATTGCCATTGGCTACGTTCACCGCAACCGCATCATGGCTGCCCACAAAATGTTGCTGATAGTCTTCGTCGGCTTTCAACCCAGCCTCCACCAGCACCGTTTTGGGGATCAGGTGACTGGAGGTTGAAGCACGGTCGCCGTAGACCATCTTCTTGTCTTTCAGGTCCGCGTAGGATTCCACTCCCGAATCAACGTTGGCGATCAATACAGAACGGTAGGTAGGCTTGCCATCAACAAGCATTGCGGCAAAAGGCTCGATTTCACTTTTGCTCTTCGCCAGGACGTAGGACAAGGGACCGAAATAGGCCAGATCAATCCGGCCAAAACGCATCGCCTCGATCATGGACGAGTAGTCCGTGGTGACAATCAACTGAACCTTCTTGTCCAGCGTGCTTTCAAGGTAGTCTTTCAGCGGCTGGTTGCGCTTGATCAGCTCCGAGGCGTTTTCATCGGGCAGCAGTGCCACCTTGAGGGTGTCCGGATTGGCATCCGCAGCCATCGTGGAACTCGCTCCTGCGATAAAAAGACCTGCAGCCAGCACTATTTTGTTAAGCAGTTTCATTGAGCAATCTCCAGTTCTGTAACAGAGTTAAGGTGGGGGGCAGGGTTCGCATTTCCAGGGCAGGCGTCAGCTGCCTGGGTGTTGGCCTTTTCAGGAGCCGCGTAGATGCGCGCAAGCTGGGCCTCATTCAATTCACCCGCTGCGCCATCAAAAACGATATGGGAGTTGGCCAGTCCGATAATGCGGTCGGCAAAACGCTGGGCATATTCAAGTTGATGCAGAGACACCACGGCAGTGATGCCATCTTCCTGGCAGATACGCTTGAGTAACGACAACACTATTTCCGAGGTGGCCGGGTCCAGACTGGCAACGGGCTCATCGGCCAGAATCATGCTAGGTTCCTGGGCTAGTGCGCGGGCAATGCCCACCCGTTGCTGCTGCCCGCCGGAGAGTTGATCGACGCGCATCAGTGCCTTGTCGGCCAAACCCACGCGGTCGAGACAATGCAGAGCCAGATCAAGGTCATTCCGGGGCAAGGGGAACAGACTGCGCCACGTACTGTGATAGGCCAGCCGGCCCGTTAGCACGTTAGCCAGCGCCGTGTGACGTAGGATCAGCTGATGATGCTGAAATACCATAGCGGTCTTGCGCCGGTGGTTACGTAGGCCAATTCGCGCATCAAGCGGCCCAAATTCGCTGGATACCACCCGCCCGCTGGACGGCTGTACTAGATGGTTGAGTGTGCGTAACAAGGTTGACTTGCCCGCACCGGACAAACCCAGCAGCACAGTGAATTCGCCGTGAGCAAAACTCACGGAAGTCGAACGCAGCGCCACAACGCCCCCAGGATAGGTAACGCCCAACCCTTCTACCCTGAGAACAGAGTTCGTCACATGTTTCGGTGCCATATGATCACCTTTAGCAATGTTACGACCCGCTTTATTGCGAATCAGAATTCAACGCTAAGGTAATTCAATGACCGTGGCGTGACGCTGAAGTGACAATTCGGATAACAAGTAGAGCTATTGAGGATTTACCTCCCACGGCAGATACCACCAATGAAAAGCCATCCAAAATCAGGAAAGGGATAGTTTTTGCGATCGTGCGGACTTGGCGAGCGGCGAGTGCCTGGTTCCCGATCCTTCAGGTAAAAAGGTATCGGCACTGCAATCAGTGCCGCTGATTCACTTTGAATGGACGAGAGACAGGGCGACTCCCTGAATAGTAGCCAAGGTCGTTCGCCACAATGCGAATCGAGGGCTCATTTGGCTAAAAGTTTCACGTAGGAAATAGCGACACTCGCGGCGCCAGAATCGCTAAAAGACTTGGACATTGTTTGTTACAACGGGCCGCTATTGGCCGATTATTGCCTGTAACGTCCGGCAATAATCGATCGATACCCATGCAACGGCAGCCACCCCACCTCCGCAATTACAGCCCTGATTATAAGTTTGACGCGAATGCCTTGCGAGCAGCATTAATGCCATTCATGCAAACAGGCACATCGGCACATCGGCACATCGGCATAGAAGGCGATCTGGAGCAGGATTTCAATGATTTCTTCCCGGCGGACACCGATATTCAGCGCCGCCCGAATGTGAACCTCGAGCTGTCCGGGTGCGCTCCCCATTGCCATCAGCGCGGCTGACTGTGAGCATTTCACGGGTGCGAAAGTCGATGCCCGGACGCGCCACCACGTCGGCAAAGGCAAGCCCCAGCACCAACTCGGCAAAATTATCCGAAAGCTCGTCGACAGAGTGGCCTTATCATTCAAGGGTATAGCGGAGCACTCTCCGGCCTCGTTAGCTATCTCAACACCAACCGTTCGTAAAATTACCGCAACATGCTAGAGCTTGATTTTTAGGACACCAGCAGGATACAGGCGCCGAAAATAAAAAAGGGTTCACAGCGCAAACGCTGTAAACCCTTGAGTTATATGGCGAAGCGGACGGGGCTCGAACCCGTGCCCCGGCGTGACAGACTTGTGTATCTGGATATACGGTGCAGCGATCAGAATCGCGGAACGATGTACAACCGCCGCACGCGCTACTGAAATGGGGGAACAAGGGGGGCAAGAAAACCAAAAACAACAAAGCCCCGGAGTACGGGGCTTTGAGGACATGAAGTGGCGGAGGGACAGGGATTCGAACCCTGGGAAGGCTTTCACCTTCGCCGGTTTTCAAGACCGGTGCATTCAACCGCTCTGCCATCCCTCCACGGCGGGCAATACTACCGGAAACTCGAGCGCAGTCAATGGATAAAGACACATCAGTTAACGTTTTTCGAACTCGCCGGTGTTGTTCGACACGAGTTAACAGGTATGATCGCTGAAGAAGAAGGATTGTCCGTGTAACTACTGGAGCCAATGAACCATGCAAATGCAAGAACGCAATACACTGCAGCACACTGGGGTAAGTGAGGTCGAGGTCAGCAAGCTGTTCCGCAACACCTATACGCTGCTCGCCATGACCTTGGCCTTCAGTGCTCTGGTCGCATTCACCTCTATGAGCCTGAACCTGCCCCACCCGGGCCTGATCATTACGCTGGTCGGTTTCTATGGTCTGCTGTTCCTGACCTCCAAGTTACGCAACTCTGCTTGGGGCTTGGTCAGTACCTTCGTCTTTACCGGTTTTCTGGGCTATACCCTCGGGCCTATTCTGAATGCGTATCTATCCCTGCCCAACGGCGGGCAACTGGTCACCATGGCCTTGGGCCTGACCGCGCTGGTGTTTTTCGGCTTGTCCGCCTATGCGATTCTGACCCGGAAGGACTTCAGTTTCCTGTCCGGCTTCATCATGGCCGGCTTCATTGTTCTGCTGGGTGCCGTGGTCGCGAGCTTTTTCTTCCAGATGAGCGGTCTGCAGCTGGCAATTTCTGCTGGCTTCGTGCTCTTTTCTTCAGCGGTGATCCTGTATCAGACCAGCGCCATCATCCATGGTGGTGAAGATAACTACATCATGGCGACCATTACTCTATTCGTGTCGATCTACAATCTGTTCCTGAGCCTGCTGCAGCTGCTCGGTATCTTCAGCAACGACTGATCCCGCGGTTTTGGTTATACTCAGGGGGCTCGTCATTTGGCGGGCCCCTTTTTGTTTTCATCTGAGTCGACTTCATGAATTTTGCCATTGCCCTGCTAGCCGGCCCCCAAGACCCGGCGGCCCGGAGCGCTCTCGAATTTGCTCGTGCCGTGCTCGCATCGGGCCACCAGATCAGTCGCTTGTTCTTCTATCGAGATGCGGTGCAGCTGGCTTCCCAACTGAGTGTGCAACCACAGGACGAGCAGGATATCGCTGCGGAGTGGCGGCAGTTCATCACTGATCATCAGCTGGATGCAGTGGTCTGCATTGCTGCCGCCCTGCGGCGTGGCATTCTCGACGAAGCGGAGTCTACTCGCTGGGCCCGTCCCGCAGCGAATACTGCTGCCCCTTGGGTGCTTTCGGGGCTGGGCCAGTGGATAGATGCCTTACAGACAGCCGATCGGGCCGTGACTTTTGGAACCTGACATGAAAAGCCTGTTGATCATCAGTCGCCATCCACCAGCCCGACATTCGGCACGCGAAGCTCTGGATGTTGCACTGGCCGCAGCCGCGTTTGGGGTGCCGTGCGGCATTCTATTTATGGATGACGGGGTATTCCAGCTGATGCGCGGGCAGGATGCCGGACAGATAGGTCAGAAGTCGCTGGCTGCCAGCCTTCAAGCGCTGCCGCTGTTTGGTGTGGAGGATATTCTGGTATGTCAGCACTCTCTCGGCGAACGAGGATTGCAGACGAACCAATGCACATTGGAGGCGCGCCCAGTGAACAATGCTGAGATCGCCACCCTACTTGAACATTACGAGCAGATCCTTACGCTCTGAGCTGCATAAAGGGATGATTACCATGCTACACATCCTGCGTCATTCACCCCATTCGGACTCTCGGTTCGCCAGTTGTCTGCGCGCAATCAACCCCAACCAAGGGTTGCTATTGATCGAGGACGCTGTATACGGCCTGCTTCCAGGCACATCGGGGCGCGCCGCACTGGACTATCTACCAGGGAGCATCAATATGTATACATTAGAGCCGGATCTGCAGGCCCGCGGTCTTGCGCTGGATGACTTACCCTCCCGCATCAAGGTGATCGGTTACCCGATGATGGTGGATTTGTGTACAGAACATACAAAGGTCGTGAGCTGGTGATGCGGCTGCAGGCAAACGGTCGAAACATCGATCTGGACAAGGATGGTTTTCTGGTCAATCTGGCAGATTGGTCTGACGATGTGGCTATAGCTTTGGCAGAGCATGAAGGCCTGACATTGAGCGTTGCTCATTTCGAGATTATCCATGCTCTGCGTCGATTCCATACTCAATACCAGCTGTCGCCCGCCATGCGCCCACTGGTAAAGTATATCGGGCAGGAGTTGGGTAAGGACAAGGGTACCAGCCTATACCTGCTATCGTTGTTTCCCGGCAGCCCTGCCAAGCTAGCCAGTAAGCTGGCAGGATTACCAAAACCGGATAACTGCCTCTAAATCAATAATATCGTTCACGGGCCGCCATGGATTATCTGCATAGCATTATCGGCTGGACCATCGCGGGCTTTTATTGGCTGCTGACTGCGTCAGTCACCATTCGCATCATTGCCTTGCGCCGACCGGTAAGCGTGACTCTAGCCTGGTTGCTCGTCATCTACATCCTGCCTATTTTGGGGGCGGCGCTGTATCTTCTGATTGGTGAGCTGAACCTGGGACGCAGGCGTGCGGCGCGCTCAAGCGCAATGGTCGAGCCCTATCTGACCAATCTCACCACCCAGTTTCAGGACAATAGCTATCCACTGCCGGGCGGCGAACTGAGCCTCGCAGTCAATCGGTTGATGACCACTCAAGTAGGTATCGGCGCACTCAATTATGAAGGGCTAGAGGTACTGAGTACGCCGGAGCACATCTTCGAACGTCTGATTGAGGATATCCGCAACGCTAGGCACAGCGTCGTTCTGGAAACTTACATTTGGCACCCCGGTGGACTGGTTGATGAACTCGCTCGCGAACTGATCGCAGCCAGTATGCGTGGTATCAATGTGAAACTATTGATCGATCATGCCGGTAGCCGCCGCTTTTTTCGTTCGATCTCGCGTACCTCCCTGACGCAAGCCGGTATCCAGGTGGTTCCCGCCCTGCCCGTCCGCTTGTTCCGCGCATTGGCACATCGAATAGACTTGCGTTTACACCGAAAACTGATCGTGATTGATGACCGGGTCGCCTACACAGGCTCGATGAATATGGCCGATCCGGCTCATTTCAAACAGGAAGCACGGGTCGGACAATGGATCGACATGATGCTGCGTCTGGAAGGTGAGGCCGCGGCTGGACTGGCAAAGGTCTTCGCCTGGGATTGGGAAGTGGAAACGGGAGAACGATGCTTCCCCTCTCTTGCCGAGCCCACCAGTCAGCCGAACCATTGGTTGTCGATCATCCCCTCCGGGCCCGGCCTGGGTAACCTTATCAATCAGACAGTTCTGGCCAGCATTTACCGCGCCAATCACAACATCGTCATAAGCACCCCCTACTTCGTGCCTTCAGAGGCTGTACTTGATGCCCTGTGCCAGGCAGCCAATCGCGGGGTAGATGTGAAATTACTGCTGCCGCGCAAGAACGACTCGCTGATGGTGGGTTGGGCGAGTCGCTCCTATTTTGATGTTTTGCTTGAGTCAGGGGTGCAGATTCTGCTGTTTGATGGAGGCCTGCTTCACACCAAAGCGATTCTGATAGATGACAAGCTGGCTTTGGTCGGCAGCGTCAATTTAGACATTCGCAGCTTTCAGCTCAATTTCGAGCTCACTGTTGCGCTGTTCGCACCAGAGAGCTGTGCGACCATAGGTGCACTGTTACGCAGTTATGAGGCCAGCAGCGAGCTTCTGCAGGTCGAGCGTTGGGCTCAACGAGGCAAAGCATCCAGAGTTCTGGAGCGGCTCATGTTTTTCATGAGCCCCCTTCTGTAACGTTCAGCATATTATCTGTGATGCTCCTTCATTAGCGGCTTGGCAGTGCAATACTGCTAAGCCCCCGTCACGGAAGCTGAATAGCTAACGCAAAGATACCGAGAAACACCCAAAACCCTGAAAACAACCACGGCGTACGTTTAGAGAACATGAGCGCCTTGCTTTGCCCTTGGTACGTAGACTCCCAGCTCGAAAATAAGGGCGCATCATCATATACCGGTCCAGTGGCAGGTTCGCAGTTAAGCAAGTCAGTCTGCTTTCCATGCCAGTGATCGATAATATCGCAAGCCGCACGAATACCTGGCCATGCGTTAATCGAACTCAATATGCCAAACAGCGCAAGCATCGGCGGTACAACCAAAGTAAATATGGGTCCCCATTCTGCATTCGTGTTGGCCATCGAAGATGCATAGGCAATGACCAGAAATGACTGAGCCGTTAAATAGGCATTGGTACGAGCTGACAGATTATCAGCCTCGCTATGGATCTCTCTGCGGTAGAAATCGAGTCGATCCTTGGGTGACACGAACATCTTCATGTCGGTGTCACACAACGGAGATGGCGGAGTTTGAGGAGTAATAATCATAGAGGATAAGCCCATACCGGTTCTCATGCCTTTGAGGCAGACCGTATGCACAAGTTCAGGACAAAGGCTAAACGGGTGGCATAAGCAAAATCTAGCCATAAAAAAACCCCGCCAGATGGCGGGGTTTTTCTATTAAGCGCTTGACGATGACCTACTCTCACATGGGGAAACCCCACACTACCATCGGCGA
>NZ_JABUYN010000002.1:0-464520 GCF_014897305.1 Pseudomonas sp. FME51 | reverse complement strand
GAACAGGCGGTCACGTTGAAACGGAATGGGTGGTCACGATGGCGCGGAATACGCAACAGAACCCCTCTAGAACAGATGATACAGGCGCATCCATTACAAATAATCTATTGAGTGAAAATTCTGAACCCATAGAAAACCTTCATTCAAGATGCTTATATGACGTATTTCGCTGAGTGATACATGGTTTCGCTAGCATTGACTTACCACTATAACAACGGTCCAATCATTTCAAATGGTCGAAGTTATAAATGACAAAAAAAGAACCAACTGAAACCAAATAGAGACAAAATAAACAAAAGACTCATTCCAGGAAGCTATCCAATGTTTACTCATCATTACGGTGTCTGGCCCCAGCATTTACCCAAGAGCCTGCCATTGCCACAAACCAGCTTAGTCACCAACCTGGAAATCTCCACCCAGCGCTATCCAGACAGGCCTGCCATCATTTTCTACGACACATCGATCAGTTATGCAGAGCTGCTGAGCGAAGTAGAGGCGCTTGCTGGCTGGCTACAGAAGAAGGGTCTGAAAAAGGGTGATAGAGCACTGCTCTATATGCAGAACTCCCCGCAGTACGTCATCGGCTATTACGCTATTTTGCGTTGTGATGCCATTGTGGTTCCGGTCAATCCGATGAATCGTAAAAGCGAATTGGAATATTACGCAAAAGATACAGGTTCGGAGTTTTGCCTCGCCGGCTACGAATTGATGAGTTATGTCTCTCCTTTGGTTGGAACGTCCAGCCTTAAGCACGTCGTCATATCAGCTTACGGCAGTCGCTTGCGCGCACCTACCGATCTTGAATTACCGGATGAAGTATCAGCAACCGCTGGCCCCATCGACAAAGCATGTATCAACTGGGATGACGTCATACAAGCCGGGCTCCAGCCCGAGCCATATACCTCAGGCCCTGATGATCTGGCAATCATCCCCTACAGCTCCGGCACCACCGGCGCACCCAAGGGCTGCATGCATACCCACCGCGCGGTGATGGCGACGACCGTACAACGGGTGGTCTGGAACAGTGCCACGGTCAATTCCGTCCAGCTCGCAACCCTGCCCTTCTTCCATGTGACCGGCATGCAAGCGTCCATGAATGGGCCAATCTATATCGGCGCCACCAGTGTGATCATGACGCGCTGGAACCGCACCGTCGCAGCCAAGCTGATCGAACGTTATCAGGTTACCGGGTGGGCCAATATCGTCACCATGGCAGTGGACTTTCTGCTGAATCCCGAGCTCGACCGATACGACATATCCAGCTTGAAGCATATTGGCGGTGGCGGCGCAGCCATGCCCCAGGCTGTTGCCGACAAACTCTATCGACTCACCGGCCTGCATTACCTGGAAGGCTATGGCCTCTCCGAGACGATGGCGGCCACCCATACCAATCCGCCTGATGCCCCCAAACCTCAGTGTCTTGGCATCCCCATGTTTGACGTCGATTCACGGACCATCAATCCCGACACCCTGGAACTGCTGGGACCGGGCGAAGTGGGCGAAATCATCAGCCACGGGCCGCAAGTCACCGTGGGCTATTGGAACCGCCCCGAGGAAACAGCAGCAGCCTTCATAGAACTGGAAGGCAAGCGCTTCTTCCGTACCGGAGATCTCGCCAGATATGACGAGGATGGCTACTTCTACATGGTCGATCGCATCAAGCGAATGATTAACGCATCGGGTTTCAAGGTCTGGCCATCGGAAGTGGAAAGCATGATGTATCAAAACCCGCTTATTCAGGAGGTATGCGTCATCTCCTCGCCTGATGCCAAGCGTGGCGAGACCGTCAAGGCCTGCATCGTGCTTTCGGCTGAAGCCAACTCCCAGACGGCGGAACAGGAAATCAGCTCCTGGTGCAAAAGCAATATGGCGGCCTACAAGGCGCCTCAGCTTTTCGAGTTTATGCAGGAATTACCGAAATCCTCTTCGGGGAAAATCATGTGGCGTGAACTCCAGGAGCAGGAACACCGACTCACCGCAACCACAGGAGCGATATAACCTCACAACCCTCTCGCCGACGCTAAAAGACAGTCCAATCATAAAAAAGAGATTTAAATGAATAAAACAACAAGCATTTTCAAAAAGCACCCTCTTGCCGGCGCTATTGTTTGCATGGGGCTGCCCTTCTTGCTGATGGGGGCTGGGCCAGCCGTTGCCCAGAACGCTGAGATTGAAGAACTGCGCCGGCAGCTGCATGCGCTTGAGCAGAAGCTCAATGAAAGCACCGCCCGCATTGAGGCCGAGGCAGCCGCCGCACGCGCCGACGCTCGGGAGGCGCGGACTGAACTGGCATCACAACAGAAAGCCAATGCCGAGACTCGGGAGGCTATCACCAAGTCTGACCTGATCGTGCGCGATGGCAAGGGCATCAAGATTGGAGATACTACCGTCACCGTGAACGGCTATATCAAGGCGGACGCGGTTTACGCTTCAGGCGGCGACGGTAGCAAGAATAACCGTACCCTGGGTCAGGCACCCAACTTTGCGAATTTTGCGAACTCACCTGATGCCGACCGCTGGCGCTTCGGCTCCAGCATCCGGGAAAGCCGTATCGGCTTTCGTACCGTCACGCCCGATGTGAATGGCCGAGATCTGACCACCTATTTCGAGTTCGACTTCCACGGCTCCGAGGACGGCGCCAACGAGTTCGTTTCCAACAGCTATAACCCACGAGTGCGTCTGGCTTATGCCTCCTGGGGCGACTGGACTGTAGGTCAGGACGTAACCACCTTCTCTGAGGGTGCAGCGATTCCGGAAATCCTCAACCAGGGCAAGATGGCAGCTTTCACTTATGCTCGCCAACCTCTGCTGCGCTATAGCATGAACGTGCCAGGTGGGCGCCTTTTTGCTGCCATTGAGAACCCCGAAGATGGCGATCACGATCAGGCTTACCCTGATGCAGTGCTGCGCTATCAGGCGCGTAATGATTACGGCGTCTACTCTCTGGCAGCCATGGCGCGTACTCTGGAAAAGAGCAATTCCGGCGACCGCTCGCTGCAGGGTGCAGTATCTCTCTCGGCGCGCATTCCCACCTTCGGCAAGGATAATCTGCGACTGCAGTACAGCTACGGCGCTCTGGGCCGCTATGTAGGTCTGAGAACCTTCCAGGACATCCTGAATACCGACACCACGGATACCAATGGCGATCCTATCTACGGCGACCTGACACCCGCAGTTTCCTACGGGGCAACCATCGCTTATCAAAAACACTGGTCGCCGAAATGGCGCTCCAACCTGAGCCTGTCGCAGCTGGAAATGATGACCAATACCGACGAGGCAGAACTGGGGCGTTACTTTGATCGCTCTTCCTCCGCTCACCTCAACCTGCTGTATGCCGCCACCGATCGCATCACTCTGGGGCTGGAATACGCCTACTGGGAGTTTGGCGCCATGGACCAGGCCAAGTCGGCCTACCAGTATGAGCAGCTCATGGCGTCAGCCAAGGTTGATTTCTAAGCCGGATCGAATTCCTTCCATGCAGCCCACCACCCGGTGGGTTGCCTCTTTCACAAACCTCACTTCCTCCAACAGAGTCACCTGAAGCGCCTTTGGGTATGGCGAATATTCTCTGTAGGATCCGCCATACCTGCCTGTCAACACCCTCTCCCATCCTGGCCAATGTGCTGTCACAACTCCGGGCGATCCCGTCTGGCTGAGATGTCCGGCGTTTCAGGACATGTTAGGCTGACAAATATCAGGACGACTTGGCAGTTTGCCCCTGTGAAGCACAATAGAACCCCAATCACTCACAAGACGGTCTACTCATGCGGAACGACAACCACGGCCCAACTCCCTCCTCGAGCGACCATGAGCAACTGGCAGAAGCCCATATCAAAGGGATTCAGAACCTCTCTCTGGCCGAGCAACGCCGTGACCAGATCTGCGACGCGGCGTTGGAGCTCTTTCTGGAGAAAGGGTTCGCGTCGACCACCATCCGCGACATCTGCGCCCGTTCAAGGGTCAACCAGGCCAGCATCTATGATTACATTGCCAACAAGAATGACATTCTCCGGCGCCTGCTGAATAAGCTCTGGTTTCGTTCCGGTGCTCCAAACCTGGCCGACCTTCTGGATGACGGGGCGACCGAGTCTTTTGAAGAATGCGTCAGCCATTACCTGCGGGAATCATGGACCAAGAAGCGGAAAGGAACATTGCTGGCGTATCGGTCGGTCCCTCACATGCTGAAGGAGGACCGCAAGGCCATGAGGACCAGGGATGAAACTGTCATTCGTGAGCTGTCCGACAAGCTGCGGCACCACTCCCAGCTGCCGGACGATGACCCAAGGGCTGACATCATCGCCAACATGATCATCTACCTCGCCGGCTTTGGCCCTATGCGAGACTGGCTGCATCCGGGCGTTGAGGACGAGGTCATTGTCAGCACCTTTGCCGCCGGCATTACCGCCATGATCGATAACCTGTCGCAGAACCCTCTGCCCATCAGGGCGATCGCCAGTGATACTCAACCACCAGCGCCGCCCCTTGCAGACTAGTTATAACCCTCTCAGACCTGCACTGCTCTGAGCGTTCTGTTTTGACGCCAGATAAGGGCCACCAGAGCAGCGGATACGAGCCCGCCTAGCATGGTGGTCAGAAGCCCCGGAAAGCTGAAAGCGAACCCAGCAGCCACCAGCGGCAACCGTTGCCAACGCTGCACCAGTCCCACCCCCAGCAGATAACCTTCCAGACCACCGGAAATCAACATGATGCCCATTATTATCGACGGCAATACATAGATCAGCGGCGTCAGATCACCCTGAAGTACCAGCGCCGGTTGGAACAGGAAGAACAGCGGTACGAAGTAGATCACCACGCCCAGTCGCATAGCGGTAAAGGAGGTCTTCATGGGCTTGGCCCCGGCTATGGTCGCTGCCAAAAAAGCCGCAGCGCCAACCGGCGGCGTAATAGCCGAGAGCATGGCGTAATACACAATGAAGAAATGCACTGCGATGGTGTTGAGACCACCTACTTCCACCATTGCAGGAGCCAAGGTGACGGCCAGGAATATGTACGCCACTATGGCCAGCCCGGCCATGCCCATGATAAAGCAGGCCATCACACCGAAGCAGATGATCAGGAAAATATTACCTCCGCCCAGCGCCACCAGGCCGGAGGTTAAAGCACCGGTCACCCCGGTAATGGTCAAGGCACTGACCACGAAGGCGATGGGCAGGATGATGGCTGCAGTCTGAGTGATCAGCACACCGATCTGCCGGATCGCCTCGTAAAGCCGGCGCGGCGTCAAGCGGGTTTCCTTGCGCAGGAATGACAGACCTATCATCAACAGGGAGGCGTACCAGGGCGTGTAATATTCCCAGCGCATGTACAGCAAACCCCAGATCAGGAACACCATGACGAACAGGAATGGCCATCCCCGGAGCAGAACCTTACGGGTGGACGGAAGCTGATCTCTGGGCATACCTTTCATGCCAGTACGGGCGGCGTAAGCATCCACCTGGAGTATCAGTCCAAAGTAGAAAAGCAGCGATGGCACTATTGCCGCTATCATCACCGTTACATAATCCACGCCGATGGTAATGGCCATGACAAAGGCAATAGCACCCATTACTGGCGGCATGACCACGCCCCCGGTGGAAGCACAGGCTTCAATGGCACCCGCGTAGTGGGCCGGATATCCGACCTTCTTCATGGTGGGGATGGTAATCGAACCGGTTCCCGCAATGTTTGAAAAGATGGACCCTGAAAGACTTCCCATAAAAGCGCTGGCCACCACCGCCACCTTGGCCGGCCCACCACGGTAACGCCCGAAACTGGCGTTAGCCAGGTCAATGAAGAAGGTTCCAGCGCCAGTCGCGAGCAGCATGCCGGCAAATACCAGAAAGCCAAGAATGATTTCCGCGACGATCTTGGTGGTAATACCCATCATGCCCTCGGCTCGGAACACGTGGGCTTCGATCATGTGCTCAAACTGATAGGGAATCCCCATCAGTAATCCCGGGAAGTAATCAGCAACCAGCGGATACAAGCCGATCAGTACCACGACCAGCAGGAAAGGAGTACCACCGCTGCGGCGGGACAGCTCCATCATCAGCAACCACACTACAATGCCCATGTAGAGGTTGCTCCAACCGGCCTGAACCATATCCCAGGCATTCGCGGCAAAATAGAAGCTGACCCCAAGAACAGCAACAGCCGCAATCACGTCATAGAAAGGTACCGACGTCTGGCCTACCCTGCCCGGCAGGGCAATAAAGGCCGCGGCGGCGAAGAAACCAATGAATGCCCAGTAATACTCACCCTCAAGTAACCTCTGGCCATTCCAGGTAAAGCCGAAGATATAGGTCAGCCCGGCGAGCAAGCCGCATACGCTGAGGGCAACAAACAGGATGCTTTGCCAGGAAAAAGAATCACCCAGGCGGGTTGCTTCAGATTCAGGCGTTTCCAGCTCATGGCTGGAAGGCTCAGTTTTCATAATCATCTACCGTTGGCAGGTTAAGAAGCGAATCATCTCGGAGCATCGAGCCGGGCCAGCGAGCAGTCGCGACCCGGCTCCGGGCTTACAGGCGGGAGCGGAAGCCTTCCAGACCTTCAGTATGTTTGCTCAGGATCTTCATGAAATCCTCATTATTGTGGCTCGCTGAGATACGGTTTTCCCGGGCTTCGTCCAACGCGGCCTGACGCGCTCCGAGCCAGCGATCCATCTTCTCAACGGCCTGCTGATTCCAGACGTCGTCCGCCTCCGTCCAGACGCCTACTTCCTTGAGGTATCGGATCGTTCCCTCATGAATCGGCAAGGGTGCCCGGTCCAGGTAATTGCGGAACACTTCGATATCCATCCGGGCCGCCAGGGGGTGGCTGCCCTTGTATTTGTCGAACGACTCGTGGAACCACTTTGCCATGTTGTAGGCAAACGCCTCCTCTGCGTCGGCGGGCACTGCATAAACGAAGTTCGATGTCAGGCCAGCCACTCCCCGGGCAGTCGACACACCCAGGGTGATTTCGCTCGGTACCACCATCGGACGGTATGTCAGGAAACCTTCCCAGCCTTCGGCATTGTCAGCGTCCATCGACAGCCAGCGGATACCACCCGGTGCACCTTCCATTTCCGCCAGAACCGCACTGGTACTGGCGCAATAAGCCACATCTGATTTGCCTTCCACCACTGAACGGCAATTCTCGGCATAACTGCTGGCGGGAACGAAGGACAACTTCTCCGCAGCCTCGTCATCAGTCATGCCCAGATAGGCAGGCAGCGCCTTGGCGGCAGCGGCGGTCATGGGTGGAGAGAACTCGCCCCGAGCAACTCGAACGCCGCCTTTCTTGAGGTCTTCAATGGTTTGCAGCTCGGAGTCTCCCCGGGTTACAAATCCCCACGGCGTATCGTTGTGGTGCCAAATGATGCGCTGCGCTACGGGCTTGCTGCTGGCGTAGGCGCCAATACCCTCGATCTGAAATCGCATGTCCGCCGTAGAAACGGAACTGATCGTCAGATCACGGCGGTCGGTGAGACGAAGGTAACGTTGGGGGTCACTGTCCTCCGGCACAATGCGAGTCATGGACCCCATGTCTTTCTGGAAGGTCGGAGCCCACCCATTGGTCGAGGCAAAACTGCCACTGGATGTGCCTGCCGTTCCGATAACCAGCATCCTGGGCATTTTGTAGTCAGCGCCATGCGCCACTCCACCTCCCCCAATCGCCAGAACGACCGCAACATAAAGGCCGGTACGTAATGCATTCTTCAGCAACTTGATACTCATGAAGCGCTCTCCGCATTTTATTATTGTCGATCAACTCTTCCATCTGAGGCTGCCTTCAGGCCGCCAAAACCGCCGGCCCTGGCAGCTCCCCCCATACCTGATGGCGACATTCAGGAAAAGCTGACGCTTGTCAGGCTAGCGGAATGCATCGCAGCGTCAAGTACTCATTGACGCGCTATTCATTGGGTGAATAACAGGAGACATAACGGCTACGCCCCAGTAGCTTGACCACTCCAGCGATGCCATCAAAGTTGATCTTGACGGGCGTCAGGAAGGCACGTTTCTCTGTCAATGACCTGGATAATAAGAATGGATCACAACGATCACGAGCCCGACAGCTCCGGCATGTCTCTTGAAGCTGCCGTCGAACATATCACTGGCACCGACCCGCGCTTTGCTCTGACACAGGCCTGTATCCACGGCGCGACCTATACCGTTTTTGCTAACGCGCCGACCAATCTGAGGGCGCTCCTACAGACATCCTCGGATGCCTACGGTGATCGGGATATGCTGGTTTATGAGGATCAGCGCTGGAACCACGACCAGTTTTGCGACGAGGTGAAGCGGCTGGCGCAGGGCATGGCCGGACAGCTTGAGGTAGCTCCAGGAGATCGCGTTGCGATTGCCATGCGCAACTACCCCGAGATGCTGGTTCTGATCATGGCCGCCGCCTCCATGGGGGCCGTTGCGGTCCCCATGAATGCCTGGTGGTCCGCAGACGAGCTGAGATTCGCCCTGAAGGATTGCGGGGCCAGGGTGGTATTTGCCGATGGACCTCGCTACGAAGCCGTTGCTTCTCATGCGGAAACTCACAATCTCACCCTGGTGGCTGTACGGGATGCACAAGGTCCCCTGCATTATGAACAGATCAAGGATCGAGCCGAGCCTGTCACCTGGTCGACGGTTGATCTTGCCCCCGACGACGACGTTGTGGTGCTCTATTCGTCTGGATCATCAGGCACGCCAAAGGGCGTCGTTCTGACTCATCGGGGCGCCATTTCAGCAATCTATTCCTTGATGATGGCCAAGGAAATGCAGCCACTGATCACCCCTGTCGATGATGGGCCACCGCCACCACAAACAGCGTCCCTGGTTGTTACTCCCCTATTTCATGTCACGGCCCTCAACTCGATATTTCTGCAAGGCCTGGCTACCGGCGCCAAGATCGTCCTGATGTACAAATGGGACCCGGAGCTGGCAGTGGAGCTGATCAATGCGGAACAGATCACCCGATTCCTCGGTGTGCCCACCCAGTCCGCCGAGTTGATGGATGCCGCTCGACGACTGGGGCAGGAGCTACCATCCCTGGCGGGTATTGTCGCCGGGGGCGCAAAGCGGCCCGCTGCCCAGGTCAACCTGCTGGCGCAAGCTTTCCCCCATGCCATGATCGCCTCCGGTTGGGGCATGACGGAAACCAACGGCCTGGGAATCGTGGCCTCGGGCGCCGACTATCTGGATCGTCCGGACACCGCGGGCAAGCTGACGCCGCCCCTGCAGGAAGCCCTGATCGTCGATGAACAGGGCCTCGAGGTTCCCACCGGCCAGGTCGGCGAATTGCTCATCAAAAGTCCGGCGAACATGCGCTGCTATTTGAACCAGCCAGAGGCCACAGACACGACCCTGCGGGATGGCTGGCTTTACACCGGCGATCTTGCCCGCATGGACGATGAAGGCTTCTTTTATATCGTTGACCGGAAGAAAACTATCATCATCCGGGGCGGCGAGAACATTTCGTGTCTGGAGGTGGAAGGTGCACTGCATCACCAACCAGGCATAGCCGAAGCCTGCGTTTTTCCGATACCGGACGAACGCCTGGGCGAAGTCGTCGGTGCGGCGGTCTACCTTCTGCCCGACGCGGATGTAACAGAAACCGAGTTGCGACATGGACTCGCCAACCACCTTGCTGCTTTCAAGATTCCGAAATGTATCTGGTTCTGGTCTGCTCCCCTGCCCCGCGGCGGAACCGGAAAAATCGATCGGCAAAGCATACGAAATGAATGTACGAATATCCCAACCCCCATACTTTCAGGAGATAACCGTGGATAGCACAAACAACGCTCATCAACTCAATGATCTGACCATGTCGGAAAAAGTCCGCCCCCTGCTGGACGCCGTCAAGCAGCATATCCGGGACAATGTTGATCCCATCCTGGAAGAATATAACCGCCTGGGTGAGGGCCGTGCAGAACGTTTCAGTTACGCGCCGGGCCAGTTGGAGCTGCTGGAAGGCGCCAAGAAAAAGGCCAAGGAAGCGGGGCTTTGGAATTTCTTTTTGCCTAACGCCGAAACCGGGGAAGGCCTGTCCAACCTGGATTACGCCTATATCGCGGTTGAGCTGGGCAAGAACCCCCTGGCCTCCGAAACCCTCAACTGCTCCGCCCCGGATACGGGCAATATGGAGGTTCTCGAGCGTGTCGGCACGCCAGAACAGAAAGAGCAGTGGCTCAAACCCTTGCTGAATGGTGAGATCCGCTCATGCTTCGGCATGACCGAGCCGCACGTCGCCTCCTCCGATGCCCGCAATATCGCAACCAGCGCTGTGCTCGAAGGTGATGAGTGGGTCATCAACGGCGAAAAATATTATATTTCCGGTGCCGGCGACCCACGCTGCAAGATCATGATCTGCATGGTGAAAACCAGCCCGGATGCAGAACCCTTTCGCCAGCAGTCGCAAATCCTGGTGCCAATGGACGCGCCCGGCCTGACCATATTGGGCCCCATGAATGTGTTTGGTCATGACGATGCGCCACACGGCCACATGCACATCAGGCTGGACAACGTCCGTGTCCCCAAGGACAACATCCTGTGGGGTGAAGGGCGCGGTTTCGAGATTTCTCAGCTGCGCCTTGGGCCAGGCCGTATCCACCATTGCATGCGCTCCATCGGCGCCGCAGAAAAGGCGCTGAGCCTGATGATCGAACGGGGCCAGAACCGCGAAGCCTTCGGCCGTTCCATTGTTGATCTGGGCAAGAACATGGAAACCATTTCCCGTGCCCGTATCGAGATCGAAGCCATGCGCATGATCGTCTTGAAAGCCGCCAAGGCCATGGACGTTCTGGGCAACAAGGAAGCGCGCATCTGGGTCTCCATGGCCAAGGCAATGGTTCCCGAGAAGTGCTGCAACATCATCGATCAGGCTATCCAGATTCATGGTGCCACCGGCATCAGCCAATGGTCCCCGCTGCCGGACATGTATACCAAGCAGCGGACGCTGCGCCTGGCAGACGGCCCTGATGAAGTTCATCACAACGTGGTGGCTCGTGCCGAAGTCAAATCCTACAACCAGAAACAGGGCCGCTAAGGCCCTGCATACAACACTGGAAGGAAACTGACGATGGATATCAACAATCGTATTGTAGTGGTCACCGGCGCAGCCGGTGGCATCGGCCGAGCGCTGGCGATCCGGTTTGCCCAAGCCGGCGCCAAACGGGTGATCTGTGCAGACCTGGATGAACAGGGCGCACGGGAGACCGCGGAACACATTGGCGGTATAGCCCGCAAGGTCAACGTGGCCTTGGAAGAGGACATCAAGAGCATGATTGAGGATGTGGAAGCCCAGGAAGGCCCCATTGATCTGTTCTGCTCCAACGCCGGCATCCTGCTGCCGGGCGGCCCGGAAGTCGCCAACGATGACTGGCAACGGATATGGGATATCAACGTGATGGCCCATGTGTATGCAGCCAGACATCTGGCTCCCCGGATGATCGAGCGTGGTGAGGGCTACTTCCTCAACACCGCTTCCGCTGCGGGCCTGCTGTCTCAGGTGGGCTCTGCTCCCTATGCCGTGACCAAACACGCGGCGGTGGCTCTGGCCGAATGGCTGGCACTGACCTATGGCGATAACGGCATCAAGGTATCGGTGCTCTGCCCGCAGGCGGTGCGTTCGGCCATGACCAAAGGTCGCGAAGATGGCGTTGCCAGCATCGACGGCATGCTGGAACCGGAACCGGTCGCCGAGGCATGTCTGCAGGCCATCGAGGCAGAAACCTTTCTGGTCCTGCCGCATCCCGAGGTGCTCAACTACTTCCGCAACAAGGCGGAAAATTACGATCGCTGGATCGGCGGCATGAAGAAGCTCAACCGGGCTTACCGGAGGAGCTGATCACAAACCCGCTGCGGATACCCGTTTGCATCAACCCTCAATCACAGGGCTTCAACGACTGCGTTGAATTGCAGGCGGGGTTCAGCCCGCTGCACAGGCAAGGGTTGCCAGTCTTGCGCCAGCATTTCCTGCAGCGTCTCAGCACAGGTCTGGCGGCGCACTACGTCGAATAATGCCTGGGCCTGGGGATAATGCCGGGCTAGAAACCCCAGCCACTGTTTGCAGCGACCCGGAGCATGGCGATCAGCGACTCGCTCACGCACCTGCTGATAGAAGTCCAGCAACCAGGGCTGCAGCTCTTCCCAGCTCAGGTCAGCTGCAGTTATCCCCTCCTCGGCAGCCTGGATACAGCGCGCAAGGCCGGGGCGCGCAACCAGGCCACGACCGACCATGACCTGTTCACAACCACTGACCCGACGAATCTCCTGATAGTCATCCAGACTGGCCACATCCCCATTGGCAACTACCGGTACCGCCACCGACTCACGCACTCTGGCCAGCCATTCCCAGTGCGCCGGCGGCTTGTAGCCTTCCACCTTGGTGCGCGCGTGCACGGCAATCTCTGCCGCCCCTGCATCAGCCAGGGCACTGGCGCATTCCAGCGTCAGACTGGTATCGCTGTAGCCCAAGCGCATCTTGGCTGTGACAGGAATCGCTGCAGGCGTTGCCGCCCGCACGGCAGCAACGATCTGGTACAGGGTGTCCGGCTCCCGCAACAGGGTGGCACCGCCGCGGTGGCGGTTGACGGTTTTGGCCGGACAGCCGAAATTCAAGTCCACCGCCGGCGCACCCAACTCTGCCAGCAGCGCGGCGTTATGCCCTAACCAGTCAGGGTCTGAGCCCAGCAGCTGCGGATGGACCGGCACGCCTACAGCAGTTTTCCAGCCATGCAGACTTTCCGGAACGATACGTCGGATGGTCCCGGTATTCAGCGGGCCATCGGTCACCCGAATGAATTCGCTGACGCAGCGATCTATACCACCGATACGGGTGAGGATATCGCGCAATGGGGCATCCACCAGCCCCTCCATGGGGGCCAGAATAATGGCGTGTTTCATGGATCAATGCCGTGACTGGCAAGCAGCTCGAGCAGCGCGGCTTCGTCCATCACCTGCACTCCCAACTGTTCCGCTTTTGCCAGCTTGCTGCCGGCGCCCGGCCCGGCCACCACACAATGGGTCTTGGCGGAGACGCTGCCTGCCACCTTGGCACCGAGACCTTCCAGATAGTCCTTGGCCACATCGCGCGAGAAGCGCTCCAGAGTACCGGTCAGTACCCAGGTCTCACCGCTCAGCGGCAGCTCAGCACCCTGCGCCCTGGGACTCTCCCAATGCATGCCGAAGTCCCGCAGCTGCTGCTCGATCGCCAGTACCCGCTGACGCTGTGCCGAATCCTGAAAATACTCGCGCAAGCTCTTGATGGCCTTTTCATTCAGCCTTTCCACCTGCTTGAGATCCAGCCAGTCCGCCTCGATGATGGCAGTCAGATTGCCGAAACGGTCGGCCAACCGCTGAGCACTTGTGCCGGCAACCGAGGGGATCTCCAGACGTGCGAGAAACTCGCCCAAGCTGACACTTGCGGCAAACTCCGGGGCCAGACCGCCCTCCTCCTGCAGCTGCACGCCCCGTTCGAGTAATTGCTGAATCACCGTCTGGTTGTGTTCATCTGCAAAAAACGCAGTAATTTCATGGGCCACTTCGGCACCGATCTCCGGCAGGAACTGCAGAATTTCTTCCTTCGCCTGACTGATGCGCTCCAGCCGACCCAAGGCGCGGGCCAGCAGCTTGGCAGTTTCTTCTCCGACATCAGGAATACCGAGCGCATAAATGAAACGCGCCAGCGTCACCGGCTTGCTGTGCTGGATCGCCAGCAGCAGGTTGTTGGTCGACACCTCCGCAAAACCTTCCAGGGTAATGACCTGCTCGTAGGTCAGCGCGTACAGATCGGCTGGCGAGGCGATCATGTCCCGATCGATCAGCTGCTCGATGATCTTCTCTCCGAGACCATCGATATCCAGCGCCCGCCGAGATACAAAATGCATGATCGCCTGTTTCAACTGCGCCTTGCACGCCAGTCGCCCGACACAGCGATAAGCTGCGCCTTCGGTCACGGTCTGCTTGCCACGCCCACGCTTGACCAGCTGAATACGCTCCACCGCCGAGCCGCACACCGGACATTGTTCTGGAATATGCACCGCGCGAGCATCAGCCGGACGCAAATCCATGACCACCTGCATCACTTGCGGGATGACGTCACCGGCCCGGCGAATGATCACGGTGTCACCGATCATCACTCCCAGACGCTGGACTTCATCCATGTTGTGCAAAGTCGCATTGGACACGGTGACGCCAGCAACCTGTACCGGTTTCAGCCGTGCTACCGGGGTAACTGCACCTGTGCGTCCGACCTGAAATTCGACGTCCAGCAGCTCGGTCATTTCCTCACTGGCCGGAAATTTGTGCGCGATCGCCCAGCGCGGCTCACGGGAACGGAAACCCAGTTCACGCTGCCAGCCAAGATTATTGACCTTGAAGACTACCCCGTCGATTTCGTAAGGCAGGCTATTGCGTCGCTCGCCGATGTCGCGGTAGTAGTCGAGGCAGCCATCGATACCCTCTACCAACCTGAGCTCACGACTGATCAACAGCCCCCAATCACGCAGGCAATGCAGGATGCCAACCTGCGTATCGGGCAGCTCACCTTCAAAACGGCCGATACCGTAACAGCAGAATTCCAGCGGGCGCTGAGCGGTAATGTTCGAATCGAGCTGGCGTAGCGAGCCGGCGGCGGCGTTTCGCGGGTTGGCAAAAGTCTTGCTGCCCGCCTCGCGGGCGCTTTCGTTCAACCGCTCGAAACCGGCTTTGGTCATGTAGACCTCGCCACGTACTTCCAGCACCGCGGGCCAGTCGGTCCCGCGCAGCTTCAGTGGAATATTGCGTACGGTGCGCACGTTGACGGTAATGTCCTCACCGGTGGTGCCATCGCCCCGAGTCGCGCCACGGACCAGCAGGCCATTTTCATACAGCAGACTGATGGCCAACCCATCCAGCTTCGGTTCGCAGCAGTATTCGATCTGTGCGCCACCACCCAGCAGGTCCGGCTGGGGCAGGTCCAGCCCACGGCGTACCCGGCTATCGAAGTCGCGCATGTCACTTTCCTGGAAGGCATTGCCCAGGCTCAACATGGGGACGTCATGACGTACCTGACCGAACGCCGACGAGGCCATGCCCCCGACCCGCTGAGTTGGCGAATCTGGCGTGATGATGTCGGGATTGGCCTCTTCGAGCACCTTCAGCTGATTGAACAACCGATCATATTCCACGTCGGGCACTGCAGGCTCGTCGAGGACGTAGTAGTTGTAGTTGTGCTGGTCGATCTGCTCACGCAGTTGCTGAGCCTGAATCGAAGGGTCGGAAATCGAGGTCATGGTTGGTCAAATCATCGGCGATGGAAAACAAGACGACGATTGTAGCAAGGAACCCACTCGTGGCGGCAGCGCAGCTTGCGCCAACTCCCTGCGCACCGGGAAAAACCGGGCGCGGGAGTATTCACCTCAGTGGCTCCAGGAAACCGGGATCCACCAAGGTGCGTGCGACAGGGGCGTTATTTGCGGGTGCGGTCGCTGCCCTTGAACTTGTTCTGGCGTACTACGCGAGCCTGGTGCATGGAGGGCTTGCGCGCCTGGCGCTTCTGCTTTTCCTTCTGGGCAACCGTGGCTTCCGGCAAGCGTATCGGCTTCAGGCCCACTTCTTCGCTGAGAATATCCAGTTCGTTCTGTTTCATGTCGCGCCAGCGGCCAACCGGCAGCTCGGCACCAAGAAACACCGGCCCGAAGCGAACCCGCTTGAGGCGGTTCACACGCACGCCCTGGGATTCCCACAGACGTCGCACTTCGCGGTTGCGGCCTTCCATCAGGCAGACGTGATACCAGCGGTTGATACCCTCACCACCAGAACTGACCACGTCGGTGAACCTGGCGGGACCATCATCGAGCATGACACCGGTCTTCAGGCGCTCGATCATGTTTTCATCGACTTCACCCATGACCCGCACCGCGTATTCGCGGTCCATCTGCCAGGACGGATGCATCAGTCGGTTGGCCAGTTCACCATCGGTGGTGAACAGCAGCAGACCGGATGTGTTGATGTCCAGACGCCCGATGTTGACCCAGCGACCCTGTTTCAGGCGCGGCAACTGCTCGAACACCGTCGGCCGCCCTTCCGGATCGTCACGGGTGCAGACTTCGCCTTCGGGCTTGTTGTAGATCAGCACGCGACGCACCACTTCGGTAGCCAGATCGCGCTTGAGCGGACGGCCATCGACTGTGATCTGATCCAGGCTGTCGACCCGACAACCCAGCTGCGCCGCCTTACCGTTGACGGTGACGCGCCCAGCGCCGATCCAGCCTTCGACTTCGCGGCGTGAGCCGAGCCCCATGCGGGCCAGTACTTTCTGCAGTTTTTCCCCGGAGACCGGAGTTTCCCTGTCACCTGGGTTTGTAGATTGGGAATCTGGGTTTGTAGGTTGATCAGTCATGCGTGGCACCTCCCGGTGTGGTGAAAATGATTTCTTGAGAATCTGGTCGCGCAGAATAGCACCGACCTGGAATATCAGCCAGTCAACAACAAAGACAAAACATCAAGTATCTTCGTCCGACTCCAGATCACCGACAGACGGCGGCAAGAGGTCATCGAAGTCGGTCTTCAAGTCAGTTTCCATGGCATTGAGCTCGTCCAGCAAGGCGCCGAAGTCACCCGCACCGACCTTATCGGGGGTCAACGGCGCCACCGGCAGCCAGGCTGGAGCAGCTTCGCCATCACCTTCACCAGCCCCAACCGCAGGCGAGTCATCACCTATCTCGCGCAGTTCAGCCAAGGGTGGCAGGTCTGCCAGACCACGCAGATTGAAGTAGTCGAGAAATTGACGGGTAGTGGCATACATCGCCGGACGCCCCGGCACCTCTCGATGCCCCACGACCCGCACCCATTCGCGCTCCAGCAGAGTGCGGACGATCTGACTGCTGACCGCCACACCACGCACATCCTCGATTTCGCCACGGGTGATGGGTTGCCGGTAGGCAATCAGCGACAGGGTTTCCAGCAGTGCGCGGGAATAGCGCGCCGGGCGCTCCTCCCAAAGGCGACTGACCCAGGGCGCGTATTCACCGCGCACCTGCAATCGCCAGCCGCTGGCTACCTCCTGCAGCTCCACCGAACGATCCGCACAGTTTTCTGCCAACCGCGACAGCGCCTTGCGCAGTTCATCCAGCGAGGGGGCAGCATCATCAAGCAACTCACGCATGCGCTCCAATGACAATGGCTTGGCGGAGGCCTGCAACAGCGCCTCGAGAACCCGTTCAAGCGGTGGTCGTGACATCGCTTTTCACCTTGACGTGAATGGGTGCAAGAGGCTCGCTCTGCACCAGATCAATCAGTTGTTCCTTGACCAGTTCAAGAACCGCCATGAAGGTCACCACCACACCGAGTCGGCCTTCACTGACCTGATACAGGCTGATAAAGGGAACGAACTGCCCACCCTTCAGACGCTCCAGCACATCGGCCATACGCTCACGGGTAGAGAGCACCTCCCGGCTGACCTGATGACTTTCAAACATGTCGGCGCGGCGCAGCACGTCGGTAAGCGCCAGCAGCAACTCATCCATGCTCACATCCGGATGCGCTGCACGTGCTTCCAATGCCGGAGGTGCTGCCGCCGCGAGGGCTATATCGCGCCCGACCCGTGGCAGACCATCGAGATTCTCCGCCGCCTGGCGAAAGCGCTCATATTCCTGCAGCCGGCGAATCAGCTCAGCGCGCGGATCGTCCTCATCATCACCTTGGTGCTCCTGACGGGGCAGCAGCATGCGCGACTTGATCTCCGCCAGCATGGCAGCCATGACCAGGTATTCCGCTGCGAGCTCCAGCCGCACCACCTTCATCAGTTCGACATAGCCCATGTACTGCCGGGTGATTTCGGCAACGGGAATATCGAGCACATCGAGATTCTGCCGGCGGATCAGATAAAGCAGCAGATCGAGGGGGCCTTCGAAGGTATCGAGAAAAACTTCGAGCGCCTCGGGAGGAATGTACAGATCCTGAGGCATCTCGGTAACCGGCTGACCATTGACCATGGCCAGCGGCAATTCATGCTGCAAAGGGCCCGGCAACTCAGCAACCGGCTCGCTTTGCGCCAGCTGCTCTGGTTCCCGGGCGCTCATCAGCCGCGACGGTAGTTCAGGCCGATGGCCTGGCGTACTTCAGCCAGGGTATCGCGCGCTGCATCACGGGCCCGCTCGGCGCCTTCAGTGAGGATCAGGCGCACGGCATCCGGGTTGTTTTCATACTCCACAGCCCGTGCCTGCATCGGTGCCAACTCGGTGCAAATGGCGTCGATAACCGGCTTCTTACAGTCCAGGCAGCCGATACCGGCGCTGCGGCATCCTTCATTCACCCAGTCATGGGTCGCCTTGTCGGTGTAGATCAGATGCAGCTGGTATACCGGACACTTATCCGGGTCGCCTGGATCGGTGCGACGCACACGCGCCGGATCAGTCGGCATGCGACGGACCTTCTCGCTGACTTCATCACTGGTATCGCGCAGGGTGATAGTGTTGCCGTAGGACTTGGACATCTTCTGTCCATCCAGGCCGGGCATTTTCGAAGCGGGTGTCAGCAATGCCTGGGGCTCGGGCAGAATCACCTTGCCGCCGCCTTCGAGGTAACCGAATAACCGTTCCTTGTCACCCAGCGTGATGTTCTGCTGCTCTTGCAGCAATGCACGGGCGGTGTCCAGCGCCTCGGCATCGCCTTTTTCCTGATAGGCGGTACGCAGGTTGCTGTACAGCTTCGCGGCTTTCTTGCCCATCTTCTGGATAGCGGAGCGCGCCTTGTCTTCAAAGCCGGCCTCCTTGCCATACAGATGGTTGAAGCGGCGCGCCAGCTCACGGGTGATTTCCACATGGGACAACTGATCTGCGCCCACCGGTACCAGGCCGGCACGGTAGATGAGAATGTCCGCACTCATCAGCAGCGGATAGCCCAGGAAGCCGTAGGTGGCCAGATCCAGATCGCGCAGTTTTTCCTGCTGATCCTTATAGGTCGGCACCCGCTCCAGCCAGCTCAGCGGCGTGGACATGGACAGCAGCAGATTCAGCTCGGCGTGTTCGGGCACCTGCGACTGGATGAACAGGGTCGCGGAGGTACCACTGACACCAGCCGCCAACCAGTCGATCATCATATCCCAGACGTTCTGTTCGATATCCTGCGGCGTCTCGTACAGGGTGGTCAAAGCGTGCCAGTCGGCTGCAAAGAAGAAGCACTCATACTCGTGCTGCAGCTTTACCCAGTTCTTGAGCACGCCATGATAATGACCTAGATGCAGGCGGCCGGTGGGGCGCATGCCCGATACGACCCGGCGCTGGGATTCAACGGAACTCAAAGGTAACTCCTGATTGTCTGGTGATACGTCATGTTGGCAGTGGGATAGTTATTATGTCATTCACGGCTGACGCCGAAAGGCTCCGGGTCGCCCCGGCCGATGCGGCGTACTTCGGTTTCGCCGTTGAGCAGCGCGACCACGGTAGTCGGTTCGATGGTACAGGCGCCGCTGTCGATGATCAGATCGACGTGTTTATCCAAGCGTTCGCGAATATCCTCAGGATCAGTCAGTGGCAGACTGTCGCCAGGCATCTGCAGCGTCACACTCATCAACGGTTCGCCCAACTCTTCAAGCAGCGCCAGGGTGATCTGGTGATCGGGAATACGCAGGCCGATGGTGCGACGCTTGGGATGCAGCAAGCGTCTGGGCACTTCACTGGTGGCATGCAGAATGAAGGTATAGGGCCCCGGCGTATTGCCCTTCAACAGCCGGAAGGTCGCGTTGTCGACCTTGGCGTAGACGCCCAGCTCCGACAGATCACGACAGACCAGCGTGAAATTGTGTTTGTCGTCCAGCTGACGCAGACGACGAATACGTTCCAGCGCGCCCTTGTCGCCGAGATGACAGCCCAGCGCGTAGGCCGAGTCGGTCGGATAGGCGATCACTCCACCGGCGCGCACAATTTCCGCCGCCTGACTGATCAGGCGCGATTGCGGATTGTCCGGGTGAATCTCGAAATATTGGCTCACGGCTGCATTCTCGTTCGGCTTTCCGGCAGTCTAGAATCTGTTGCCGCTATATCGCAAGCAGCGTCGCCGCTGCCAGTGAACCCCGCATCATGCCATACCGGCGTGCAAGCAGCGGGCAAGGGCGTCATTTTACCCAGCGCCATCCACGGCGAATCCGGATGATGGAAATCGCTGCCACAACTGGCCAGAAAACCAAATTCAACACTCATCCGCGCCAGCACTGCTACCTGTTCAGGTGCCTGCTTGCCGTTGGATACCTCGATACCGCGTCCACCGGCCTGGGCAAAATCGCGTAGCAGGCGGCGGATGCGAGATCGGGTAAAACCGTAATGCCAGGGATGCGCTATCACCGCCATACCGCCGGCAGCACGCAGCTGCTCCACTGCCTGCTCCAATTCCGGCCAATGTTGTTTGATATCGCCCAGCTTGCCCGCCCCCAGCCATTTGCGGAAGGCTTCAGCGCGGTCGCGAACATGCCCGGCCTGCACCATCCAGTCGGCAAAATGCGGACGCGCTGGGGGACTGCTCGGATCACTGCCGGTCGCCTGCTGCACTGCCAGCGCACCTTCCAGCGCGCCGGGCATGCGCTTGGCGGCCAGCCGGGTGGCGATCTGTTCGGCACGCTGCCAGCGCCCATCACGCACTGCGGCCAATGCTTCAAGAAAAGCCGGAGACTGCATGTCGAAACCGTAACCGAGGATATGAATGGTGTGGCCCTGCCACTGCGCGGACAGCTCTATGCCGCTGACCCACTGCATACCATGGGCCAGCGCAGCCTGTTGCGCTTCAGCCAGCCCATCGACACAATCGTGGTCGGTCAACGCCACCAGATCGATCCCAGCCGCTGCTGCACGCGCCATCAGCTCCGCAGGCCCAAGGGCGCCGTCCGAGGCTGTACTGTGCATGTGCAGATCCGCTAACAAGGTGACTCCTGGCCCATCGACTGAAAGAATTTGGCTATTATGCCGTCTGGACGCTGACAATGCCTAACCGATGACATAACTTACTGCATTGTTTACCACCCAAAGCCATCCTATCTAAGGAACCGACATGTTATACGCCATCATTGCCAGCGACGCTCCGGGCACACTCGACGCTCGGCTGGCAGCTCGTCCCGAACACCTCGCCCGCCTTCATCAATTGCAGGATGCCGGGCGGTTGGTGCTGGCAGGTCCACATCCGGCCATTGATTCGAATGATCCCGGTAGCGCCGGCTTCACCGGCAGCCTGGTGGTCGCTGAATTTGCCTCTCTGGAAGATGCCCGTGCCTGGGCCGACAGCGACCCTTATATTGCCGCCGGGGTGTACAGTCAGGTTCTGGTAAAACCATTCAAACGCGTCCTGCCCGCCTGACGAGGAGAGCCCCGAATGCCTTTCCGCACCCTCATATTGCCGCTCGCCCTTCTGCTGCTGCCGCTGTCATCCCAGGCCCAACAAGCGGACACCCCACCTGAACAGGAGGCCGCTGTTGTCGAACAGGACGTCGGCACCCTGCAAGCCGAGCTGGCCAAGGTGGAAGCCGAGCGGCAGCGTCTGGCCGACGAGCTGGCGAATACCGCCGATCATGCCGAAGTCGAGCAACTGAGCAGACAGAACCTTGCCTTGCGTGATCGCTTGTCAGTCATGGAAAAGGTTGCCGACACCAACCAGGCGGAAGAGCAACGCAAATGGTTCATCGTCGGCGGGGCGACAGTTGCCGGCAGCCTGATACTGGGCTGGTTGCTGGCTCAGCTCGGTGGTCGTCGCAAACGCAACGAGTGGACCAATTGAATCAGACCATCTTGATGATCGACGACGACCAGGAGCTCTGCGAACTGCTGGGCTCCTGGCTGGCGGCCGAAGGTTTCCTCCTGACCAGCGTGCATGACGGCGCCGCCGGGCTCGAAGCCGCCCGTGAAGGCAGTTACGAGGCCATAGTGCTGGACATGATGCTACCCGGCATGAATGGCCTGGAAGTGCTGCGGGCCCTGCGTCATACCTGCAACACCCCGCTGCTTATGCTCAGTGCGCGCGGCGAGCCGGTAGACCGCATTCTCGGCCTGGAGCTGGGTGCGGATGACTATCTCGCCAAGCCCTGCGACCCACGTGAACTGGTAGCCCGACTGCGCGCACTGCTACGCCGCGCTGCGCCGGCAACCGACAGTCAGTCCCTGGAACTGGGCGACCTGCGTATGGACACCGGCAGTCTGATGGTCTGGCAGAACGACGAGCTCATGACGCTGACCCAGACCGAAGCGCTGATCCTGCGCGAACTGCTGGAACGCCCCGGCCAGTTGATCGACCGCCAGAACCTGTCGCGTCAGGCCCTGGGCAAACCGCTCGGCCCCCATGACCGCAGTCTGGACATGCATATGAGCAATCTTCGACGCAAGCTGGGTCCCCATGCTGATGGGCGCCCGCGCATCCAGTCGGTCCGCGGGCGCGGCTATCTGTACAGCTGAGAAAGCCTTACTGGCTTTACATTGCCTTTACCAACCAACCTCCCTGGCTGACAACCCGGCAGCTAGACTGGGTACCAGTGGCCGGACACCCGGTCATATGTAAACCAGGAGATACCCCATGAAAAAGACATTGATTGCAGGCCTGTTCGCCTTCACCAGCGCTGTATCCTGCGCGGCACTCGCCATGCCCGGCAATGACCAGGACATGGAAAAGTACCATGACAAGCATATGGACCGGATGGCCACCGAGCTGGAGCTGACCGCTGAGCAGAAAGAGCAGATGCGCAGCGTGCATGAAGAACAGTTCGAAAAGATGAAAGCGCTGCATGAAGAGAAGAAGGAGAAGGTAGATGCCATTCTCAACGATGAACAGCGCGAGAAAATGCAGGAAATGCGCGAAGAGAAACGCGAGAAGATGAAACAGCACATGCAGGATCGCAAAGACCGCAGAGGCGACAAACGCGACGACTCCCGCTCGTCTGACGCCAACTGATACGCATGCGGCTGTTCTGGAAGGTCTTTGCCGTTCTCTGGCTCGCCACCCTGCTGGTGGGTGGCTCGGGCTTTCTGATCAGCCGCGCTTTGCAACAGGACTGGATGCTCCTGCAGTTTCATCCCAAATTACGTGATTTCAGCGAACAGCTGGTCACTGTGTATGAACAGCAAAGCCCTGATGCGGCTCAGCTGTGGCTGGAAGATCAGCGCAAACAGCACCGCTTGCGCGCGCAATTGTTTGACGCACAGGGTCAACGCCTGATTGACGGCACCCTGCCCACCCTTCCCCGTTTTGACACACCGGACCAGAGCGGGCCGGAACGCACCCGTCACGGGCGGCTGTTCCAGCTGGCCTGGAGCTCCGAACAGGCGCAATATCAACTGTTGCTGCATGTCCCTTCCACCGAGTTGTTTCGCTGGCGGCACACACCCTTCGCGATGATCACCAATATCAGCATCGCCATGCTGCTGCTGGCACTGGTGAGCCTACTGCTCAGCCGCTATCTGACCGGGCCGCTGAGAAAGCTCGGCGTAGCAGCCCAGGACCTGGCCCAGGGACGGTTTGATGACCAGACCCTGGCAGATATTGGCTCACGCCGCGATGAGATCGGCGACCTGTCACGACGTTTTCGCAGTATGGGTAACCGTGTGCAGAGCCTGCTCGACAGTCAGAACCAGTTGATGCGCGATATTTCCCATGAACTGCGCTCCCCGCTGGCGCGACTGCGCATCGGGTTGGCGCTGGGCAGCAAACAGGGGTTGGCGTCGGATGATCCCTTGTGGACACGACTGGACCGCGAATGCAGCCGGCTGGACAGCCTGATCGACGATATTCTCACGCTCAGCCGCCTGGATGCCCAGAGCGTCCCGTCGGAAGTGGTTGATCTGGACCGATTGATCGATGACATCGTCGAAGATGCGCGCTTCGCCGCCGGCCAGCAACGCCTGGAGATACAGGGCGCGACCGGTTGCACCCTTAACGGCTGGCCGGATCAGTTGGCCAGCGCCATCGATAATCTGCTGCGCAATGCCCTGCGTTTTTCACCCGGCGATGGGCTGATCAGCATCGAACTGTCAGCTACTGCACAGGGCTGCGACATTCGGGTGACCGACGAAGGCCCCGGCGTACCTGTAGAATGGCTCCCACGACTCGGCGAGCCTTTTGCTCGTGTGCCCGGCCAGCCCGCGGACAGCGGTCACGGCCTGGGGCTGGCCATCGCTCGCCGCGCGGTCGCACGGCATGGCGGCACACTCGCTTTCAGCCTGAATGACTCAGGCGGTCTGAGCGCCCACATTCACCTTCCCAGCCCCGATCAACTCTCCGGCCAGCGCCGGAAGAAGTCACGTGACACCAGTTCCGGCGCCACCCTGTCGGGTGTCATTGACTGACCGACATACAGGTAGGCAACGATCTTTTCGTGCGCCTGCAGTCCCAGCCCGTCCCTGATCAATGGGTCGTAGGCCGGCTCACCGGTGCGCCATACCGCACCCAATCCCAGCGCATGAGCGGCGACCAACATGTTGCCGACGGCAACAGCGCAAGACATATCCTGCTCGATTTCCGGAACCTTGGGATGCGCAACGGGGCTGCTGATGGCGATGATGATCATCGGCGCCCGCTGCGGCAGGCTGGGGGCGCGCAATACATCGACCGCGTTCGGATCGCCGGTCCTGGCCAGGGCGGCAGCGGCAAACAGCTCGCCCAGGCGTTCCAGCCCCTGACCTTCAAGCACCAGAAAACGCCATGGCCGCAACCGAGCATGGTCCGGAGCACGCAGTGCAGCCTGGAACAGCGCCTCCTGTTGCTCCCTGGTGGGGGCCGGCCCGGCCAATCGGGGCATGGAAACCCGGTTGTGCAATGCGGTCAGTGCGTCCATTATCATCAGACTCCAAAAATAGGTGAGTGCCAGATCATAACAAAACCGGCCCAGCATTCGGCCGCTGCCGGCACCCCAGGGTAGCAGTCAGCGAAAACAACAAGGAGAGCGTCATGGCCACCCCCGAAACCTCCCATCAGATTCGCGAATTCCGCTCGTTTGCCGAGTTCTATCCGTTCTATCTCAGCGAGCACAGCAATGACACCAGTCGACGCCTGCATTACGTCGGCAGTAGCCTGGTGCTGCTGATCCTGCTCTGGGCGATTATCAGTGGCAACGCCTGGTGGTTATTAGCCATACCGGTGGCGGGCTACGGCTTCGCCTGGATCGGGCATTTCTTCTTCGAGAAGAACCGGCCTGCCACCTTCAAATACCCGCTCTACAGCTTCCTCGGCGACTGGGTAATGTTCAGGGATATGCTTACCGGGCGAATTCGCTTCTGACCTGTAGGCAGATTGTCGAACCGCCGACAGTTGCGCCGCCATACGCGGTGTAGCATCCGGCGTATAACGATAATTACAGGAGATTTGCCATGAGCGAACAACGCGCCACCTTCCGCGCCATACAGGAAGGCACTGCCGAGGACTGGAGTCTCATCGCCGGTCACTTTCGACCTTTTGCCAAGCAATTGCCTGATCGTATCCTGACCCACCTCAAGCTGCTCGACGGTGACTTCGGCGGCTTTCCCATTGATCGCCTGCAACATTCCCTGCAGACGGCGACCCGCGCGCACCGCGATGGGCGTGACGAAGAGTACGTCATCTGCGCCCTGCTCCACGATATCGGCGACACGCTGGGCAGTTACAACCATCCGGATATCGCTGCAGCCATGCTCAAACCCTTCGTCTCGGAAGAGAACCTGTGGATGGTGGAAAAGCACGGCGTCTTCCAGGGTTATTACTTTTTCCATCACCTGGGAATGGATCGGCATCTGCGCGAGCAGTTCAAGGATCATCCCTTGTACCAGCGCACCGCCGAGTTTTGCTCGCTGTACGATGCGCCAGCCTTCGATCCGGATTACCCAACCGAACCCCTGAGCTTCTTCGAGCCCATGCTGAGGCGGATTTTTGCCCGCCCACGCCAGTCCATGTACGCCTGAGCTTTCCAGCGGCGGTCTTGCATACTATGATCGGTCTGGCATACCGGACCATCAGGACAGGGAAAGACTGATCATGACGCTGCAAGCCCGCATACAACCCGTACGACCTCCATTGGAGGGTTACTACTCCAGGGTCATCACCTACCTCTGCGTCAGCATCGTCTTTTCCGCCATCGCCTATGAACAGGGGCTGACCACCCTGACCGCTGGCGTCATTGCCTATACCCTGCTCTATCCTCATCTGATCCGCCTGGTATCCGAGTGTCTACGCAAGACCGGTGCGCGCACGGTGCGGCTGAGCCTGCTCGCACTGGATGCAATACACACCGGTGTCTTCATCACCCTGTGTCAGTTCAGCATGATTCCGAGCCTGGTCTTTCTGATGCTGATCAGCTTCGCCAGCATCATCATCGGCGGACCGCTGTACCTGGCCGCTGCGGGCCTGCTGACGCTGGCTGGGTGCATGCTCTCGGCAGCTATCCTCTCACCCGACCCACAGTTCGTCAGCAGTCAGTTGCTGGCCTTCTGTAGTCTGGCCAGCGGCGGCACCTTCACTGTCATCATCGCCGCCTTCGTCTATCGTCAGGGTCGGCATCTTGAGCATGCGCAACAACTGATCAGCGCCGAACAGTCCAAGACCGCCGAGTTGGCCAGCGATCTGGCCAAATATCTTTCACCACAGGTATGGGAGTCGATTTTCTCCGGCAATCAGCGAGTTACACTGGAGACCCGCCGCAAGAAGCTGACGGTGTTCTTCTCGGATATCCGCGGCTTTACCGAGCTGGCCGAGGAAATGGAAGCGGAAGCGCTCACCGACCTGCTGAACAATTATCTCAACGAAATGTCCCGTATCGCCCTGCAATACGGCGGTACCATCGACAAATTCATTGGTGACAGCGTCATGGTGTTCTTCGGTGACCCGGTCAGCCGGGGAGCCAAACAGGACGCCGAGGCAGCAGTCTCCATGGCTATTGCCATGCGTAAACACATGAAGGTCTTACGGCAGCAATGGCGCAGTCAAGGCATTACCCGGCCGCTGGAAATTCGCATGGGCTTGAGTACCGGCTATTGCACAGTAGGCAACTTCGGCGCCGACATGCGTATGGACTACACCATCATCGGCCGCGAAGTGAACCTCGCCAGCCGCCTGGAAAGTGCTGCCGAAGCCGGTGAAATCCTGATCCCCCATGAAACCTGGTCGCTGATCAAGGACCTGATCATGTGCCATGACAAAGGCCGCATCGAGGTCAAGGGCTTCGGTCGACCGGTACAGATCTATCAGGTAGTGGGGTTGCGCCGTGATCTGGGTGCCGCGCCGACCTTTGTCGAGCACGAAATGCCTGGCTTCTCCATGTATCTGGATACCAGCGGCATTCGCAACTACGACAAGGAAGAGATTGTCCGCTCACTGGAGCTGGCGGCCCGCAAGCTGCGCGACAAGGTGATCATCTAAGGTGCCGCTGAACTGGTCGGCAGCAGCACCGCCTCCTGCGCCGGCTCGTCGGCGGCAAGGGGCTCGGCCCAGGAGTACTGTTCAATGCTGCCGTCCCAATGCTCGATCAGCGCTGTGCAGGACTCCACCCAGTCACCACAGTTGTGATAGCTGATGCCGTCAACCTCACGAATTTCCGCATGGTGGATATGCCCGCATACTACGCCCTGAAAGCCACGTTTGTGACACTCGTGGGCCAATGCTCCCTCAAATTCGCTGATGAAGTTGACGGCTTTCTTCACTCGCTGTTTCAGGTAGGCGGATAACGACCAGTAGCCATAACCGCAGCGACTGCGCCAATAGTTGAGCCAACGGTTGAGTCGCAGGCTGAATCCATAGGCGTGGTCACCCAGAAAAGCCAACCAGCGGTGGCAGCGGGTGATCACATCAAACTGGTCGCCGTGAATGACCAACAGCTTTCTGCCATCAGCCGTTGTATGCTCAGCTTCGTCCACCAGCAGAATGTTGCCGATATTCAGCGTGGCGTAACGGCGCAGGAACTCGTCGTGATTACCGGTGACATAGATCACCCGCGTGCCGCGCTTGCTCATGGTCAGGATGCGGCGCACCACGTTGGTGTGCGACTGAGGCCAGTACATGCTTTTGCGCAGCCGCCAGCCGTCGATGATATCGCCAACCAGATACAGCTGATCGCATTCGTACTCTTTGAGAAAGCCTGCCAGCTTCTCAGCCTGACAATCGCGTGTTCCCAGATGCACATCGGAAATCCAGATAGTGCGTACCCGCTGCTTCCCGACCGCCGAAAAGTCCTCTGCCTGGCTCATTCGCCTCTCCCCTCGCAGTAACTGCTGCCAACCTAGCCCCACGAAGTGAATACCTGATGACCGTTGTGTTACCGGCAGATGACAGGTCGTCGATCCAAGGAACACTGCCGCTTGCACTTCGGCCTCGTATACAATGTTCAGCCGATCGGTCCCTTTGCTCAATAGTCAGGCTTTTGCCATGCTCAGATGTCTTTTCCTCCTCCTGCTTACGCTACTCACGCCGCTGGCTGCCGCACAGACCAACGCCTCCGCCGAACCGCGTACCGGGCTGGTATTGTCCGGTGGCGGCGCCCGAGGCCTGGCCCACATCGGGGTACTAAAACAGATCGAGGCAATGAACATCCCCATCCATGCGATTGCGGGCACCAGCATGGGCGCGGTCATCGGCGGCCTGTATGCCGCCGGTTACAGCGCTGACGAACTGGAAAAGATTGCCCTGGAGACGGACTGGCCGGCGGCGATGAGCGACTCACCGCTGCGCGAAGATATCCCCTACCGCCGCAAGCAGGATGACCGGGATTTTCTGGTCAAGCAGCGATTGTCATTCAAGGAAGGCAAGCTCAACTTTCCACTGGGCATACTGCAGGGCCAGAATCTCGGACTGATACTGGAAAGCCTGCTGGTGCATACCAATGACATCGATGACTTCGACCGCCTGCCGATTCCCTTCCGCGCCGTGGCGACCGATATTGCCACTGGCGATGCCATAGTATTCAAGAGCGGTCACTTGCCCCAGGCGATTCGTGCCAGCATCGGCCTGCCTGGCTTCTTCGCTCCGGTGATGGTCGATGGGCGCATGCTGGTAGATGGCGTGTTGTCGAAGAACCTGCCGGTGGATGTGGCCCGGAAAATGGGCGTGGACAGAGTCATTGTGGTGGATATCGCCACCCCGCTGAAACCGGCCAGCGACATGCACAGCATTCTCGACATCATGGACCAGACCACCACGCTGCTGACCCGCAACAACACCCAGGAACAACTGGCCACCCTGACCGAGCAGGACATGCTGTTGCACCCCGAATTGGGCAGTATTGCTTTCAACAGTTTTTCCGAAGCCGATCAGGCCATTGCCGCCGGTGAGCAGAGTCTGCTGCAATCGACCGCACTGAATGCCTTTGCGCGCCCGACCAGCCTGCAGCAACCGGGCGGCAACCTGGCGAGCAATCGCCCACACCGCCAACCGATCATTCATGAAATCCGCGTTATCAACAGCGGCAAGGTGGACGACCAGGTAGTGCGCAGCATGGTACGCCAGCAGCTCGGTGAGCCGCTGAATACCGAGCATCTGGCCAAGGACATGGGCACCATCTACGGCACCGATTATTTCAGCCAGGTCAATTATGAAATCCTGCATGAGGAAGATCAGAACACGCTGCTGATTCGCACCAGCGGACGGGAGACCGGCACCGACTATCTGCGCCTGGGATTGAATCTGGTGGATGATTTCGAGGGCGGCAGCCAGTTCACCATCGGCGCCAGCTTCCGCGTCAACGGCGTCAACCCGTTGGGCGCCGAATGGCTCACGCGCCTGCAGCTGGGCGAGCATCAGCAGCTGTACAGCGAGTTCTATCAACCGCTGGATTACGGCTCACGTTATTTCGTCGCGCCCTTTGTCGATGCCGAAGCGCGCAATGTCGAGGTGATTCTGGATAACGATCCAGTGGCCGATTACCGCCAGCAGCGCTACGGCGCGGGCCTGAATATCGGTCGTCAGATTGCCAATAACGGTGAGGTGCGTTTCGGCCTGTCGCGTTATTGGGGTGAATCCGAAATCCGCGTGGGTGACCCAGAACAGCCCACCCTCAAATTCGACGAGGCCTTCTATTCGTTGCAGATCGATCGCGACACCCTGGATAACGTCAACTTCCCTCGCTCCGGCGATGCTGCGCGCATACTCTGGCGTCAGTCCGAGCCGGATCTGGGGGCGGACGAGCGCTATCAACAGCTGGAACTCAGAGCCAACTGGGCGTTTGCCACCGGACCACACAGCTTCCAGCTGGGCACGCTCATCGGACGCACCGACAGCGAGGTGAGCGTGGCCCAGAGCAGCTTCATCCTCGGCGGCCCGGGCGAGTTTTCCGGTTTCCGGCAGAATGGTCTGGCCGGCCAGAACTACAATCTGGCGCGAGTGATTTATTACCGGCAGCTGAACCCTGGCAGCACGCCTCTGACCATGCCGATCTATCTGGGTGGCACGCTGGAGTACGGCCGGGTTTATAACAAGGGTGAGGACGCGCTGGATACCGGTTATATGGGCGCCAGCAGTATTCTGTTGGGCATGGATACCTTCCTTGGCCCGGTGTTTCTCGGCATCGGCGCCAATCAGGAAGGCGAGCGCGCGCTGTACATGAATCTGGGGCAGACGTTCTGATGCGAGGCCAGATACACTGCGCTTCCACAAGAGTCGACAAGTAGCACACTAGCTCGTCGATCTTGTGGGAGCGGGCTTGCCCGCGAATGGCGCTCCGATCTCAGCCGCTGATCTCCAGCACCAACGCCGCGCGGATGCAGTGCAACACGCCTTCCTCCACCGGCTCGTCCAATTCCTTTGCAACCGCACGCACGCCGGGCAGGTCTTCCTCTGCTTCGTTGAGAAAGAGATCCTGGATACGATTCAGATGACCCGGCGGCAGATCGATCGCCTGATGCAGTTCCAACTGTCCGGTACTGATCGCCTGAGCCAGCTTCTGATAGACCTGCCTGATCGGCAGGCCGGTCTGCTGGGCAATCTGCTGTGCTTCCATACCGGCCAGGGCCAAGGCCTGGACCTCATGTGCCTGATGCACCGGCGCCGCTGCCGCAGCACCACTCTCTTCCAGCATCACCTGGAGGAAGTCCGCCCCGTAACGCTCCAATTTGTGAGCGCCGATACCACTGACCAATGACATGTCCTGCAATGTGGTCGGTCGCTGACGCAACATATCGACCAGTGTCGAATCGGCGAACACCACATAGGGCGGCACGCCATGGGCCTCAGCCAAGCGCTTGCGCAACGCACGCAGGTTTTCCCACAGTGGTTTGTCGGCGTCGGGAATCACGGGCTTGTCGCCGGATCTGGCTGGCGCACTGGTCGAGCGCGACACATCCTTACGCAGTGCCAGGGATTCCTCACCGCGCAGTAGCGGACGGCAGCTGGCAGACAGCCGCAGACTGCCAAAGCCGTCCAGGTCGATTTCCACCAGACCACGGGCAATCAGCTGGCGGAACACCGAGCGCCAGTCCTGTTCGCTCAGTTTCTTACCGATGCCATAGGTCGACAGGTGCTGATGACCCGCAGTACGGATCTTCTCGTTATCA
This sequence comes from Pseudomonas sp. FME51, assembly GCF_014897305.1. Classification (NCBI taxonomy): domain Bacteria; kingdom Pseudomonadati; phylum Pseudomonadota; class Gammaproteobacteria; order Pseudomonadales; family Pseudomonadaceae; genus Pseudomonas; species Pseudomonas sp. FME51. The sequence continues at coordinate 433,088 of NZ_JABUYN010000002.1, read as the reverse complement.
CGACCCAGTAGGATGTCCACCAGATGCCCCACCCCGTACCGCTGGCCGCTGCGGTAAACGGTGGACAAAGCCATCCGCGCCGCCTCGCTGCCATCCCAGGTAGCAACGGGCTCCTGACAGTTGTCACAGTTGCCGCAGGGGTCATCAAGGATATCGCCAAAATAGCCCAGCAACGATTGTCGTCGGCAGGTCGTTATTTCACAGAGCGCCAGCATGGCATCGAGCTTATGCCGCTCGATGCGCTTGTGCCGCTCATCGCCATCGGAGTTGGCCAAAAACTGATTGAGCATCAACAGATCTTGAAGCCCATAGGCCATCCAAGCATCCGCGGGAAGTCCATCGCGGCCGGCGCGACCAGTTTCCTGATAGTAGGCCTCAATGCTTTTCGGCAGATCCAGGTGCGCGACAAAACGCACATTGGATTTGTCGATGCCCATCCCGAAGGCAATGGTCGCCACCATGATCAGGCCTTCCTCGTTGAGAAAGCGCCGCTGGTTGCTGGCCCGTAGTTCGGCGGACAGGCCCGCGTGATAAGGCAGCGCCGGCCAGCCCTGCTCACTGAGCCACTGCGCGGTATCCTCGACCTTTTTTCGCGACAGGCAGTAGACGATCCCGGCGTTGCCGCGCTGCCCCTTGAGAAATGCCTGCAACTGTTGGCGTGGCCGGTCCTTGGGAACGATGCGATAGAAAATGTTCGGTCGATCGAATCCGGAGACGAAACGCGCCGCCTCTTCCAATCTGAGGCGCTGGGCGATTTCCTCGCGGGTACGCTCGTCTGCCGTGGCGGTCAACGCCATACGCGGCACACCGGGGAAAAGCTCGGCGAGTTGCCCCATCTGCAGGTATTCGGGGCGGAAGTCATGCCCCCACTGGGATACGCAATGCGCCTCGTCGATCGCAAACAGGGCAATGTTCAGGCTTTGCAGAAAGTGCAGGGTGCGCGGTTTGAGCAGGCGCTCCGGTGCAAGATAGAGGAAATCCAGCTCACCGCGGCTCAACCGATGGGCAATATCACGCCGGTTTGCCTCGTCCAGCGTGGAGTTCAGCGCCGCCGCTCGCAATCCCAGTTCGTTGAGCGTGGCGACCTGATCATCCATCAAGGCAATCAGCGGCGACACCACCACGGTGAGCCCATCGCGCAACAATCCCGGAATCTGATAGCACAGCGACTTGCCACCACCGGTCGGCATCAACACCAGGGCGTCACCACCACGGGCTACCTGGTCGATAATGTCCGCCTGGTGCCCGCGAAATTCGCCGTAACCGAATATGTCCCGTAGCCGCTGTAAGGCTTGCTCGCGCATGATTCTCCTTGCATTATTGCATTCGGGCGGCCGATATCGACCTGCAGAAAAAGACTGATTATATCAGCGCAAGCCGTGGAAGCCTTGAAATCCGCTGTGAGCCGTGCCACAAAGACCAATGCTTTGGCATAAACCCGGCCAGGTGCGTACAATGCTGACCATTATCCATGATGAGGTGTGCCATGTCCTTCGCCGACCAACTCGAGCGCTTGCAGCAATTTCTCGATGCTGATGATCTGCATGATGAAGCTCTCGATTATCTTGCCGGGCATGGGTTCCTGACGGCCCTGTCCATCAGCCCTGCCGAGGTCCCGGAACAGGAGTGGATGTTCGAACTCTTCGCCGAAGATCCTAAATACACCGACGACGCTCAGAAAGCCGATATCGAGAACACCCTGCGTGAACTCAAGGCGTTGATCGAGCGTATTCTGGCCAGTGATGAAGAGCTTGAACCACCGTGCGAACTGACCCTGGGCGACGAGCCGGACCTGTCCGACCTGCGCAGCTGGTGTGTCGGCTTTCTCGAAGGCGTGTTCATGCGTGAAGATGACTGGTTTTCCCAGGATGAGGAAACCGTCAGCGAGCTGTTACTGCCGATCATGGTCGGCTCCGGTCTGTTTGAAGACCAGCCCGAATTCGCCGACATCGCCAAAGACGAAGAGATGGTCCAGGACATGCTCGACCATATCCCCGATGTACTGACCCAGCTGTATCTGCTGTTCCAGGCCCCGGAAGAAAAGGCCCGCCCTGCTCTGCTTGATCCGCGCCATTGATCTGAGCTCGGCGCGACTACGCCTGCCGATCGCCGGTCCTCGCCCCTAGGGCAAGGCCGGTGATCGGCAATTCAGCTGTCCCGTGTCACCTTGTCCGTGACCGCCTCCCCCGCCTTCACCCAACGCGTCAACAACGGCAGAATATCGTCTGCGGATTGATACCCGTTGGACAGCAAAGCCAGCATACCGTCACGCTCGGCGAGCAAGGTCGGAAAGCCTCTGATACCCAAATCACCAGCCCATGCAAAATCAGCCTTGACCGCTGAGTGAGCAGCTTCGGCGACGAAGGCCTGATGGAATTCCTGTCGGTTGTATCCTGCCTGCTCTGCCAGTTCGAGCAGTGCCGAACCTTGTGTGACATCGGTCGCCTGAGCATAGAAAGCATGCTGTATGGCCTTGACCAATAACCACACCCGCTCAGCGTTCAACTCCCGCGCCACCACAATCGCGCGGCAGGCCGGTTCAGTGTTGTAGATGAAGTTGGCGGGCAAAGCCTCCGGCGTCAATAGCGGCTGACCGCTGGCTTCGCGCACTGCTTGCCAATGCTCTGCCAGTGCACGCCGCGCAGCGTCCTGCATCGGGTCGATAACGCCCGGACGCAGCCCGCCGGCAACCAGGTGCAATGGCAGTTGCGGGAACGCAAGCTGGATTGAATCGATGACCGGGGAAAACCCCCAGCACCATGAACACATCGGGTCCATCACATAGATCAGGCGCTGGCGCATGGGGGGGCCTTTTGGAGTTGGGGCTATTTTGCGTTAGGTGTTGCCAGCTCTTGCGGCAGACCGATCGGATGCGGCTGATTTCGCAATTTGGCCAACTGCACCTGACGCTGACGCTCTTCAGCTCGGCGGCGGGTTTTTTCCGGCAGACTGGCGTAACAATGCGGACAACTGATGCCTTCTGCATATTCCGGTGACGCCATATCCTCGGCAGATACCGGATGACGGCAGGCGTGGCACTGGTCGAAGGAGCCTGGGGCCAGGTCATGCCGCACGGTTACCCGGTTATCAAACACGAAGCACTCACCGTCCCACTTGCTCTGCTCAGCTGGCACTTCCTCGAAATACTTCAGAATGCCGCCCTTGAGATGATAGACCTCATCAAAACCTTCCTTGAGCATGAAACTCGAAGCTTTTTCACAACGAATGCCGCCGGTACAGAACATGGCGACCTTCTTGTGCTTCTGCGGATCGAACTGCTCACGCACGTAGTCGGGAAACTCGCGGAAGGATTTGGTCTGCGGGTCGATCGCGCCATCGAAGGTGCCGATCGACACTTCGTAATCGTTGCGCGTATCGATCAACAACACTTCCGGGTCGCTGATCAGATCATTCCAGTCCTTCGGCTCGACGTAGGTGCCCACCTTCTCGTTGGGGCTGATACCGGGTACGCCGATGGTGACGATTTCCTTCTTCAGCTTGACCTTGGTGCGGTAGAAGGGCATCTCGTCACAGCGCGACTCCTTCCAGTCCAGATCGCTCAGCCGCGGGTCACTGCGCAGCCATTCGAGCAGTGCTGCTGTGCCGACGCGAGACCCGGCGACCGTGCCGTTGATACCTTCCAACGCCAGCAGCAAGGTGCCCTTGACGCCATGTTCCATCATAGTGTCATGCAGCGGCTGCCGCAGGGCTTCGAAATCTTCCAGGGTGACGAACTTGTACAGCGCCACCACGACAATATTGGACATGCAGCCTCTCTTTTCGGTAATCGCCCACGTAAAGGGCGCACTTTGGGGAGCGCAAGTTTAACAAAGATGACAGGATTCGGGCATGCAGATTATCGGCATGCCGAATCAATATTATTGATCGGCTTTGCTGCCACCCATGCAGTCGGGTGAACTCGGCGCCAGGCCGCTGGCCTGCCATTCGGCAGGCGAATAGGTGTGCAAGGCCAGAGCATGAATCTGCTGCATCAGGTCACCCAGCGTACGATAGACCGCCTGATGACGCTTGACCGCATTCAGACCCTGGAACTCATCACTGACGATGACCAGCTTGAAGTGCGATTCAGAGCCCGGTGGTACGTTGTGCATATGACTTTCGTTGAGCAGATCCAGATGGGTTGGGGCAAGACTTTGCAGTGCCTGCTCAAGGGCGGCCTGGGTAGTGGTCATGGGTTTATCTCCTTGTTTGATGGGCACATTGTATCCGGCTCGACAGGTGCAGGTCAGCCGCACTCGTTTTCAGGAGCGGCAATGATGCTCAACGCGCCTTCGTCTGCCGCTCCTCGACTTCAGTCGCCATTGCCTCCAGTAACTGCTCCAGTTTCGGCGAGATATGCTGCTCGACACGCTCCTGAGTGATAGCCATGGAGTTACGGGTAAGCTCCGGCAGATGCTGCATCAGCTTGCTACCCGCCGGTGAACTATAGAACGCCGCCAGCTGCTCGAATTCTTCTTCACTGAATACCGGCAGATACAGATCCGCCAGCTCGCCGCGCATCGCCTCCCAGCTGAGCTGCGCATCCAACAACGTCCGTGCCTGCTGATGATAGTTACGCAGAATCGACTCGTGCTGCATCGAGCCACCCATCTGCGAGAAGCGAGCCGTCAGCAGTTGTTCGACCTGCGTATAAATAGGCGCGGTCATGCCTTCGGCATTGGCCAGCTTGAGAAAACGCTCGGCACTGGCTCGGTGTGAAGCCTCGTCGGCATTGGCCAGCGGCACCATGAAAAGACAACACAGTATAAGGCCCGGTAGTAAGCGCATGGGCGGGGCGACTCCGATGGTTGAACGAGAACCTATACTGGCAGGTCAGATAGCTATTCTCCAGATAATAGGAGCAATCATGAACACACGTACTGAGTCGGACAGCATGGGCGATATCGAAGTGGCAGAAGACCGTTACTGGGGTGCCCAGACCCAACGCTCGTTGCAGAATTTCGCCATCGGCGAGGAGCGCATCCCACTCGCGGTGGTACAGGCCCTCGCGCTGATCAAGAAAGCCGCAGCACACACCAATCAGCAGCTGGGCAATCTGGATAAGTCAGTGGCAGAGCTGATCAGCCGGGCCGCAGATGAAGTGATTTCCGGCCAACTGGACGAGCACTTCCCGCTCTCCGTATGGCAGACCGGCAGCGGCACCCAGAGCAATATGAATATCAACGAGGTGATCGCCAATCGCGCCAATGAGCTGGCCGGCAAGCCACGCGGAAGCAAAGAGCCGGTGCATCCCAATGATCACGTCAATCGCTCGCAAAGCTCCAACGACACCTTTCCCAGCGCCATGCATGTGGCTGCTGCGACGCAGGTTCGCCAGCAGCTGTTACCAGCGGTGTGTGCCTTGCGCGGCAGTCTGGATGAACAGGCACGCCGTCATGCCGACCTGATCAAGATTGGCCGCACCCATCTGATGGATGCGACCCCAGTGACTTTCGGCCAGGAGCTGTCGGCCTTTGTGGCTCAACTGGATATGGGCATCCACGCCGTGAAACAGGCGCTGCCCGAGGTGCTGGCCTTGGCTCAGGGCGGCACCGCGGTCGGCACTGGCTTGAATGCCCCGCCCCGCTTTGCCGAGGTGCTGGCAGCAGAAGTCGCGCAGCTCAGCGGGCTGCCCTTCACCAGTGCTGCCAATAAATTCGCCGCCCTGAGCGGTCACGAACCTCTGGTGCAACTGCATGGCGCCTGCAAGCAGCTGGCCGTCACACTGATGAAGCTGGCCAACGACCTGCGCCTGCTGGGCAGCGGTCCGCGCGCCGGCTTTGCCGAAGTACGCCTGCCGGCGAATGAGCCGGGCAGCTCGATCATGCCCGGCAAGGTCAATCCAACCCAGTGCGAGGCGTTGTCGATGATTGCCTGCCAGGTTCTCGGCAACGATGTGACTTTGAGCATGGCTGCCAGTTACGGGCAACTGCAGCTGAACGTGTTCAAACCGGTGATCATTCACACCCTGCTGCAATCAATACGCCTGTTGACCGATGGCTGCGACAGTTTCCGTACTCATTGCGTGGACGGAATGCAACCGGATACCCAGCGTATGCGCGAACATCTGGACAACAGCCTGATGCTGGTCACTGCGCTGAATCCGGTCATTGGCTATGACAAAGCCGCCGAGATTGCCAAGAAGGCCTATGCCGACGGCACTTCGCTGCGCCAGGCAACACTGGCACTGGGTTACCTTGATGAGCAGGCGTTCGATCAGGCTGTACGACCAGAAACCATGCTCGGCAACCAGGCACCCAAACCATAAGGCGTATATCCCGCTCTCCTTATTCCAGCGGCGGACTGACGGTCAACCGCCGCAGTCGACGATTCTTCAGTTGCTGCAGAACGCTGGGCGCCAGAGCAATCAATGCCGAGCCCGAGACCACCAGCAGCGCCCCGAGATAAGCGAGATTATTCAGCAGCTCGGGCTTGATGAACGCCGGCCACAGCATCGAACCCAGCGCAACCATGGCAAAGGTGAACAGCGGCGTTGCTGCGACAGTGGCACTGACCCGAGAGGCCTCCCAGTGCACCAACGCCTCGGCGAATGCGCCGTAGGCCACCAGCGTGTTCAGGCAGCAGCCCAATAGCAACCAACGCTGCAGCTCACTCAACTGCAGTATCTGCATGGGCGTGGCCAATGGCGTCAACAGTACGGCGCACGACAGGTAGATCACCATCATGATGGTGACCGACGACCAGATGGTCAGCAGTTGCTTCTGTGCCAGACCATACAAGGCCCAGGCGAAGGCCGCAGCCAGGGTGATCAGAATGCCCACGGTGTAGTCGCTCAGCTGGGTGAACAGTTCCACCAACCGCTGATTGAAGAATAATCCGAAGCCAAGTATCAGAACCGCCAGCCCGAGTAGCTGGCCAATACCGAAGCGCTCCTTGAACACCAGCATACTGCCCAACATCAGCATGATCGGCGCTATCTGGATCATCAACTGCATGGTGCCAGGCGTCAGCCTGTCCAGTGCCAGCACATAGAGCACGTAGTTGAACGCTAAGCCGAGCACCGAGACCACTACCAGCCAACGGTTACGCGGGGACAACGCTCTTATCGACGGCAAGCGCCGACGTAGTGCCAGCCACAGGAGCAGCACCAAGCCGGATGACAGCATGCGATACCAGGACACAGTGAAGGCATCCATGCCATTCAGTACTTCCTTGAGCATGATGGGCAGAACACCCCATAGAGTCGTTGTCGTCAAAGCCAACAGAAATCCGTACAACCAGCGACCGGATGCCACGTGCATAAGTAGTTCTCGGAAAGAGGAAGGAGACAGGAAGCCTTTATTGTAGGGCTCGGCAGCAATGCTGAACAGCGCCGCGCAGGTACATTACTGGCCAGACCCACCGCAACTAGCGGCAAGTTACATGTAGCCAATTGGTCTAACAGTGCGTCTCAGCTGATCTACCATGAAGGAAGGAAGTCAGAATCCTTTTGCTCAGATCATTGCGGTTCACCCGATCGCGCACATACACTGGTTGGGCGTCTTACCCGACGCGAACAGCGGAGCTGCTTACAAGGCAGCCCGCGCACACAAAAATAAAAGGTAATTGTTATGAAATTCGATATTCGGGGCAAATTGCCCAGTGTTGCTCTGGTTTTTCTCGCCACCTGGCTGCTGCTGATTCTGCCCAATATGGGGTGAAGACTGTTTCGCGATACAATCCCCGGCTTCTGTTTGTGCCGGAGCTATCGTGAAATCCTCACCATCCTTTGCAGAGTTGAGCTGGTCCGATGATGGTCAACCTTTTTCCACCCATTTCGGCGATGTGTATTTCTCCCGGGAATCAGGGCTGGAAGAAACCCGTCATGTGTTTCTGCATCACAACAAACTTCCCCAGCGCTGGCCCGCTCTTCCCGAAAACGCCCGCTTCTGCATCGGCGAAACCGGTTTCGGCACCGCCCTGAACTTTCTCTGTGCCTGGCAATTATGGGATGAGCTGGCCCCCGCTCACGCGCATATGCATTTTGTCAGCAGCGAAAAATACCCGCTTACCCCCGATGACATGCAGCGTTCTCTCGCGCTATGGCCCGAACTGCAGCCCTGGGCCGATCAGTTGTTGGCCCAATATGGCGATCTGGCCCCGGGTTGGCAGCAGTTTTCCCTGGCGAATGGGCGCATTACTCTGACGCTGTTAATCGGCGACCTGCTGGACACCCTGCCGCAACTGGATGCCAGTGTCGACGCCTGGTTCCTCGACGGCTTCGCCCCATCGAAAAACCCCGACATGTGGCAACCGGCGCTTTACCAACAGATGGCCCGCCTGTCATCCTCGAACGCCACGGTGGCAACCTTTACCAGCGTTGGCGATGTGCGCCGTGGATTGCAGGCCGCCGGTTTCACCATGAGCAAGGTAAAAGGGTTTGGCCGCAAGCGTGAGATGCTGGCCGGGCTGATGGAGGCAATTCCGGATAGGGAGTGGAGCGCACCCTGGTATCGGCGTCCTGCCGCGCCGGCCAACAACGAGCGCACTGCCCTGGTCATTGGCTCCGGGTTGGCCGGCTGCAGCACCGCCTTCGCGCTGGCACGGCGCGGTTGGCAGGTTACCGTGATAGAGCGCCACGCTACCCCGGCAGCGGAGGCATCCGGCAACGCCCAGGGCATTATCTACTGCAAGCTGTCCCCGCATCAGACACTGCTGTCACGCTTCGTGCAAACCAGCTATGCCTATTGTCTGCGTCTTCTGCATGAGATCCTGGCTCAATCCGACAGTACCTGGGCCGCCTGTGGCGTCCTGCAACTGAGCACAGATCAGAAAGAGCACCAACGGCAGCAGGCGCTGGCCGAACACCCCTACCCACACAGCTTCCTGCATAGCGTCAGCGCCGAGCAGGCCAGTGAGATTGCCGGGCTGGATATACTGCGGCCTGGGCTGTTCTTCCCTTCAGCAGGCTGGGTCAATCCGCCAAGCCTGTGCCAGGCACTGTTGCAACACCCGAATATCCGCCTGCAGACCAACCGCGAAGCCCTGCAGCTTGAGCAGCGTGATGATCAGTGGCATGCCCTGGATGACCAGGGTCAGTCACTGGCAAATGCCGCCGTGGCGGTCATTTGCAGCGCGGCAGACAGTCGACGATTCCATCAGAGCAACCACCTGCCGCTCAAGTCCATCCGCGGACAGATCACTCATTTACCAGCCACCGCTCAAAGCCAGCAGCTGCAAACAGTCCTCTGCGCCGAAGGCTATATCTCGCCTGCCCGTGATGGCGAGCATCACCTGGGGGCGAGTTTCCGTTTTGATCGTCTGGATAATCAGCCCAGCGCCGAGGAAAACATCGAAAACCTGCAGTTGCTGAACAAGCTTTCACCAGCGCTGAACGACGCACTGCAGCCGAACATACATGACCCGGCAGCCTTGGCTGCACGCGCGTCGCTACGCTGTACCTCACCGGATTATCTGCCGCTGATCGGCCCGCTGACCGACGCGCAGGCCTTCGCTGTTGACTATGCCGTGCTGGGCAAGGATGCTTCAAAAAAACCGCAGGCTCCGGCTACCTGGTACCCAGGGCTGTATATCAACGCTGCACACGGGTCCCGCGGCCTGATCAGTTGCCCCCTGAGCGGAGAACTGATTGCCGCCTGGATCGGCAACGAGCCACTGCCGCTGCCCCGTGATGTTGCCGAAGCGGTCCACCCCAGCCGCTTTCTGCTACGCCAGCTGATTCGTGGGCAGTGAGGTTTCGCGCGTTCAGAACCACAGCATGCGGATGCCGTCATACAGCAGCTTGCAACCAGTGAAAAACAGGAAGAGGTAGCACAGCCGGTAGATCAGCTCCTGGTTGCTGCGCTGCAGTAACCAGAAACCCATGCGGATGCCGATGGGCGCCAGCGGCAGCAATATCAGGGCGGTCAGCAGCTTGCCGCTATCAAACTGCCCAAGCTGGATGTATGCCGGCACCTTGGCCAGGTTGACGACGGCAAAGAACACCGCGATGGTGCCCATCAATATGGTCTTTTCCATCTTCTGCGGTAACAGATAGATATTGATCGGCGGCCCACCAGCATGAATGCCGAAACTGGTAAAGCCGGCAACGGCACCCCAGACCCCCCCGCGCCAGGCGCTGACCCCGCGCACGGGCGGCTCCCCTTTGCGCAACCAGATATTCAAGGTGAACACCACCGCAATCACCCCGACCATCAGGCGGATATGCCCATCACTCATCCAGCGGAAGCTCCACCAGGCCAGCAGCGTCCCCAGGAGCGCAGCGGGAATGATGATGCGCAGGTTGGGCAGGCTCCAGCGGCCACGGAAGGTGCGCAGCGCCACCAGGTCCATGGTGCACAGAATCGGCAGTAGAATGGCGGCCGCCTGTTGCGGCGGCATGACCAGCGACATCAGCGGCACCGACAGGATGGCAATATTGCCGCCAAAGCCGCCCTTGGCGATGCCATACAGCAACACCGCAGGAATCGCACAAAGATAGAACAGAGGGTCAGTAATCATCGGAACCGTGGCGAATCAGCAAAGCCGGCAGTGTATCATTGAGGACCATCAGACAGTCATCCGGGAAGTAGACACCATGCTGATACCCCATACCCTGCTCGACCCCGAGATTCTTCAGCGCATGCTGGAAGACTTCGTCACCCGCGACGGCACCGATAATGGCTATGACGACACCCTGTCGCAGCGCGTCGAGCGGCTGCGGCGGCTGATCGAGCGCGGTGAAGTGCTGATCGTATTCCATCCCGAGACCGGCGATACCAGTCTGACGCATCGCCGGGATGTACCCCCAGAGCTGTTGCGTGAGGCGGCTGCCGATCAGGGTTGACCGCTCGACGCCTGCTTCAGGGTGACGCAGCCAGGCCAAGACGCTTGGAGGATGCCGGGCGAAGGTCTAAGATAGAGGCCTTTATACCCTTTGCGGGTTTGACGAGGTAAACGATGAAACTGCGCTCCCCCCTGATTATTGCCGCCCTGCTGGGCTGCGCCGCCACCGCTTCGGCCCAGACCGTTGTATGCACGCCGGAAGAAGCCTTGAAGAAGGCCGAAGAAACAGCCGTCACCATCAACCGTATCGCCGCCGGCAACCCGGACAAGGCCGCCCGACTGCACGAGCAGTTGAAGGCACTTCAAGAGCGCGACCCGACTCGCAGTCATCATGGTGCCTGCGAAGCCTATGAGCGCATCATCAGCGAACTCAATCGCCAGGACGCCGCAAACGGCAACTGAGGATGTAACAGGACGGGGTATCCGGTCTTCTGTAGGAGGGCGCTTCGCCGCGAGTCGCGCCTCCTACAAGTGGAGGCACCTAGCGCCGCGACAGGCGCAGTTCAATCAGCCGATCAGCGTCCGCCCTGCCAGTGCATGTGCCAGAGTGCCGCCATCGATGAACTCCAGCTCACCGCCCAGCGGAACGCCATGGGCAATCCGTGACACCTTGATGCCCAGCGGCTTGAGCAGACCGGCAATGTAATGCGCCGTCGCCTCACCCTCCACCGTCGGGTTGGTCGCGAGAATCACCTCACTTACCGCACTCCCTTCCACCCGCTCCAGCAACGCAGGAATACCGATCTCGTCCGGCCCCAGCCCATCAATGGGCGACAGGTGCCCCTTGAGCACGAAATAACGGCCGCGGAAACTGCCGGCCATTTCGACCGCCCAGACGTCCGCCGGGCTCTGCAGTACACACAACAGACCGTCATCACGCCGCGGGTCGTCACACAGCTCACAGATGTCGGTCTCGCTCAATGTCCGGCAACGGCTGCAATAGCCGACACCGTCCATCGCCGATTCCAGCACATGCGCCAGATGCCGGGCCACGTCACGATCGCGCTCGAGCAGGTTCAAAGCCATGCGCTGGGCGGTCTTCGGCCCGACACCGGGCAACCCGCGCAGCGCATCAATCAATTGGCGAATCAGGGGACTGAAACTCATACCGGTATGGACTACTCCGATCAGAACGGCATCTTGAAACCGTCAGGCAGGTTCATGCCGGCAGTCATGCCAGCCATCTTTTCCTGGTTCTGTTGTTCCAGCTTGCGCACAGCATCATTGAATGCAGCGGCGATCAGGTCTTCCAGCACGTCCTTGTCTTCGCTCATCAGGCTGTCATCGATAGCGACGCGGCGCACATCATGACGGCCGGTCATGACCACCGACACCAGCCCGGCACCGGATTGCCCGGTAACCTCGGCGTTGGCCAGCTCTTCCTGCATCTTCTGCATTTTCTCCTGCATCTGCTGAGCCTGCTTCATCAGGCCTGCCATGCCACCTTTCATCATGGTTGTATCCTCACAAGATTGTTCAAGCATCAAGCGGGCGGATGCTGTCATCACAGATCTGCGCCGCAAAGTCATTGATCAGCGCCTGCACCAGCGGGTCGCCCTGAATACTCTGTTCCGCTTCCTTCTGTCGCGCCACCCGTCGCCGAGCTGCAGCCACAGCAGGGGTTTCCTGAGTCGGCGCCTGCACGCTGACGGTCAGCGTGATCGGCTGCCCTTCCAGCGCGACAATCGCCTTCTCCAGACGCAACCTATGGTTTTCGTTGTACAGCGCGCTGTGGCCCGGGTCCAGATGCAACTGCCAGACGGCATCCTCGACAGCCATCAGCTGGCAGTGGGCGGCAATGCTCTGAGTCAGGCCAGCCACGCCAAGCTGCGGATATACCTCCAACCAGCGTGCGGCGATACCGGTGGCAGGCGGCAGATCGCTGACATCATCATCCGCTGCCGCAGACGCGGCTGCCACGCTGTCCTCCGCGGGCTGCCAATCGCCCAGATACTGACTGACATCCACATCATCATCATCACCACCCTCCGGATCAAAACTGTCGTCCATCGGCGGGCCTTGCAGCCACTCGGGCGGTTCATCCGAAACCGTTTTCACTGACGTATCGGAGCGCGGTGACTGCGGCACAGTCGCTGCCACGGGAGCGGCGGGGGCAGAAACAGATTCAGGCTGCGGCTCTGGTTCAGCCATCACTTCAGCTTGAGCGACCACCTCAGCAGCAGGCGATGTGGGCGCGGCCACTGGAGGCGCCGTCTTCGGCGTGGCAACCACAGCAGGGTGTGCAGCCGCCGGCGCTGCTGGCGCGGTCGGCCTGGAGGCGTTGGAATCAGCCTCGGCCTGGCTGATCCCTGAAGACTTTCCCGACTCCGGTTCCGGCGTCGGCGCAGGCTGGGCAACCGGCGGACTGGGCACCACCCCTGCCGGCGCTACGGTTCCAGTGTGCTGCAAGGTGCCGGGGCGGAACGCGAGCATGCGCAACAGGGCCATCTCGAAGCCGCCGCGCGGATCAGGCGCCAGCGGCAGATCACGTCGCCCATGCAATGCCAGCTGATAGAACAGTTGCACGTCTTCGGCGCTGATACGCCCCGCCAACTCCAGCACGCGCTCCTGATCACCGAGACTGTTATCCGCAGCGTCCGGCAGCACCTGGGCAATAGCCACCCGCTGCAATGTGGAAATCAATTCGGCCAGCACACCGGCAAAATCGGCGCCCTGCTCGGCCAGCTCGGCAACCGCGGCCAGCAGACCACGCGCATCCCCCGTCGCCAGTGCGTTGAGCAAGCCGAATACCTGACCATGATCAATGGTGCCGAGCATGCTGCGCACTTCGCCTGCCTGCAGCTGGCCATTGCCGAACGCGATGGCTTGGTCGGTCAGGCTCAGGCCATCACGCATGGAGCCATCAGCCGCGCGGCCGAGCAACCACAGCGATTCATCATCAAACGGGATCTGTTCTTCTGCCAGCACATGCCGCAGATGCTCGACAACCTTTTCCGGCAGCATGTTCTTCAGGGAGAACTGCAGACAGCGGGACAGGATGGTAACCGGCAGCTTCTGCGGATCGGTGGTCGCCAGCAGAAACTTCACGTGGGCTGGCGGCTCTTCCAGCGTCTTCAACAAAGCATTGAAGCTGTGACTGGAAAGCATGTGCACTTCGTCGATCAGGTAGACCTTGTAGCGTCCGCGGGACGGTGCGTACTGCACGTTGTCCAGCAGCTCGCGGGTGTCTTCAACCTTGGTACGGCTGGCCGCATCGACCTCGATCAGATCGACAAAGCGACCTTCGTCGATTTCCCTACAGGCTGAACAGACACCACAAGGCTCCGAGCTGACACCAGCCTCGCAGTTTAGACATTTGGCGAGAATCCGCGCGATGGTGGTCTTGCCGACCCCGCGCGTCCCGGTGAACAGATAGGCATGGTGCAGCCGATCATTATCCAGCGCATTGATCAGCGCCTGCAGCACGTGGGTCTGGCCGACCATTTCACGGAACAGGCGCGGACGCCATTTGCGGGCTAATACCTGGTAACTCATCGAGGGCTGCTGTCCGGTGTCATTTGCAAGCCGCTACTGTACCCCAAAGGACCCGTTGAATGCGAGATGCACGCCGGTTGCCAACCATCGGATCGGCGCGTGAAAACGCCTCTCGCGGAGGTCGTTCCCCATCGCGGCCGGCGCGGACTCCCCTGGCCGGGACGCAGTTAGGCGCTCCAGACCAGCGAAGCCCGCGCGACTGGATCAGTCCTGAATGTAGTCGTTGAAGATCAATGAAATACGGTGTGCCGAGGAGGCAAGATTCGGCACATTGAGCGTCTGGCGGCGATTCGTATCACCCCGCGGCGTGCTGGTCACCGAGATGGTGCCATCGGCTGGCGTGCTGGCTGGCATGTACACATCCACGCCCCACTGGAAAGGCTGCTCCGGAAAGTACGGCAGCGGATCACCGGTCGTCAGCGCCGGCGTGGCCTGGTCATCATGCACGTGAATACCGATGTTGCCGCTGCCGATGGCCGGCTCGAGGATATTCACCGCAGGCTGATCGGGCCAGAGCAGACTGCTGGTGGCGATCTCCAGTACATCGTTATCTGCACCGCGATCAGCCCACCACTCCATGTCCCGGGTAATGACCAGCGCGGCATGATCAACACTGACCTGGGTGTTGGTTTCGATGGCCGAGCCTTCAGGAGAGGTATTCAGTCGCACCAGGGTACTGTTGCGAATCAATGGCTGACGGTAGAAATGGTGCTCTGCGCGCCCCGGCCGCAGCAGACTGAATTCATAATGCGCTGTCGGATCCAGCATCACCGGCCCCCAGTTTCCGTCTGCGGCAATACCAAAGGTTTCCATGGGCGTTGCCTGCAGGCGTTCGCCGGTGCCCGGGTCCACTTGCCACACCCGCAGGGTCGTGCCCGCCGCACCGGTATTGGCAGGGAAATAGACCGCTCGGCCGGCAGTTTCAACGTCATCGGCTTGTGGCAGGATCTCGGTCCGCGCCGGCTCGACGCCGGTAAAGAATTCAAACTGCGCGGCAAAAGAAGCTTCCGAGGTGGCCGCTTGCACGTGGGTTTCATCAGAAACGTAGGCATTGACCTCGCCAAGAGTGTCATCTTCATCGACAAACAAACCCATGCAGTTCGAGTTACCCGGACAATTCTCGCCGGTCGCTCCATCGATGGCCACATAACCCGCCACCTTGGCTTCACGGGTCGGCGCGGTCAGATAGTAGCCGCACACAGCAGTACCCAGGGAGTGACACGCCAGATAAACTTGATCCGCGTCGAAATCACTCAGCACCTGATCGACAAAGAGGTCCAGATCGCCGCTCAGGCCACCCGTCAACGCCTTGCCCACCTCAGCCTGGGACGCAGTACTGTATTCAAACGCGACAATATGATCTTCCGGATAGCCGTTGCTGGCAAAACGCATGGCCTGAGTCTGATACTGGGAGGCGGAACCTGCTGTTCCGTGGACGAAGATGATCGGCAGAATGCGCTCCTCATCCAGATCCGGCATGCTCGGACTGCCCGGGCCAGGGGAAGCAACCTTATCCGAATTCGAACCGGAGCCGCCCAGACAGCCGGCCAGCAGTACCGAAGAAACGATCAGGCAAAACAAACCACGCGCGGGAGCGCCGGCCTTGGTGAGCTTCATATCCATGCTGTAAACCTTTTTATTGTTATCGATAAATTACACATGAGACATTAGCCAGAATTCGCTCACCTTGCCACTTATATTGATAACGCACTGCCAACGAACAAGCGGACGGAATAGACCGAAATCAGAAACCAGGCTGGGGAGAAAACAGGAAAAAAGGGGGAGAAGTAAAACGGAGCACTATGGGTGGCAACCCTGCCAGCCACACCCCGGCACACGATATAACCGCTGCGGCTGCTCCCTTCCAGGCCTGACCGGGTTCACGGTGAATCGTTGCGAGGGGACCGACAGGGTCACCATAGCGTGCCCTGCTGATGAGGGCCGCGCTATTGTAGCGGGTTGTTCGCAAGTTACAACCCGTGAAGCGCTCAGAACCACAGCTTTTTCAGAGATATCCCTGTTCCGCCCTGCACGTCGCCAGCGGTTATACTCGGCGCAATTCGATATCGGAGCCCTGATCATGCAACCCGAAGACCTGAAGCTGCTGGTAATCCGTGAAATGCCCTTCGGCAAATACAAGGGGCGGCTTATCGCTGACCTGCCGGGTCATTACCTCAACTGGTTCGCCCGCGAGGGTTTTCCCAAGGGTGAAGTCGGACGCTTGCTGGAACTGATGCAGGAGATCGACCACAACGGGTTATCGGCACTGCTCGACCCCTTGCGCAGCAAACCTCCGGTCAGGCGCCAATGAACAGCGCGATCATCAGCGGAATATAGAACAGCGCTACCACCGTGCTCAGTAGCGCGCTGCCGGCGACCTGAGCCGGGGCCAGATTGAGCACAGTGGCAATCACGACAGTGTTGGCGGCAATCGGCGTGATGGAAATCAAGAATATCGCCTGATAGACCTCGATGCCATAAATCTGCGGCCCATGGCTATCCAGCCACCAGAACAGCAGCGCAACCAGCGGCCAGATCACGAATTTGCCGAAAAAGGCCAGCGCCGTGAAACGCAGATTGCCGGCTAATCCGCGAAAACTGAGGATACTCATGCCAATGAGCATCATGCCGAAGATACTGTAGGCTCCTCGCAGATTGTCGAACAACGGTTCGAAGATATCCGGTATGCCAATGCCACCCAGGTTGAGCATCACCGCAAAAAAGAATGCATACAGCGAAGGCAGACGTGCCATCTTGACCAGACAGTCGCGCACGCCGTAAAGACCCCGCGCCGCCAGATAGAAGCCGACTGAACTCTCGTACAGGGTAGTACCAAGCATACACAGGATGTAGATACTCAGGCCTTGTTCGCCGAATAGCAGCAGCGCCACCGGCACCCCGAGATACCCGGTGTTGCCGGTACCGACGGCCAGCGGAATGAGACTGGCACTGGCATCGCCGATCCAACGCCGGGCCACGACCAGATGGGCACAGCCAATCAGCGTGCACAATCCCAGCGTGAGGAAAGGCAAGAGGATGACTTCGGGCGACAGCGGCGTATTCATTACCCCGGAAAACACCACCGACGGGGTGACGATATACATCATGATCCCAGCGATATGGCTACCGCTGGCCTGCAGAAAGCGACCGGCCAACCAGCCCAGCCCGACCGTGACATAGAGCGGCATCAGTTTGTACAACAAGGCCAGCGCCGCGGTCATGGGATGTCCCGCCTGAAGAAAGATACCAGTTTAACTATCCATCCGGGGCATCTCTACTATCGGTAAAATTCTTCTTGAAAAATCAGCACATCCATTCGCCGGCGGCCAGAAATGATAAGATCGGAGCTCCTTTTCCCTTCCGCCTCCAGGAATATCGACGAATGGAAGTAATGAATACTCTGTTTGTGATCTGTGCCGGGTTGCTGTGTATCAGCATTCTGGCCAGTTCAATGTCCTCCCGACTGGGTATTCCCTTACTGCTGGTTTTCCTTATCGTCGGCATGCTCGCCGGCGAAGAAGGTCCCGGCGGTATCGCTTTCGACAATATCGATACTGTCTATGTCATCGGCAGTCTGGCATTGGCAATCATTCTGCTGGATGGCGGTATGCGCACGCGGGCGGAGAACTTCAAGGTCGCGCTCTGGCCGTCGTTATCTCTGGCCAGTTTCGGGGTATTGATCAGCGCTCTGATCACCGGCCTGGCGACGGCCTGGTTGCTGGAGCTGCACTGGCTGCAGGGGCTATTGCTCGGCTCGATCGTCGGCTCCACCGACGCCGCGGCTGTCTTCTCGCTGCTGCAAGGCAAAGGTCTGAACCTGAAGCGACGGGTCGGTGCCACCCTGGAAATCGAGTCCGCATCCAATGACCCCATGGCGATCTTTCTAACCATCACGCTGGTGGAGATGCTGGCCAATGGTCAGACCTCTTTCAGCTGGTCGTTTCTGCTCATGCTATTGCAGCAGTTCGGTATTGGCGGCATCTGCGGCTTGGCGGGTGGTTTCTTCCTGACCTGGCTGGTCAACCGGGTCAATCTGGATACAGGGTTGTATCCCCTGCTGATCACCAGCGGTGCAATCCTGGTCTTTGCGGTTACCAATATACTCGGCGGCAGCGGCTTCCTGGCCATCTTCATCACCGGTCTGGTGCTCGGCAACAGCCGTTTGCGCAGCCTGCAGAACATTTTACACATGCAGGACGGCATGGCCTGGCTGAGCCAGATCGGCTTGTTTCTCATGCTCGGGTTGCTGGTTACCCCGTCGGAGATGCTGACCATCGCCCTGCCCGCCCTGGCGATCGCTTTCTTCATCATCCTGGTAGCGCGACCGATTGCAGTAATGATCTGCCTGGCACCTTTTGTATTCTCGTGGCGGGAGCGCCTGTTCATCAGCTGGGTCGGACTGCGCGGTGCGGTGCCGGTTATGCTGGCAATCTTCCCACTGGTGGCGGGGCTGGACCAGGCGCAACTGCTGTTCAACATGGCATTTGTAGTGGTATTGGTGTCTCTGCTATTGCAAGGTGCCAGCCTGCCGATCGCCGCACGATTGTGCCGCGTTGAAATTCCGCCCATCCCCGAGCCACTGCATCGCACCAGCCTGGATGTGGTGGTCGAAAGCGATTACGAACTGATGGTGTATCAGCTGAGTAATGCCAACTGGTGCGTAGGCGTGCATCTGCGCGATCTGAACATGCCGAAGGATACGCGCATCGCCGCGCTGTTCCGTGGCCGCAAACTCCTGCACCCTTCCGGTAGCACACAGTTGGAACTGAATGATGTACTCTGCGTCATCGGCCACGCGCGGGATCTGCCGGCGCTATCCAAACTGTTCAGTACCACCAGCGCCCCGTCCCGGCTGGACAGTCGCCGGTTCTTCGGCGATTTCACCCTTGAAGGCTCGGCATTGCTGGGCGATGTGGGGAAATTTTATGGCTTCGATGTTTCACCGGAAACCATGGAAATGACCCTGGCAGCGTTTTTCGTCAAACAGTTCGGCAACTATCCGGTGGTGGGTGACAAAATCGAATGGCAGAGCATGACCCTGATGGTAGCCGAAATCGAGAATGACCTGATCCAGAAAGTCGGATTGAAACTGAACGATGGCAAGAGCGGACCCGCTGCCCCACCGACAACCTGATGCGCCCGCGCCAGCCGGTCGAGAGCATCTGCCATTGAAACACTGAAATCGGAGGCGCCATGAACATCAGTCAGGCGGCACGGACCACGGGTTTGACGCCGCGCATGATCCGCCACTATGAAAGTATCGGCCTGCTCCCCGGCACCACACGCACGGCCGCAGGCTATCGGATTTTCAATGAGCAGGACCTGCATACTCTGCGGTTCATTCAGCGGGCTCGCAGCCTCGGTTTTTCCATCGAGCAGATCGCCCAGCTGCTGGCGCTCTGGCAGGATCGCGAACGCAGCAGCGCTACCGTCAAAGGCCTGGCACGCCAACACCTGCGGGAATTGGAGGAGAAGATCGCCGGACTCCAGTCCATGCATGACAGCCTGTCAGAGCTGGCCAGCTGCTGTCTGGGCGATGAACGGCCGGACTGCCCGATCCTCGAGCGTCTGGCCGATGAAGAACAGCCTCAGACAATGAAACCCACGCTCAGCGCAGGAAGTTGAACAGACTCAGTCCGCTGACCTTGACGAAGCTCTGCTGCGCCGCCTGCAGCACGATACTCTCCATGCTCAAGCGGCTGAGTGCTTCTGCGTAGTCCAGATCTTCCAGACCCGACTGCACCGTCGTGTTGATCAGGCTGGCTTCATCGTTTTCCAGCTGAGTGGATTCAATCACGTTGAGACGGGCGCCGAGACTGGTTTGCACGCCCAGAACCTTGTTCATCGCATTGTCGAGGTTCTGCAGGCTGACCGATAGCATGTCGCTGCGCTGCTGTTTCCCCTCGGTGCTGTCGTCAGTGTTTTCCAGCGTATCGCGCAACAGGCGAACGGTATCAAGCACACTGCGCTTTTCTTCGCTGTTAACAGTGAACTCGTTCCCGGCAGCCAGGTCGCCGCTTAATGTCACCGCCATGCCAGCGTAGCCAACCTCATAGTTCCCATCAGCGTTCGGCTCTAACACGCCACTGGCGAGCTGAACATCATCCGCACCTCTGATCTCATAGGCGAACTGGGTAGGATCAGCCGGGTCGGCGCTGATGACGATGCTGACACCATCACGGGGAAAATCCTTCGAGAGCGTCTCGTTATCCTCCACCCTGCCGGGAGAAATAGCCCCGCTGGCATTATTCGCTGGGGCGGTTGTTAGCCGAGTGGCATTGGGCACATCAACAAACAGCTCCTTGCCGTTGTCATTGATCGCCACCATCTTGGCGCTGCCGATCTGGATCGAGCGCTGTCCCTCATCACCGGCATAGGTATAACTGCCATCGGCGTTCTTGACGAAAGGCTGGCTATCACTCTGATAGCCGCCGAACAGATACTCGCCACGGGCATTCTGACTGTTGAGCAAACCATGGAGTTCGTCTTCGCGCTCGGCCAGTTCTTGGGCCAAAGCCTGCCGACCGCCAGCATCCAACGCACCGTTACCCGCCTCCAGCGCGATCTCCCGAACACGCTGCAGCACGTTATTCACCGAGTTCAGAATGGCCTCTTCCTGAGTCAGGCTGTTGGTTGCAGCCGTCAGGTTGTCTTTGTACTGGGCCAGCTTGCTGGCTTGCTGGTCCAGCTGCAGCAGACGCACCGAGGCAACCGGGTCATCCGCCGGCGTGAGAATACGCTTGCCGGAGGTGATCTGTTCCTGCGTTCGGGTGACGGCAGAATAGTTGTCCTGAATCCCGCGAACGCCGGTATTGAATGCCTGAATGGTGGAAATACGCATTTTCGTCAGTCCCCGTCAGCGCATGCTGCTGATCAATGTGTCGAATACAGTGCGCGCCACTTGAATGATCTGCGCCGAGGCGTTGTAGTACTGCTCGAACTGGATCAGATTGGCCGCCTCTTCATCGAGGTTCACCGCCGACACCGAGTTGCGGTTGTTGGTAGCTTGCACCAGCATGGCATGATTGGCATCCGCCTCGGTACGCGACTGGGCGGTGAAGGTCGCGACCTTCTGCACCAGGTCGCCATAGCCATCGAGCAGCGAAAAACCCCGAGCGCCCTCACCCTGCCCCAGCACTTGACGCGTCTGCAGATCAGACATGGCCTGCGCGTTGCGGTTATCCGCCACGCCGGTATTAAAGCCGACCGAGAAGCTGTCACCATCCAGCGGCTTGCCGGATAGCGTCATGCTGAACTTGTGTCCATCGACTTCCCACTCAAAGGGCTGTCCAAGAGTAACCTCGATCTCCAGCACCGGATCTTCACTGGTCAGCACGCCCGTACCGGTACCGGTTTCGGTATAGGTGAACTCGGTGTCCAATCCCTTCAATGCCGCCAGCTCCAGCGGCTGTGGCCCATTGACCATCAGCGGTTGATTGACATTGCCTGTCCCGCGGTTGTTCAAGTCTGCTTCACTTCCCAGCGGCGCGGCGAAGGCCAGTTGCTGTGGTTCGGTCATGACCACCGAAAGCCCCTGCGCCGCCGAGCGTGTAGGCGTCAGCAGATAGCGATCCCCGGCCTGGTAGTTGCCACGCTGATCGCCCAGATCGAGCCCATCGAAGGCGGCATAGCGAGGATCACCTTCACTGGCATTCAGATCGAACGGACCGAGCACTCGGTCGTCAGCCAGCCGCCGTACCGTGAATTCGGCTTCGCTGGTGAAGGTCAGCTCATAGTCCGACGTACTCAATGCCGAGGTATCATCGATGCGCACATCCAGCGTGGACTCCGAACTATTACCCTCACGCCCGCGGCTGCGCAGGGCCATATAGGCATCGCTGTTGATATCCCCAAACAGGTCGCTACCCACCTGGCCGTTCAGGTCGAGCCCCTTGCCCAACTGCTGGTTGAACTCGCTGGCGATCGACAACGACATGCGACCCAGGGCATTGAAGGCCAAATCCAGCACATCCTGGCGATAATTGAGCAGACCGCCCAGCTCGCCGCCGCTGATCAGCTTGGTAACGTCCTGCGCGGAATTACCACTGACCAGTTGAATGTCCACCCGTGAAGGATCAGCGCGGCCAGGGGTGGCCTGCAGCACTGAGGCTTCCTTGCCGACCACCAACGGCTGACCGGAGCCAATGAACAGGTTGACGCTGTTGTCATCCTGATTGACTACGGTGACGCCGACATACCCGCTGAGCTGTCGGATAGCCTCATCGCGCGCATCCAGCAAGTCGTTCGGCACGGAGCCATTGGCCGAGGCCTTGGCGATGGCATCGTTGTAACCGGCCACCGATTGCGCCAGCCGGCTGACCTGCTGGGTGACGCCGGTCATCTGCTGGCTGATGAACTGGTTCTGCGTGGACAGCTGCTGATGGACCGAGTTGAAACGCCCGGCCAGCCCCTGGGCCTCGGACAGAAACAGCTGGCGCGCCGGCAGGCTGGCCGGATCTTCGATGGCGGTTTGCAATGCATCGAAGTAATTCTGCATGCCGGTGGTGATCCCGGACGCGGTGCTGGACAAGGTGCTGTTCAGCTCCTCGATCTGCGCGTTATAGGCATTGACCTCGGATGCTGCTGACGTGGTCGAGCGCACCTGGTTGGTCAGAAACTGATTGTAGATGCGCTGAATATCGACCACTTTGGTGCCAGTGCCCATATAACCTGCGCCGGTCTGGCTGGGCGAGTTGGCAGCCCGGATCGCCGTCTGGCGACTGTAACCGGGCGTGTTGACGTTGGTGATGTTCTGCCCGGTAACCGAGAGATTGGTTTGCGCGGCGCGAAGTCCGCTGAGGCCGATATTGAACAGATCTGCCATGCTTTATGCCCTGCCTTCACTGGCGTTGGTGTTCACGGTTGCTGTCGCATTTTCGTCGATCAGTTTGCGTGCAATCTGCGATACCTTGCTGGCGTAACGCGGGTCGGTGGCGTAGCCAGCCTGCTGCAGTTCGCGGAAGAACGCATCGGCGTTACCGGTGCGGGTCAACGCCTGCTCATAACGACCATTGCTCTGCAGGAAGTCGACATAATCATTGAAGCTCTGCTCGTAGGAGTCGTAGCTGCGGAAGGTCGCACGCTCCTGCTGTTTGACCCCGCCGCGGTATTCGGTGGTCAGCACATTGGCTGAATCACCCTGCCATTGGCCATGAGTCTTGATGCCGAACAGGTTGTGACTACTGCTGCCATCCTTCTCGCGAATGATCGACTTGCCCCAGCCAGTCTCAAGAGCAGCCTGGGCGACCAGATAGTGCGGATCCACACCCAACCGCGCCGCGGCTTTCTCCGCCATGGGCAACATGGCTGCGGCGAACTCGGCTGGGCTCTCGAAACGCGCCTTGGTATTGGTTGCCGCCATGGTTTCCGGACTGCTCTGGGCCGCCAGCACAGCGCGCATCGGCTGCCAGTGGCGGGACGGCTCAGCCGACTCGACCGGGGTGGCTGTTTTTTCTGCCGCTGGCGTATTTCCGAGCACCACCTCACCATGCCCGACGCTGATACCCAGACGCCGCCGCGCCAGCAAGGCCGAGTGATCCGGACGCTCGCCTGCGGCCGTATTGACAGTGGCGGCCGGCGTTGCCGCTGCGGCTTTTTCCGGCGACAGTTGCCGCAGCATCACGTCAGCCAATCCCATACCCTGCTTTTCCGCCAGATGTACCGACAGCTGGCTGTCGTACATATCCTGATAGAAGCGCGTCTGTGGCGTATTCAGCGGGTTGCCTTCGGCAAACGCCTGGTTGGCGTCACGCATGCTCTTGACCATGACGTTCAGAAACAGCGATTCGAACTGCTCGGCCACACGCTGCAGGTTCTCCGGGCTGTCAGCCTTGCTGCCGGCCTTGAACTGCGCCATGGCATTGAGATCGGTATAGCTGAGACTGTTGCTTTGCATGGGACTGTCCTCAGATGACAACCAGATCGGCGTTCAGGGCGCCGGCTTGCTTCAAGGCTTCGAGAATCGCCATCAGGTCACCCGGTGCAGCACCAACCTGGTTCACCGCACGTACGATCTCATCCAGGGACACGCCCGGATTGAACACGAACATGCGGCTGTCGCCCTCTTCGATGCTGATCTGCGAGCTCGGCGTCACCACTGTCTGGCCGCCGCCGAAAGCCGCATCGGGCTGGCTGACCTGATAGTTCTCGCTGATGGTCACGGTCAGACCGCCGTGGGTCACGGCTGCCGGCTGGACGCGCACGTCCTGGCCAATAACGATGGTGCCGGTCCGCGAATTGATGACCACCTTGGCCGCCGCGTTGCCCTGCTTCACTTCAAGATTCTCGACCATGGCCATGTAATCGACCCGCTGGTTCGGGTCCAGCGGCGCGCGCACGCGAATGGAGCCACCATTGAGCGCCTGCGCCACGCCCGGACCGAAGGTGTCGTTGATCTGGTCAACCACGCGCTTGGCGGTAGTGAAGTCGTAACGGTTCAGGTTGAAGATCAGATGGTCGCTGCTGGCAAAGGGACTGGCAACGGCACGCTCCACAGTAGCGCCGCTGGGGATACGGCCAACGCTGGGCACATTCACGGTAATCCGCGAACCATCGGCACCTTCGGCGCCGAAGCCGCCCACCACCAGGTTACCCTGGGCAATGGCATAGACCTGACCATCAAGACCCTTCAATGGCGTCATCAACAGACTACCGCCACGCAGACTCTTGGCATTACCGATCGACGACACGGTGATATCGATAGTCTGACCTGGACTGGCAAACGGCGGCAGGTCGGCATGAATGGCCACCGCCGCGACGTTCTTCATCTGGATACGCGTGCCCTGGGGCACGGTGATGCCGAACTCGGTCAACATGTTGTTGAAGGTTTGCACGGTAAACGGCGTCTGCGTGGTCTGGTCGCCGGAACCATCCAATCCAACCACCAGACCGTAGCCGATCAACTGGTTGCTGCGGATACCGGCAACGCTGGCAATATCCTTGATGCGTTCGGCCTGGGCCAGCGGGCTGATCAGCGCCAGACACAGACAGATCAATAATGTGCGCATGACTCTGCTCCTAGAAAGGCCACACCGGGCTCATGAAGAACTGGCTCAGCCAACCGGGTTTGCTGGCGTTGGCAAAAGCACCCGTGCCGGAATAAGTGATACGGGCGTCGGCGATCCGGGTCGACTCCACCGTGTTATCGGAGCCGACATCATCCGGACGAACGAGCCCGGACAGGCGTATAAGTTCGTCGCCGTTGTTCAGAGTGATCCACTTTTCACCGCGCACAGCCAGCAGGCCATTAGGCAATACATCGGCAACAGTGACCGTGATCGAACCACTCAGACTATTGCTCTGGTTGGCATCGGCCTCGCCATTGAAGTCGCGACTGCCGCCGAGCTCAATGCCGGTGTTGATGCCGGCAATGCCGCTGCGCCCGAACAGCATGGGGTTGGCGATGCTGGTGCTGCTGTCTTTGCTGATTTCGTTCTCCGCCTTCTTCTGCGCGGCCATGCGCTCGGTGAGCATCACGGTGATGACATCGCCGATACGGTTGGCCTTGCGGTCTTCATACAGGCTGATTTCAAACCCCGGCTGGTAGATGGCGCCATTGTTGAGTTCCTGGGGCATGGGCGTACGCGGCATCACCGGCGCATAGGCCGGATCATTCGGCTTGGGCGGTGTCTGAACGCACGCCGCCAGGGTCGCCACACAGATTGCCAACAGAATTACGCGCAGGGATTTCATGTCATTGCACTCCAGGAACCGGTCGATTACAGGTTCTGACTGATGTATTGCAGCATCTGGTCTGCGGTGGAAATGACTTTGGAGTTCATTTCGTAGGCGCGCTGGGTGGTGATCATGTTCACCAGCTCTTCCACCACGCTGACGTTGGAATTTTCCAGGGTATTCTGCAGCACGGTACCAAGGCCGTTCTCACCGGGATTGCCGGCCTGCGGAGCGCCGCTGGAAGCGGTTTCCAGGAACAGGTTTCCGCCAATGGCCTGCAGTCCTGCCGGGTTGATGAAGTCGGCCGTCTGCAGCACGCCCAGCTCCTGAACAGCGGCATCACCAAACTGGGAAATCGATACAGTGCCGTCTTCACCGACGGTGAAGGTCTGTACTTCGTCAGGCAGGGTGATGCCCGGCTCCAGCGGGTAGCCATTGGAGGTGACGACGCGGCCGTCGGAATCCAGGTGGAAACTGCCGTCGCGGGTGTAGCCGATGTTGCCGTCGGGCATCAGGATCTGGAAGAAACCACGACCATTGATGGCCATATCCAGCGGTTGCTCGGTGGTCTGCAAGGTGCCGGTGGTGAAGATTTTCTGGGTACCGGCCACGCGCACCCCGGAACCCAGCTGCAGACCCGACGGGAGCTGCGTATCTTGGGTGCTTTGAGCTCCTGGCTGGCGCTTGATCTGATACAACAGATCCTCGAACTCCGGGCGATCACGCTTGAAGCCGGTAGTCGAAACGTTGGCCAGGTTGTTGGAAATGGTGCTGAGCATGGTGTCCTGGGCGGACAGACCGGTCTTGCTTACCCACAGTGCTGCGTGCATGTCGTGTCTCCTAGCTGGTCAGAAATGATCAGCTGATCTGCAGAAGTTTGTTGGTGGCCTGGGCGTTCTCTTCAGCGGTGCGCATCATCTTGATGTGCAGCTCGAACTGCCGAGCCAGGGACAGCATGGCGGTCATCTCTTCCACCGCATTGACGTTGCTGCCTTCGAGAAAACCGGTGACCAGGGTCACGGCACCGTCAGCCGGCTGTTCCTGGCCGTCATTCATCCGCATCAGGCCATCTTCACCCTTGTGCATAGTGGCCTGATCGGGCCTTACCAGCTTGATGCGATCCACCTCGGCCAGCACGTTAGGGGCTTCACCCTGGGCACGGAAGCTGATGGTGCCGTCGGTGCCGATTTCCACCTTGTCTGCCGGCGGCAAGGCAACCGGACCGGCATTGCCGAGTACCGGCAAACCGCCGCTGGTGCGCAGGATGCCAAACACGTCGATTTTGAGGTTGCCGGCGCGGGTGTAGGCCTCGCCCCCATCGGGCGCCTGCACCGCAATCCAGCCTTCACCTTCAACGGCGACATCCAGATCGCGCCCGGTTTCCTGCAGCGTGCCGGACGACATATCGGTTCCGGGGCGCTCTGTCATGGCGTACGCGCGGGTTGGCAAACCTTCACCAAACACCGGCATGGAGCGGGCCTGCTCGAAATCCCGACGAAAACCGGTGGTGCTGACGTTGGCCAGATTATTGGCATGGGCGCGCTGGGCCAGCATGTTCTGACTGGCGCCGCTCATGGAAAGAAAGAGGGATTTATCCACGCTCTACTCCGCTTCGGCAATCTGACGGGAAATTGCCGCTTTGAATGATCTCGGCATAGAACAAAGCAGGTATCGTGCCAACTGCGAAAGAAGCCACTTAACTAAATAAAATCAATAAGTTAAAAAAATTAAAAATAAAAAAGCGGCAACAGAGGCAAGTCGGGTTGCCGCTGTTGCCGCTTTATCAGCGCGAGTAATGCTTAACGCAGATTGATGATGGTCTGCGTTACAGCATCTTCGGTCTGGATGGTTTTGGCATTGGCCTGATAGTTGCGCTGGGCAACAATCAGGTTGATCAGCATCTCCGACAGATCAACGTTGGATTGTTCCAGCGCGCCGGACTGAATCAGGCCTTGAGTGCCGGTACCTGGCGCACCGATCACCGGCCCGCCGGAGCTGCTCGACTGAGCCCATGCGGTATCACCCAGTGGTGTCAGCCCCTGCTGGTTGGCGAAGGTCGCCAGCACCAATTGGCCCTGGGTCTTGGTCTGGCCGTTGGTGTAGCGCGCAATCAACATACCTTGATCGTCAATCTCCAGACCGGCAAGGTCACCAGTGGTATAACCGTCCTGAGATACTGCAGTCACTGCGAAGGCGGCGGCGTACTGCGTGGAACCATTGAGACTCAGATCGAAGCTCGCTGGCGAAATGGCGCCCGTAGGCTGTCCAGCCATGTCCCGCGGCGTCCAGCCGGTTATTGCGATCGGCTGCTCGGTCTGCAACTGCCCAGTGCTTGAAAAGCTGAGCTGAGCCGGTCCTGCCTCGCCGTTCAAATCCACCGGCTTACCGCCGATCATCACATGCATATCCCAACTGTTACTGTCATTTTTGACAAAGTACTTGGTCATGACATGGGCGTTGCCCTGACTATCGAATACGTTCACTGATGTAGAGCTGTTAAAGGTCGACGAGTCGGCAGGATCGAAGCTTGCTCTGGCAGCTGCCTGACCAGCAACTTCAGCAGCTGCATGCTGCTCAGGCGTTCGTGTCGACAGCAGTGTCGCGACACCTGCATCGTAAGTATCCTGATAGGCTTTCTGTGCTTCCGCCTTAGCCGTGGCAATATCCTCCGGCGACGAGCTCGGATCAGAAATCACACTGTCGAAAGCAGCACGGGCAGCCTCGCTTTCCGCTTTGATTGGGGCAAGCTCTTCGTCCGAAGGCGCCAACGCCGCGTCACGTGCCTGATCATATGCGCTCTCCCATGCCGGCAATCTGACACTGGCGGAGTTCAGGTTCAAGGTCGAGGCTACCTTGCTGGTAGGATTCGGGTTGGCCGCCCTAGTATCAACCCTAAGATCAGTCGGCACCCCTTCGTTGACCTTACCAGTCAGCAGATCAACGCCGTAACCCTGCAGGCGCTCGCCATTATTGTTGACGATGAAACCTTCCTGATTGGTGCCAAAATAGCCGGCGCGGGTGTAGCTCAGCGCACCGTTGTTGCTGGTAACGAAGAAGCCATTGCCGTTGATCGCCAGATCCAGGCTGTTCTCGGTGTAATTGATATTGCCCTGGGTAAAGATCTGCGCGACGTTGTTCAACACTACGCCACTGCCCTGGGCATTACTGCCGGTACCCAGAATGGATGCCGCGTAGACATCGCCAAACTCCGCACGCGAGCTCTTGAAGCCCACGGTACTGGCGTTGGCGATGTTGTTACCGGTGATATTCAGATCGGAAGATGCCGCCCGGATACCACTGAGACCGATATTGAAAGACATGATTGACTCCTGTTGATACGTGTCGGACGACGCTTACTTACCGATTGTGAAGACTTCTGACAGGCCGATACTGCCCAGCCCCGCCAGGTTGAGAACCATTTCACCGCCGTGGCCGACCCCCAGCGAGACGCTGTCCACATTCGCCGGCAGCAAGGTAGCCAGCTGGATGGTTTCACCGTTGATGCTGGCCTGCCCCTCGAAACGGTATTTGCCGGCCGGCAAGACATTGCCGCTGGCATCTTTTCCGTCCCAGGCAAACTCGTTGATACCCGCTTCCTGCGCGCCCAGATTGATGGTGGAGACCACGCTGCCCGCGTCGTCATAGACACTCACCGTTACCGCACCGCTGGCCTGCGGCAATGCCAGCTGGCCGGTAAAGCCGGCCTGAGGATCGACCATCGCCTGATCCGTTGGAATTATCACGGTCCGGCCCACCAACGAGGAGGCCTGCAGCGCTTGGGAAGACTGGAAGCTGCTGGCCATGGCATCGATCGAGCTATTCATTTTCTCGATACCTTCGACGGTACTGAACTGCGCCAGCTGGGCGATGAATTCGCCGTTTTCCTGGGGCGACATCGGATCCTGGTTATTCAGCTGCGCGACCAGCAGCTCGAGAAATTCGTTCTTGCCCAGCTCATCACCCTTGGCAAAACGGCCCTGATCAACCTGATATTGATCCAGCAGGCTGTTGCCGACGCTTATATTGCTCATTCGCCCACTCCCTTATTGGCCCAGCGTCAGCACGCGCTGCAGCATGGTTTTTGCGGTATTCATGATTTCCACATTGGTCTGATAGGCCCGCGAGGCGGCCATCATGTTGGCCATCTCTTCCACCACGTTCACGTTCGGGTAGAACACATAGCCCTCTTCGTTCGCCATGGGGTGATCAGGCTCGTAGCGCGTTTGCAGCTCGGCATCCGACTCCACCACACCCAGCACCTGCACACCCTGTCCTGCCTGGTCCGCCGGCGCGAACAAGGATCCGCCCATGGCCTGCTGCTCATTGAATACAGTGGCAAACACAGCCTGGCGGGCGCGGTAAGTCTGGTCGATGCTGCTGGAAACGGTCTCGGCGTTGGCCATATTGCTGGCTACGGTATTAAGCCGCAGAGACTGTGCATTCATGCCGGAACCGGCAATATCAAATACCTGATTGAGCGACATGATCAGTCTCCGCGCAGGGCTGTCATCAACCCTTTGAATTTGCTGTTGAGGAAAGTGAAGCTGGCCTGAAAATCGACGGCGTTTTCCGCATAGCGGGCCTGCTCAGCCTGCGTTTCCACGGTATTGCCGTCGACCGACGGTTGGTAAGGAATGCGATAGCGCAGGCCGGCGGCCTGATCGATGAAGCCCTCGACATCCAGGTGTCGGGCATGTGTGCGCGCCGCCTGGAAGCCCTGATCTCCACCCGTCTGCTGGGCTTCCAGCACGGCGGCAAAGTCCAGGTCACGGGCTTGGTAATTGGGCGTATCGGCGTTGGCGATATTGTTGGCCAACACCCCGGCACGGTCGGCACGAAAGGCCAGTGCCTTTTCATGCACTCCCAGAGCGCGATCGAAACTCAAACTCATAATGACATTCCTCACTGTGGCCCGACGGCCAGAGTTCTATTGCCGCTGCCATCAGCTTTAGCAATAGTTATGCCATTACAAATTTAACCTTATAAATCAATAAGTTATTCAATCAAGAATCGACGAAGCGGCAAGGGATTTCCGCCCAACGGCAAGCCTGCAAGGGCAACCGGCAATCAGCGGGGCCCACAGAGACTCAGCGGGCCTGATAGATGATTCCCGGGCTGCATTGCACCATGCGGTACAACTCCGGCAGACCATTCAACGCCTCAGAGGCGCCGAGCATGAGGTAGCCACCCGGTTTGAGTGTGGCGTGGATGCGGCGCAGGATGTCCTTTTTGACTTCTGCGGAAAAATAGATGAGCACGTTGCGGCAGAATACGATATCGAACTTGCCGAGAATGCTGTAACTGTCGAGCAGGTTGAGCTGACGGAACTCCACACGGCTGCGTGCCGGCATTTTTACCGACCAGCGGCCGGGTGCAAGCTCATCGAAATAGCGGGTCAAACGCTCCTGGGACAAGCCGCGGGCAATGGCCAGACTGTCATATTGCGCCGCTTTGGCGGCCGTCAGCATGCTCGGGGAAATTTCGGTGGCAACAATCTGCCCACCCCCACGCAACTGACCTGGGTTGGCCCGCTCGTACTCATCGATGGTCATGCTCAACGAATAGGGCTCCTGCCCCGATGAGCAGGCCGCCGACCAGATGCGCAGGCGCTGCCCCGGCTGGTTGCTGACGAATTCAGGTATCAGTCGATTCTTCAGGATTTCGAATGGATAAGCATCACGAAACCATAGAGTTTCGTTGGTCGTCATGGCGTCCACCACGATCTCGCGCAGCCCTGAATGTGGCTGTTTCTGCATGTGTCGCATCAACTCGCCAAGATCGCGAATACCTCGCTGCTCCAGCAATCGGTTGAGCCGGCTGGCCACCAGATACTGTTTATTATCACCGAGCACGATGCCGCAGGTCCTTTCAAGAAAGTCCCGGAACAGGTTGAAGCTCTGATCAACTGCCGTCACACACAATGCTCCAGTCCAGATGCATGAGGAACATCCTCATTGCATTATGCCTCGCCTACCGTCTGCAATCGCTGAATAACCCGTTCGGCGAGATCGTCTGGTGAGAACTTTGCCAGAAAATCATCCGCTCCGACCTTGCGCACCATCGCCTGGTTGAATACGCCGGAGAGTGATGTATGCAACATGACATGCAGGTCTTTCATTCGCGGGTCGGCTCTCACCTCAGCAGTGAGAGTGTAGCCGTCCATCTCCGGCATTTCGATATCCGAGATCATCATCAGCAGCGAATCGGCCACTTGCACCCCGGCATCAGCCTGCGCCTGAAGCCAATTCAGCGCCTCACTACCGTCGTTGAGCGAGACCACCTCGATACCCAGTGCTTCCAGACAACGGATAACCTGCTTGCGCGCCACCGATGAATCATCGACCACCAGCACCTTGTGGCTGGCGGCCTCCGTAAGCACCCGTGCATCAGCGGCGCGCTGAGGTACGGCCTCTTCTCCGGCGATGACCTCGGCCAACACTTTCTCAACATCAATGATTTCCACCATCTGCTCATCCACCCGCGTCACTGCGGTCAGATAATGATCACGGCCGGTACCACGTGGCGGTGGGTGTACATCGGACCAGTTCAGGTTGACGATGCGCTCTACCGCCCGCACCAGAAAACCCTGCACCCGATTGTTGTATTCGGTGATGATGACAAAGGCGCTGGACAGATCCTCCAGCGCGCGCCCGCCGGTCGCCTGCTTCAGATCTATGATCGGCAAGGTGCCGCCGCGAATATGCGCCACACCGCGCACCACGGGATTCAGCCTGGGCAGCGTTGTCAGCCGGGGGCATTGCAACACTTCCTTTACCTTGAACACGTTGATGCCATACAGCTGCCGGCCGCCCAGCCTGAACAATAACAGCTCAAGCCGGTTCTGCCCGACCAGCTGAGTGCGTTTGTCCACCGAGTCCATTATGCCCGCCATCGTCAACTCCTCTGGATACTGTTTGAGCGGCATGGTCCTTGCTTGCGTATACCTTCAATATAGAGAGACGCCGGCATTTTGACGTGCGTAACCCCAAGGTCAAGGTTCGAATTCCATGCAGTTATCGGCACTTACAACCAGACTGATCGCGCTCGCTGCGCTGCTGAGTGCCGGCAGCCTGAGTGCCAGTCCGCTTATTGATCAGCTTATCGGCACCACCACCACTTATCTTGAAGATAAAGTTGCCACGCATCTGGCTGGCAGCACCCGGGACGCACGCTTCGAAATAAAAGTGAGCAGGCTCGATCCGCGTCTGCGGCTGCCTTTGTGTCCACCCGAGGCGATTCAGGCGAGCCTGGAAAGTCCCGACATTCCGGTCGGGCGTGTGACTGTGCGCGTCACTTGTGACAGCGATGTGCAGTGGCGGCTGTTCGTGCCAGCCACGGTGGAGCTGTATCATCAGGTACTGGTGACGACTCGCCCACTGCCGCGACACGCGGTCATTGCGGCGCAGGATATCACCTTGCGCGAGCGCAACGTGGGGAATATCAGCGGCGGTTATCTGATGCGGCCGGAACGCGCGATCGGCATGCGTGTGCGCCGACCCGTTGCGGCCGACACCGTGCTCAGCCCCAATCAGCTGGAGCAGGACGAAACGGTCAAACGTGGCGACAAGGTGGTAATCAGTGCCGCCAACAGCCGGGTATCGGTGCGCATGCCTGGGGAAGCATTGGAAAGCGGCAGTACCGGCAGTCAGATCCGGGTACGCAATCTCCGCTCCGATCGCGTGGTTCGGGCCCGCATCATCGGCCCCGGTCAGGTTGAGGTGGCTATGTGATGCAACCCATCGAATCGACTATACTTGCCGTCATCCACCCAAGTGCACAAAGCGCGCGCCAGATCACACATTTTATAGCCCAGATTCCTAAAGTTTCGCTGACTGCGGCCGTTACAGCAGTAGACATACAGGTTCTGAGGAAAAACCTATGGCCATAGATTTCAACACAGGCGGCACCAATAGCGCCGCACGCAGCAACCAGGCTGGCGCAGCTGGCGGCAAACGCGAGGTGTCAGAACGCCCGGCTGCCGACACACAAAACACCAGTGCCCCCGTAGCTGATTCACAGGTCAGCCTGAGCAATCAGGCTCAGCAGCTGCAGGCAATCGAAGAACGCTTGCGTGAATTGCCGGAAGTGGACACTGCCCGCGTCGAAAAGATCAAGCAGGCCATTGCCGATGGCAGCTACCAGATAGACAGCACCCGGATCGCCGACAAACTGATCGCTCTCGAACAGTGAACTGATGGTGGCCGTGCAAATCAGCGGAGAATGAAGGATGCAGGATTTCAGCGAGCTTTTTGCTCGGGCCACGCAACACTGCGAGCAGTTTTGCGGACTGCTTGATCAGGAGAAACAGGCCTTGCTCGACCAGGATATGTCCGCCCTTGACGCTTTGACCAAGGCCAAGGCCCCGCTGATAGAATCCCTGGCTGCCGATGGGCAAGCACTTGCCGCACACTGTGAACAGCTCGGCAAACCCGAGACTACCAGCCTGACGGACTTCATCGACTCCCTCAAGGCCCCGGTTCTGGCTCAGCACCACGCCAACTTCCTGGCTGCCGCCGAGCGCTGCCAGAGTGCCAATGTGCGCAATGCGCGCCTGATCCGGCACAGCCAGCATATGAACTCCTCTTTGCTTGACCTGCTGCGCAATCAGGGCGAAGCCAGCCAGAACGTGTATGATCGCCAGGGAAACGCCAGGCGCACGGCATCCCAACGCCCGATCAGTCGCGCCTGATATGGACGTTGCTGGCCCCGAGGCCAGCCCATTGACTCCAAAAACGAGAACCTGTCGTGTCAATGTTATTTGAACAAGAAGTCGGCCCACAGCCGCCCAGAGACGTCACCGCCAACATCGAGATCCAGTCCCTGCTGAAAACGCTGCAGCAGTCCAGAACCCCCTTACACATCACCTTTGATGGCCGCAGCCAGATCGTTCAAAGCCATATTGTTGAAGTGGATGCACTGAACGGCGCACTGCTCCTTGATGAAATGATCCCGCATATCGGCGACAAATGGGCCGATCAAGGCGAAGCGTTTCGAATAGATGCCTGGCTGGAAGGCGTACATATGCGCTGGCACAGTGCCGGTGCACAGAAGGTGCTGGTGGACGAGACGCCCGCATTCAATGTACCGCTGCCCGCCCGCATGACCTACCACCAGCGCCGAGGCGCCTATCGCGCCATTGTGCAGCGCAGCATCGATACCCGGCTGGAGCTGATTCACGCCAAGCACGAACGACGTTTCGAAGGCGAACTGTTGGATATTTCCGCAACCGGCTGCAAGGCCCGGCTATCAGGTGACCACGCCAAATCCCTGCATGCCGGTGAATGCTATGAGTTGAGCCGGATGCTGCTGCCCGATACTGTCCGCCTCGACATCAACATGGAGATACGGCACAGCGAATACCATGAAGGCACGGATACAACGCAGGTAGGCCTGCGCTTTCACCAACCCGGCACACAGGCGCAGCGGCATATCGACCGCTTCGTGCATTATCTCCAGCGCGAAGCGCGTCGCCTGGCCAAAGAAGATCTGTTTTAGAGACTATCCAGGCACCTACTCCCCGTCAGGCCGGCCGATGGTCGTCATCTTCCTCATCCACCGGCTGCATCTGTACATCGACCTCCTCCTGCATCTGATCGATCACCACCTGCTCATCGACCCGCGGGTCAATTGCCGCTGCCAGTGGTGAGCTGGCCAGGTTACCGGCAGCCGGCATGAACTGAATCGGCGCTTCATCGACCAGATGCTTACCGGTGACCCGCTCGGGCCGGACAATGACCACCAGCAACAGGCTGCTACAGGCCATGAAGACGTACAGCATGGACGCACCACCGACCTTCATCAGCACCGAACCGAGTAACGGCCCGGCACTGGCGCCCAGCCCAAAAGTGACCAGCAGCATCGCCGATAACATCACCCTCTCTTCCTGCTCGACGTGGTCATTGGCCAGCGCCACTGCGAGCGGATACAGGGTGAATGCCAGCAGACCGAACAGGGCAGTCAACAGCAGCAACATCTGTGGCCAGGCAACCAGTGCAATAAGCAGAGCAACCGTGGTCAGGATAACCGCATTCACCTGAATCATCCGGCTGCGGTCCAGACGATCGGACAACCACCCCGCTGGCCACTGCGCCAACAACCCGGCACCGATAGTCACCGCCATATACACCCCGACATGCTCGGTATCCAGCCCCATTGAACTGGCGTAGGCCGGCGCCAGACCATAGAAAGACCCGAGCAGCAGGCCAGCCACACCTATGGTTGCCAGCGCCTGGGGAATACGCTTGACGAACAGGCGTATTTCCAGCGGCGCCGGATGCAGGGGCGCGGGGTGCAGACGCTTGGTTACCGCCACCGGCACCAGACACAAGGAAGAACACATGGCCACCAGGATGATATGGCGCACGCTGAGTTCCGGCATTATCGTCAACACCAGCTGCCCAAGCCCCAGACCGAGGAAGGTCACCAGCATGTAACCAGCAAACACCCTGCCCCGCTGATGCGATTCCGCCTGCTCGTTCAGCCAGCTTTCCAGCACCATGTATTGACACATCATCGCCACGCCCACCAACCAGCGCAACACCAGCCAGATCTCGACACTGGAGGTCAATGCGTGCCCCAGCACCGACGCTGTCACCACCCCCGCACAGGCCACGAAGGCTCGAATATGCCCTACCTGAGCGATCAGCCGGTGACCTACAGACGCCCCCATGACCAGGCCGACGTAATACCCCGTCATCAATACGCCCATCCATATCTCACTTACGCCTGCAGCTGACAGACGCAGACCAAGATAGGTACTGAGCAGGCCACTGCCCAGCAGCATCAATAGCGTGGAGAAATACAACGACGAAAAGGAGGCGAAAGTGCTGGGCAATGGAAACTCCCGTTAAGCTGGGCACCGACAATGCGGCAAACATGACAATGATGGCGCTGTCCGACAAGACTCATTCGTTACACAGGATAGCAGCTGCAGACGCATCCACGACGCCCGGAAACGAGCGAAGTCAGGAACAGGTACTGAGGGAAGTGGTGCGCGAGCCCGGATTCGAACCGGGGACCTACCGCTTAGGAGGCGGTTGCTCTATCCAGCTGAGCTACAAGCGCAGATGACCGAAAGGCATCAGTTTTGTGCTGCGCATAATACCCGAACCCAACGGGACTTGACCACCTTGACAAATGCTGCCAAAGTTCGATCTCAAATGGCCAGCGCCGGAAACCCATCACGAAAATAAGACGTAATTCCGGCACTTTGTCAGCCATTGAAAAAAATGGGTATAAAAGTTGAGCAAAATGCTCTTATCCATTGTCAATGTGTCAGGGATTTTTCCAAGTCCTGACGAGATGGCGGTTTGGATGGCAGGAAGCCATGCGGATTCCAACTGGCCGGGATCGATTCATTAGCCAAAGCGATAATTGTTGCCCATGAAAACAGCACTTCAGCACTACACCAGCCGGACAGCTGACAAGTTCGTTGTTCGTCTTCCCGAAGGCATGCGCGATCGCATTGCCGAAGTTGCCAAGCAACACCACCGCAGCATGAACTCGGAGATCATCGCACGACTGGAACACAGCATGCTGGATCTTCCAAGTCTGCCCGAACAACCAACGCGCCAGACTCTCAATGAGCAGCGCTTGGAAGACCTGAATCATCCAGAACGGGAACTGCTCCTGCGCTTCAGAGAAATGAGCCGCCGCCAGCAAAATGCATTGATTGCTCTGCTGGCAAACGAGCAGGGCTGATCACCCGGCAGGCGCCGAAAGCCCCTGCCGGTATCTCCCGCCCCGACTGTAATAACAAAAACCCCG
Organism: Pseudomonas sp. FME51; assembly: GCF_014897305.1. NCBI lineage: Bacteria > Pseudomonadati > Pseudomonadota > Gammaproteobacteria > Pseudomonadales > Pseudomonadaceae > Pseudomonas > Pseudomonas sp. FME51. The sequence continues at coordinate 395,369 of NZ_JABUYN010000002.1, read as the reverse complement.
CTCAGTTACCTGGGCGGGGTTTTTTTCGGCTGAATATAAGGTCAGCTGACGAAGGTGAGCAGAATCCCCGCCGCCACCGCCGAACCAATAACACCCGCCACGTTGGGCCCCATGGCATGCATCAGCAGGAAGTTCTGCGGGTTCGCCTCCAGACCCACCTTATTGGAGACGCGGGCGGCCATCGGCACCGCCGATACGCCAGCAGAACCGATCAAGGGATTGATGGAGTGCTTGCTGAACCGGTTCATCAGCTTGGCCATCAATACACCGCCGGCCGTCCCCACACAGAAGGCAACCATACCCAGCACCAGGATGCCGAGCGTCTTGAGCTGCAGAAAGGACTCCGAAGACAGCTTGGAGCCTACCGCCAGACCCAGACCGATGGTCACGATATTGATCAGAGCATTGCGGCTGGTATCAGCCAGACGCTCGACCACACCACTTTCGCGCATCAGGTTGCCGAAGCAGAGCATCCCGACCAGCGGAGCAGCATCAGGCAGCAACAGCGAGATGAGCAGTAACAGCACCAACGGGAAAACGATCTTCTCGATCTTGCTGACAGGCCGCAGCTGGGTCATCACGATGGCCCGCTCCTTCTCCGTCGTCAGCGCGCGCATTATCGGTGGCTGAATCAGAGGCACCAGCGCCATATAGGAATAGGCCGCAACCGCAATCGGTCCCAGCAAATCCGGAGCCAGTTTTGATGTCACGAAGATCGACGTGGGCCCATCCGCACCACCAATGATGGCGATGGAAGCAGCTTCGCGCAGCGTGAACTCAAACCCGGGAATCCCCCATGCAGTCAATGCCAATGCACCCAGAAGAGTGCCGAAGATACCGACCTGGGCTGCTGCCCCCAGCAGCAGAGTACGCGGATTGGCCAGCATGGGACCGAAGTCGGTCATTGCACCCACACCCATGAAGATGAGCAGCGGGAACACACTGGTTGGGATGCCGACGTCATAGATGATTCTCAGCAGACCACCGACTTCCGCCATACCCGCCACCGGCAGGTTGGCCAGAACGCCACCAAAACCGATGGGAATAAGCAGAAGCGGCTCGAAGCCTTTGCGAATCGCCAAGTAGATCAGAAACAGACACACAATGATCATGAGCAGCTGGCCGGGCGCCATATGATACAGCCCGGTGGTGTGCCATAGCTGGGAAAGCTTGTCCATTTGGCTCTCCTTAACCGATGGTCAGCAAGGTATCACCGACCGATACAGCGTCGCCGACCTTGATATTGACCGAACCGATTACTCCGGACTTGATGGCGCGAATCTCGGTCTCCATCTTCATGGCTTCGAGAATCATGACGAGATCGCCCTCATCCACCTGCTCACCCGGCTGCACCAGCACCTTGAAGATATTCCCGGCCAGCGGGGCCACCTGCGGATCACCACCTCCAACTGCAACCGGAGCAGCACTGGCTGCCGTCGGAGTCACGTCACCCAACTGCTTGATACCGGTAATATCGCCGCCATCGGCTACCTGAACCACGAAGTCCTTGCCGTTGATCGTCACAGTGTAAACACCCGGCTCGCCTGGCTGACCGCTGGCCGGCGCCTGTTCCAAGCCGGTTGGTACCGGCTCGAAAGCGGACGGATTACCTCGATTCTCCAGGAACTTCAGACCGATTTGTGGAAACAAGGCGTAGGTCAGAACATCATCAATATCATTCTCGGCAAGCTTGATGCCCTTCTCCGCTGCCAGGTTGCGCAGCTCCAGGGTCAGCTTGTCCATTTCCGGCTCCAACAGGTCCGCCGGACGGCAGGTAATCGCTTCTGCGCCATCCAGCACACGTGCCTGCAGCTCAGCGTTGAAGGGCGCCGGAGCGGCGCCGTACTCGCCTTTGAGTATGCCTGCAGTTTCCTTGGTGATGGATTTGTAACGCTCACCGGTCAGGATGTTGATGACCGCTTGTGTGCCGACAATCTGTGAGGTAGGTGTGACCAGCGGGATGAAGCCCAGGTCTTCACGCACGCGCGGGATTTCCGCCAGCACCTCGTCGAACTTCTCACCGGCACCCTGCTCCTTGAGCTGGCTTTCCATGTTGGTCAGCATGCCACCCGGCACCTGAGCCACGAGGATGCGCGAATCCACACCCTTGAGGTTGCCTTCGAATTTGGCGTACTTCTTCCGCACTTCGCGGAAATAGGCGGCGACCTCTTCCAGCAATTCCAGATTGAGCCCCGTATCACGTGCCGTATCCTGGAAAATGGCCACGACGGATTCAGTCGGCGAATGGCCATAGGTCATCGACATGGAGGAAATGGCGGTATCAACGTTATCGATACCCGCTTCAGCCGCCTTGAGGATGGCTGCAGTGGACAGCCCGGCGGTCGCGTGGCACTGCATATGCACCGGAATGCTCAGGGTCTGCTTGAGGCGCGTTACCAGATCAAATGCAACATAGGGGTTGAGAATGCCGGCCATATCTTTTATGGCCAGAGACTCGGCGCCCATGTCTTCAATCTGCTTGGCCAGATCAACCCACATTTCCAGCGTATGCACCGGGCTGGTGGTGTAGGAAATCGTACCCTGCGCATGCTTGCCAACCTGCTTGACGGCCTTGAGCGCGGTCTCCAGGTTGCGCGGATCGTTCATCGCATCGAATACACGGAACACATCCACACCATTGTCCGCAGCGCGCTCGACGAACTTCTCAACAACATCATCTGCATAGTGACGATAACCCAACAGGTTCTGACCACGCAGCAGCATCTGCTGGCGGGTGTTGGGCATGGCCTTCTTCAATGCTCGAATACGCTCCCAGGGATCTTCACCGAGATAACGAATACAGGAATCGAAGGTCGCACCGCCCCAGGACTCGACCGACCAGAAGCCGACTTGATCCAGCTTGCCGGCAATCGGCAGCATATCGTCGAGACGCATGCGGGTAGCGAGGATGGATTGGTGCGCGTCGCGCAGGATTACATCAGTGATACCTAATGGTTGATTCTTCAGGTCGGTCATAAATATATGGCCTTTTCTCTGTAGTTTTTTATAAGAGCTTTTTGTCAGGTTCGGCGCGCACGATGCTGGCTGACAGCCGCACCTATGGCAGCGAGCAATTCGGAATCGACTGGTTGAGCGGTGGCGGCCATGCGTTTTGGCGTGCTGACAACAGGCGCAGCCTCGGGAAAGCAGCGATTGACAGCGAAGGACATCAGATTGATGAAACCAACCAACAGGATCAGAAAGACGAACACCGTGCCCACACCCAGTACCATCAGCTCAACGCCTTCCATCAGCAACTCGGAAGAAGTCATTATTCTTGTATCTCCAGTATCAAAAAAGCGCACCACTCAAGTGGACGCGCCTTCGGAATATTGACGGAACGAGACTCCACTCCGCCGTGTCAAAACCGGTCTAATGTATCCTGATGTGACATGCATGGCAATCAACGGGACGGACGATGCGCCGACCGGACTAGAGCAGGAACAAGGTCGCCAACCCAAGAAAGATGAAGAAACCGCCGCTGTCGGTGATCGCGGTAATCAATACGCTGGAGCCCAGCGCAGGATCTCCGCCGGTGCGCAACCTGGCCAATGGAATGATCACACCCATCAGCGCAGCCAGCAGCATATTCAGGAACATGGCCACCATCAGCACGACTGACAGTGCAATGCTGCCATATAGAAGGAATGCGATAACGGCCAGTACCGCCCCCCAACACACGCCGTTTATCATCGCGACCCCTGCTTCCTTGCGCAGCAGACGGCGACCATGTGACACCTGCACCTGGCCAGTGGCGATGCCTCGAACGATCATGGTGATGGTCTGGTTACCGGAGTTGCCTCCGATCCCCGCAACAATCGGCATCAGCGCGGCCAACGCCACCAGCTGCTCGATCGCGCCTTCAAAGAGACCGATGACCCGGGAGGCAATCAAGGCAGTACACAGATTTACCGCCAGCCAGGCCCAACGGTTGCGTACGGACTTCCAGACCGAGGCGAAAATATCCTCTTCCTCACGCAGGCCCGCCGAGTTGAGCACTTCGGTTTCGCTTTCCTGGCGTATGTAGTCAAGCACGTCGTCAACCGTCAGACGGCCACATAATATTCCGTCAACGTCCACTACCGGCGCCGTTACCAGGTCATAACGCTCAAATGCCTGAGCCGCTTCGCTGGCGTGGGTCTGCGGATCAAAGATTACCGGATCGGCTGCCATCACCTCCGCGACCATCGCGTCCGACGAGCTCACCAACAGCTTCTTGATGGGCAGCACGCCCTGCAATCGTCCGTCGTTATCGACGACAAACAATTTGTCGGTATGGTCGGGCAGCATATCGAAGCGCCGCAGATAACGACTGACAACTTCCAGGGTGACATCATCACGAATGGTCACCATATCGAAGTCCATCAGTGCGCCAACCTGGTCTTCATCGTAGGACAATGCGGATCTGACCCGCTCACGCTGCTGAGCATCCAGCATGTCCATCAGATCCCGGACCACATCACGCGGCAGGTCCGGCGCCAGATCTGCCAACTCGTCAGCATCGAGCATATTGGCGGCAGCAATGATTTCCTGATTATCCATATCTGCAATCAGGGTTTCGCGTACCGCGTCAGACACTTCCAGCAGAATATCGCCGTCGCGATCAAACCGGACCAGCTGCCAGACAGCCAGGCGCTCATCGAGCGGCAGGGATTCGAGGATATAGGCGACATCTGCCGGATGCAATTCAGCCAGCAGGCCTTGCAGCTCAACCTGGCTCGTAGTGCCATCGCTCCGCTGCGTCAACGCATCTGCCGGCCTGTGCTGCGCCAACAGCTGCAGTACCTGCTCGACACGGTCCTGCAAGCGCTCTGGAGACTTTCTATTCAGCTCTGACATTGGGGCGTCCTCCAGCAAGACAGAGGGTGAGGCGCAGCCACACCAAGCTACAACGAACCCAGGTTCAGTCTGGCAGGCTTTGCGCAGACATGATGACTGCTTTTCAGGAGACGAAAAAAAACCCACTGGGTTAGCAGTGGGTTTTTCCGTTTGGTGCACTCGGGAGGATTCGAACCTCCGACCGCTCGGTTCGTAGCCGAGTACTCTATCCAGCTGAGCTACGAGTGCGTTTCTTGCTGCGTAGTATATAGGCTTTCAACTTCTTGTCAAATGTTTTTTTCTTTAAATTTCAAGAACTTAACACTTGACAACCTATACACAAAAAGTGGCGGAGAGGGAGGGATTCGAACCCTCGACACCCTTTTGAGATGTACTCCCTTAGCAGGGGAGCGCCTTCGGCCACTCGGCCACCTCTCCGTAACACGCGCAGAATATTAACCGCGCGGCTTCGCTAATGCAATGAAAAATTTAAGAAAATTAATCATTTGGTGCATCTTCTTTTTCCTTCTGGATGCGTTGGTAGATTTCTTCACGGTGAACGGCCACTTCTTTCGGGGCATTGACCCCAATACGCACCTGATTCCCCTTCACACCCAGCACAGTTACCGTTACTTCATCACCTACCATCAGGGTCTCACCAACCCGTCGAGTCAAAATAAGCATTCCATTTCTCCTTGCTCAATAATCAGGACACAGCTCTGCGATAAAACCGGCTTATTGCCTGTCAGCCGTCAAGCTTGCATGAATGTGACCACAACCAACACCGTGCGTTCGATGTCGAAAGGGCAATTCATGCTGGCCTGAAGCAACACGCGGGCACGACAGCCAGAAACCGTACCCACCGGAGTGACCATACGGCCACCCCGTAAAGTTTTCCATCAAATGTGATCGGCATCCTGCTCGGGCGCATCCAATTCGAAGGCCGAGTGCAAGGTGCGCACGGCCAGCTCAAGGTACTTTTCGTCAATAACCACGGAAATCTTGATCTCCGACGTGGAGATCATGAGGATATTGATACCGTGAAGCGCCAGCGCCTCGAACATCTTGCTGGCCACGCCCGCATGGGAGCGCATACCAACGCCAACGATAGACACCTTGGCAATGGCACTGTCACCGGCCACTTCACGCGCACCGATCTCAGCGGCGACCTTGTTCAGTATTTCTTCCGTGCGTCGTTGATCAGTGCGATTGACGGTAAAGGTGAAGTCGGTGGTCTGATCCTTGGACACGTTCTGCACGATCATGTCGATTTCGATGTTTGCCGCACTGACCGGCCCCAGAATTTTGTAAGCCACGCCGGGGGTATCCGGCACGCCGCGGATGGTCAGTTTGGCTTCATCACGATTGAACGCTATGCCGGAGATGACGGGCTGTTCCATTGAAAGGTCTTCCTCAAGGGTAATCAGGGTCCCGGGACCCTCTTTGAAACTGTGCAACACACGCAGTGGCACGTTGTATTTGCCGGCGAACTCGACCGCCCGGATCTGCAATACCTTGGAGCCAAGACTGGCCATTTCGAGCATTTCCTCGAAAGTGATCTTCTCCAGGCGACGGGCCCCTTCAACCACCCGCGGGTCGGTCGTATAGACACCATCGACATCGGTATAGATCTGGCACTCGTCAGCCTTCAGCGCCGCCGCCAGGGCCACCCCTGTGGTATCCGAGCCGCCACGACCGAGTGTGGTGATATTGCCTTGCTCATCCATACCCTGAAACCCGGCGACGATCACCACCTTGCCGGCGCCCAGCTCAGCGCGCAGTCTGCCTTCATCTATATGCTGAATGCGCGCCTTGCCAAAAACGTTGTCGGTTTGAATGCGAACCTGAGCACCGGTATAGGAGACGGCAGGTACACCGATAGCGTTCAGCTTCATTGCCAGCAAGCCGATGGTCACCTGTTCACCGGTGGACAAGATCACGTCCATTTCCCGCGGATCGGGTTCGGCGCTGATTTCCCGCGCCAGACCGATCAAGCGGTTGGTTTCACCGCTCATGGCGGAAACCACGATGACCAGATCATGACCCTCAGCTTTGCACGCCTTGATTTTCTCGGCCACCTGGGCAATGCGCTCTACGCTGCCGACCGAGGTACCACCAAACTTCTGGACAATAAGTGCCATGTGTTGCACCAACTCCCAATGCCGTAATCGGTTATCCCGACCTTGTGTCAGACCGCCACCGGCGGCCGACCCTCTTTGTTGTCACTGCTGCGCAACCCACTCGGCTGCGCTGGTCAGTGCAGCGTCCAGCAGCGCAACCTCAGTCCCGCCACCCTGCGCCATATCCGGACGACCACCGCCCTTCCCGCCCACTGCCTGCGCCGTGGTGCGAATCAGGTCGCCAGCCTTGACCCGGGTCGTCAGATCCTTGGTAACGCCGGCTACCAGCACTACCTTGCCGTCCAGCTCGCCACCGAGCAGAATCACTGCCGAGCCCAATTTGTTCTTCAACTGGTCGGCCAATGCCAGCAGTGCTTTGCCATCCAGACCGTCGAGACGCTTGATCAGCACTTTCATACCGCCCAGCTGCTGCGCCTCACCCGCCAGATCATTGCCCGCGGCACTGGCCGCCTTGGCCTTGAGCTGTTCCAGATCCTTCTCCAACTGACGGTTGCGATCGACAACCGCAGCCAGTTTATCCAGCAGATTGTCACGCGAACCCTTGACCAGTTGTGCCGCCTGGCGCAGCTGATCTTCGGACTGATTCACCCAGTCCAGCGCGGCCTGACCGGTAATCGCCTCGATACGACGCACTCCGGAAGCGATACCGCCTTCGCTGATAATCCTGAACAAGCCTATATCACCGGTACGAGCAACGTGCGTACCACCACACAGCTCGACGGAGAAGCCGCCGCCCATGGTCAGCACGCGCACTTCGTCCCCATATTTCTCGCCAAACAGCGCCATGGCGCCCTTGGCCTTGGCCGTTTCAATGTTGGTGACTTCAATCTCGACGGCAGAGTTGTGACGAATCTGCTGATTGACGATCTGCTCCAGCTCACGCAGTTGCTCGGGGCGAATGGCCTCGAAGTGGCTGAAGTCAAAACGCAGTCGCTGACTGTCGACCAGCGAGCCTTTCTGCTGCACATGTTCACCCAGCACCTGACGCAACGCTGCATGCAGCAGGTGTGTCGCCGAGTGATTACCCTTGATCGCCTCGCGTACGCTGTCATCCACTACTGCGCGGATAGCGGCTCCACTGTGCAGGCTACCCTTGCTCACCACACCATGGTGCAGGTGGGCACCACCGGCCTTGGTGGTGTCACGTACATCAAAACGCACTCCGGCGCTGTCCAGATACCCGGTGTCACCTATTTGCCCACCAGACTCGGCATAGAAAGGGGTCTGATCCAGTACCACGACACCCGACTGGCCCTCATCCAGACTGTCGACCGCCTGGCCATCACGATAAAGAGCCACAATCTGCGCAGAGCCAACGGTTGCTGTGTAACCGTCGAAACGGGTCTCACCGTCAATCTTGACTACCTGATTGTAGTCAAGACCGAACTGGCTGGCCGACCGAGCACGCTCACGCTGGGCCTGCATGGCCACTTCAAAGCCGGCCTCGTCGATGGTCAGATCACGCTCCCGGGCAATATCACCAGTCAGATCCATGGGGAAGCCGTAAGTGTCGTACAACTTGAATACGACATCACCGGGAATCTCGCTGCCCTTGAGCACTGCCAGATCCTGTTCGAGGATCTTCAGGCCTTGCTCGAGCGTCTTGGCAAACTGCTCTTCTTCGGTTTTCAGCACGCGCTCGATCTGCGCCTGCTGCGCCTTCAGTTCAGGGAAGGCATCACCCATCTCGGCAGCCAGAGCCGGAACGATCCTGTGAAAGAAGGTGCCGGTCGCGCCCAACTTGTTGCCATGCCGGCAGGCACGACGAATGATCCGGCGCAATACGTAACCACGACCCTCGTTGGATGGCAGTACGCCATCGGCAATCAGGAAGCTGCAGGAGCGGATATGGTCGGCCACAACCTTCAGCGAAGCCTGCCCTTCATTGGCGCAACCAATGGCACCGGCAGCCGCGTTCAGCAGGCTCTGGAAAAGATCGATCTCATAGTTGGAGTTGACGTGCTGCAACACCGCGCTGATGCGCTCCAGCCCCATGCCGGTATCCACACTCGGAGCCGGCAGCGGGTGCATCACGCCATCAGCCGTGCGGTTGAACTGCATGAACACGTTATTCCAGATTTCGATGTAACGATCACCGTCTTCATCCGGACTGCCCGGCGGGCCGCCCCAGATGTGATCGCCATGGTCGAAGAAGATTTCACTGCACGGACCACATGGGCCGGTATCACCCATGGCCCAGAAGTTATCGGAGGCATAGGGCGCGCCCTTGTTGTCACCGATACGCACCATGCGCTCTGCCGGCACGCCGACCTCGCGAGTCCAGATATCGTAGGCTTCATCGTCACTGGCGTAGACAGTTACCCAGAGTTTCTCACCGGGCAGGTTCAGCCACTTGTCCGAGGTCAGAAATTCCCAGGCATAGAAGATCGCATCACGTTTGAAATAATCGCCGAAACTGAAGTTGCCCAGCATTTCAAAGAAGGTGTGATGACGCGCCGTGTAGCCGACGTTTTCCAGGTCATTATGCTTGCCACCGGCCCGCACGCATTTCTGGCTGGTAGTGGCGCGGGTATAGGCTCGTTTTTCCAGTCCCAGGAAGCAGTCTTTGAACTGGTTCATCCCGGCATTGGTAAACAGCAGCGTCGGGTCGTTTGCCGGCACCAGCGAACTGGAGGCAACTCGGGTATGCCCCTTCTCTTCAAAGAAGCGAAGGAAGGCTTCTCGGATCTCAGCGCTTTTCATAGGTCCCTTATCACGGATCAGGTCGGCCAGGCTCACGCCAGGCAAAGATCATCATTATATAGGCATAGCAAGACAGCGTGCATCATGCTACAGGTTCGATTCTGTCTATCGCTGCAATAGCAGTCAGGTTCAGCGCGGCGCATAGGGATCGACAACGCTCCCCGGCCCGCCTACCAACGCCACCGCGCGCACTGGCGTACCGGCGCGCAGGCGCAGCAGCTCGGCCGTTTCCGGCGCCACGACCAGCGTACCTGCAGCGACGCGTCCGGCAGCTGCGGTAATGCGGCAGTTCTCACGCTCACGGTTGTGTATCAGCCAGGTCTGCGCGTCGTCACCGGGGGTGCCGGTTGCCAATATCAGCAGCTGACTTTCGTTGATGCTGCGAATCTGGTTGCGTGGCGCCTCGATGGTGATACCACCATCGAATATGTCGATATAGCCCTGATAATGCAGACCTTCCTCAGTCAGCATGGCCAGTGCCGGCTCCGAATCGGGGTGCACACGTGCAATGGCATCGCGCGCTTCCGGACTGAGAAAACAGGTATAAAGCGGGAATTTCGGCATCATCTCGGCGATGAACGCCTTGCTACCGATGCCGGAGAGGTAATCGGCACGGGCAAAATCCATGCGGAAAAAATGGCGACCGAGACTATCCCAGAATGGCGAGCGGCCCTGCCGATCCGACAGACCACGTATTTCCGCCATCACCCGCGGTGAAAAATCACTGGCGAATTCCGCCATGTGAATGAACCGTGCCTTGGACAACAAGCGCCCGTTCAGGCTGTGCCGATGAGGCATATTCAGATACAGGGAGCATAGCGCCGTCGCACCGGTAAGATCATTATTCAGAAATAAGGTCGGCTGCTGTCGATAGACATTCAGCTCCCGACTGGCAGTCACCGTCAGTCCAACCCGATAGCTGTACCATGGCTCGCGCATGCCGGCCGCGGCAACCATGCCACTGGTACCCACCACCTCACCGTCGGCATCTTCCAATACGAACAGGTAGTCAGCATCTTCCGCAGGCAGACCACCGGCAAAACTGGCCGCTACGGCCTGCAGTCGCCGGCTCAGCCGCTCTTCGCTGGCTGGCAGGCTGGTCAATCCCGAGCCGGCGTCCGACGCCAGTTCGAGCAAGGCCGGCAAATCACCCATCCGTGCCGCGCGTACCAGCATCAGGCACCTCCAATCAGTCTGAGCGTGTCACCTTCGGTTACTTTCAGCAGGTCAGCCATCCGAGCATCCAGCGTCAGCGGCTCGCCCGGCTGCCAGGCCAGATCGCACAGACAGGCACGAAAATCCCGTATGCGTTCGTTGGCCACCAACCAGTTGCGGGTAACCGGGCCCGGCTGACCGATGCGCACCGTCGCTACCTCACTGCCACGTACCGAGGTCAGCTCGGCGGTCTTGGCTTGAACTACAGGACCACCATCGAAGATATCCACGTAGTTTTCGGTCTCGAAGCCTTCCTGCATGAGAATCTCATACACCATCTGCGACGCCGGCCGCACCTGACCAATCGCCTCTTGCGCCGCATCCGGCAACATGGCCACATAGATCGGATAACCCGGCATCAGCTCGGCCAGCCTGCCGCGCCCATGATTGCTGCCCAGGCGTTCAGCCTCAAGATAGTCAACATCGAAGAAGTGGCGGCCCAGACCGTCCCAGAACGGTGCATTGCCCTGCTCATCACTGATTCCGGACATTTCCACCGCCGTGGATTCGGCAAAGCGCTGCGGGTGCGACGCCATGAACAACAAGCGACCGCAGGCGTTGAGCTTGAGGGTGGAATAGTCCCCCTTCCAGGCTGAGTCCAGATAGAAACCGGTCAACAGACTGTGACCGGTCAGGTCATGGCACAGCGACAAGACGTGCGTCCGGTTATGCAGTCCAAGCTCATGGGAAGCATGAACAAAGATATCGTTGCGAAAGGTGTGGAACGGCTGACTGAAACCGGCGGCTGACATGATGCTGCTGCATCCGGCCAGACGACCGGTTTCCAGGTCTTCCAACACAAAGAAATAACGCTCTTCCCCGGTAAAGGTGACCGTCTCATCCATTGCGGCTTCAGTACCCTCAATGATCGTCGAGAGCTGCTCAACGTCTGCCGGCAGGGAGGTGATCCCCACCGGACTGGCAATCGCCAGACGCTCTATTTCAGGCAGATCGGCGAGGGTACACAGCCGCTGGATGAGCATGACAAACCTCCTGAGCTTACTTGGTCAGACGCAGCAGAGCTGCACGTAACCGTCCGAGCGCTTCACGAATATCCGCCTCGGGGATGATCAGACTGGGCGCCAGCCGCACCACATCGGCACCGGCCTGCAGCACCAGCAGCCCCTCTTCCTGCGCCAGCTTCATTACCTGGCCGGCCTGACCATGCCAGCGTTCAGAGAGAACAGCACCAATCAGCAACCCCTGACCGCGAATTTCCGAGAACACGCCGAATTCGTCTGCCAATATACGCAGGCCGGCGGTCAACTGAGCCTGACGCTCGCCGACACCATCCAGTACCTGCGGCGTGTTGATGATATCCAGCACCCGCTCTGCAACCGCACAACCCAGAGGGTTGCCGCCATAGGTACTGCCGTGGGTGCCGACACTGAGCGCAGGCGCAACCCGGTCGGTGGTCAGCATGGCCGCTATCGGGAAGCCGCCACCGATGCCCTTGGCACTGGTCAGAATATCCGGAGCCACGCCGCTGTGCATATAAGCGTACAGCTTGCCGGTACGCCCCATTCCGCTCTGGACTTCGTCGAAGATCAACAAGGCATTGTGCTTGTCACACAGCGCCCGCACGGCCTTCAGGTACTCGACGGAGGCCGGGATAACCCCGCCCTCACCCTGTACCGGCTCAACCACAACAGCACAGGTGCGCTCGGACATCTGCGCTTCAAGAGCAGCGATATCGTTATAGGGCACATGGCTGATACCGGTAATCGCCGGCCCAAAACCTTGCGAATACTTTGGCTGGCCACCGACACTGACAGTGAACAGCGTCCGACCGTGAAAGCTGTTGCTGCAGGCGATGATCTCGTGCTTGTCCGCGCCGGTATTGTCATGCGCCCAGCGCCGAGCCAGTTTGAACGCCGCCTCGTTAGCCTCGGCGCCGGAGTTGACGAACAGCACCTTGTCGGCAAATGTCGCCGCCACCAGCTTGCCAGCCAGACGCAGCGCCGGCTCATTGGTCATGATATTGGAGACGTGCCAGAGCTTCTGCGCCTGTTCGGTCAGTGCTTCTACCAATTGAGGATGCGCGTGCCCCAGAGAGTTCACTGCAATGCCACCAGCCAGGTCAATGTATTCGCGGCCCTGCTGATCCCACAGGCGCGAACCATCACCGCGCACCGGCACCATCTCCACGGGGGCGTAATTGGGCATCATCAACCGATCGAAATCGGCACGATTGACCTGCATTGACTGCGACATTCCTGCAACTCTCCTGTGTTCGCCCTGGGGCGGATAATGAATGCGGCACACCTGGCATGCCGGCTTTATAGGGTGGCCCGACGATCCTGCGCCTGCAGAGCACGATACTGGTTTCGCTCCTCGCGGGGAGTGATTCCGAAACCATTGCGATAGGCACTGGAAAAGTGCGGTCCTGATGAAAAACCGCAGGACAGACCGATCTGGATGATCGATTTGCTGGTCTGCTGCAGCATCTGCCGCGCCCGGTTCAGGCGCAGCTCCAGATAATACTGCGACGGCACACTGTTCAGATACTGTTTGAAGATCCGTTCCAGCTGCCGCCGGGAAACACATACATGCCGGGCGATCTCATCGGTCGTCAGCGGCTCCTCGATATTCGACTCCATCAGGATCACCGCCTGGGTGAGCTTGGGATGCGTGCTGCCCAAACGGTTGCGCAAGGGCACCCGCTGCTGCTCGCCACCGTCGCGAACGCGTTCAACGTTGAGATCTTCGGCAATCAAGGCTGCCAGATCCGCACCGTGATGTTCACCGACCAAGGTCAGAAACAGGTCAGTGATGGCGCAACCGCTGCTGCTCAGCCGCCCCTCATCCTGTTCAAACAGTCGCGTGCCGGCCTGCACCATGGGAAACCGTTCTTGAAACTCTGCCAGCATGCGCCAATGCACCGCGCATTTGCGACCATCCAGCAGGCCGGCCATGGCCAGTGGAAAAACCCCTTCTTCAAGACCACCGAGGGTCACCCCATCACGCGCCAGAGAACGCAGTTGCAACACCAGAGCGGGACTGAGCGAACCGGGCAACCGATCCGCATCGGCCACCAGCCACAAATGTGACAGAGCCTCCGGGGCATCACCCCAACGTCTCGCCGGCAACTGCCAGCCTTCCGGTGACAGTATCGGCTGGTCGTCGATGGTGTAGCAGTCCACTAGATAATGATCAGTCTCGGCCATGCGATTGGCCGAACGCAGCACCGCCAGTGCCGGCATCATGATTGCTGGATGGCAGCCAGGCCACAGCAGAAATGCCACGCGACGCGACTCAGCTGTCATCCGACGATCCGCCTGTGGCAGTAAACGCGCCCATGTTCCCGTCTGATCCCGTGATTCAAATTCAGTGCTGCATTGTGCCACATGCCGCGACCTGTGACACCGGAGCGCAGACGACGGAAATAAAAAAAGGGAGACATCGCGATAATGTCTCCCTCTCATCAAACTTCCACTCTCACAGCTGCGCAGCAAGGCGCCAATCAACTACCGGGGGCGGACATCTTCTTCACTGCCAGACGCGCCATTTCGTCATAGATAAGCTGCGGCTGTGCCTGCTTGATCGCCCAGGCTTCGCGGCCTTTTTCGTGGGGCAGAATCATGAAGGTGCCGGCAGTGCTTTCCCGGTAAATCAGATCAGCGATATCCGTCGCGGAAATGGGCGAGCTTTCCAGCAGCTTGGCAATATCCTCTTTCGACTCACTGCTCGGCCCACGGAAGGAACTCAGCAGATTGGTCTGAAAGAACGATGGACAAACCACATTGACCTGCACACCCTTGGGCTGCAGCTCACACAGCAGGCTTTCCGACAACGCCACAACACCGGCCTTGGCCACGTTGTAGTTGCTCATACCCGGCGCCTGCATCAGCGCAGCCATGGAAGCGATATTGATGATCCGCCCGCTGCCCTGGGATACCAGCATGGGCACGAAAGCCTTACAGCCCTTGACCACCCCCATGAGATTGATACTGATCTGCCACTCCCAGTCTTCCAGCGTGAGATCCTCGAACCAACCGCCCGATGCCACGCCGGCATTATTGACCAGCACATCAATGCCTTGCATCAACTCATCACAACTCTGAGCCAGCGCGGCCAATTGACTGTAATCACGCACATCACAGCGCCGGGTAAACCCGCTGCCGCCTACGGCCTCTACCAGCCGCAGCGTTTCGCCAAGCCCCTCTTCCTGGATGTCAGCCAATGCCAGTCGCGCGCCCTCTTGCGCATAACGCAACGCCAGTTCACGCCCCAGCCCGCTGCCGGCACCCGTCACCACCACCCGCAAACCTGTCTTGTGCATATTGCCTCCGTTCATCGCCGCCATCACTGAGCCACTTATTGTTTTTGTATCACCCGCGTATTTCCGCCAGTCTAGCCGGGCTGACTCACCGGCAGGAGGGAAAATGAGCAATATAAGTGTCACGAATGGCGGTAACTCACCAACGGCTTCAGGAACGGGGTTTTGCGTGGTCGCGAACGTGGTTGCGCCGATAGGTGTCTTCGCCCATGGCACTGATCTGCCCTTCGATCAAGGCATCAAAGGGCCGGAGCAGATCGGTAAAGTCGGTCTCGGGCTCGAGCATCTGCAAGGCCATGGTTCCTGCCTCGATCGTCGACAAGGCATCGGCTGCCGCCGCCTTGCGCAGCCGGTAACGACTGGTCAGCCCCTCAGGGAGGGCCACCTGGGGTAGTTGCTGCAGCAACGGGTTCAGATACAACAATTTGCGTGCCTTGCGCCAGGTACCATCGAGCAGAATCAATCGGCGCGGCCGGGTATCAGCCTTCGCAGGCATCAGTACCGGCACATCGAGCCCCGGAAACAGCAGCTCCGTTCGCCATTCGAGATCGGTAATCCGCTCCACCCAGTGCAGCGGCAGTTGTTCAACGATCAGCAGCTGCGCATTAGTCAGACCAGCTACCAGCAAGCGCGCCGTGTTGAGCGCATGCTTACGCTCATCCGGATGCTGGATTACCAGGATTTCAGTGCGCGGCGTGAGGCTCGGTAGCAGATGGCAGAGGCAAAGCTCCATCGGCCGACAACATTGCGCACACCGGGGCCGCACAGTATGAGATGAAGAAGTGCTGGATGAGTCGGACATGAACCCACTCGAACGGTCAGTGAGCTGGGCAGTCTAGGGGCTGGGGGTCAGCCGTGCAACGACCGCCTTGGCAGCCGGAATAAAAAAACGGTCACCCGAAGGTGACCGCCAAAGGCCTTGCGAGCCATGCACGTTGAGGGTGGCATTCAAGACACCCTGGAAATCAATGGAAACTCAGGACGTCTTTTTGGCTGTCTTGCGTGCGTCC
This sequence comes from Pseudomonas sp. FME51, assembly GCF_014897305.1. NCBI lineage: Bacteria > Pseudomonadati > Pseudomonadota > Gammaproteobacteria > Pseudomonadales > Pseudomonadaceae > Pseudomonas > Pseudomonas sp. FME51. Next base: position 379,203 of record NZ_JABUYN010000002.1, on the reverse strand, counting down.
TTGTAGATGAACACACCAACCCCAGCCAGAAAAACAACCATGAGGGCAACTGTCAGCAAACCGGCAATCACTGCGTCATCAATAAACATGAGGGCTTCTCCGCATCCATGTATGTCTGTGTATGGTTGAAGAGTACCCATGAATTTCATCCGGGTTCTTGATCCGGATCAATTAACCGCCGGTTTCAGCGTTTTTTCGGCTTTTTCTTTTTCGAGCTCTTCTTTGACTGCTTTTTTGCTGCAGACGGAGAAGGCAGGGGGAAGGCTTTTTCAAAAGCGGCACGCACCTTGAGCAGGCGCGCCTCATGGATATCGTGCAGGCGACTGTGCCGAGCTTCGGCAAGATCGATAACCGGGGCAGATTCGGGTTGGTCGGACATGCAGACTCCTTGGGAAGAGGATAAGCCTACCACTTAAGCCCTGATGTCAACCAGCAACCCCTTGCGTGGCAGGTCAGGAGAGCCTTCCGCAGCAGCCTCGGTTGACTGCGCTTCTTCTATAGCCTGCGGCGCAGGTTCTTGTCGCTGCTGTCGCTGGCCTTGCTGCTGCGAAACGTACTCTTCTACCGGCAACTCCGACAGCGGGTCGCCGGGCACACCTTCGGTCGCGCCGGGCCTGATCTTGCGCTCGGGTTTGAAAGCGTCCTGTTGCACACCTGCTACTGGGAGGCCGGGAATAAGCATGGGTCTGTCTACCGTTGATCGTTATCTACAGGATGATACTCATGTTATCGACCGTCAAATGAGGACTTTTACTCCTTCGCTGCGGCACCTGTCACAGAACAGCATTTTGCCTGTCAGCCCACCACTGATCTGCCTGCATGGAAAACCAGCGCATCAATGGTTTGTGAGCACAGGCCTATCGGGTACCATATGCGCCCTTTACGCATGGGCAGGAGTGAAGCATGACAGTATTTACCCCGGGACAACGCTGGGTCAGCGACAGCGAATCAGAACTGGGATTGGGTACGGTGTTATCACAGGATGGCCGATTGCTGGTCATATTGTTCCCGGCCAGCGGTGAAACTCGCCACTATGCCATGCGCAACGCCCCGCTGACCCGCGTGCGGTTCAGCCCGGGCGACAGCATTACCCATCATGAAGGGTGGAGTCTGACGGTCAGTGACGTATCTGAAGTCAATGGCCTGCTGCAGTATCAGGGGTTGCGCGAAGATGGCAGTCACGATGAGTTCAGCGAGACCATGCTGGACAACTTCATCCAGTTCCGTCTGGCCAGCGACCGTCTGTTTGCCAGCCAGATCGACCCCCTGCCCTGGTTCGGCCTGCGCTATGAAAGCCTGCGCCACTACTGCCGTATTCAGCGCTCACCCTTGCTGGGCCTGGCCGGTGTCCGCACCCAGCCGATCGCACACCAGCTGCACATTGCCAAAGACGTCGCCGACCGAGTAGCACCGCGCGTCCTGCTGGCCGACGAAGTAGGCCTGGGCAAGACCATCGAGGCTGGACTGATCATCCATCGCCAGATCCAGACTGGCCGAGTACGCCGGATCCTGATCGTGGTGCCGGAGAACCTGCAACACCAGTGGCTGGTGGAAATGCTGCGGCGCTTCAACCTGCGTTTTGCCCTGTTCAACAGTGATCGTTGTGACGGTGCCGAGCAGAACCCTTTCGAGGAAGAACAACTGGCATTGGTGTCACTGGAGTTTCTTCTCGACAATGAAAAGGCCGAGCAATGGTTGCTGGCCAGCGACTGGGATCTGCTGGTCGTCGACGAGGCGCATCACCTGGTCTGGCATGAAGAAGCGGCCAGCCCCGAATACACACTGGTGGAGCAGTTGGCCGGACAGATCCCTGCCGTACTGCTGTTGACCGCCACGCCCGAACAACTGGGCCAGGCCAGCCACTTCGCTCGCCTGCGCCTGCTCGATCCTGACCGTTTCCATGATCTGCAGACGTTTCGTGACGAAGCGGCACGTTATCAGCCGGTGGCCGAGGCCGTGCAGCAATTGCTGGATACCGAGACACTGGCAGCCGAACATCGTCAGGCGATCAGTCACTGGCTTGGCGATAGCGCAGAAAGCTTGCTCGACACTCTGCAGACAGATGGCGAAGACGCAGAAGAAGCCCGCCGCAGCCTGGTCCGCCAGCTACTTGATCGCCATGGCACCGGACGCGTCCTGTACCGTAACACCCGTGCGGTGATCAGCGGGTTTCCCGAGCGCGAACTGCATGCTTATCCGCTGCCCTGCCCTGCGCTGTATCAGGACATCGAAGACCGCGCCTCCCTGTATCCGGAAGTTGGCCTGCAGGACGAGTTCGAGCCAGTGGAAACTGCCTGGTGGCAGGACGACCCACGCGTCGACTGGCTGATCGACACCCTCAAGGCACAGAAGCACAACAAGGTATTGGTGATCTGCGCCAATGCCGAAACCGCGCTGGATCTGAACGACGCCCTGCGCGTACGCAGCGGCATCCCTGCCACCGTATTCCACCAGGGCATGAGCATCATCGAGCGTGATCGCGCGGCGGCGTTCTTTGCCGATGAGGAGTTCGGCGCCCAGGTAATGATCTGCTCGGAAATCGGCAGCGAGGGGCGCAACTTCCAGTTTGCGCACCACCTGGTCATGTTCGACCTGCCGGCACACCCGGATCTGCTGGAGCAACGCATCGGTCGTCTCGACCGTATCGGCCAGAAGAACATCATTCAACTGCACGTACCCTATCTGGAAGATACCGCCCAGCAGCGGCTGTTCGATTGGTATGACCAGGCGCTGAACGCGTTCCGCGCCACCTGTCCCACCGGTAATGCCATCCAGCAGCAGTATGGCGATGCTTTGCAGCAACAACTGGAGCAGCCACAGGATGAGCAGTGGCAAGAGCTGATCAGCCAGGCGCAACAAACCCGCGCAGCGCTGGAAGCGGAATTGCACAATGGCCGTGACCGCCTGCTGGAACTGCATTCACGCGGCCACACCGGCCAGGCCCAGCAGCTGATCGAGACCATTGAAAAACAGGACCAGGACTTCCAGCTGCCGATCTATATGGAGCGTCTGTTCGATGTATTCGGTGTCGACAGCGAGGACCACTCGGACAACGCGCTGGTATTGCGCCCCGGAGAGCGCATGCTGGATGCGGGTTTCCCGCTCGGTGACGATGAAGGTGTGACCATCACCTATGACCGCGATACCGCGCTATCCCGTGAGGACATGCAGTTCATCACCTGGGAACACCCCATGCTGCAGGGCGGCATGGACCTGGTGTTGTCCGGCAGCATGGGCAACAGCTCGGTGGCGCTGCTGAAGAACAAGGCATTGAAGCCCGGCACCATGTTGCTAGAATGCCTGTTTGTCAGCGAGGCCATCGCGCCGCGAGCGCTGCAGCTGCAACGCTACCTGCCGCCGACCCCGGTCCGCTGCCTGCTGGATATCAACGGCAACGACCTGGCCTCCAAAGTCGCCTTCGAGACGCTGGAAGCGCAGATCGACGGCTTGCCGAAACACCTGGCCAGCAAGATCGCCAAGACCCAGCGCGAGGAAGTCGAACGCCTGCTGGATCGGGCCGAAGCGTTCGCCGATATCCAGCATGCCGCACTGGTGGAACAGGCCTCAAGCCGTTTCACCACCGAGCTGGATGAGGAAATCAACCGCCTCAAAGCTCTGCAGCAGGTCAACCCGCTGGTGCGTCAGAGTGAGATTGACGCTCTGGAGCAACAGCGTCAGCGTGGCGTCGAGGTGCTGCACCAGGCCAAGATCCGCCTGGATGCTCTGCGTATTCTGGTGGTGGGTTAAGGCTCAAGCCGGAGCAGCAATATCCAGAAAACGTCGCAGGTCATCTGCTCGGGCCAGCGCATCACGCCGGCCCAGGGCGATCAGTTCGTTGCAGTATTCGGCCTCGAACAACAGATAACTCATCAGGTCGCTGCCCGAAAATCGGGTAGCGCCGCTGCCACGTAAAAACAACCGCAATCCAGCCGGCAACGCCGCCCGATGGCGGGCCGCAATCAGGTCCACCGGCTCGCTGGGCGAAATGACCAGCACATCCACATGGCGCACGCCCTTGGTACCACTGCGCATGGCAAAGGGTTGGTAAGCCGCCAGTCGGTTCATCCGCTCCAGCTGTTCCAGGTCAGTTTCCAGGTTGTCGATGAATACGCTGTGCAACATATGCCCGCCCAGCTGCGCCAGGCTTGGCGGCGCAGGCGTTTTCAATATCGGACCGGGCTGCCCACCCGCCGGCAGTTGCGAGCCGTGATGCGTCACCCCGATCACCAACACCTTGCTGGCCCCCAGATGCAGAGCGGGACTCAGCGGTGATTGCTGGCGCACTGCACCATCGCCAAACCAGCTGCGGTTGAGCAGCACCGGGGGGAACAACAAGGGTATGGCCGTCGAGGCCATCAGATGATCCAGCCCTAGCCGCGTCTGCACGCCGACCCGTCGGTGGCGCTGCCAGGGCGTGATGCGATCGCGGCCCTGATAGAAATACACCGACTGCGATGCCTTGTAATCGAAAGCGCTGACCGATATTGCGCGCAGCTGCCCCGCCTGCAATGCCTCTTCGATACAACCAAAGCGCATGCGCTTTTCCAGCAGGTCGCGCAGCGGGCGGTTGTCCAGCAGCGCTGTTGTCATCTCCCCGGAACCACCCAGCAGATTGGTACGGCTCCAGCGCCAGGCTTGCGCCATCAGCCCCGGCCAGTCGGTACGCATCACATGATGACTACGAAACTCAGACCAGACCTCCAGCATGCTGTCCACTGCTGCATGTAGATTGCCAGCGTGGGTTGCCAGGGCCAGCGCGTTGATTGCGCCGGCCGAGGTACCGCAGATGATCGGAAACAAATTCGGCGTATCTTGCGGCGTCAGTTCGGCGATCCCCGCCATGACCCCGACCTGATAGGCCGCGCGCGCACCACCGCCGGAGAGAATCAATGCCAGACAATCGTCCTTGTACGGCCCGGCTTTCATGGTCAGTCAGCTCTCCGCTTGCGGCGCTTGCGCTGGCGTTCGGGATAGGGACGCGCCTCGCCCTCGGGGCGGGTCTTGAAGCGCCGGTGCACCCACATGTACTGCTCCGGCTGCTGCTCGATCTGCTGCTCGACCCACTGGTTGATACGCAGTGCATCAGCTGCTTCATCACCCGCTGGAAAGTCTTCCAATGGCGGGTGCACCTTGAGCAGATATCCCTGGGCATCGGGCAGGCGCGTTTGGGTGAAGGGCACTACCCGCGCCTTGCCCAGCCGAGCAAAAGTCGCCGTGGCGGTGACGGTAGCCGCGGTGACGCCGAATAACGGAACGAATACACTGGCCTTGCGACCGTAGTCCTGGTCCGGCGCGTACCAGATACCTCGCCCCTTGCGCAGCGACTTGAGCATACTACGGACGTCTTCGCGCTCCACGGCAATGGCATCGGCGTTGTGTCGCTCGCGACCGCGACGCTGAACATAATCAAAAGCTGCATTCTTGTGCTCGCGGTACATGCCATCAATAGTCGCCTGCTGGCCAAGCAGCGCCGCCCCGATCTCCAGGGTCGTGAAGTGCAGCGACATCAACACCACGCCCTGCCCCTCAGCGGCAGCCTGTTGCAGGTGCTCCAACCCTTCAATCCGGGCCAGTTTCGCCAACCGTTGCGGCGGCCACCACCAGGCCATGGCCATTTCAAACAGGGCAATGCCATTGGAAGCAAAATTCTCCCGCAGTACCCGTTCACGCTGCGCCTGGCTCCACTGCGGAAAACACAGCTCGAGGTTGATCCGGGCAATCTCGCGACGCTCACCCATCAGATGATACATACCCCAGCCGACCAGCCGACCCAGCCCCAGCAATACCCGATAGGGCAAACGGATCGTCAGCCATAACAGGCCAAGCCCGAGCCACATGGGCCAGTAGCGTGGATGCAGCAGTGCAGATTTGAAACCGGGACGAGTCATCAGACGACCAATTTGCTGGAAAAAACCCATTCTACCCAAGCCGCCGGCCAGATGGGAAACCGTCATGGCCAAAAGCAAGCCGCCGCCGCTGTTCCCGGTTTCGGCTTGCCGTCGGCCTTTTCAGGCTATATAAGTGTGCCCACCAAACGCTCTATGGATCTGCCATGACTTCTGAAACAAATCTGGACCTGCTCAACAACGACCCCGTTTTTCATCTGAAGGGCGGCATGCTGACCATGACCGTGGTGGAGTTGGTGCATCAGGCTCCGGAACGCTTCGCCATGCAACTGGCCGAAAAGGTCGAACAGGCACCGAATTTCTTCCAGGACACGCCGGTGCTGATCAGTCTGGAAAAACTGGATGACAACATGGACATCGCCGGACTGATCACGCTGTTGCGGATCTGCCGGGATCATGGACTGCAACCTGTGGCGCTGCGCGGCGCAGAACAGTTCCGCCCGCTGGCACAACAGGCCAGCCTGGTGCTGCTGCCTCCGGGTCGCGGGCGGGACAAAATCATCGAGACTCCGGAACCTGCGCCGCAACCTGTTGCCCAACAAGCGGAGGTGGCTCAGGCGCCTGCAGCGGCAGCACCCAAGACAGCAGAAAGCACACCGAGCAGAGTGATTACCGAACCGGTACGTTCCGGCCAGCAAGTCTATGCCCGTGGCGGCGACCTGATAGTGCTGGCCCCGGTCAGCGCCGGCTCGGAGCTGTTGGCCGATGGCCACATCCATGTTTATGGCCCGCTGCGCGGCAGAGCGCTGGCAGGAGTACGGGGGGATACACAGGCACGCATTTTCTGTCAGTCACTGGAAGCTGAACTGGTCTCGATAGCAGGACAGTACAAAGTGGCGGAAGACTTGCGACGGCAACAATGGAAGGAAGCGGTGCAGGTCTCGCTTGACGGGGACATCTTGAAGATAGCAGCCCTTTGACAGATACTGTTTCACCATCCGGGGGTGCCCGTGAGCCGTGGCCCAGCGCCGATTGCCTGCGCCCCAGACGAGTCAGTAAAAACAGCGCCTATTGCAGGTTGTTTGGTGCCTCTCACAATTCAATTTAAGATCACTCAGGAAGGTCATTTTGGCAAAGATCCTAGTCATCACCTCAGGCAAAGGCGGCGTTGGTAAAACCACCACCAGCGCTGCCATCGGTACCGGGCTCGCTCTGCGTGGCTACAAGACAGTCATCGTCGATTTCGACGTCGGTTTGCGTAACCTTGACCTGATCATGGGTTGCGAACGTCGCGTCGTCTATGATTTCGTCAACCTGATCAACGGCGATTCCAACCTCAATCAGACACTCATCAAGGACAAGCGCTCGGACAACCTGTACATCCTTCCCGCCTCCCAGACACGGGACAAGGATGCACTCACGCTGGAAGGCGTACAGGGCGTGCTCGATCAGCTCAAGGAAACCTTCGACTTCATCATCTGCGACTCCCCGGCCGGCATCGAGAAAGGCGCGCACCTGGCGATGTACTTCGCCGATGAAGCCATTGTCGTGACCAACCCCGAAGTGTCCTCGGTACGTGACTCCGACCGCATGCTCGGCCTGCTCTCGAGCAAGTCGCGGCACTCCGAACAGGGCGAGAAGATCAAGGAGCACCTGCTGCTGACCCGCTACAGCCCGGAGCGCGTCGAAAACGGTGAAATGCTGTCGGTCAGCGACGTCGAAGACATCTTGTCGATTCCGCTGCTGGGCGTCATCCCCGAGTCCCAGGCTGTGCTCAAGGCGTCCAACCAGGGTATCCCGGTGATCATGGATGACAAGAGTGATGCCGGTCAGGCCTACAGTGATGCCGTCGAACGCCTGCTTGGCAAAGAAGTGCCCCATCGCTTCCTCGAAGCTCAGAAGAAAGGGCTGCTCAAGCGCCTGTTCGGAGGATGACGATGAGTCTTTTTGATTACTTCAGCCGCAAGAAGAAGCAGGATTCCGCGGCCTCCGTGGCCAAGGAACGCCTGCAGATCATTGTTGCCCACGAACGCGGGCAGCGCAGCCAGCCTGACTACCTGCCGCAACTGCAGCAGGAAATCATCGATGTGATCAGTAAATACGTGCCGATCGACCGAGATCAGGTACATGTCGCCCTGGATAACCAGGATGACTGCTCGATTCTGGAACTGAACATCACCCTGCCCGAACGCTGACAGACAGGCGCCGTCCATTGACGGCGCCGCGGTAACCCCATGCCCCTGACCCATATCGGTATCCTCCATGAGGATCCGGCTTTTCTGATCGTCAACAAACCCACACTACTGCTGTCCGTCCCCGGCCGCGCTGAAGACAACAAGGACTGCCTGATCACCCGCCTGCAGGAAAACGGTTACCCGGAAGCGCGCATCGTGCACCGGCTGGACTGGGAAACCTCCGGCATTCTGATCATCGCCCGCGACCCGGACAGTCATCGCGAACTGTCGCGCCAATTTCAGGATCGCGAGACAGGCAAGACCTATATTGCGCTGTGCTGGGGTCAGCCCCAGGCGGACGCCGGACATATCGATCTGCCATTGCGTTATGATCCCCCCAACAAACCACGGCATATCGTCGATCATGAGCTGGGCAAATCGGCGCAGACCTTCTGGCGCGTGCTGGAACGCAACGGTGACCATTGCCGGGTCGAACTGACGCCCATCACCGGTCGTTCGCATCAGTTGCGCGTGCACATGCTGAGTATTGGTCATCCACTGCTGGGTGATCGCCTGTATGCCGAAGGCGCCGCCCTGGATGCCTGCCCGCGCCTGGCCCTGCATGCCGCCCGACTGGAAATCAATCATCCGCAGAGTGGCGAGCGCATGGCCTTCGATTGCCCTGCCCCTTTCTGACATACAGGAGTTCCCATGTCATTCAACAACGCCAGCCAGGATCTTGCCGATTTCATCCAGGCCTCGCCTACCCCTTTCCATGCTGCCCAGAGCCTGGCTGAACGCCTACGTGCCGCTGGCTATCAGCAACTGGATGAGCGCGATGAGTGGGTACTGGATGACGACGGGCGCTATTTCGTGCTGCGTAATCAGTCGTCGCTGATCGCCTTCAGTCTCGGCCAGCTGGAAACACTCCAAAGCGCCGGCCTGCGGATGATCGGAGCACACACTGATAGCCCGTGCCTGCGGGTCAAGCCGCAGCCGGAACTGAATCGCCACGGCCTGTGGCAACTGGGCGTGGAAGTCTATGGCGGCGCCCTGCTGGCCCCCTGGTTTGACCGTGACCTGTCACTCGCCGGCCGAGTCACCTGCCGTGACGCCAGCGGCCAGTTGCATAACCTGCTGATCGATTTAAAACGTCCGATCGCCATCATTCCCAGCCTGGCCATTCACCTGAATCGTGACGTCAATAACGGTTTTGCAGTGAATGCCCAGACCGACCTGCCGCCGGTGCTGGCACACAGTATTGAGCCCAATCGCGACCTGCGCGCGCTGCTCGCCAGCGAGGTGGCCACGCAGTATCCCGAACGCGAGCCGCTGCAGGTACTGGATTACGAGTTGAGCTTCTATGACACTCAGCCGCCGGCCATCCTGGGGCTGGATAATGACTTTCTCGCGGCTGCAAGGCTGGACAACCTGCTGTCTTGCCACGCCGGACTGACGGCGCTGTTGAACAGCGATGCCGATCAGGCCTGTCTGCTGGTCTGTACCGACCATGAAGAAGTCGGCTCCAGCTCTGCCTGTGGCGCCGATGGCCCCTTCCTTGAGGATGTCCTCAAGCGTCTGTTGCCGGATGAAATAGAGCGTATCCGTGCCATTCAGCGCTCAGTACTGGTCTCGGCGGATAACGCCCATGCCATCCATCCCAACTATGCCGACCGCCACGATGGCAACCACGGCCCGCAACTCAATGCCGGCCCGGTCATCAAGATCAACAGCAACCAACGCTATGCCACCACCAGCGAAACCGCTGCACTGTTCCGCCACCTGTGTCAGCAGGTGGATGTACCTGTACAGAGTTTTGTCGTGCGCAGCGACATGGGCTGCGGCAGCACCATAGGCCCGATCACCTCCAGCCGACTGGGCGTGCGCACCGTGGATATCGGCGCTCCCACCTTCGCCATGCACTCGATTCGGGAGCTGGCAGGATGTCGGGATGTGGAGTATCTGATCAAGGTGCTGACGGCGTTCTGCAACTGTTCGGAGGTGTAACAGAAGCGACCGCCGGGCTTATAGGGTGACGGCTGCAAATTTGTGGGAGTGGTCTTGACCACGAACGGACTGGCAGGAAACCCTCGCGGCCAAGGCCACTCCCACAAAAAACCTGATCATTCCCACTCAGTGCAGCTGCCAGATCGGACGCTGGAGCGTCCACGGCGCGGGCTCCCACGCAGAGCATGGGAGCCATCGAAAACTGAGAGCTGGCTCCGAGCTGATCGTTACCACGCTCCGCGTGGGAATGCATGCCGGGCCAGGCCTCAGGCATCCGCCTCGCTGGCCACCAATACGATCTTGCCGACGATCTGATCCTTGGCCAGCTCGGCAAAGGCCTCTTCCGCTTGATCAAAGGTGTAAGTCTTCGCCACCAGCGGCTTCAACTTTCCTGATGCAAACAGCGGCCAGAGTTGCCCTTCCATGCGCGACAGCAGCTCAGCCTTATAGTCGGCACTGCGGGTGCGCAGGGTCGAGCCTGTCAGCTGCAAGCGCTTGACCAGCACCTTGGCCAGGTCCAGTTCGGCCTTGCGCCCGCCCATCAGACCGATCATCACCCAACGGCCATCCAGCGCCAGCAGGTCGAGATGGTCCGGTGCGTAATTTGCCCCTACCGGGTCGAGTGCCACATCAAAGGGACCATCAGCCTTCAGCGCACTGATGCCTTCATGACGGAGAACCCCGCTCTTGGCGCCCAGCGCTTTGCAGGTATCCAGCTTCTCCTGGCTGCCCAAGGTCACCCAACAGGGATTGCCGAACACCTTGCACAGCTGGATCGCAGCGGTACCAACACCACTGGCACCGGCATGAATAAGAACCTTCTCGCCCGGCTGCGCGCGTCCCAACTCGAATACGTTCAACCAGGCGGTGGTGAACACCTCGAGAATAGCCGCGGCGTCCGCCCAGCCCATGCCCTGAGGTACCGGCAATAGATGACGCGCATCGACCACCACCTCATCAGCCATGCCGCCGCCTGCCAACAGAGCACAGACTCGATCACCTACCGCCCATCGGGTCTCACCGCAAACCTCAATGACTTCACCCGCACATTCCAGTCCCAGAATGTCGGTAGCACCCGGCGGCGGCGGGTAGTTGCCGGCCTTCTGCAACAGGTCTGCACGGTTGATTCCTGCGGCATGAATACGCACTCTTACCTGCCCCGGCGCCAGTGCCACAGCAGCCTCCGTACGCCAGCTAAGTACCCCGGCTTCAGCTTGCAATCCTCTCACGGTGCCCCCATAGTTATCAGTCAAATCAGTTTGAAAAGGGAACCCTTGGGCCCCTGTCGAGCACTAAAGAATACCCTCACCTCTCCGGACACGATACCTTTGATGACAGTTTCCAACATCCTGCGCAAGTCCTGTGTAATCGCCCTACTGAGCTTTGGCGCGAGCGCCTTCGCTGCAGAAACAGCCAACAGCACAATGCCGATATTCGATCTGGAGAGTCTGCAACCAACCCGTGAACAGATGATTGCCAGCCTCAATACCGTTGAGCTGCTGCGCCGTCATCACTACAACCGCATCCGCCTGGATGATGCCCTGTCCAGTGAGATATTCGACACCTATCTGCGCCAGCTCGATCCTCAGCGCAGCCTGTTCACAGCCGCCGATATCAGCACGTTCGAAGAGTACCGTCATCAGCTTGATGATCTGTTGCTGAAAGGTGATCTGAGTATCGGTTTTGCCATGCATACCCGGCAGATTCAGCGCGCCGATCAGCGCATGGTCTATGCCCAGCAATTGCTGCGCGAAGGTATCGACACCCTCGATTTCGACAGCGATCAGAACATTCTGATTGATCGGGAGGAGGCTGATTGGCCTACCGACGACCAGGCTTTGACTACCCTGTGGCGCCAGCAGATCAAGGACGAAGTATTGCGTCTGAAACTCGCCGGCCGCGAACAGGAGGCGATTCAGGACCTGTTGGAGAAGCGTTATCACAACGCGCAAAAACGTCTGTACCAGACCCGCAGCGAAGATATTTTCCAGAACTATATCAATGCCCTGGCCCAGGTTTATGACCCGCACACCCAATATCTGTCACCGGACAATGCGGAGAACTTCGACATCAACATGAGCCTGTCGCTGGAAGGCATTGGCGCGGTACTGCAGAGCGACAACGATCACACCAAGATCGTCCGTCTGGTTCCTGCCGGGCCGGCGGAGAAAAGCAAGCAGCTGGCACCAGCGGACCGCATCATCGGCGTGGCCCAGGCCGAGGGCGAAATGATCGATGTGGTCGGCTGGCGTCTGGATGAAGTCGTCAAACTGATCCGTGGTCCCAAAGGCTCATCAGTACGCCTGGAAGTCATTCCGGCCAGCAATCCGCCGAGTGACATGACCAGCCGCGAAGTCGCCTTGGTCCGTGAGGCAGTGAAGCTGGAAGATCAGGCCGCCAAGTCGTCGGTTCTGGAATTCAACGAACAGGGCAATGACTTCCGCATCGGCGTCATCGAAGTACCCGGTTTCTATATCGACTTCAAGGCCTACCGCCGGGGCGATCCCGACTACCGCAGCACTACCCGTGATGTGCGTCGTCTGCTCAGTGATCTGCAGGAGCAGGAAGTCGATGGCATAGTGCTGGATCTGCGCAACAACGGCGGCGGCTCTCTGCAGGAAGCCACCGAGCTGACCGGACTGTTCATCGACAAGGGACCGACGGTACTGGTTCGCGACAGCAAAGGCGATGTGCAGGTATTGGACGACCCGGAAGCCGGCGTCACCTACAGCGGTCCCATGGCGGTCATCGTCAACCGGCTGTCCGCCTCGGCCTCGGAGATCTTTGCCGGCGCCATGCAGGATTATGGCCGCGCCTTGGTCATCGGCGAGCCGACCTTCGGCAAGGGCACCGTACAGTCGATTCAGCCACTGAACCATGGCGAGCTGAAATTTACTCTGGCGAAGTTCTATCGGGTCTCCGGTCAAAGTACCCAAAACCGCGGTGTCGTGCCGGATATCACCTATCCGTCCCTGCTGGATACGGTCGAGATCGGCGAAAGCAGCCTGCCTCGCGCACTGCCCTGGGATACCATCCCCGCGGCCCGCTATCAGCCGGAGAACAAGCTCGACAAGTACATTCCGCTGCTGACCGACAAGCACAAGGCACGCGCCGCCGCTGATCCCGAGTTTGCCTATACTCTGGCGCGCATCGAGCTGAACCGCAGCATGCAGGAACGCAAATACCTGCCACTCAACGAAGCCCGTCGTCGCGCTGAACAGAAAGAATTTGAAGACAAGCTGCTGGCGATGGAAAACACCCGACGCAAGGCGCTGGGTGAGGAGCTGCTGACGGCGCTGGACAAGGATGATCCACTGATGGATGGTACGGGCGTCCCCTCCCCCATGGCCGAAGAGGAAACCGAGGACCAGGATGATCCCTTCCTGGCGGAAACCGGCCATATCCTTATCGACCTGCTGGAACTCCGACGCCAGGTCGCCCAAGCCGGCTGAACGCCTGCTGACCAGGTCACCAAACCTCGGCTCGCTGATCACAGCTGGCAACCCTGCCCGGACTCCCGGGCAGGGATATTCCCCCTCATGACTCTATTCCCAACAGGTTGCCGCACTGCGCGAGACTTTCCGTAGCCATGCCGGCGCGCTAGTGATCCCCTCGCAGGGAGCCGTTTCGGTTATGGAAAGTCAACTGAAGGTTACCCACAGTTACTGTGGATAAGTCTGTGAACAAGACTTGGGGAAAGTGGGCAAAGGCCCGGTTGGATGCGGTTCAGGCCAGCCTGAACATTTTTTAACCAATCACAAAAATCTTGAAAAACAGTCACTTACGATTTTGGACGGGCGGGTGTGAAGGGGGAGTTTTTCGCTTGCGTGTTACCAACTGAATGTGCATAACGGTAACACTCCGAGGCCGGCAACCTCTGTTCCGGGCCTCGGCAAGTGTTACCCGACGGGTTATTCGTCGTCTTGCTGGATACCCAGCAACTCCATTTCGAAAACCAGAATGGAGTTCGGCGGGATGATCGGGCTCGGGCTACCGGCACCATAGGCCATGTCGCTGGGCACAGTGACTTTCCACTTGTCGCCGACACGCATCATTTGCAATGCCTCAACCCAGCCCGGAATCACACCGCCGACCGGCAGGTCAACTGGCTCGCCGCGGCTGAGGGAGCTGTCGAACACCGTGCCATCGGTGAGCTTGCCTTCGTAGTGGACAGAAACCACGTCGCTGGCCTTCGGCTGAGCGCCGTCGGCTGCACCGGACTCAATCACTTCATACTGCAGACCGGATTCGGTGGTGATCACGCCTTCACGCTCGGCGTTCTCAGCCAGGAATGCGGTATTGGCTTCCAGAGTTTCGGTGTTGAGAGTGGTCGCACGCTCTTCGGCACGGGTTTGCAGTTCGGCAAACGCAGTCATCAGATCGGCTTCATCGACCCGCGCTTCAGTACCAGACAGGGCATCTTGCATACCCAGCGCCAAGGCCTGGGTGTCGATGTCATCCAAGCCGTCCTGCAACAGACTCTGACCCATGTTCAGACCGATGCCATAAGAGGCCTGCTGGATGGGAGTGGTGAGTTCGGGTTCCTTTTCACTGCAACCCACCAAAGTGATAACGCTGAGTGCAATACTGGCTGCCAGCAGATTCCGCTTCATGCTTACCTCTATGGACTAGCCCGCTCGGGGCGAAAATAAAGCACGAAGCATAACAGCGCAGGAAAGGTCAGGCTACCGCTCAACCGGACAGGCATCATCTCTTGATAAAAAGAAAGCGGGGGCCGTAGCCCCCGTTTATAACCTCGCTCAGGTGCGTCTACTTTGTTGACCACCCTTGCGCCCGGCTTCCGCTGCACGCTGAGGGTTGTTCTTGAAGTTGCCACCGCTGGCTTGACCGCCCTTTCTGCCGGCTTCCGATGCACGTTGCGGATTCTCGGCGAAGTTGCCTTTACCACCTTTACGTTGAGTCATGTCACAGGCCTCCAATCAGGTTGTAAACATACAGGTGCACGGCACCTACTTTGTTGGATGACTCCTCAGTCTGGAGGTTCGTCTTATTTTCGAGCAACCGGCCAAACGGTATCTCATCCCCCGAAACTCACAACTCCCCAGACATTTCCCTGTCCAATTGGATATCACCCGTCAGACCGCTATGGAGGTATGGCATGCCCGATGTATTTCTGCGCCGCTACGGCGAAACCCTGCTGGCCAAGGCAGCGCCGCTGTTTGAACAGGCGGCATTGAATGCCCGTCAGGCCGGACTGAATGCTACGGTGCATACCTCAGGCAGCCCGTCCGAACTGTGCCTGGAGGTAAAGGAATCGGAGCAGAGCTATGCCAGCCACTACCGTATCGAGACGGATACCGCGCGCCAATGCGTGCGCCATGTACTGTATTTTGTTGCCGACGGCACCACTCGAACGCTGGAAGGCGGTCTGGATTCAATCAACGCCATGGTGATCGATACGCAGCTGGCCAGTCTGTTTCGGGAAGGCTTCGCCCTCACCCTGCCAACGGTTGCAGCTCGGCATCCGGCCGGCTTCTGGTGAAGCAGATCAATGCTGCAAGGCAGGATTACGCAGATCGTTGATGTATCTGTCCAGTGAAAACAGCGCGTGCCGGGCAGCCTGCTCGCGCACCGCATTGCGCTCGCCATGGAACTTGCGAGTTTCACTGAGCACCCGCTGCTCCCCATTGATGGTCATCGCGCAGGCGAAGCAGACCACACCATCCATTGGACCTTCGGCTTCAGCCAATCCGGTATTGGCCAGCGTCACGCCGGCACCGCACCGCTGCAACGCACCCAGCGCCATTTCCCGCGCGACCTCTTCGCTGGTCAGTCCATAGGTATCGATGGTCTGCAGATTGACGCCGAGCATGTCGCGCTTGGCCCGTACCGCATACACCACATACCCGCATTCCATCACCGCGCCACTGCCGGAGACATCCGCTACCAGAGAGGCCATAAGCCCAGCGGTGCAGGATTCGGCTGTTGCCAGAATCAGGTTGTTGCGTTTGAGAAAATCGACTGTCTCCTGCAGGTCCTGCATGCTCGCCCCCGGTGTGTTTCTGCCTGTTCCATAGCTGTTCAGAATAGACAATAGAGCGCTCCACTGCCTGTCTTCCAGCATCAACTCAGTGGCCGGCCAACGGCAAAAAAAGTCGAAACTTCTGCAAAACCAGCCGGTCACTATTTTGAGGGATGGATAACAAGTCTTCTGATCTGTTACGGCGGGGGTGCCGGCAAAGGCGTCTGTGCAGAGGACCTGATCGTAGCGGTTTTCAGAGGTTCCTCTCAAACCAGCGCTCCCCCTGAGAATCAGTGAACGATGAGGAGGATGCTATGGGAAATGCTGCGGCGGCGGTTGTGTCAGAGGAATTGTTCGAGCGCGCTGTGACGGGGTCGAATTTACGCCCCACACTACCTGAGGCGGCTCACAGTGTACTTTTCGTTACCTCCGAACTGACCGATCTGCTCAAGGTTGGCGGGCTTGGCGACGTCTCGGCCGCCCTGCCTCGCGCTCTGCAACCACATCATTCAGTGCGGGTACTGATTCCCGGCTATCGAGAGGTGATTCAAAGCGGCCGCCCGATACGGGTGGTGGGTAAGCTGCCTGGCCACGCTGCCATCCCACCCTGCCTGATCGGACAGATGAGCCTTGATGACGGCCTGATTGTCTATGTCGTGCTCTGTCAGGAGCTGTACGATCGTGAGGGCAATCCCTATGGCGACGTTGACGGCATCGACTGGCCGGACAACCATATCCGCTTCGCCCGCCTCGCCCTGGCAGCGGCCAAGATTGCCGATGGTCTGGGCGTGCGCAACTGGCGGCCTGATCTGGTGCACGCCAACGATTGGCCGGCAGGCCTGACACCCGCTTACATGGCCTGGCGCGGCCAATCAACACCCTGCGTCTTCACTATTCATAACCTCGCCTATCAGGGCTTGTGCCCGCCCGAGTGCAGCATCGAACTCGGCTTGCCGGAAGAGGCTCTGCACCCCGAAGGCATGGAATACTACGGCAAATTGTCCTTTCTCAAGGCGGGTATCAATTACGCCACGCAGATCACCACCGTCAGTCGTACCTATGCCCATGAAATCACCTCACCGGCCTTTGGTTGCGGACTTGAGGGACTGCTCAGGCGCAAAGCTGACGAAGGCCTGCTCAGCGGGATCATCAATGGTATCGATGACAGCTGGCAGCCGAAGACCGACCCGCGATTGATTCAGGGCTTTGCACCCAACGACTGGGCAGGCAAAACCGCCAATACCCGCCACGTTGAACGAAGCTTCGGTTTTGCCCGGGAAGATGGCCCGCTGTTTGCCGTGGTGTCGCGCATGGCACATCAGAAAGGTATCGACCTGACCATCGCCGCGGCAGACAGCATAGTTGCCAACGGTGGCCGGATAGTGGTCATCGGCCAGGGCGAACGGGAACTGGAACAGCGGATCATGGAGTTGACCAGGCGCTACCCCGGCCGGGTCGGGGTGAATCTCAAATTCGATGAGACCGAAGCACGCCGCATCATTGCCGGCAGCGACTTCCTGTTGATGCCGTCACGTTACGAGCCCTGCGGGCTCAGTCAGATCTATGCCCAGTGCTACGGCTCGCTACCGATTGCCCGGCGCACCGGCGGACTGGCCGATACCATCGAGGATGGCGTATCCGGCTTCCTGTTTCGTGAGCCGACCCTGGACAGCTATCTGCAGGCGATTCGCCGTGCGCTGAATGTGCACCGGCGCCCGCTTTTGCTCAATGCCATGCGCTGCAAGGCCATGGCCGCACCGCTGTACTGGCATCAGTCGGTCCAGCCCTATGATCGTCTGTATCGCAGATTGATCGAGCGTACCTATGACTCTTTTGCCGCGACCGGCAGGAGATCACGCACATGTTCGAAATAACCCGACTGCATGGAGCAACTCTGCAAAGCGATGGCGCCACCTGCTTTTCACTCTGGGCACCGGATGCCGATACGGTGGCCGTTCGACTGGGGGATGGCAGCGTGCACACGCTGCACCACCAGGCCAACGGCTGGTATAGCGCCCGTGTCGGCTGCGGCGCCGGGACCGCCTATCGGTTCCTGATCGATGGCCAGCTGTCGGTGCCGGACCCCGCTTCCCGGCATCAGCCTCAGGGCGTGGATGGTCCCAGCTGCGTGATAGACCCTGAGGCTTTTGCCTGGCAGATCAATGAATGGCAGGGCCGGCCCTGGCACGAGACTGTCATCTATGAACTGCACCCCGGCGCCTTCGGCGGCTTTGCCGGTATCCAGGCCAGACTGCCGGAGCTGGTTGAGCTCGGCGTAACAGCAATCGAATTGATGCCGGTGAATGAATGCCCAGGCAAGCAGAACTGGGGCTATGACGGCGTCTTCCCCTTCGCGCCACAATCCAGCTGCGGCACGCCTGACGAACTGAAACAGCTGATCGATGCGGCACATGCCAACGGTCTGATGGTCTTCATGGATGTGGTCTACAATCACTTCGGCCCGCACGGAAATTACCTCGGCGACTATGCCAGTGGCTTTTTCCGGCAGGACCTGTCCACGCCCTGGGGCCCGGCCATCGATTTTCGCAATTCCCAGGTCTGCGATTTCTTCTGCGAAAACGCCCTGATGTGGATTCTCGACTACCGCATCGATGGCCTGCGCCTGGACGCTGTGCATGCCATCAGTGAGGTGGACTTTCTAATCAACTTCGAGCGTCGGGTACGCAGTGCCATACCCGCAGAACGCCACGTTCACCTGATGCTGGAGAACGAACACAACCAGGCCAGTTTGCTGGCCGAGGGCTACGATGCCCAGTGGAATGACGACGGCCATCATGCCCTGCATGTCTTGCTCACCGGCGAAAACGAAAGCTACTACCAGGACTTCGCCGACGACACCACCGTCAAACTGGCGCGCTGCCTCAAGGAAGGCTTCATCTATCAGGGTGAAACCACCCGCAAGGGCAACAGCCGCGGCGAGCCGAGCGGCCATCTGCCACCGACCGCCTTCATTCTGTTCCTGCAGAACCATGACCAGGTAGGCAATCGCGCCTTCGGCGAGCGGCTGATCACGCTTGCCGACCATCGCGCCGTCAAGGCGGCGCTGGGTCTGGTGCTGTTGTGCCCGATGATCCCGCTGCTGTTCATGGGTGAAGAGTGGGGTTGCGAGCAGCCGTTCCTGTTTTTCACCGATCATCACGATGAGCTGGGCCAGGCTGTACGCGAGGGGCGGCGCAACGAGTTCACGGACTTTGCCGCCTTCGCCGATGAAGTGATCCGCCAGCGCATTCCCGATCCGAATTCCAACAGCACCTATGTCACCTCGGTGCCTGAC
The DNA here is from genome assembly GCF_014897305.1 of Pseudomonas sp. FME51. Classification (NCBI taxonomy): domain Bacteria; kingdom Pseudomonadati; phylum Pseudomonadota; class Gammaproteobacteria; order Pseudomonadales; family Pseudomonadaceae; genus Pseudomonas; species Pseudomonas sp. FME51. The sequence continues at coordinate 359,898 of NZ_JABUYN010000002.1, read as the reverse complement.
CGCACTGACGGTAACTCCACCGTGCAGAATGACTGGCTGGCCTATTACCGCAGCCTGCTGCGTCTACGCCATGCGCATATCGTGCCGCGCCTACCCGGCACCCTGTCCGATGGCACCAGTATTCCCGGCGAAAAGGCCGTATCCGCCTGCTGGCGACTCGGCGATGGCAGCCAGCTGCGGATTGATCTGAACCTGGCGGAGAACCCTGTCGTGGTCACGGCTCCGGACCCCGGCACCACGATAATCCACGACTATCGCGCCAATCTGTCCAAAGACCTGACCATACTGCCAGGCTACAGTTCGAGGGCGATTCTGGATCAAGCTACATGATCACCGAGCCGTTGCGCAGTCTGGCCCGGGAAGTCGGTATCAGCTGCGAATGGACAGATGCCCACGGCAACCCCGCCAGCCTTGACGAGTCCGCCCTGCGCGCCGTGCTGGCGGCGCTCGACCTGCCCGCCGGAACAGATAGTCAGATCCGCGACAGTCTGGCGCAAGCGCGCCAGTTCAGACAGGACGCGGATGATGGCCCGTTCCTGATCTGCCATGCCCAACAACCGATAGATCTGCGCGGCCGTCTCGCCGCCGGCAGCCGCTGTCATATCACGCTGGAAGATGGCCATCAGCACAGCCTTGAGGTCGATGCGAACGGCTATCTGCCTCCCCTGCCCTGCGGCTATCACCAGGTGCAGAGTGGCGAGCAACAGCTGCTGCTCGCCTGCGCACCCCATGCCGCGCTGTCGGTGGCCGAGCTGACCGGCGGCAGACGACATATCTGGGGTCTGTCTGCCCAGGTCTATTCTCTGCGGCGCACCGGCGACGGCGGTCTTGGCGACACCGCAGCGCTGGAATCTCTGGCCCTCAATGCGGCACACAAGGGCGCCGATGCGTTGGCAATAAGCCCGCTGCATGCCATGTTCACCTCTCGGCCTGAGCAATACAGCCCCTATTCACCGTCCAGTCGCTCGCTGTTCAATATTCTGCATGCGGCGCCAGCGCAGGTGCTCGGCGCGGAGATCGTGGAACGCGCTACCCATGAGTGCGACCTGCAGTGCGATCTGCAGGCATTGGAAGAGTCGGTGCTGATCGACTGGCCCGCCGTCTCGGCGCTGCGTCTGCGTCTGCTACGGCAGTTGCATGCCGATTTCTCCCAGGCACCCGACACACTGCAAGATGATTTTCGACGGTTTCGTGCTGCCGGAGGCATCCGCCTTGAGCAGCACTGCTGCCACGAAGCCCTGCAACAGCACCAGCTCAACCAGAACCTGAGCGGCGATTGGCGAGAGTGGCCAGCTCCGCTGCGAGATCCGAATTCGCCAGAGGTGGCTGAGTTCGCACGCCAGTATACCTCTGAGCTGGATTTCCACGCTTTCTGCCAATGGCTGATCGCCCGTTGTCTGAGCCGGGTGCAATCCCAATGTCGCAACGCCGGCATGGCGATCGGCCTGATCGCCGACATGGCTGTCGGTGCAGACCCCAGCGGCAGTTTCGGCTGGTCCCACCAGCAGGAGCTGTTGAGCCAGGTCAGTATCGGCGCACCGCCGGACATGCTCAACCGCGATGGCCAGAACTGGGGCGTGGCAGCGTTTTCACCCATCGGTCTGAAACGCAGCGGCTATCGCGCTTTCATCGAGATGCTGCGCGCCAACCTGGCACATGCCGGCGGCATACGCATCGATCACATCATGGGCCTGCAGCGCTTATGGATAATCCCCGAAGGCGCCAATGCGCAAGATGGCGCCTACCTCAATTACCCGCCGGATGATTTTCTACGCCTGTTGGCGCTGGAATCCTGGCGGCACCGCGCACTGATCATCGGCGAGGATCTGGGCACCGTTCCCGAAGGGCTGCAGGAGGCTCTGGCCGAGCGCAATATTCTCGGCATGCGCGTGCTGCTGTTCGAACAGCAGGACGGTGAACTGCCGCCGCCGACGCAATGGTCCGATCGCGCCCTGGCCACCAGCACCACCCATGACCTGCCGCCGCTGGCCGGCTGGCAGTCAGGGCGCGACATTGCCTGGCGCGAGCATGTTGGCCAGAGCAGCGCCGAGCAGGCGGATCTGGACCGCCGGCAGCGTAGCAAGGAAGTTCAGATATTGCGTGAGGCGCTGCAGCGTGAAGGCCTGCTCGGTGAAGAAAAGAACCCGCAGGCGCAACTGGACGCCAGCATCCGATTTCTCGGCTGCACGCCGGCGCCGCTGGTGTTGATACCCCTAGAAGACATTCTCGGCGCGACCGAGCAACCCAGCCTGCCCGGCTCCGGCGACATGCACCCCAACTGGCGCCGACGCTGGCCGCAGCCTGCGACGCAGATGCTCGACGCGCCCACCGCCGCTCGCCGCCTGGACGACCTGCACGAAGCGCGCCTGACCTGTGAAAGGAACACCCACCATGGTTGAACTGCGTGCCACCGTACGCCTGCAATTTCATGCCGGCTTCAGCCTCAACGATGCTGTGCCACTGGTGGATTATTTCGCCCGGCTGGGCATCAGCCATATCTATGCCTCTCCGCTGCTCAAGGCGCGCCCCGGCTCCGTGCATGGCTACGATGTGGTTGATCCGAGCTGCGTCAATCCAGAGCTGGGTGGCGAGCCCGCCTTGCGCCGCCTGGCCACCGCGCTGCATCAGCGGAACATGGGCCTGATCATGGATATCGTCCCCAACCACATGGCTGTGGATAACGCCAACCCCTGGTGGCAGGACGTTCTGTTGTGGGGCGCGGCAAGTCCCTATGCCGAGTTCTTCGATATCACCTGGCGCTCCCAGGATGAGTTCATGCGCGACCGCCTGCTGTTGCCGATCCTGCGCACCGACTATCTGGAGGTGCTCAAGACTGGCGAAATACAGCTGATATTCGACGCGCCGTCCGGCAGCTTCTTCTTCACCCATTTCGATCACCGCATGCCGCTGGCCATGGCCTGTTATGCCGAGATCCTCCAGCGGACCGACACTGATGCGCTGACCCGGATCGCCGACCGCTGCGCGGCGTTAACCGAGGAGTTCGGCGCCCACGCGCTGGCGGTGCGGATCCGCCAGGATCTGGCGGCCAACGCCCGGGATGAATCCGCAGCGCCAATTGAACAGGCGCTGCAACACTTTGACCCCAGCACAACCGAAGGCTGCCAGCGCCTGCATGGCCTCTTGGAATCCCAGCATTACCGACTGGCCAGCTGGCGCACGGCCAATGATGACATCAACTGGCGGCGTTTCTTCGACGTCAACGAACTGGTCAGCCTGCGCACCGAGCAGCCCAAGGTCTTCGAGGCCACCCACAGCAAGATATTCGAACTGGTCGAAGCGGGCATCATTGACGGACTGCGCATCGACCACATCGATGGCCTGGCCAATCCCCGCGCCTATTGCCGCCGGCTACGCCGCCGTATCGATCGACTGCTGGGCAGCGAGCGGCCGCACTTCCCCATTCATGTGGAGAAGATCCTCGCCGCCGACGAACGTCTGCCACTCGACTGGATGGTCGACGGCACTACCGGCTACGAGTTCATGAACCGGATTTCCCTGCTCCAGCATGACCCCAACGGCCAGGCCGACCTGGCGGAACTCTGGGGCAGCCTCAGCGGCCGCGGCACCGATTTCACTGAGGAAGTTCGCGAAGCTCGCGGCCTGGTATTGAGCAATTCGCTGGCCGCCGACTTCGAGACTCTCTGTCAGGCGCTACTGCGTCTGGCGCGCTGCAGCCTGCGCACCCGGGATCTGACGCTGGGCGCGATACGCCGCGCCTTGCGGGCACTGATCGTGCATTACCCGGTCTACCGCACCTACACCAATGTGTGCGCGCGCTCCGCCACCGACCGGTATTTCTTCGACCGCGCCCTTGCCGGAGCACGTACCGAACTGGGCAGCAATGACTGGCCCGCGCTGGAGCAGATCGACCACTGGCTGGGGGGCGAGCCACTGCATGCCAGCCCGCCGGGACCGAAACGCCGTTTCCAGCAGCGCCTGCTAGCCCGCTTCCACCAACTGACCTCGCCGGTGGCCGCCAAGGCGGTCGAAGATACCGCCTGCTACCGCTCGGCCATTCTACTGTCACGCAATGATGTCGGCTTCGATCCGCAGCGTTTCAGCGCTAGCCTGGACTGGTTTCACAGTCAATGCATTGAACAGGCTCAACGTTTTCCTTTGGGTCTGCTGACCACCGCTACCCATGACCACAAGCGCGGTGAAGATGCCCGCACCCGGCTTGCCGTGATCAGCGAGCATGCACCCTGGTTCGGTATTCAGGTACGCTTCTGGCGCAATCTGGCGGAGCCATTGCGGTCGGTGGTCCACGATCAGCCGGCACCCGCGCCAGCCGATGAACTGATGCTTTATCAGACCTTGTTCAGCAGTTGGCCGCTGGGCCTGAGTGCCGACGACAGCCCTGGCTGCGCCGCCTTCGCCGAACGTGTCCTGGCCTGGCAGGCCAAGGCATTGCGCGAAGCCAAGCTGCGCAGCAGTTGGGCGGCACCGGACAACGCCTATGAAGAGGCGTGCCATAGCTTCCTGCAGCGATTGATGACCGGCCGCGAGGCAGTTGAACTGCGTCGCGCGCTGGTGCATGCCGTGGAGCTGGCCGCCTGCAATGGGGCGCTGAACAGTCTGAGTCAATGCCTGCTGCGCATGACGGCACCCGGTGTACCCGACCTGTATCAGGGTTGCGAGTACTGGGATTTCAGTATGGTCGATCCCGACAACCGCCAGCCGGTTGATTACGCCCTGCGCCAGCAGAGCCTGGAGCACAGCGATACCTTCACTGACTTGCTGCGCCAGTGGCGCGACGGGCATATCAAACAATGGTTGATCGCCAGGGTACTGAACGCTCGGCGCCACCAACCCGAGCTGTTCCGCCAGGGCAGCTACCAGCCTCTCACCGTGCATGGCCGCCATGCCGATCGGCTGATTGCCTTCTGCCGGCGCCATGGCGATCAGCTGGCCATCTGCATCGCCCCGCGCCTCGCCGCGCCACTGCTCGGCGACAGCGACGTGCCGCTGATTCCGGCTCAGCACTGGGATGACACCCTGATCGACCTTCCCGCAACCCATCTGACCAGCGCTCTGACCGGAGAAGCCGTAGCCAGCGGGCCTGCTGTACCGGTGAGTGAGTTGCTGTCCGCCGTCCCCGTGAATCTTCTTGTGAGCACCCGGCCTCAGGAATCCACACCATGACCAACGACGAACAACGTATCCGTGAACTCGCCCATCAGATCTGGGAAAGCGAAGGCAAACCCGAAGGCCAGAGTGAACGCCACTGGCAGATGGCCTGCAAGTTGCTGCAAAGCAAACAGCAGGGAGACCTGCAACCCAGCCCCGCAAAGATCCGCAAGCCGCGGAGCAAAGAGTAAACCACCATGAATGCCAAGAAACAGGCGGAGCAATCAGCACAGATCATGCAAACCTCCCGGGTTTCCGAGGGCAAGCCTTTCCCGCTGGGCGCCACCTGGGATGGTCTGGGCGTGAACTTTGCGCTGTTTTCCGCGCATGCCACCCGAGTGGAGCTCTGTCTGTTCGATAGCGAGGGAAAGCAGGAGCTGGAGCGTATCGAACTGCCCGAGTACACCAATGAGATCTGGCACGGCTATCTGCCCGACGCTCACCCCGGGATGGTCTATGGCTATCGCGTGCATGGACCCTACGAACCGGATGCCGGGCACCGCTTCAACCCCAACAAACTGTTGATCGACCCCTACGCCAGACAGCTGGTTGGCGACATAAAATGGTCGGACCGGCTGTTCGGTTACACCCTCGGGTCACCCGATGCCGACCTCAGTTTTGATGACCGTGACAGCGCCGCCCATATCCCCAAGGCCAAGGTCATCGACCCGGCATTCACCTGGGGCCGGCAGACTCATCGCCACACGCCCTGGGATGAAACCATCATCTATGAAGCCCACGTGCGCGGCCTGAGCATGACCCATCCGGCCGTGCCTGAGGCGGTGCGTGGTACCTTTGCCGGACTCAAACATCCGGAACTGCTCAAGCACATCCGCTCGCTCGGTGTCACCAGTGTCGAGCTGCTGCCGGTGCATGCCTTCGTCAATGATCAGCACCTGCTCGACAAGCAACTGAGCAACTACTGGGGCTACAACAGCATCGCCTTCTTCGCCCCGCACCCGTCCTATCTGTCCACCGGAAACATCAATGAATTCAAGGAGATGGTCGCTCATCTTCATGCTGCCGGCCTGGAACTGATCATGGATGTGGTCTACAACCACACCGCCGAAGGCAATGAGCTGGGCCCAACGCTGTCCATGCGCGGCATCGACAACGCCACCTATTACCGGCTGATGCCCGATGAGAAGCGCTACTACATCAACGACTCGGGCACCGGTAACACATTGGATCTGAGTCACCCCTGCGTGTTGCAGATGGTCACCGACTCGCTGCGCTACTGGGCTACCGAAATGCAGGTCGACGGCTTCCGTTTCGATCTGGCCACCATCCTTGCGCGCCACGCCCATGGTTTCGATGAGCGCCACGGATTTCTGGTCGCCTGCCGGCAGGACCCGGTGTTGAGTCAGTGCAAATTGATTGCCGAGCCCTGGGATTGCGGCCCCGGCGGTTATCAGGTCGGCGGCTTCCCACCCGGCTGGGTGGAATGGAATGACCGCTTCCGCGACACCGCGCGCGCATTCTGGATGGGTGAGGAAGGCCAGATAGCCGATCTGGCAAACCGTCTCACGGCATCCGGCGACCATTACAACCAACGCGGACGCCGCCCCTATGCCTCGGTCAACTTCGTTACCGCGCATGACGGATTCACCCTGCGCGATGTAGTCAGCTACGAGCAGAAACATAACGAGGCCAACGGCGAGGACAATCAGGACGGCAGCGATCACAACATCTCGCGCAATCACGGTTGTGAGGGGCCGACTGAAGACTCCGAGATCAACGGTCTGCGCACGCGCCAGATGCGCAACCTGCTTGGCACTCTGGTTTTCTCTCAGGGCACGCCCATGCTGCTGGCTGGCGACGAATTCAGCCGCACCCAGCAGGGCAACAATAACGTCTATTGCCAGGATAACGAGCTGGGTTGGATCGATTGGAACCTCGACCAGGACGGCCGCGAGCTGCTCAAGTTTACCCGCCGTTTGATAGCGCTGCGCCGCAGCTATCCGACCCTGCGGCGCGGGCGTTTTCTGGTTGGTGAATACAACGAGGAGCTGGGCGTCAAGGATGTGACCTGGCTCTGCCCCACCGCCGAAGAAATGACCGCAGAGCAATGGGACGATCCCCATGCCCGCTGCCTCGGCATGCTGCTGGACGGCCGCGCCCAGCCCACTGGAATACGCCGCAGCGGGGATGATGCCACCCTGCTGCTGTTGTTCAATGCCCACCATGACGCAGTCAATTTCTGTCTGCCCGAGGTCGCTCAGGGAAGCTGTTGGCACTGTCTGATCGACACTCACCGCCCCGAACTGCGCAAGCGGGAAACCCATGAATTCAACAGCGAATTTCTGATGACCGGCAACTCCCTGCTGTTATTCGTACTGGAGTTGGAGGATGACACCTGACGACTCCGTCGCTCCTGCCGCTTCGCAAAAAGGCTGAACCAAGCCACTACCGGTCAGTCGGAACAGTTAAGACCTGAAAACGCAGCGCAGCCGTTTTCCAGACCCACGGGAGGACAGAGTATGAAGGCCGTCGTATTTCATGATGTCGGTGATATTCGCCTGGAAGAAGTCGCCGACCCGGTGTTGCATGAGCCCACGGACGCCATCATCCGCCTGACCACCTCCGCCATCTGCGGCACCGACCTGCATTTCGTGCGCGGCAGCATCAGCGGTATGCGCAAGGGCACTATCGTGGGGCACGAAGGGGTCGGCGTGGTCGAAACCCTGGGGACCGATGTACGCAACCTGAAGGTCGGCGATCGGGTAATCGTTGCCTCAACCATCGCCTGCGGCAACTGTTCATATTGCCGCGCCGGCTATTATGCGCAGTGCGACACAGCCAATCCTCAAGGCCCTCAAGCCGGCACCGCGTTCTTCGGCGGTCCGGAAGCCAACGGCAGCTTCGATGGGTTGCAGGCGGAAAAAGCGCGTATTCCCCACGCCAACATCGGCCTGATCAAGATTCCCGATACGATATCCGATGATCAGGCGATTCTGCTGTCCGACGTTTTTCCCACCGGCTATTTCGGCGCGGAAATGGCGGAAATAACCCCTGGCGACACGGTTGCGGTATTCGGTTGCGGCCCGGTCGGTCAATTCGCTATTGCCAGCGCCCTCCTACTGGGTGCGGCGCGGGTGTTCGCCATCGACCATCTGCCGGACAGGCTGGACATGGCCCGCTGTCAGGGTGCGGAAGTCATCGATTTCGATAAAGAGGATCCGGTGGCCACTCTGCAACGCCTGACCGGCGGTATCGGTGTGGATCGGGCCATTGATGCTGTCGGCGTGGATGCTGAACATTCGTGCCTGGATGATGACCTGCTGGAAAAGGGCCGGTTTCGCCAGGAAATGGCCGATAACGCGCCGCGAACCAATCCGGACGGTGATAACTGGCATCCCGGCGATGCGCCGAGTCAGGCACTGCAGTGGGCCGTATCCGCGCTGGCCAAGGCCGGAACCCTATCGATTATCGGTCTGTACGCACCACAATCACGCACTTTCCCCATTGGTCTGGCCGCCAGCCGTAACCTGACCATCAATATGGGCAACTGCCATCATCGGCGCTATATCCCGCTGTTGCTCGAACTGGTACTCAGCGGTCGGGTCGACCCCGCGCAGATCCTCACCAAGGTCGAGCCAATGACAGACAGCATCGAAGCCTTCAAGGCCTTCGACCGTCGCGCCTGTGGCTGGGTCAAGGTAGCGCTGCAACCGGAGGGCAGCCATGCGGAAGAGCAACTGGACGAAGCGCTGGATGAATCATTCCCGGCCAGTGATCCGCCCTCCATGGCGTCTCCGAAACCCTGAATGAGCCCTCAATGAGCAATAATATCCGTATCGGCATTTCCGGCTGGCGTTATGAACCCTGGCGCGGCGATTTCTATCCCGACGGGTTGGTTCAGCGCCGGGAACTGGAATATGCCTCGCGTACGGTCAGCAGCATCGAAATCAATGGCACCTTCTATGCGCTGCAGACACCAGAACGCTTCATCAACTGGCGTGACGCGACACCGGATGACTTCGTTTTCAGCGTCAAGGCACCGCGCTATATCACCCATGTCAAACGTCTGCGCGAGCTGACCGAACCATTGGCTGATTTCTTTGCCTCCGGTCCTCTGCAACTGGAGCATAAACTCGGCGCGTTTCTCTGGCAGTTTCCGCCCAGTTTCAAGTATGACCCTGCCTTGTTTACCGAGCTGTTCGAGCAGCTGCCCCGCACCTTCAGCGAGGCCGAGAAGTGTGCATCCGGCAGTCCCCGTTTGACCGAACAGCCAAACCTGAACACCGCAGCGGACACCGATCTGCGCCATGCGGTGGAGATCCGTCACCCAAGCTTCCTGCAGGAGGACTTTATCGAGCTGCTGCGCAAACATCGTATTGCGCTGGTGGTGGCAGACACCGCCGGCAAATGGCCCTTGGTGGAGGAGCTGACCACCGAGTTCATGTACCTGCGTCTGCACGGAGACAAGGAGCTGTACAGCAGCGGCTATGAAGAAGCTGCCCTGAGCGATTGGGCGCGCCGCATCCGCGCCTGGAGCAAGGGGCAACAGCCGAAAGATGCCCGGCGTCTATCCGACCATGGGGACAGCTCAACCGCTCCTCGCGACATTTATTGCTATTTCGATAACGACATCAAGGTCCGCGCGCCCTACGACGCCCGCCGGCTACTGGAAAAGCTGAACAAGGCCGGCTCCCTCGAGATCAAGCCGGGCCAATTGCCGGAGAGTTTTTTGTGACACCACTCAGCTCCACCCAGGAGCACCTGACCAATCAGGCCCCACCGGTTCACTCGATCAGAGTGCTCACGGTCAATACCCACAAGGGTTTCAGCTGGCTCAACCGACGTTTCATTCTGCCGGAGCTGCGCGAAGCAGTGCGTACTCAGTCGTCGGATCTGGTATTTCTGCAGGAAGTGCTCGGCGTGCATGAAAGCCATGGGCAGGCGATCGATAACTGGCCAGAGGCACCCCATTATGAGTTCCTCGCCGACACCATGTGGCCGGAGTTCGCCTATGGCCGCAATGCGGTCTACCCCGATGGGCACCATGGCAACGCCCTGCTGTCAAAATTTCCGATACTGCATTACGAGAATCTGGACGTATCGATCAGCGGCACCGAGGAACGCGGCCTGCTGCACACCATTCTCGACGTGCCTGGCCAGGCTGACCTGCATGCTATCTGCGTCCATCTGGGCTTGCGTGAGCGTCATCGTCGGCGCCAGCTGCGCCTGTTATGCCGCCTGCTCGACCGCTTGCCACCGGACGACCCGGTGATTGTTGCCGGCGACTTCAATGACTGGCTCCAGCGTGCCGGGCCACGGCTGAGTCGCTGCGGACTCACGGAGGCATTTGTCACGGCCAACGGCTCGCCGGCGAAAAGTTTCCCGGCGCAATGGCCACTGCTGTGTCTGGACCGGATCTACGTCCGCAATCTGACCACCCATGGACCGGAAACCCTGATTCGGCGCCCCTGGTCGCACTTGTCCGACCACGCGCCACTGTCTGTCGAGGTACGTTTCTGATGAGACCCATCTGGCGTGAAGGCAATGAAGCGGAATTACTGATCAACGGCGAGGAGTTCTTTCCACGGGTATTTGAAAAGATCCGTCAGGCGCGGCAGGAAGTCCTACTGGAAACCTTCATCGTGCTGGAAGACAAGGTCGGCAAGGAGTTGCAGCGCGCATTGATCTGCGCGGCGAATAATGGTGCCCATGTGGAAGTCATTGTCGACGGCTACGGCACCGTGGACCTGAGCGACGAGTATCTCGGGGACATGCTGGCGGCGGGTATCCACCTGCATGTCTTCGACCCTCAGCCGAAGCTGCTCGGCATGCGCACCAACCTGTTCCGTCGACTGCACCGCAAGATCGTCGTGGTGGATAGCGAAGTGGCCTATGTCGGCGGCATCAACTTCACCGCAGTGCACCTGGGTGATTACGGCCCGGGCGCCAAACAGGATTATGCCGTGGAAGTACGCGGGCCGGTGGTCCACGATATTCGCCATGCCAGTCTCAACCTGTTCCGCCATGCTCGCCGCGAACTGCCTCTGCCGCTGAACCTAGGGCGTCATTACCAATCCCGACATGCCGGCAGCGCACGGATCATGTTGGCGATCCGCGATAACAACCACCATACCTCTGATATCGAAGACCATTACCTGCGGGCGATCCGCTCGGCCAACTACCGTCTGGTGATCGCCAATGCCTATTTCTTCCCCGGTTATCGCATGTTGCGGGAACTCCGCAATGCGGCGCGCCGCGGAGTGCATGTCACCCTGATTCTGCAGGGCGAACCGGATATGCCCTGGGCGCGCAATTGCTCGACCTTCCTGTACAGCTATCTGCTGCGCAGCGGGGTGGTCATCCATGAATACTGCGAGCGGCCACTGCACGGCAAGGTGGCACTGATGGACCGCGAGTGGGTAACCGTCGGCTCCAGCAACCTTGACCCGCTGAGCCTGTCGTTGAACCTGGAAGGCAACCTGTTCATTCGTGACCCGAAGCTCAACCAGCAGTTGTATGACCATCTGCATTCGCTGGCAAGCCAACATTGCAGCGAGATCACCGAAGCCAAGGCCACGCGCGGGTTCTGGTGGCGAGCACCGATGACCTTTCTGTGCTTCCACTTTCTACGGCACTTCCCGGCCATAGCCGGTAACCTGCCAGCCCATACCCCGCGCCTGGAACCACTGCTGCCGGTGGAGGAAGAACCTGCAGATGAAGAGCTCGCACCGCTGGAGCAGGAGAAGCTGCTATGAGCGACGGTAAGGAGTACAAGCCGCCCAACCCCCGCATGCGCTGGGCCAAGGGTGCGCTGACGCTGTTCTTTTTCATTGCCATTCCGGTGTTGCTGTATCTGCAGCTACGCAATACCGACTGGCAGGAAGTGTCGGGGGCACTGCGCGATTACCCGATCTGGTTGTTGGCCGTGGCTTTCGGTGTGGCCTTGCTCAGTTATCTGACCTACTGCTGCTATGACCTGCTCGGCCGCTATTACACAGGGCATAAGTTGCCGGTACGCCAGGTGATCCCGCTGGTGTTCGTCTGCTACGCATTCAACCTCAACCTGAATGCGCTGGTTGGCGGCGTCGCGCTGCGCTTTCGACTGTACTCCCGCCTGGGGTTGGATGTACCGACCATCGCCCGGGTATTCAGCCTGAGCATCATCACCAACTGGCTGGGCTATCTGTGGCTGGCTGGTACTGTGTTCGCGCTGGGCATGGTCCAGTTGCCGGAAAGCTGGGCCATTGGCAACGGCGCGCTGCGCCTGATCGGCGTGGCCATGGTCATCGTCGCTGTCATATATGTGCTTGCCTGCGCCTTTTTCACTCGCCGCAGTTGGCAGATACGCGATCAGCTCATCGAGTTGCCGTCCTGGAAGCTGGCACTGGTACAGGCTGCTGCCGGAGCACTCAACTGGTCGCTGATGGCCATGATCATCTGGCTGCTGCTACCTGCTGAAGCCTTCTATCCCAGCGTGCTCGGCGTACTCTTGATCAGCAGCATCGCCGGCGTCATCACCCACATCCCTGCCGGTCTCGGCGTATTGGAAATGATCTTCCTCACCCTGCTGCAGAACCAGATGCCGAAAAGCAGCCTGCTCGCCGCTCTGATCGGCTACCGAGCCATCTACTTCCTGCTGCCGCTGGGCATAGCCCTGGCTGTGTACCTGGTGCTGGAAAAACGTGCCAAGACCATGCGCAGTGCCAATACGGTGCCGGAAGGTTGATGGGGCGCTGCGTCCCGATCCCAGCGCCGTGCAGACTGCCAAGCCGGACGCTGGAGCGTCCACGGTGCGGTTCCCACGCTGGAGCATGGGAACCATCGGAAATAGAGTGCTGGCTCTTATACCTGCATGCGGGCTTGTTGTGCTTCAATCAGCCCCTACCGGTTCAAAGATCAGCGTCGCCAGTGGCGGCAGGTCCAGGCGTAGGGAGCAGGGTTGGCCGTGGCTGTCCTGTTCTTCCGTCTCTAGCTCGCCATGGCTGCCGGCGCCCGACCCGGAAAAAGCATGGGCGTCGCTATTTAGCAACACGCGCCACTGGCCAGGCTGGGGCACTCCGACCCGATAATCACTGCGCACCACCGGCGTGAAGTTGTGTACCACCAGCACCATGACCCCGTCGTCACCCCGCCGCAGCCAAGCGTATACACTGTTGCTGCTGTCATCACCGATCAGCCACTGAAAGCCATCCGCACTGTCATCACGCTGATGCAGCGCCGGGTGCTCGCGGTAGAGCCTGTTGAGTTCGCGCAGCAAATCATGGGTACCGCGGTGCTCATCATAGTTGAGCAGATACCAGTCCAGCTGCCGATCATGGTTCCATTCGCACCACTGGCCGAATTCGCCACCCATGAACAGCAGCTTCTTGCCCGGATGACTCCACATGAACGACAGATACAGACGCAGGTTGGCAAATTGTTGCCAACGGTCGCCGGGCATCTTGCCCAGTAGCGAGCCCTTGCCATGCACTACCTCATCATGCGACACCGGCAGGATGAAATGCTCGGTGAAGGCATACAGCAGGCCAAAGGTAATCTGCTGATGGTGATAGCGCCGGTTCAGCGGGTCTTCGCCGATATAGCTGAGAGTGTCATGCATCCAACCCATATTCCATTTACCGGAAAAGCCCAGACCGCCCTCCCGAGTCGGCTGACTGACGCCCGGCCAGGCGGTGGACTCCTCGGCAATCACCAGTGCGCCCGGAACCTCGGTGGCGACCACATCATTCAGGTGACGTAGAAAATCGATGGCTTCCAGATTTTCCCGCCCACCATGCCGGTTGGGAATCCACTCCCCACTCTTGCGTGAGTAATCCCGATACAGCATGGAAGCCACCGCATCGACGCGCAAACCATCAACATGGTATTCACGCAGCCAGTGCAATGCCGACGCCAGCATGAAGCCATGCACTTCAGTGCGCCCGAGGTTGTAGATATGCGTATCCCAATCCGGGTGCCAGCCCTCGAAAGGATGCGCATACTCATAGAGTGCCGTGCCGTCGAACCGGCCCAGGCCGTGCGCATCACCGGGAAAATGCGCCGGCACCCAATCGAGGATGACGCCAATGCCAGCCTGATGACAGGCATTGATGAAACCGGCGAAATCCTCCGGAGTGCCGTAGCGCGCCGTGGGTGCGAACTGTGATAGCGGTTGGTAGCCCCACGAACCGCCGAAGGGGTGCTCCATCACCGGTAGCAATTCGATGTGGGTAAAACCCATCTCCTGCACGTAAGGAATCAGCTGCTCGCTCAACTCTGCCCAGCTCAGCGGTTCACCATCGACATCGTTGCGGTGCCGCCAGGACCCGGCGTGAACTTCATAGATTGACAGTGGCCTGGTGCGCGATTGCGCGTCGTTGCGCTGCGCCATCCACTGTTGATCATCCCACTGAAAATTTACTCCTGCAGACACTACCGAACCCGTTGCGGGCGGTTTTTCGGTAGCCTGGGCCACCGGGTCGGCCTTGAGCGGCAGCAGCCCTTCGCGCCCGAGAATCTCGTATTTGTAGACCTCGCCCGGCCCGAGCCGGGGAATGAACAGCTCCCAGATACCGCCGCTCGGATGCAAGCGCATAGGGTGGCGTCGGCCATCCCAACTGTTGAAATGCCCCACCACGGAAACCCGACGCGCATTCGGCGCCCAAACCACAAAGCGCACACCGGAAATGCCGTCCGCCTGCCACGGCTGGGCACCGAAGCAGCGACCGAGGTGACGGTGATTACCTTCACCGAACAGATAGATATCCATGTCGCCCAGCTGCGGGCCGAAGGCGTAAGGATCTTCGGTTTCCTGTACGCCGCCGCTCCAGTTAATCCGCAGACGGTAAGGCTTAGGCTGCTCGAGGGTGCGGGTGAACAACCCTGGCGTGTGTTCGTCCATGGGGCCCATGGATTGACCGTTTGCATCCAGCAGCTCCACGTCCAGCGCACCCGGCTGCCAGGTGCGGATGATGATGGAGCCGTGCTGCTCGTGCGGGCCGAGGAAGGCAAAGGGATTGCCGTGCTCGGCGCGAATCAGCGCCTGAATATCCGAGTTCGGATCATGCGCATTATCAGTACCGGTCGTCCCGTTCATCAGTGCCGTTCTCCATCAGCGGTTTGCATAACATCATCAATCCTTCAAGAGGCACATCCAGCCATTCCGGGCGATAACTGGCCTCATAGCGTATTTCGTAGGCAGCCTTTTCGATGCTGAACAGGATCAGCGCCGCCTGTTCACCCTGCTCCGCTCGCCAGTCGTGCGGCAGGTCGGCGCTGGCCTCCATGTAGGCTGCCAGAAACGTCTGAGCAGCCTGTTCTCGATAAGTCGTGCAGATATGCTGCCGTGCCTGTTGCGCCTCCTCGGAATGGTCGGTGCCATGCACGCTGCGCAATGCCATGGCAGCGGCATAGTCGAAAGAGCGCAACAGGCCGGTGACATCTTTCATGGGACTCAACCGCCTGCGGCGTTCTTCCAGACTCCGGGTCGGCTCGCCTTCAAAGTCGATGAAGCAGGCATCGCCCTGCACTACCAATACCTGCCCCAGATGCAGATCCCCGTGCACCCGAATGCGCACACCGCCTTCGCAGCGCCGCGCCAGCGCCGCCACTGCATCACTCAAATCCTCGCGCCGCGCCAACAGCCAATCGGCGTTGTCGGCATCGAGCTGATCGCGGTGGCCGTCAATGGCATCCAGCGCCGCCATCAACTGCCCGCCTATCTGCTCGGCCCAGCGTTCGCAATCGGCCTGCGTGGAGACAGCAAAACCAAACCCCTCGCCGCCCTGCGAATCGGCCAGCAACAGATGCATTTGGCCCAGTCGCTGGCCAAGAGTTCCGGCAAAACTTTCCAGCTCGGCCAAGGCGGTGTACTGGTTCTCCTGCTCCGAGAAGCCACCTACCAGCTGGTCGCGGATAGCACGCTCCAGCGTATCCCGCGTCCATTGCCAGGCATCGCCCTGACTGTCGACATAGCCCTGCAGGATCATCAGGGTATGCGCCACACCAGCATCGTCGACGCGCCGCACTTCGCCCAGCAGGGGCGCAATGGCAGGAAACTCACGTTCGGTGAGAAACCCGCCTACCTCGATTTCCGGATGAATACCGGGCATCACTCGCCGGATGATTTTCAACATCATCCGTTCACCGATGAGGATCGAGGTGTTGGACTGCTCCACCGCCAACGCCTGAATTTCTTCCTCAGGCTGCTCTTCCAACGACAGCAATTTCGACCCCGGCAGAAATTGGATATCGCCTCCCCATGCAGACAGCACCTCGCTCTGGCGCAGGCTGCTCAATACCTTGCGAGTGAATCCGGGCAGGGTAGAGGCATCGGTCAACAGCCCCAGCCGCGGGCCACGGCGCAGGCGCGCCAGGGCGAAGGCGGTGGCTGTATGGCCGGACAGCTCGGGCGCGTCGGTATCCTGCAGATAACCCAGCGGCAGCTGATAATGCTCGTCACCTACGGCCACCTCGCAAAGCACGCATGGCTCGCTCTGCTCACAGAAGGGAATCGCATACAGCAACTGGATCGGCGCGCCGCCATCGATCGACCCCGAGAACCAGCGGCGCTTGGCCAGCCATTGCGGCAGGGTTTCCTGCTCCAGCACCCGGCGACAGGCCGGCTTCAGCAGCTCGGACATGTCGTGCTTGATGACCAGGGTCGCCAGCTCCGGCAATGCCTGTACCGGTTCGATGTGCCAGCTGGGCATCTGAGTCTCGTCCGCCAGCACAAACCAGTAGAAGCCGTAGGGCGGCAAGGTCAGCAGATAATGCAATTGGCCGATAGGTGGAAAACTGCTGCCGCCGAGCATTTCCACCGGCACCTTGCCCGCCCAGGCCGATAGCTCCAGCTCGGTCGCCTGGGCGGCGCGGGAGAGGTTGGCGACACAGAGGATGATCTCGTGGCGACCGTCCCCGGTGGTGAATTCACGCAGATAGGCGATGGTCTTGCGGTTGGCCGGCGCGAGCATTTTCAACGTACCGCGACCGAAGGCCTGTTGCTGTTTACGCACCGCCAGCATGCGCCGGGTCCAGTTCAGCAGCGAATGCGGGTCACGCGCCTGAGCTTCGATATTGATGGTCTGATAACCATACAGCGGGTCCATGATCGGCGGCAGCACCATGCTCGCCGGATCGGCGCGGGAAAAGCCGCCATTACGGTCGGTCGACCACTGCATCGGTGTGCGTACCCCGTCCCGGTCGCCGAGAAAGATGTTGTCGCCCATGCCGATCTCGTCGCCGTAATACAGCGTCGGCGTGCCGGGCATGGACAGCAGCAGGCTGTTGAGCAGCTCAATACGCCGGCGGTCACGCTCCACCAGCGGCGCCAGCCGTCGGCGAATGCCCAGATTGATCCGTGCGCGACGATCCGCAGCATAGTAATTCCACAGATAATCACGCTCCTGGTCTGTCACCATTTCCAGGGTCAATTCATCGTGGTTGCGCAGGAAGATCGCCCACTGGCAGTTGTCCGGAATCTCCGGCGTCTGGCGCAGAATATCGGTGATCGGGAAGCGGTCTTCCTGGGCGATGGCCATGTACATGCGCGGCATCAGCGGAAAGTGGAAAGCCATGTGACACTCGTCACCGGGGCCGCCATCCTCGCCGCCGAAATACAACTGGGTATCCTCGGGCCATTGGTTGGCTTCGGCCAGCAACATGCGGTCGGGATAGGTGGCATCCAGTTCCGCGCGGATCTTCTTCAGCACTACATGGGTTTCGGGCAGGTTCTCGTTGTTGGTGCCGTCACGCTCGATCAGATAGGGAATCGCATCCAGGCGCATACCGTCCACGCCCATATCCAGCCAGAAGCGCATGACCGACAGCACAGCGCGCAATACCTGCGGGTTATCAAAGTTCAGGTCCGGCTGATGGGAATAGAAGCGATGCCAGAAGAACTGCCCGGCAACCGGGTCCCAGGTCCAGTTGGACTTTTCGGTATCGAGAAAGATGATGCGTGTGCCCTGATACTTCTGGTCGGTGTCGGACCACACGTAGAAGTTGCGCTCCTTCGATCCCTTGGGCGCCAGCCGCGCCCGCTGGAACCAGGGGTGCTGGTCGGAAGTATGGTTGATGACCAGCTCGGTAATCACCCGCAACCCGCGCTTGTGCGCCTCGCGGATGAACCGTCGCACATCCGCCATACTGCCGTAGTCCGGATGCACGCCACGGTAATCGGCAATATCGTAGCCATCGTCACGCCGTGGCGACGGGTAGAACGGCAGCAACCAGACCGTGTTCACCCCCAGGTCAACGATGTAGTCCAACTTCTCGATCAGCCCAGGGAAGTCACCGATGCCATCATTGTTGGCATCGAAGAAGGACTTCACGTGAACCTGATAGATGATTGCGTCCTTGTACCAGCACGGGTCATTGATAAATGCCGGTGCTCGTGTTCGCCTTGCCATAATCACCTCAGGCCATGGAGCGGATACGCCAGATACCGAACGGCAGATGCCAGGGTTCGATGCGCATCCATTGGGTTTTTCCGTGCCATGTCCAGGTATGGCCGTTCATCAGGTCTTCGCCGTGGGTGATGGCGCCATCATCCAGGCCCATCTCCCATAGCGGCAATTCGAAGTGGGCTTCCTGAGCATTGAAGGGGTCCAGACAGACGGCCACCAGAATGAAGTTGGAAAGATCTGTCGTTCGTTTTCCGAAGTACAGAATATTGTCGTTCCACACAGTGTAAGACTGAAATCCGAGATGCGTTTGCAACGCCGGATTGTGCCGGCGGATGCGATTGAGCCGGGTGATCTCGGCGACGATATTGCCTGGAGCGTGCCAGTCGCGCGGCCGCAACTGGTACTTCTCCGAATCCAGATACTCCTCTCGCCCAGGCAGCGGCTCTGCCTCGCACAGCTCGAACCCCGAATACATGCCCCATAGCCCCGACCCCATGGTCGCCAACACAGCGCGGATCAGGAACCCGGCGCGCCCGGAGCGCTGCAGAAAGTACGGATTGATATCCGGTGTATTGACGAAGAAGTTCGGGCGGTAGCAATCACGCCACGGCGGCTGATTCAGCTCGCTGAAATAACTTTCCAGTTCCGGTTTGGTATCGCGCCAGGTGAAGTAGGTGTAGCTCTGGCTGAAGCCGATCTTCCCCAGGCGCGCCATCATCGCCGGACGAGTGAATGCTTCGGCGAGAAAGATCACGTCAGGATGCTGCTGACGGATATCGGCGATCAGCCACTCCCAGAACGGCAGCGGCTTGGTATGTGGATTGTCGACCCGAAACAGGGTCACGCCCTGCTCGACCCAGAACAGCACCACGTCGCGCAGCGCCAGCCATAGATCGGGCATGGCGCCTTCGGCGTAGAACTCTACATTGACGATGTCTTCGTACTTTTTCGGTGGGTTCTCCGCGTAGCGGATGCTGCCATCTGGGCGCCAGTTGAACCAGCCAGGGTGTTCACCTAGCCAGGGATGATCCGGCGAGCATTGAATGGCGAAGTCCAGCGCGATTTCCAGCTCATGGCTCCGGGCCGCAGTGACCAAGCGGTGAAAGTCATCAAGATTGCCCAATAGCGGATGCAGCGCATCGTGCCCACCCTCGGCGCTGCCGATGGCATAGGGACTGCCGGGGTCATTCGGGCCTGCCTGCAGACTGTTGTTCGGCCCTTTGCGATGAGTCAGGCCGATGGGATGGATCGGCGGAAAATACAGTACATCAAAGCCCATGCGGGCAATGTCCGGCAGCCGCCGAATGACGTCATCGAAGGTACCGTGACGGTTCGCATCTTCGGTCTGCGAACGGGGAAACAGCTCATACCAACTGGCGAACTCTGCCAGCTGTCGCTCCACATCCAATGGGTACTCAGCGCTGCATACCCGGTGCCGGCGCTGCGCTGCCAGTCCCATGATGTGCTGCGTATGACTGCTGAGCAGTAACGCGACCTGCGCATCCACGCCGCCGGGCTGTGCCAGCTCCACCAGCAGCTCCTGGAGCATATCGATATGTTCGGGTGCAGCCTGTTCCAGGGTCTTCTGCAGCAGCCGCTCACCCTCCTGCAGCTCCAGATCGACAGACACGCCGGCCTGATACTTCTTGCTCAATTCATCACAATAACTGGCCCAGACATCCACCCAGGCCTCCACCGCAAAATACAGCTTGCCGGCCTGACGGGGCGTCAGTTCGGCCTGCCACAGATCGTTACCCAGCGGCAACATGGCGACTCGCTGCCAGACCTCCTGGTCGGAACGGCGCCAGATAATGTCCGCCGCCAGTTTGCCGTGACCGTCGCACACCAGTACTGCCGACAGGGCCAACTGCCTGCCCACCAGAGCCTTGGCCGCGCAGCGACCCTGATCCACTTCGGGTGTTATCGATTCTATGGCGATCCTCGGCAGGCTGATAGCCTGCTCGGCTGACAGCAGCTCAGCCATTGACGACCGTGCCTCCATTGATATGGATTACCTGGCCACTGACATAGGACGAGTCGGAGCAGGCCAGATAGACATAGGCCGGTGCGAGCTCCGATGGTTGACCGGGCCGCTTCATGGGCGTACTGCCGCCGAACTCGGCAACCTGTTCCTCCGAGAAGGTCGAGGGTATCAGGGGTGTCCAGATCGGCCCTGGCGCCACGCCATTGACCCGGATACCTCGGCTGCTGAGGTTTATCGCCAGCGAACGGGTGAAACTGACAATCGCCCCTTTGGTGGCAGAATAATCAATCAGTACCGGGTTGCCCTTGTAGGCGGTGATCGAAGTGGTATTGATGATCGAGCCCCCTTCGGGAATATGCGGCAACGCGGCCTTGGTCAGCAGGAACATGCCGAAGATATTGGTGCGGAAGGTCTGCTGCCACTGCTCGTCGCTGATATCTTCGAGTTTTTCCTGGGGGTGCTGTTCGCCGGCGTTGTTCACCAGCACATCGATACGCCCCCATTTACCTGTCACCTCATCGACCACCCGGCGACAGAATTCGGCATCCGCCACATCACCAGCCAGAGTAAGCACGTCACCACCGGCCTTGCGGATTTCCTCCTCGGTCTTGCGCGCGTCTTCATGGGAATCAAGATAGAGCAGCGCCACCTTGGCGCCCTCTCGGGCATAGTGCACCACGACCGCCCGGCCTATCCCGCTGTCCGCGCCGGTGACTACGGCGACTTTGCCTTGCAGCTTGCCGCCTGATCGATAGTGTTCGGAGATGAACTCGGGTTGCGGGTGCATCTGCTCTTCGGAACCGGGTTCGTCCTGATGCTGCGGGGGTGGTGTCTGCTTGTCGCTCATGAGAATCTCCTCAGCTACCGCTCACCCCCAGCTCACGGGCCAGCAGCGAACGTATGGTATTCAGATGACGTTGTTCTTCGGTCAGCGCATTGGTGAAGGTGCTGCCAATGCTGAAACGTCGCCGGGCTGATTGTCGAGGATTCCGGAAAGACCGTGCATAGTGCCTCCTGTCGCGGGAGAGTAGCGCAGTAAAGAAACTCTGAACAAAAACTCTTCGAGGACCGAAGAATGCTAATTAAGAGATTCCGGTGCAGGACAAAATAGCGGCGGAAGAATCAACTCCCGCCGCTATTCGCATCAACTGCGCCGACTTCTCTCGCCGCCTTTTTGGCCGGCCTCCGACGCACGCTGTGGATCATTCTTGAAATTACCGCCGCTTTGCTGCCCGCCCTTCTTTCCGGCTTCCGATGCACGTTTGGGATCTTCGGCGAAGTTACCTTTGCCACCACGATGTTCAGTCATGTCAGTTCTCCCGTTTCGTTTCATTTAGAAATTAGAAATGAGCCTCCACAATAGCGCTCACTATGAATAGGCAGGATCGATACAAAGTCGTTCATATCTTTTCTTATATCCAATAATCATCATGTCATTACCAGATATAACTTCTCTGCAAAACCCCGTTTCGCTTCGGGTTTCGCTCCGACAAGAGGTTCCAGCCGGCGCCGGGGATGGCACAGTCAGGGTCTGAGCCATGACTCATCCTCCGGTTGCGTTAACATGAATATCATCAAGATATAGAAGTAACTCATGCACCGAAGTTACATATGGAAAGGTTATATTCAATGTCTCATTTGGTAGGTTCCGAGATCACTGCAACATCATATTGATGGCTAATGATGTATACCAGGAAAACTCTGGCAAAGCATATCAAATGGCAAGTATCCAAGGACTCCGAACTCCTTCCATCGGATAAGCGACCTCTCAATTTGCAATCCCGGTCGCCTCGTCTAAGTTTAATCAACCACTCATCACCCTGGAGGATACAATGCTTACCAATTTGCCCATATGGCGTGCGGCATTACCGGATTGCGATATCTCTGCAGATGAAAGACCTGACGGCAGTTTTGTTCTGATAGTGAAGTCGGCAGATGGAAAGGAACTCAGACGTGTCCTGCCCAGCGACATGAAGAATGCTGATCACGTCATTCGCCGGGTGCGACTGGATCTGATGCTGAACAAGGGTCAAGCCCCTACCCGTGAAGTCATAGGCACTATCGACGTCTCCACTCTCCCCACCTACAACAATGGCCAGCTGTACAAGACGCGGGCTGCCAGTTTATGGGACAGACGCCGCCTGGCGATAAAAGCCTCAATGAACTGATCTCACCCACACAGCCCCGCTAAATAGCCATTTTTCAAGCCCCCTTTTTCAGGGGGCTTTTGCGTTCAACCGCTCCCAGTAACTCTGCTTGATACGTTGACGATTGCGGTATCCGGCCCAGGGATCCTCTGCCAATTGCGCAAGGCGCTCGTGCATATTACCAATATGCCATTGCGCTGCGCTGCGCAGTTCCTTCAGTTCGTCCCGTGCAATAGGTACCGAGACCGCAAGCCCCGGACGCGCCCTGACCGAATAGGCTGCCACAGTACTGGCGCCGTGCTGGTTACGCAGGTAATCGATAAATATCTTGCCGACCCGGTTGCGCGGCCCCATCTTGTCGGTGAAGCGGTCCGGCAGCTGCCGGGTGACAAAGCTGGAGATCGCCTTGCTGAACGCCTTGGCCGTTTCCCAATCGGCATGCCGGGCAAGCGGAATGACAATATGCATGCCCTTGCCGCCACTGGTTTTCAACCAGCTTTCCAAGCCCAGCTCATCCAGCACCGCGAGCACCAGCTCGGTGGCTTCAATCATGCTTCTCCAAGGCAGACCATCACCCGGGTCCAGATCCAGAGTGATGCGGTCGGGCTTGTCGATATTGCTGCTGCTCGATCCCCAGGTATGAAATTCGATAGTGCCCATCTGCACCGCCCCGATCAGGGCGCGAACATTATTCACTTCCATGTAGCTGCCATGCTCTGGGTCCAGTGCCGGGTCGAGATGGCGGATATTCGGTATGGCCAGGCGCTCTGCATGTTTCTGGAAGAACTGCTCGCCCTCCACTCCTTCCGGCGCACGCAATAGCGATACCGGCCGACCAGCCAGATGTGGCATCGTCCAGTCAGAAATGCTCTCGTAGAAGGTCGCAAGATCCCCCTTGGTAGCACCACTGAGTGGGTCAATCACCCGCTGCGCATTGCTGATCTTGACCCCGGCCACCTTGCCGGATATCCGTTTGCGCCCCATGACCTTCTCCACCTGTTCAGGTGCCATGGGTTCTTCCCGCACAATCTCCTGAGCCGGTTTGTCAGTGCGCAGAGAAACGAACACCGGTTGGCGGATAACTCCCGCGCCAGTCCATTCGGCAAACTCCACTTCGCATACCCGTTGCGGCTTGACCCAGGTGACGGTGCGCGCGTCGGGAACGGTCCCCTTGACCGGCTGCCGATCCTGCCGGATTGCCTTGAGCTGTTTATGGATGGCACTGATGCGCGCCTGATTGAAGCCGGTACCGACGCGGCCGGCGTAGATCAACTCATCGTTATCCTTGGTATTCACACCCAGCAACAACGAACCGAAGCCAGTACGGCTACCCTTGGGTGCGGTAAAGCCGATGATCACGAATTCCTGGCGCTGCTTGCACTTGAGCTTGATCCAGTCGGCGCTACGCCGTGACACATATGAGCTGCCGGCCCGTTTGCCGATAACGCCTTCCAGAGACATAGCGCAGGCGCTCTTGAAGATCGAAGCGTAATCCGCCTCAAAGGTATCGGAAAACCGCAGCAACTCACCCGCCTGCCCGGATAACATCTGTTCCAGAGCACCGCGTCGTGCTTCCAGCGGCTGCTGGCGCAGATCCTCACCATTCAGAAAAGGGGCATCAAACAGGTAGAACATCATCCGCTGGCTGCGTTCGGTATCAAAGGCATTCTGCAACGCCTGAAAGTCCGGCATGCCGTCCTCATTGAGCACCACCACTTCGCCATCCAGCCAGCTGCTCTTCAGCCCCAGCGCGGCCAGCTCCCGACATTGCTCAGGTAGCTGGCGGCTCCAGTCATGGCCATTGCGGGTAAAGATGTTGACCTTGCCTTTGGCATCAATACGCACCATCAGGCGGTAACCGTCAAACTTGATTTCGTAACGCCAGTCGCCTGCCGGCGGTTGGCTTGCCAGCGTGGCAAGTTGTGGGCCGAGCATCTCGGGGAATATTTCACTACCAGATCTGGCGCTGGCTCTGCCTTTTTTCCCTTTCGCCGCAGGCTTGGCTGCGGCCTTGCTTGCCTTGGGTTTGGCGGTCAGATCAGCGGCCATGGTGCGTCCGGTTTTCTCATCGATTACCGAACCGGATACCACACTTTCAGGACGTTCGCGCAACACATCGTATTCATCGGCATCGCGGGCGGCATGGTCCTTCTCCTTGATCAGCAGCCACTGTTCTTTGTCACCGCTCCCCGGCAGGCGGGTGCGCACCAGGGTCCAGTTACCGGTCAGTTTTTCACCGACAAGAGTGAATTTCAGTTTACCGTCACGGTAGGCCTTGGTGGCGTCGCCCTCGGGCTGCCAGATACCCTGATCCCAGACAATGACATCGCCTCCGCCGTACTGCCCCTTGGGAATGCTGCCCTCGAAACTGCCGTAGCTCAGCGGATGGTCTTCCACGTGCACCGCCAACCGCTTGTTCTTCGGGTCCAGACTCGGGCCTTTGGGCACCGCCCAACTCACCAGGGTGCCATCCAGCTCCAGGCGGAAATCGTAATGCAGATGCCGAGCAGCATGCTTCTGGATGACGAAGCTCAGTGAACCGGCATCCGCGCGCTTATCTCGCGCTGTCTTGCCGGGCGGTTCGCGGGTCTTCTGGAAATCCCGTTTTCGGTTGTATTCAGTGAGAGGTCTGGGCACTGCCAATGCTCCACGCGGTATTTATCCAGCACTCAGCCGGATTTCTTTTTGCGGGCTGGGGCAGAGTCCACGTCATCGGACTTGCGCGAGCCGCTCTTGCCCCCTTTGGTAGCCTTGCCGCCGCCGAGGCTGCGCTTCAACAATTCGGTCAGGTCTACCACATCGGCCGTCTGACGTTCCTCATCCTCCTCCTCGGCTTCCACCGCCTGAATCTCGCCGGCATTGGCCTTTTCCTCAACCAGCGCCATGATCTCGTCCTCGAAGGTATTGCGGTATTCGTCCGGCTCCCATTCGGCTTCCATGTCTTCCACCAGCCGCTTGGCCATATCCAGCTCTTTCTTGGTTAGCTTGGCGTCCGTCACATCTGCTTTCAGATCGAGATGCGATACAGCGCGCACTTCGGAAGGCCAGCGCAGCATGATCAACACCAACGCCGAGTCCAGCGGCATCAGCGCCGCCAGGCTCTGTTTGGTGCGCACCACCACGTTGGCCAGTGCCACCTTGCCGGTGCTGAGCAGGGTTTCGCGCAGCAAGGCATACACCTTCTCGCCACGGCGGTCGGGGCTGAGGAAATAGGGCTTGGAAATATTCAGTAGTGGGATTGCCGCGCTGTCGATAAAGGAAAAAATATCAATGGTCCGCGTGGCCTCGGGGAGTGCCGCCTTGATCTCGTCCTCGCTGATGATGACGTAACGGTCTTTCTCGAACTCCACGCCCTTGACGATATGCTCGGACGCCACTTCCTTGCCGGTCACCTTGTTGATCCGCTTGTACCCGACCGGGTCCATGGTTCTTTCGTCCAGCCAGTCGAAGTCGATCCCGCCTGAGCGGGTGGCAGAGACCAGCGACACCGGAATATGAACCAGCCCGAAACTGATTGCGCCTTTCCAGATTGCCCGTGCCATAACTTTGCTACTCCCGGCCATTGTCTACGGATGACCCGGCAGCCAATGCAAAAGTTCAGGTAGCCGCTCGCCGGAAAAAACAATGAACCATCCCCCCGGCGCAGGAGGTCTGTATTTTCATATGGGCCACTCATACGGGCCAGCCGAGACTCGGGTCGAGTCTGAACGGGAGAATCAACATGCCACAAGGTGATAAAGACAAGTACACAGACAAACAGGAACGCAAGGCCGAACACATAGAGAAAAGCTACGAGCGCAAAGGCGTCTCGAAGAAGGAAGCCGAGTCCCGCGCCTGGGCCACCGTCAACAAGCAATCCGGCGGCGGCAACCGTACAGGTGGTTCCGGCCAGAAAAAATCCGCCAGCAGCAAGGAGGAGTCGCGCAGTGATTCAGCCAAACAGGCTGCTGCCACACGCAAGGCAGGGTCTCGCTCGGCCTCTCTGCAGGGTCAGACCAAAGACCAATTGATGAGCAAAGCGCGTGCGAAGGACATCAAAGGCCGCTCCACCATGCGCAAACAAGAGCTGGTGAACGCGTTGCGCAAGGCTGACTGAAGGAGAAAAGCATGTACCGGATACTACGCGAACTGACCAGAAAACCAGCGGCGAAGAATGTAAGCAGCACCGAGAAGTGGGTATCGATCGGTGGTGGTTTGTTGCTGATTGGCAGAGGTCTGGCGCGGCCAGGGCCGATGCGCCTGATCAACCTCGCCCTCGGCGCGGCAGCGGTTTATCGCGGCGCACGGGGTTATAGCCCGACTAAGCAACGACTGCGCAACGTGCGTGCACAACGCGTCACGCCACCTGCCAGTCGGCCCAAGTAATGCGTGTGCCAGATACCACGTTGATATTCGGGAGAGCGCTCGTTGGACACATTCAACTCGCCTGGCAAATCCACAGTCGTCCTGCTCGCCACCGAAAAGCAGGCATCGGCACATGAACGCCATGTCCATCAGCTGCTGGGAGACAAGATTGCAGCCTTGCTCGGCATCGAGTTTGCCGGAGTGCGCGAAGGAAGTCAGGTAACCCAGCCGGACCTGTACGTCATTCCCGATACCACCCTGGTCGCGCCGCAACCGATGATCAGTACTGACAACGACCTGTTCGGCGGTGTGGTTGCCCAGCCCTTCATGGCGACCAAGGCCATCTCCCACC
Source organism: Pseudomonas sp. FME51 (assembly GCF_014897305.1). Classification (NCBI taxonomy): domain Bacteria; kingdom Pseudomonadati; phylum Pseudomonadota; class Gammaproteobacteria; order Pseudomonadales; family Pseudomonadaceae; genus Pseudomonas; species Pseudomonas sp. FME51. The sequence continues at coordinate 332,577 of NZ_JABUYN010000002.1, read as the reverse complement.
CTCTGGTCAGCAACAACGCCACGGCACCCATCGGCTGGACTGATGCTTTCATGGAGCTGGCTGCGAATGTAGTCCTCCCTGGTTTCAGCGCCTTCGACGCAGATGATGCCCTACGCGCCGGACGCATATTGCTTGAGCAGGGCCCGTTGCGTACCAAGGCCGTACTGGGACGCGCCGGGCGCGGACAGCAGGTCATTCAATCCCTGGCCGAACTGGAGGCTTGGCTCGGACAGCAGGATGCCGCCCTGATACGACGACATGGTGTGGTGCTGGAACAGAACCTGCTGTCAGTGAAGACCTACAGCGTCGGCCAGGTCCGCATCGCCGGCATCACTGCCAGCTACTTCGGAACTCAGAATCTGACTCGAGCCAACGACGGCGAAGATGTCTACGGCGGCTCCGACCTGTGGGTGGTGCGCGGCGATTACAGCGCGCTATTGCAGCAGATGAACCAGCCTGTGGCACGCGAAGCCATTCTTCAGGCACAGCGGTACGAGCAGGCCGCGGAAGCAGTTTTTCCCGGTTTCATTGCCTCCCGACGCAATTGCGACGTGGCGGTGGGTATCAACCCAGCCGGACGGCAATGCAGCGGTGTACTGGAACAGTCATGGCGCATCGGCGGTGCCAGCAGTGCAGAGATCCATGCCATGGAAGCCTTTGCCGCCGACCCGACACTGCAGCGCCTGCAGGCATCCAGCTGGGAGGTCTATGGCTACGCGCCAGTCGTTCCGCAGGGGGTTGCCGTGCTGCATCAGGGCGATGCGCCGGCGACAGGCCCCATCACCATCGGAGTAAGGATCAGCCCATGGCAGCAACCAGCGAAAGTATAGAACTGACGGTTGATCATGAACAGATTGCCGGCACCCTTCTCGCCCCACATCACCAGATGCCCGGCATTCTCTTCGTACACGGCTGGGGTGGCAGCCAGACCCGCGATATGATGCGCGCCAAGAACATTGCCGGTCTCGGCTGCGTCTGCCTGACCTTCGACCTGCGCGGTCACGAGAAGACCCTGCTGCAGAAACAGACGGTAACCCGTGGGCACAATCTTGAAGATATTCTGGTCGCCTATGACCGCCTCGCCGAACACCCCTCCACAGACCCGGACCGCATTGCTGTTATCGGTACCAGCTACGGTGGTTACCTGGCAACTATCCTCACCACCTTGCGGCCGGTGCGCTGGCTGGCCATGCGGGTGCCGGCGCTGTACTGGGATGAGCAATGGAGTACGCCCAAGCAGCAGCTGGACCGTCAGCAGCTGATGCAATATCGGCAAAGCATCCTCGGCCCGCTGGACAATCGGGCGCTGAGCGCTTGTGCCACCTTCGAGGGCGATGTCTTGATCGTCGAGTCAGAACATGATGAACACGTGCCGCACGACACCATCATGAATTACCGCTCCTCCTGCCGCAAAGCGCATTCCATGACCCACCGCATCATTGATGGCGCCGACCACGGTCTGTCCAGCGAACGTTGCCAGCACGCCTATACCACCATCCTGACCAACTGGATCAGCGAAATGATCATTGGCGACCGGGTTGGCCACTTGTCATGATGATTTAGGTTGAACCTTGGTGGCCACTTTTTTCTCTACTAAATACATATCCGAAAGTAGAGGTGAGATATGCATAACGCGAAACCGACACACTTGAAGCTCTTGGCCTGCGCCGTGATGTCAGTGGCTCTGGGTTGCGGAACCGCAGTTGCCCAGACGACCAGCAACGAACCGACATATGGGATAGACAGATCCACCCAGACTTCCGGCCCGACTGGGACGCCAGCCACCACCGGTGATGGCGGCAGCGCTGATACCACCGGCGCCATTCGCAGCCATGATGATGTCGATGGTGGCATGGCGGGTATGAACACCGATAACGACACCATTGATGCGGAGGACTTTCTTGAGGAAGCCTCAGCCAAGGGGGTAGCGGAAATCGAAACCGGACAGAAAGCCCTGGAAGAGTCTCAGTCAGCTGAGGTGAAGAAATTCGCCGAGATGATGATCAAGGATCACGCAGCAGCCAATGAGAAGATGGCCGAACTGGCAGCCTCCAAGAATCTGGAGATTTCCGATGAAGCCACACTGATGGACAAGGCCAAGACCATGATCCTTCAGGCCCGCGATGGCGAATCCTTTGATGCGGCCTATGCCAACAACCAGGTCGTCGCCCATGAGCAGACCATTGAGCTGTTTGAAAAAGCTGCGCGCTCAGATGATGCCGAAGTGGCAGCCTTCGCCAAGGAGACTCTGCCGAAGCTCAAGGATCACCTGAAACAGGCCCAGGCGCTGGTCGAGGCCACCCCCGAAGACTGACATCGAATGCTCCTTCGGTGTTGTTTGAGGCCCGGACTATTCCGGGCCTTTTTTTATTCATGCCGAGAATACAGCGCTTTGGGATTGACCTTTATGGGAGGGCTCAACTGGCCGCCGCCGGTGCAGCCGCCTCGAAACTGTCCGCCCGCGCCATCGACCACATCCGCTGATAAAACTCCCCCTCCACCTCCCCGCTGAGCAACGCACCGGGCTTCAGGTAGACGTGCATCTGCGAGTACAGCTTGATCTCGGTGGCGGACAATCTGTGTACCAGAAAACGTGGCTCCAGCTGATTTGGGTGGGACAAACCCGCCGCCGCCAGCATCTCCGATAACGCAATCATGGTGTTGCGGTGGAAGTGGTACACCCGCTGCGCCTTGTCCGGTACCACCAGCGCCCGCTGGCGCAGAGGGTCCTGGGTGGCGACGCCGGTCGGGCAAGTGTTGGTATGACAGCTGCGTGACTGGATGCACCCGATGGCAAACATGAAGCCCCGCGCAGAATTCACCCAGTCGGCACCTATCGCCAGCACCGAGGCAATATCGAACGCGCTGATGATCTTGCCACTGGCACCGATACGGATCTGATCCCGCAGCCCGACGCCCACCAAGGTGTTGTGCACGAACATCACCGCCTCACGCAGCGGCGCACCAATATGATTGGTGAATTCCAGCGGCGCCGCCCCGGTCCCGCCCTCCTTGCCGTCAACGACAATAAAGTCCGGCACTATGCCCGTCTCCAGCATGGCCTTGGCAATGGCCATGAATTCCCACGGGTGCCCCAGGCAGAGCTTGAAGCCCACCGGCTTACCTTCGGCCAGGTCGCGCAGGCGCTGGATGAACTGCAGCAGTTCGACCGGCGTGGAAAAGGTAGTGTGCCTGGCCGGCGAAACACAGTCTCGGTCCTGAGGGATACCGCGTGTAGCGGCAATTTCCGCGCTGATCTTGTGCTTGGGCAGAATTCCGCCATGCCCGGGCTTGGCGCCCTGACTCAGCTTGATTTCGATCATCTTCACCTGGGGCCGGCGGGCCTGGGTGGCGAAACGCTCCGGATCAAAGGCACCGTTGTCGTCACGACAGCCGAAATAGCCGCTGCCCAGCTCCCAGATCAGATCGCCGCCGTGTTCAAGGTGATAAGGGCTGATGCTGCCCTCCCCGGTGTCATGCGCAAAGTTGCCCAACCGCGCGCCCTTGTTCAGTGCCTCGATGGCATTGGCACTCAGCGAGCCGAAGCTCATGGCGGAAATATTGAATACCGATGCCGAATACGGCTGGAGACACTGCGGCCCGCCGATCTCCACGCGAAACTCATCCGGGTTGCCATGCACCACCGGCAACATTGAATGGCTGATGAATTCATAACCGACCTGATTGACATCCTTCAGCGTGCCGAAGGGCGTATCGGCCGTCTGGTTCTTGGCCCGGGCATACACCAGCGAACGCTGCGCCCGGGAAAACGGCAGCTGCTCATTATCGCTCTCGATCAGATACTGGCGGATTTCCGGGCGGATGCTTTCCACCAGATAACGGACATTGCCAAGAATCGGATAATTGCGGCGCACGGCATGCTTCTGTTGGAGCAGATCAAATATGCCGAGCAGGCTGAGCGCCCCGGTAATCACGGTAAATGGCCACAGCCAGCTCACCGTGAACAGAAACGGCAGACTCAGCAAGGTGAACAGGACGCACAAGGCGAAGAAGGTGTAGCGATTGAACAGTGACAGATTCATTCCAGCTCCCGGTGACAGATCAGCCACCGAGTCTATCAGGAGCGCACAACGAAAAAACCCTCGCATCTTTCGATGCGAGGGTTTCGGATATGGCGCAGTGGACGGGACTCGAACCCGCGACCCCCGGCGTGACAGGCCGGTATTCTAACCAACTGAACTACCACTGCGCGTTACCTCGAGTGGTGGGTGATGACGGGATCGAACCGCCGACCCTCTGCGTGTAAAGCAGATGCTCTCCCAGCTGAGCTAATCACCCATATACTCTCGAAGTGGAGCGCATTCTAGACAGGTTTTACCGTTATGGCAATCGCTACGGTAAAAAAGCTGAGGTACAACGATGCGGGCAGCAGGTAAGCCCCTGCTGCCCCGGTGGGGAACCTACTCTCCAGCGCTGCGCGATTGCTCTTCAGCCAGAAAGTCCTCTTCCAGCAAGGCGTCCTGACCCGCAGGGGCTACCGCTTCGGGAGCGTGCTGCGAGAGCGCGCGTTTGCTGCGTAATTTACCGTACAGGCTGGTCAGGGAAGTGTTGAGCTTTTCAATAGCCCCATCGACAGCCAGATTGACCGACTCGGCCTTATGCGTAACGGAGACCGGCTGCTGCCCCTTGGGCCGAGCTTCGATCTGACAACGCTTGTCCTTGGCGCCAGCCTTATCGCCGTTCTCATCGGCGATATGCACAACGACTCGGGTCACCTGATCATCAAAGCGCTCCAGCTTGCTGCTGATGCTGGCACTTACCCACTCTGACAGACGCGCACTGCCTTCAACGTGATTGTCGCCATGAACCTGAATTTGCATAAGCTTTCCCTCTTCATCTTGATTCGGAAACCTGCAGTTCTTATTGCAGTATGACCAGACTACGCCATCTTGCCGCACTTTGGGCATGATTCATGTCAACTCTTCTCGACACAAGATATTGCCGAGGAGACCGCCGGGCGCAATGGCACCCCGCCTCGCCTCTCCGCCGAACGGTCATCTGCTGCAACCCGGCTGTCATCTCCATGGGTTTAACTACACCCCAGTGACATTCAGCTTTGCGAGGTGTTGGACATGTATGCAGAAAAGGCAGTGGTGCAGGTGCAGGGTGATCTGAAGGTGCAGACACGCTTCTACCCCAATCCGCGGAGCAACAGCACCATTATCCTGGTCAATGGCTCGCTGGCGACCAGCGCCTCTTTTCATCAGGCCCTGCGCTTTCTGCAGCCATTGTTCAACGTGGTGCTGTTCGACCAGCCCTACTCCGGCACGTCACGACCGCACAACCCGTCCCTGCCCATGCTCGGCAAGGAAGATGAGGCGCTGATTCTGCTGGATCTGATCGAACACTTCCGTGCCGACCAGGTGATGTCCTTCTCCTGGGGTGCGGTATCGACGCTGCTGGCCCTGGCGCAACGGCCAGCGCGCATCAAGCGGGCGGTGATCAGCTCTTTTTCCCCGGTACTGAACCGCCCCATGATCGATTACCTGGTAAGCGGCCAGGAGTGCCTGGCAGCCGGTGATCGCCACAAGATCGCCACCCTGGTCAATGACACCATCGGCAAGCACCTGCCGCCGCTGTTCAAGCGTTGCAACTTCCGGCATGTATCCACACTGGAAGAACACGAATACGCGCAGATGCTCTTTCATATCCGCCAGGTTCTGAGCCTGGATGCCGACCGCTATATGCAATGCGTGGGCAACATAGATGTGCCTCTGCTGTTTCTCAATGGCGAGCTGGATGAATACACCACACCGACCGATGCGCTGTATTTTGCCGATCTGGCGCGGCGCTCGGAGTACATCACCATCCGCAACGCCGGGCACTTTCTGGAAACCGAGCACAAAACGGCCTGGGACGATATGCGTGAGGCGGTAGAGCGGTTTCTATTGGCAGCGGATGCTGACGATGTGCGCCTGGCGATGGTTGGCTGAGCCATCACTCTCTGATTGAGGTCAGGCGCGCTATTTCCGCCAGTACTCCTCAGAGCCCATCACCTCTGGGTTCTGAGGAGTATCACTGTCGACACCCGGATCAACCTACTCATTGGGCGACCCGCCCGGCTCGGTACCCAGCCCCGGCTCCCTGTCCAACTCGTCGCGCAGGGTATCGTCTTCCGGCGTCATGGGATCTTCAGCAGGTGGCATGGGCTCATTGGTAGGCGCTGGGGTGTCATTCATCGGCAGGTCGGCAGGATCAGCCGGCGTGCCATAGGCTTCTTCCGCTGGCACCTCATTGTCCATAGGCAAAGCCGTATCAGCATCATCGTCACCACAGCCTGCCAGTACCAGGGCAAACAGGGGAATAGTCAGATAAGTAAGTCGCATGAAATTCTCCACATGTAATGGGTCCATGCATTTGGACAGGCCGCAATCGCGCAAGTGCCAACTGTCTGGTAGGGGTCGAGGGGAACGATCGGAGTGGCAGGTAGACGCGGAGCTTACCTCAAACGATGGTTCCCATGCTCCGCGTGGGAACCATCAGATACAGGATTCGAGAGTATTACCCCGCAAACAACTTCCCTTCCACATCCAGCCCGGCATCCCGCATCTGTGCCAGTTTGTAACGCAGCGTCCGCGGGCTGATCCCGAGTCTTTCAGCGGTTTCCTTGCGGCGGCCGCGTTCGCTCCGCAGGGTGTCGATGATGAGTTGATACTCGCGCTGCTTCACATCATGCCCCAGCCCACTGCCGACCGCCGGCATAGCCGATGCCACAGCCGGCTCACTGGTCGCGAAAGGCGCAATAGGCGGTGTCCAGATATCACTCGGCATGATGGAAGTACCAGGCGCAGTGGCCAGACACAGATCCAACGCCCGAATCACGCCACCCTGCTGCAATATCAGCGCCCGCTGTACGGCATTATCCAGCTCACGCACGTTACCCGGCCAGGCATGCTGCTGCAGCGCCTGGCAGGCATCCGGCGCGAAGCGTACCGGGCTCTGGTTCATCTTGCCGATATGCTTGGCCAGCAGCCGCTCGGCAATCGGCAGGATATCCGCCGGACGCTCGCGCAATGGCTGCCACTGCAGCGGGAATACACCCAGACGGTAATACAGATCCTCACGGAAACGCCCGGCAGCCACTTCGCCGGGCATATCGCGGTTGGTGGTGGCGATGATGCGGATGTCCAGCTGGATCAGCTTGCGCCCGCCCACCCGCTCAACCTCGCGCTCCTGAATCACCCGCAACAGCTTGGCCTGCAACGCCAGCGGCATTTCCGAGATTTCATCCAGCAGCAGCGTACCGCCATTGGCCTGCTCGAACTTGCCCGGCGCTGCGGCCACCGCCCCGGTAAAAGCGCCTTTCTCATGCCCGAACAGTGTTGCCTCAAGCATGTTCTCCGGAATCGCCGCGCAGTTGATGGCGATGTACGGCTGACTGGCGCGGGGCGATTGCTGGTGGATGTAGCGCGCCAGCACCTCCTTGCCCGTACCCGATTCCCCGGAGATCAACACCGTCGAATCGCTGGCCGCCACCCGCTGCGCCAACTGCAACAACTGCTGACTGGATGGATCGACCGCCACCGGCCCATTGTCCGTCCCAGCCCGCAGCCGGCCCTGGGCATGCAGGGCCACCAGATCCAGCAACGCCGATGGCTCGAACGGCTTGACCAGATAATCCACCGCACCATCACGCATGGCTTCCACAGCATTCTGTACCGTGCCATAAGCAGTCATCAGCAGCACCGGCAACTGCGGGTGCCGCTCGCGCAACACGCGCAGCAGCGCATGCCCGTCCATCCCCGGCATGTTCACGTCACTGATGACCATCGCCACGTTGTGCCGTTGCAGCACCGCCAGCGCCTGCTCGCCATCCGCCGCTTCCAGATAATCGTAACCGCCCAGCATGAGGGTATCGGCCAGCGCCTCACGTAGCGCCTTGTCGTCTTCCACCAATAGAATGCGCGGGCCTTTCATGCCAAAGCTCCTCCAGCGATCGCCGGAGGCTGCACCGGCAAGACCAGTTCAGCCCAGGTACCCTGCCCCGCCCGGCTGCGCAGCAGAAACGCGCCACCATGGGCATGGGCAACCGACTTAACCACAGACACACCCAACCCGGTTCCCTGGGCACGAGTGGTATAAAAAGGTTCACCGATCTTGGCCAATTCAGCCGGCGTCATGCCCCGCCCGACATCCACCACGCTCAGGCTCAGCCGCCCTTCCTGCAGGCGCTGGCAGACCTTCAGCCGCGCTACCGGCGTACCCGCCTGAATGGCATTGTCGATCAGATTGAGTGCCGCGCCGATCAGGGTTTCCCGATTGCAATGCAATTGCACACCGGGCGGGCAGCGATCTTCCCAGCGGCAATCTGCCCCCGACTCACCGATCAGCATTTCGGCCTGCTGCTGCAGGTCGACAAAGAATTCATCTGCGGATAACCGATCCGTCAGCGGCAGATCGCCCTTGGCAAACAGCAGCATGTCACGCACCTGCTGCTCTATGGTCTGCAAACGGTCCTTGAGCCGCTGGCTGAAGCGCTGACGGTGCGTCACCGACAGGTCCGGCTGGTGCAGATGACTGGCATACAGCAAAGCGGTCGACAGCGGTGTACGGATCTGATGTGCCAGTGAAGCGACCATACGCCCCAGTGCGGACAACCGCTCATTACGCGCCAATTGCGTTTGCAGCTGGCGGGTTTCGGTCAGGTCGGTCAGCAGAATGATCTGACCCGGCTCGCCACGCAGGGAGCGGGTCGCCAGCGACACACGACGGCCGCTGCGCAGGGAGACTTCGTGGTAATCATCATCACGGGGAGCAAAACGGTCACGGATCAGTTCGCGCCAGAGCTGGCCTTCGAGGGGTTCGCCGAGCAGTTCGCGGGCAGCCGGATTGGCCTCGCGCACCACACCGCGCCCATCCAACACGATCACGCCACCGGGCAGCAGGTCCAGCAGATTCTGCAGACGGCCGGCCAGGCAGGCCTTTTCCGCCAGCTCACGGGTACGCTGGGCATTGACCTCAGCCAGCTGCGCCTGCAACTGATCAACCTGCTGTTCGAGCAGCCCGTGCGACTCACGCAGCTGGTCGGACATCCGACTGAACAGGTCATGGGCCTGCTCCAGTTTCTCCCTGTCCTGCGCATTCTGCGGCAGATTCCTAGCGGTAACAGCCATCGGGACTCCCCTGATTTACACACACTACTGCAGGGGAGACAAGCAAGGCTTATGCCAAAAAAATAAAAACCTTATAAATCAACAAGATAAATAAAATCAACGACAATCAATGTCAGTCTTCTGACGGTTCCCGACCGGCCGCGCCATCGGTATCACGCTGAATGCCATATTTGCGCATCTTTTCCACCAGGGTGGTCCGGCGAATACGCAACCGCTCCGCCGCACGCGCCACCACGTAGTTTGCCTCATCCAATGCCTGCTGAATCAGCGTCTGTTCCAGACCGCCCAGATATTCCTTGAGGTCCAGCCCTTCCGGCGGCAACCCTGTCGGACTGTCGAGTCCCGACACACTCGGACTCCAGGGGTTCTCGTCGCCATCCTTGTCATTGCCACGCTGCTGGCGCAGATCTTCCTGATCGTCTTCGACATAACGGAATTTGCGCGGCAGCTCGCCGACCCCAATCACCCCATGGGGGTGCATGATCGCCATGCGTTCAACCAGGTTGGCCAACTCGCGCACGTTACCCGGCCAGGGGTGCTGACACAGGGACATGATCGCCGCGCTGCTGAAGCGGATCGAGCCACGTTTCTCGTTTTCCAACCGGGTGATCAGCTCGTTGAGCAGCAATGGCAGGTCTTCGATGCGTTCGTGCAGGGGCGGCATCTCGATCGGAAAGACATGCAGACGATAGTACAGATCCTCGCGGAAGGTCCCGTCGATAATCATCTGTTCCAGGTTCTTGTGCGTAGCGGCGATGACGCGAACGTCTGCCTTTTGCAGCTTATTGCTGCCGACCCGCTCAAAGGTGCGCTCCTGCAATACGCGCAGCAGTTTGACCTGCATGCTCATCGGCATGTCGCCGATTTCATCGAGGAACAGCGTACCGCCGCCCGCCAGCTCAAAGCGCCCCGCCCGGCTGGTGATCGCCCCGGTGAAGGCACCTTTCTCGTGGCCAAACAGCTCGCTCTCCAGCAGCTCCGCCGGAATCGCCCCGCAGTTGATCGGTACGAAAGGCGCATCTTTACGCTGTGAGTGGTAATGCAGATTGCGCGCCACCACTTCCTTGCCGGTACCCGAGTCGCCCAGAATCAGCACCGTGGCCTCGGTATCGGCCACCTGCTTCATCATCTGTCGTACCAACTGGATCGGGCGGCTGGTGCCCACCAGACTGCGGAACAGATTCGGCTCGCGCTGGCGCTTGCGTTGGCTACCTTCGGCAAACACCTCACGGTAGACCTGCGCCCTGTGCAAGGTATCCAGCAACTGGTTGTAACTCAACGGCGGCTCGAGAACGCTCAGCAAACGCTGGCGCAAATGCTCAGGCCAACTTGCCATCTGCTCACGACCCAGCATCACCACTGGCAGGTGTGCGTCCCACTTGTCGATCTGCTCCAGCAGCCCAGCTGCGCCAACCGGATGCTCACACTGGCCCAGCACCACGCATTTGATCGCCGCCGCAGAAGGCAAATGTGCATCCACGTCCTGCTGCCACACCGCAGAGGAGGTAAACAGCGTATCTTCACCGAGAAATTCAAGAACCAGGTTGAGGTCGTGGCGGCTTTGAGAACAATCGTCAATCAGGAGGATATGGCTATTGAGCTGCATGAGAGGCAGGAAGTCCTTTTGGTTTACACGCACAAGGCAATAGCGCTGGCACAGCGCCATAATTGCGGGTACAGGACACAAGGTAGAGCGAACTGACTCACCAGTCAAATACTTGGCGCACTTTCTGGTGCTATCGGTCGGATAACTGATTAACGGCAGGAACCAATACTACATTTTGATGTCAGCGTGCCAGAAAAGCTCACCCTGGTGCCAACGTCAAGTAAACATCTGATAAACCCTGGCGCCCTGCTTGCCACGCTGAACGCCCTGCAGCTCCTCAGCCAACTTGCCCTGTACCGCCTGACACAGACCGATGACCTCACGGTAGGTTTCTGACAGCGAACCCAGCAGCTCGGCCAACAGCGCCTCGTCCCGGTCGGGTTGCGCCATGGCCTGCTGCACCAGCTCGCGGCATAACCGGTCCAGTTCGCCCACCTGCTGCCAGTCACCTGCCTGCACAGCGGTGATCAGCGCCTTGTGGGTTTCCTGCAATTGTTCAACGGCAACGGCCATGGATAGTCTCCTACAGAGCTCAGGACTGGCGAATGCCGTCCCAGCCCTCTTTGATTTCACGCAACAATTTGGCGACATCATCCAGCATGCTCGGGTCATTCTTCAGATTAGCCTGACTTAACCGCTGCTGCATGAAAGCGTAGAGATTATCCAGATTTGCTGCTATTTCGCCACCTTTCTCGGTATCGACCGCTTCACGCAGACCACCAACAATCCCCATCGCCTTGCCAATCAGCTCGCCCTTGAGCGCAACATTGCCATACTCCATCGCCCCCTTCGCCTGCGCAATCCGCTGCAAACCACCTTCCAACAGCATCTGGATCAACCGATGCGGGTCAGCCTCGGTCACCTGAGCGTTAACGTTGACGGTCTGGTATTGCTTCATGGCATAGGCATTCATGGGGCAGGATTCCTGAAGAAGTGTTTCACATACCTCAGTTATCGGCAGCGAGCGGGAAACTTGAGGGAGAAAATTTCTCCCAGCGCGCATTTGACCCGATGGCAAACCGCTACTATTTTTCACCTATGTCCATCTGCAGAATCTGGGGTGGAACAGCGATCGCGGTACTGATAACAGGGAATCGATAATGAGTACGCGCCACACCCTCCTGGCCGGCCTGTGCCTGCTGGCCTTCTCCGGCTGCAAATTCGGTTCAAGCTCCAGCTCCGATGCCACCCCAGCTCCGGATGCCCCGCCGAACATTCTCTTCATCGTCATCGATGACGCCGGAGTGGATCAGTTCGAGAGCTTCGGCTATGGCGGCGCCGCGCCGGCGCAGACCACCAGTATCGATACCATCGCCCAGGCTGGCGTGCGCTTTCGCAACACCTGGTCGATGCCCACCTGCTCGCCGACCCGTTCCACCTTCTTCGACGGCCGCTATCCGTTCCGCAGCGGCGTACGCAACGCCATCGTCTCCAACGACCTGGCCAACTCCCAGGTATCACCCTACACCTTGACCACCCCCAGACTGCTTCGCGAGCAGGCCGGCTACGTCAGCGCACTGATCGGCAAGATGCACCTGACCGGCTCCGACCTGAACCCGGCCAACCACCCGCTGGGTGACGACGCCATGCGTGACCTGGGTTGGGATTACTTTGCCGGTTACCTGGATGGCGCGCCCTACCCGATCGACACCACCGCCGGCGGGGTCGCCCCCGAAGGCACCTACCAGTGCGGTTTCGTACCCAATACCACCGCCGACGCCGCCATCGGCGCCGATTACGGTGTCTGCTACCTGCCCGACGGGCATACCGGCGGCAGCCATCTGTTGATGACCGATCCGGACAGCTACCCCACACCCGGCCGTACCTGCCTGGAACTGGGCGGTATTCTCGACCCACGCAGCAGCACCTACAATCCAGCGCGGCACGCCGAGCTGAACTTCAACGTGCAGAACGGCCATTACACCGGTGACTGGAAGATCAATCACGCCGATGGCAGCAACCAGCAGCTGACCGTCGACCAGCCAGGTGCCCGCGGCTACCGCACCACCCTGGAAACCGACCTGGCCATCGACTGGATCGAGCAGACCAGCGAGCAACAACCCGATGCCCCCTGGATGCTCAGCCTCGGCTATTCCACCCTGCACGCCCCGCTGCAACCACCGCCAGCCAGCCTGCTACCCCATCCCGATGCCACTCTCAGCCTGATCGGCTGCGGCACCCCCGTGGCCGACTCCCTGACGGACCTTGGCATCCAGCCGGTGGAGCCGGTTGATCTGGCCGACTTCGCCCAGCAACGAGCCGTGGCCCAGCACATGCTGGAAGCCGTCGACCATGAAATCGGCCGCCTGCTGGTCACTACCGGCATCGCCCTGCAGCGCGAGGACGGTAGCCTGGAATACAACCCCGAAAGCAACACCGTGGTGGTGATCACCAGCGACAACGGCACCTACATGCCCACCGTCAAACTGCCCTTCGACCCGATGCGAGCCAAGGGTTCGCTATATCAGACCGGGGTCTGGGTACCACTGATCGTCGCCGGCCCCATGGTCAACCAGAGCGACCGCGACGTGCCACACATGATCAACAGCACCGACCTGTACAGCCTGTTCCATGAAATCGCCGGCATCGACGCCGGCAACCTGCCCAACGCACTGCAACTCGATGCCCAGCCGGTCATGCCCTACCTGACCGAACCGGAGCAGAGCGGCATCCGCACCAGCAACTTCACCGAACAGGGCACCAATATCAGCGCCAGCACCCCAGCACCCTGCGTCATACCCGCCGCCAATACCTGCGTGCAGATTTTCCCGCAGCAGGGCGTGTGCGAAGACCAGAGCGGTGTCTGGTACGGCCCCGGCAGCGATATCGACCCCGCCGGCTTCAGCTCCTGCTGCGCGGTCAACAGCTACCTGGAAAGCCAGGGCCAACCCGCCACCGTACTCTTTCCCCAGCACCAGAGCGCGCTGCGCAACGAGGACTTCAAACTGGTACGCATCAGCCGCCTGGACTGCGCCACCGACACCCTGATAAGCACCGAGGAACTCTACGAGGTAAACGAAAGCACCAACCCGGCCCTGCTCAAACTCGACCGCCAAGACCAGGACCTGCTGGCAGGCGCCACGCCGGCCCAGCTAGACGCCGAACAACAGGCCAACTACACCAGCCTGAGCGACGAACTGACCACCCTGCTGGCCAGCGGCATCGACTGCCCCGGCGACGGCAACGGCGACCTGCAGGTCACCCAGACCGACCTGGAACAATGGGCCTACTGGGCCGACCCGGCACAAGGCGGCGGCTACTCCAGCTGGTACGACTTCAACCATGATGGACTGACCGACGAAGCGGATAAAGCCATCATCGAAGCCAATATGGGCCAGGATTGTCGGATATAGAAGTACCCCCTTCGGGGGCCGGGTTCTACCACAGGTTGGCGAGCACCCGCTCGCCAACAGCCGGGCTGCTGATAACACCAATCTACCCGGCCCAACATGACCTTAAGTAACTAGCCGCTGCAACTTACGCACCCTGCTCCACACCACCGCCCTGGGGATATCCATAGCCATCGCACGAAGACAACGATCCAACCAATCCTGCCGCACTCTCATATGTTCAATGGCCTTGCCAAGATCCCGGGTAATGGATGTCCCATAAGCCTGTTCGGCTTTGAATACCGCGCTACGCAGTGTTTTCAAGGGCAAATCCATCATCGCCAGGTCGATCAGATCTCTGCTGAACACGCCATCATCAGCCCAGCGGTCAGAGTTCGCGAGAAGTTTGCTGGTGGCGAGGTCTTTAACCGTCAAGGTTGAAACACCGCATACAACATCGCTCGGAGCAGGATCCTCAAATGCAATTCTTCCCTCCAGCACGATCTCGAACTTGATGCTTCCCCCCATCACCTCCAGCATGCAACGAATCCCATACTGATCAGCACGAACACCACGCTGCGATACCTGGAAATCACCTGGAGTCTGGCACCATAACCCTAACACCCCCTCGCGGCCCGTTATCAGTTGGCGAAGATGACGGTAGGAAGGAAGATCAGATACGAGAAAGTCGATATCGACGGATTCGCGATACTCCTGATAGCGCAGCGCAATGGCAGTGCCCCCGCCAAAAAAACAATGGTGCTCACGCAGCAAATCCGAATCCATGCTCTCAAGCACCAAGGCAATACGCTGATGGTGCGCTCGCTTAAACATTCCGGCCTCCCCCACCGAATACCTGGCGCAGAGCCTCAATAAGAGCCAGTTCATCCGGCTGCGCTTTGCCTAGATCAGCATGCCGCCAATTGCGATCGTAGATATCCCAGGCTTCCTGGGGTGTCAGGTTATCAGTTCCGTGAATCTGCCAAGCGAGACTCTTCAGCACAGGATACGCCGTCAGGGGTATCCGAACCGGGATACTTTCCGGTGCAGACAGATGCGGCTTTCTATCATTCGAGGCATCCACCACCTCAAACGCCAGCCCCAAAGCTGCCAGGACTCTGAGATAAGCCGCCATGTTCACCGAGGCCTCTCCCCGCTCTATTCGATGGAGCGTAACCCTGGAAATATTGGAAGTCTCCGCCGTCGCAGTGGCACTGACCCTCAGCGCCTTGCGCTGAGCGCGTATTCTACTACCTAGACGAGCAGCCATAGCCGCGATATCAGAAGGGAAGGTATCAGTGGGCATATATCAATCCTCAACAAACTGTTTCTCATTATGGCCTTTTTAGCCTATTTGTAAATATTGAGAAACAATATTATAGAGAACCCGCTCCACGATAAGCTGGCACCAAAAACAAAAAACCCCGGCCAAAGCCAGGGTTCATCAATCACCAAAAACGCATCGCGCCTTTATTTGGGCTCAATCGCATCCCAACCTTCCTTGATCTCCTCAAGCAAGGTCTGCACCTCATCCAGCGACCGCGGCGTCTCATCCAACGCCACACCCGCCAGTTTGCGGGTCATATAGTCGTACAGCCCATCCAGGTTCTCGGCAATCTCACCCCCCAGATCCTTATCCAGCGACGCCTGCAGCGCACCCAGGATACTGATGGTGCTGCTCACCGCCACACCCCGCCGCTCCGGGTTACCGGTAGCCTGGGCATGCCGCGCCAGCTTGATACGCTCAATGGCGCCGGCCAGCAGCAACTGCACGGCGCGGTACTGAGAGACTTCCTGCGCCAGGTTGACCTGCTTGTAGGTATCGATGGGGCTTTTCATTATGTGTCCTTTTTCACGACGCCGGGCAGGCTGTCGAGCTGGGCAGTCAGGAAGTTGCCGGTGCTGCTCATCTGCGATATCAGCATGTCCATGGCATTGAACTGGGCGAACAGGCGCGATTCCAGCTTGGTCAAGCGAGTGGCCAGGGTCTCGCGCTGGTCATCCACGCTGGACAAGGTGTTCTGCAACGCCGTGGTACGGTTCTCCAGAATGCCACCGGACTCGGTGTAGGGCTTCACCTTGGATTCCAGGCGGGCCGTCAGCCCCTGGTCGCCGGTGAAGAAGCCGTTCACCTGCTCGAAGTTGTTATCCAGCGCCTTGTTCAGCTTGGTGTTGTCCACCCCCAGCGTACCGTCGCGCTGGGTGGTAATACCGATATCCGCCAGAATACGGATGCCATCACCACCAGCCACTGAACCCAGCTCACTGCGCATCGCACTCATGAACGAGCGCACCGACGAGTCGCCTACCAGCGCAGCCGCCAGCGGCTCACCATCATCACCACCAACCGATACCACACTGGTCAAGCTGTTGATGGACTCGAGCATCTTGTTATAGGCGTCGACAAATTCGGTGATCGAGGTTCTGACACCGGCCTTGTCTTCGGCCACGCGCAGATTAATGGTTTCCGCGTTTGTCAGCGCGTCCTCTGTCTGGGCCGCCTTGAGCGTCAGGGTCACGCCCTCGATAGCGTCTTCGACGGTATTGCTGGCACTGCTCAGATTGATCCCGTCAATGGCCAGATTGGCGTCGCGGGAGTAGCTGATGACCCGAGCGGCGCGGGGGTTGTCCGCATCCACCGGGGTAGGCTGGAAGTCCTCGTCGGCGCCCGACGTCGGCTGGAATGTCAGCCTGCCCAGATCACCCGTGGCGTCCGCCGACACCGCCACGCTGATATCGTTGCCGGTACCCGACTTGTCCGAACTCAACACCAGCCGCGCCCCACCCTTGCCGCTCGGGTCATTGACGATGGTCGCACTCAGCCCCTGGTCTTTCCCGGCTGCGTTGATCGCATCGCGGATATCGGTAAGGCTGGCGTCAGTCACATCGATATCCAGCGACTCGTCGCCGATATTAATAGTCAGGGTACCGCTGCCGATGGCATCACTGGCATTCTCGAAACCGGCCAGAGCCACCTTGCTGGTCTGCGCCAGGTTGAATACCTGCACATTGTAGTTACCGGCAATCGCCTTGGAGTCCGCCGTGATACTGACGGTATCCGCAGCACTGGAAGTGGCGCTGCGCTTCTCGAACAGGGAAGCATCGTTGAGTTTGCCGAGGGCAGTCTGGAAGGTCGACAGGGCACTGCGAAACTGGCCCAACGCCGAGACCTTGGAAGTCGTGGCTTTTTCCAGGTTATCAAGCTGCGCCGTCTTGGGTGCTGCCTCGGCATTCACCAACGCTTGGACCATACCCCCGACGTCCATACCTGAACCCAGACCAGGAATTCCGGAAATTGCCATAACCCTACCCTCCGCGCCCGTTTATTGACGCTTCGCTGCTGAAAAAGAAACCTCACACTACCCAAAGCAGAAATCGTGCCACATGGAGGGTCGAGTTCCATCTCGACCATTCAGGGTAGCTGGTAACTCCGCTGGTCGAGATGGAACTCGACCCTCCAAACCCATCACGCCTCACCACTGAACAGAACACTGCGAATCTCGGCCATATTCTCCGCCAACCGCAGCGCTTCCTCCGAGGGCATCTGACGAATCACATCACCGGTACTGGCCTCGGTCACCTTCACTACCATGCGCCCGCTGTCATCATCCAGCTGAAACTGGATATTACGTCCGGCCGCATCTACATAATCCTGCATCTCCGTCACCGCCGCCAGCACCTGCTCGCGATCCGGTTCGGTTATGCTGTCATTCTTGCGCGTCTCGGCAACCTCCATGGTTGCGGTCGCGGCTTTTATTTCATTCGTTTTGGCAGCAGGTACTGTCGTGCCTACGCCCACCCTGCTGGCAAGTGATCCCATATCCATGGTCTTTCCTCCACACAGGACAAAGCGGGAGAAGAGTCGCCCCTTCCCCCGCCCGTCATACCGCTAGCCTACCTTAGCCAAGCAGGCTGAGGACTGCCTGCGGCAACTGGTTAGCCTGAGCCAGCATCGCCGTACCTGCCTGCTGCATGATCTGCTGCTTAGCCAGGTTGGCCGACTCGGCAGCGTAGTCAGTGTCAACGATCCGACCGCGTGCGGCAGAAGCGTTCTCGCTGATGTTCTGCAAGTTGCTGATGGTCGACTCGAAGCGGTTCTGCACCGCACCGAGCTTGGCACGTTCGCTGTCGATCTGGGCAATGGAGCCGTCCAGCACCTGGATCGCCTGCTGAGCACCTTCAGCGGTGGTGATGTCCAGGTTGGCCACAGTGGACTCCTGAGTGACCGCAGTATGACTACCAGCCTCCAGACCCAGTGCCTCCAAGCCAGTGCCGGCAGCACCATCAGCGATGCTGAAATTATTCTGCGAGAACAGACCCAGCTCACCACCATTGTTGGTCGCGGTTACCCCGGTGCTGGCGGTGTTGATCGCGGTCACAATGGCTTCCATATCACTGCCTTTGTCCAGCTTGATTTCGGTGCCATTCAGGGTGATGGAAGTATTCGCCTCCAGCTTGGCCTGGGTAGTACCGGCGGTCAGGCCAAGCTTACCAAGCAGACCTTCGTTGTCGTTTTCATCCGCCAGAGCAATCGCCTCACCAACAGCCGAGGTCAAGATCAATCGCCCATCTTTAACTTCGGCCTTGCCCTCACCAGCCAAAGCCTCGGTAATGCTCGTTGCAATAGCAGTCAGCGTATCATCATCTGCGATCTCAACCTGATTCCCGTTGACAAGGATATTACCTGCCAGCCCAGGTATTGCGGTGCCATCTTCTGGAGCGGCTAGAGCAATCGAATCAACGTCGAAACCAAGGCCACCTAGGCCACTGATTGTAGCGCTAGTCGCACTAGTGAAGGATATTTGACCAGTACTTTCTACTGCTGTAACACCGTGGGCTGAAGTTCCTTCGTTAACTGCATCAATGACAGCGGCGAGGTCCGCATCTTCGTCAAACGAAATCTTGGTGCCATTAACAGACAGGTCTGCTGTTTCATCAGCAGCCGGGGCTCCGAAGGTACCAGTTGTTACACCAAAGCGAATCACATTACCAACGACTTCCCCCTTCATGCCGGCGGCATCACTACCTGCCACAGTCGCACTACTGTGCGAACCACGCAGCGCGGCAGCACTGGTATCGCTCAGACCAAAGGACACAGTTTCGTTAGCATTGGAACCGATCTGGAAGCTGGTATTGCCCATCGAGCCATCCAGCAGTTTCTTACCACCGAAAGCGGTGGTTTCAGCAATACGGGTCAGCTCACCGGACAGAGCAGAGAACTCCTGCTGCAGCGCAGAGCGCTCGGTGTCACTGTTGGAACCGTTAGCCGATTGCAGAGCCAGGTCACGCATACGCTGCATCAGGTTGGTGGTTTCCTGCATCGCACCTTCAGCAGTCTGCGCGATGGAGACACCGTCATTGGCGTTCTTCACCGCCACGTTCAGACCATTGATCTGGCTGGT
The DNA here is from genome assembly GCF_014897305.1 of Pseudomonas sp. FME51. Taxonomy (NCBI): domain Bacteria; kingdom Pseudomonadati; phylum Pseudomonadota; class Gammaproteobacteria; order Pseudomonadales; family Pseudomonadaceae; genus Pseudomonas; species Pseudomonas sp. FME51. Next base: position 313,106 of record NZ_JABUYN010000002.1, on the reverse strand, counting down.
CAGACGGTTGGAAATTTGCAGGCCAGCAGCGTCGTCTTTCGCGCTGTTGATCTGCGAACCGGAAGACAGACGCTCCAGCGAAGTGGACAGAGCATTGGTAGAACCACCCAGGTTACGCTGGGCGTTCAGAGAAGCAACGTTAGTGTTTACTGTAAGGGCCATGGGTAATTCTCCGTTAGACCAAAAATCAATATTTGTCTGAGCAAGCGACTCATGGGTCAGGCTTTGCCCAGACACCCATAATGTTCGCGTTCGATCTCTTTATCGGCGTACTGGCCAGGAGCTTTAATCTTTTTTCAGAAAACTTTCCTGGTGGGTTGACAGGCCAGAAAGCACCTGCCGCCGATGCAAGGTTATCGGTAGCCCCAGAAAAATCTTTAGCCCCCCTTGCCTGCTGCGCCCCCCCTGGGAACGTCGAGCACCAGCTCGATGAAAGACTACCCACCACCCGCAAAAGCCTCCCTTGCACCAAAAGCTATTCCGCTATGGCTTTCGTCATATTATTTTGGAATCATACGGACATCACGGTGGCCTGAAGCACCACAGGAAGCTATGAGCATGCCCAACGATCACCTTAAGCATATCCACAACCATCCAAAAGAGTCACATATGAGTTTTTGGAAAAAAGCAGGAGAACTGGAATTAAGGACAGGCAGCTATGCTTTAAACGAAGTAAGCGCTCAGCGCAATACAACGAAGAAATGCCAGGAAAGAATGATGGCGAGCTTATGCGTATCATAAAAAAGCAAAGGCCAGCTCACCACTTAAGTCATCTGCAGCCTACAAACAACTTGAAAACAGAGATTACGACCCGGAATATAAAACACTTACTACTTAAAAGTCACTCACCTACAAAAGCAATTTAAAGGATATCAGTCCATGTCATGTAGTGCTTGTGGTGCAGGAAACCACACTCTCAGAAACTGCCCCAATGTTTCACGCTGCTCTGTATGTAACAAATCCGGGCATAACGCTCAAACGTGCCCAGAAGCAAGAAGATGCAGTATCTGTAATGGCAGAAACCACGACGCCAGAAACTGCCCCATGAAAAATAAGTAGCCCGAAACGGCCTAACAAAATGGTTCAAGCCGTTCTCTACGTTCACTAGGGCCAGGCTAAAGCCCGCCCCCTTAACCAAGCGTTATCACTCATAGGAAATATCAATGGCGATCACAACAGAGAAAGAACTTGGGGAAGCCCTCAAAATTGATCAAGACACTATAGAAATCGAAGGAGATCTAACGACAAAAGTTCTCAAGATTAAAGCAACAGGAAAAGTTGCTTGGGCTGTAGCAATTGGTGCAATCGGAATCGCCGTCGCTATTACACTTGGATCCGGCGGAACTGGCGCTCCAGTGGCCGGCGCAGTTGGTATCGGAGCAGTTTCTGTACTTGGTTTTTCTGCAGCAACATCTGCAGTAGCAATTGCAATATCTGCTGGCAGCATTAGTGCTTTGAACTCTCTCCGAAAGTACAAGGTAGTCAGCAGTCAAGAAAACAAATTGAAACTGAGTCGGAAATAAATCATGTTCGCATTCAAGCCAGGTGCTCCATATTTTTTTAAATGCAAAAAATGTGGCTATGGCTTCACCCGAAAAGTTCGCATTGGCTTATTTTGTCCTCGCTGCAAATCTTTTCGAATTGCCGAACTTCCTGTATGTAAATGAGTGCTAGGGTGTGTCTGAACAGTCCGCCCTCAAGCATTTCTCGATGCAGGCCAGTGTGACCATCGCCTTGAAGCTGCTGGCCAGCTTGTCATAGCGACTGCAAAGACGGCGCTTCTCCTTCAACCAACTGAATAGTTGCTCAATGACATTACGCTTTTTTTACTGAGGCCTGTCAAACAGTCGAGGCAAGCCCGGCCTGGGCTTGCGGTGCATCTGGCGCAAAGGAATGATCGGCTTCATGCCGTACCGGTCGCAGTATTGGCGCAAGACCTATCTGTCATAACCCTTGTCGGCCAGCACATACCGACAGCGCTTTCGTGGGCGACCTTTACTGCCTGGAAGGCTGATCTGCTCAAGCAAGGGCGTGAGCCAGCGTCCTGCCCAGGTGCCAGCATCACAGCCAGCGGATAACCATGGCTATCGCAGGCTAAATGGATTTTGGTGGTCAGTCCCCCGCGACTGCGGCCGAGACATTGGTGCGCAGCTTCTTGCAAACCCCTTTTTTCCAGTACCACTAGCGGCTCTGGTTGCACGAATCGACGTTGAATCGACCATCCAAGTGTCCAGGCCAATCAGACCACCTTCACGTAAGTGCAGATGCAAATGCCGCAGAACTTGCTCAAAGGTACCGTCATCACGCCATCGCCTGAAACGCTGGCACACCGTCTTCCAAGGGCCATAGCGCTCAGGAAGATCGCGCCATTTGGCGCCTGAGCATAGAATCCAGAAGATGCCGTTGAGCATCTGACGGTCATCACGCCCGAGACGGCCCATATGCTGGGGTGGGGAAACGATAGCTTCAATCAGTGCCAAGCGCTGGGCGGATATCTCGTAACGACCTGACATGACTACACTCGAAGCAACAGACGGCAGTATTTTAGCCAAACCGACTTTTCAGACAAACCCTAACAAATGGTTCAAACCGTTCGCTCCGCTCACTGGGCTGGATTACCTGTCAGTAGCGTTCAAGCTTGCGGCGCCAGCCCAGGTAATTGACCAGGTATTTGGTCGCTACCCCATGGAAACGTACCATCCACCCCTTCAGACGACTGTGATAAGCGTTGACGTTCTGGATATGGAAGGCCGCTTCCTGGACACGTAACCCGGACCTCGCATGCACCACTTTGTGGGTGATCCCGTTGCGACGTGCAAATGCGGCATAGACTGCTGCGCCATCCGTACAAAGAACCGATGCTTGATCCACCAATGGCTTTAGCGCGGCACTGACATGAACCGCGTCGAGTTTCTCCAGCTGAAAGTCAGCGGTGTGTCCCTCGCGATCACGGACGACCATGACAGGGATCTGATCTGGCCCGGTACCCCGACCACCGCGCTTGCGGGGCGCGCTGGAGAGTGGATTTCTGCTAGGCGCTGAGCTGACTTAGCAGAGCCAGCCAGTGCTGGAATGATTGGGCATCCATAAGTAGACCTCCTCAAGGGGTACCTACTTGCAGTTTAGTCTTACAACACGTAACTGGGACATAGCCTTTTTCAAGGGCAATGTCAGCCAGGGGAGCTTTCGGACACACAAAGGACTGACAGCTCATCTTACGAAGCTGCACGCACGCTCTGTAGGAGAAGACCGATGCACGAGCTGACCTCGAGCACCGAGGCAAGAGCCAGCACGCGCCGGTCGACGAGGATGCCCGTTTGTTGAGCAAGCGGGGGCAGAAGGTGGCGGGCTTCAATGTCCAGATTGTCACCGATGCCCAGCACAAGCTGATCATTGCCGATGCGGTGACGTACGAACCGAATGACCTGCACCTGCTCCACCCCATGAGCGCTCTGGCCAAGGCCGTACTGGGCGTCGAGGCATTCCAAGGGGCAGGTCCGGGAGATATGGCGTAACCAATACGAAGCCGATACCGAAGCGGTTCCGTGAGATCTGCCGACGGCTGGCGGAGCTGTCGGCATGTATTGTGGCCCATTTGTCGGTGCTGTTGGCGTATGGGTTGCCTCTGAGAAGCGCCTGGCACCCACAGGTGACTCAATAACAGACAACAGCCTCCTTTTCAGCCTGTTGGGCTCGAGAGCGAAGGAGAGGAAATACTTTCACAGTCTCACTGCGCTACGCCTGCAACCCGCTGGCACCACCACGCACCGCTGGGAGCCTCGGTTCTCCGTTAGCATCAAGCAATCGCTGGGAACGTTGAGCACCAGCTCGATGAAACCACTTCACCAGCACCACCGACCACAGCCAGCGCGCAACCAGCACTCAAACCACCAAAAACACAGCCTTACGTCATTCCGAGGAGTGATAGCTCCCCGTTATCGCAGTAAATAATCTCGTGCTGTGTCACCCATGCGACACGGAATGACGTATCGCTGTTGGATCATCCGATCAAGGTTGGCTGGAGTCATAATAAAACATCAGCGTACCGACACATGGAATGTTGGCATCCGCTGGTGTAGTTGGTAGGATGCCAAAACGCCACTGTTTTGATATCTTCTGACTATGCGACGGTCCAGCGTTTGCTGAGGGGGTCAGGTTGGATGTAGATAAGGAAGTTGCATGACCGGAGTATCGGATCAGAAGGATCGTCTATTCAGATTGATAGCTTTACTACGCCTGATCCCGCGAGAGCCCAACAGCATCTCAACCTCTGAACTGCGCAGCAAGCTGGCGGCGCAGGGCTTTGAGGTGCAGCCCCGTACCTTGCAGCGGGATCTCAGCGGCAAGCTGAGTATAGAGTTCCCGCTCCTGTGCCAAGAGGAAGGCAACACCAACTACTGGAGCTTCCGGGCCGACACCCCGCAATCGAACTTTCCCAGCCTGGATATGCCGGTTGCGTTGGCATTTCTGATGGCTGAAAGCTACTTGGAAAAGTTACTACCCCACAGCACCCTGCAACTGCTGACACCCCACTTTGATCAGGCCCGCAAGCAGCTGGAAACCCAAACGCAGCTTTCCACCGCCCGCTGGGCCCAACGTGTACGCACCCTGCCCAACGGCAAGAGTCTGCTGCCCGCCAAGGTGGATGGTGAGATATGGACAACCGTATCCACTGCATTGCTGAAAGATCAATGCCTGCGAGTCAGCTATCTGAGTCGCGGCAGAGAAGAACCAAGAGAACTGCACCTGCACCCGGCGGGATTGGTGGCCCGCCACTCGCAAAGTTACTTACTTGCGCGGGTCGAAGGTTACGACGACGTCCGCCAGTTCGCCCTGCACCGAATCCAGCAGGCCGACGAACTGGAAACTCCTGCGCTCGTACCGAACGACTTCGATATCGACCACTACGTCCAGGGCAGCCTCAACAACCCCGCGCCTTCTGAAATGGTCGAACTGGTTGCGGATGTATCACCGCAGATTGCCTGGCTGCTCAGTGAAACACCGCTCAGTATCGAGCAGAGCCTGGAGCCGCTGGAAGGGACAGACTGGCAGCGGCTGCGGGCCTGGGTGCCGGATGATAAGGAGACGCTGTGGTGGGTGTTTGGGTTGGGGGAGAATATGCGGGTTTGGGAGCCGGAGGGGTGGAGTAGAACAATCAGGGACAGGGTAGTCAGAATGAATGAGAACTTTGAATCATGAGGGGCTGGTTGTCTGGATCAAAAGGATAGAGTTGAATTGGTTCATCCTGATAGGTCTGTATGGTAGGTAGAATTGTTTTGTTTTTTATGTGCTTGTCAAGACGGTCGTGTTGACCTTGTTATATTAAGCAGGTGGCGGCTGGTGGCAATAGACAAGCAGTGAAGAGCTTGTTTTTTATAATTTATTTTTGGGATTTTATGACTGATCCATCTTTAATTTATGACGAAATTCAGCGCCAGGTCGTTTTTGTTTTTAATAAACTAGCTGAGCAGCAGGGAAGTGAAGGTAGAGTTGGAGAAGATATTTCAGCTGCCGTTGAAGGCCTGGGTGCACTCAATAAAACCATTCAGGACGAATACGATAAGCTGAAAGAGTTAAGTGAGTGGACGCACTTCACAATCGCATTTTATGGTGAGACTAATGCTGGAAAGTCCACTTTGATCGAGGCGTTGCGTTTGTTGCTTAAAGAGCCGAGCAAGCTGAAAAGCCAAAGCCAGTTCAAAGAAGCTCAGCGCCGGAGTGGGTTGACGCAGGAAGCTTTTGACAAAGTTCGTCATTCCATCATGTCCAGTGAAGATAAGATAGAAAGTGTTAAGAAAGAGCTGGGTAAGCTGGATCAAAAATACTCAGGTGCTATAAAAAAGGTAGAACTGGAGATACTCCGGTTAAGTGAGCTGATTCAAGAAATAAAAACAGGTCTCAGCTGGTGGAAAAAAATCGCCACGATTTTTTACAAAACGCCCGAGTCCTTGCAGCTGAAAGATGAGAAAAACAAGCTGGCGAAGCTGTTGAAAGAAGAGAATAGTGAAAAAAAGACCATTGATCTTCAGCTTGAAGCTGTCTTTACTCAAAAGAAAAATGCAGAAAAAGAGCAGCGGCGACTTGATGCAAAGGCCGAAAAGCTGAAAGAGTTTGCGGATGGCCAGATTATCGGGAACGGAAGATCTGACTTCACGCGACATAATACTGCTTTTAAGTTCAATGCCGGGGGGCAAGAGTTTACCTTGATTGATGTTCCTGGTATCGAGGGGGCTGAAGACTTGGTCCGGGAGCCGATCGCACAGGCTGTGCGCAAAGCGCATGCTGTGTTCTATGTGACCAGAGCACCTCGACCGCCGCAAACGCATGACGGTGATGCCGGGAGCAGGAAGGGCACACTGGAAAAGATAAAAGAGCATTTGGGGGCGCAAACTGAGGTTTGGTCTATTTATAACCACCCTGTAAATAACCCGCGACAACTGAAAAAACCGTTGCTTGATGAGAATGATGTTGCCGGTCTGGTGGCAATGGACGAGAAGTTAAAAAAAGCGTTACCAGATCAATACTGTAAAAGCCTGATTGTCAGTGCGTGGCCGGCCTATCTGTCGTTAACCGACTGTACTGTGCCAGGTAGCAAAGAAACTGTTGAACAGAAAAAACTCATGACACGGTTTGATAGTCGTGATGAAATCTTGACGTTGAGTGGCTTGTCAGAATTTGTTGATACTCTCAAGTCTGACATTGTTGGTGATTATCGATCCAAAATTCGACGATCCAACCTTAACAAGGCTTACAAGGTATTGGAAGCGTCTTTGGTGGAGTTGAAGAAGGCCCATAATGTTTTTGAGGATGGCGAAAAGAAGGTTCGAAGTGAGGTTCGCCATGCTAAGTCGCAGATTGATGTGTTGCTGGAACAGTTTTCCGGTCGATTGGGGGCAGTGCGCAGCAAGGTGATACGAAATTTTGAAAGTCAGGTTCAAGAGCAGCTTTACGAACGGATTGATGACGATATCAGTAATGATGAGTTCAAGCGCCTCTTGAAAGAGTCAGTGGAGGAAGCGTCTGCGAATCTGGAATTTGGTTTGCGTGATGCTATAAAAAAAGAGGCAGAAGATGTTGGGGTGAATATAAATAAAGTCGTCCAGCGCTCCAATCATCACTTGAGGAATATCATAGCCATGCAAAATGAGGGTATTGCTATGGATAAATTTGATATGACGGTAGATGTTGATAACGGCCTGCAGCTGACCAGCTTGGTTGCAAGTGGCGTAGGCCTTGTGACCGGGGTTTTTTTGTTGGCTAGTAACCCGGTGGGGTGGACTGTTGCTGTTGTTGGTGGTGTTTTGGCTGTGGTTGGTTCGTTAATCGGGTTAGCGAAATCAGGCATCATGCTCTTCAACTCAAACTATAAAAAATCACAGCAAAGAAAAGAAACTGACAAAGTACTGATAAAAGCGAAGGCCTCTATTGGAAAAGAAATTGGGGAAGTTGTCGAGGCGGTATCTCAGGAAATGACTAAGCAGATGAAGGTAGTATATAAAGAATTACAGGCTCCCGTTAATCAGTATACAGCTATTACCTCTACAATGAAGCGGGCTGAATCCGAGCTGTCCTCCATCGCTCAACGTGTTAAAAACTAAGTTAAGAGAATAATTGGTTTATCATGTCAGATACAATAAGCGTATTTAAGGTCAAGCAGCAAGAAGCCGAGCAGCTTTTGCAAAAATTGGTAGAGTTTATTGAGAAGGGACGCGAGTTTGGTTTAAAACCGGATAGCGGGTTGATGCACAAGCTGGATACTGCCCTGAAAGCAAGCAATAGCAGTGTTCTTAAGGTGGCATTGATTGGCGGGTTTTCAGAAGGAAAAACCTCTATCGCGTCTGCTTGGTTGGAACGACTTGATGGAAGTATGAATATCAGCCAGCAGGAATCGTCCAATGAAGTTGTTGTCTATCAGCTGGGGGACGATATCGAGTTGATCGATACCCCTGGTCTTTTTGGATTTAAAGAGCAAGAAACCAGCACTGGAGAAATAGAGAAGTATAAGGAGAGCACCAGGAGATACGTCAGTGAGGCACACCTGGTGCTGTATGTGATGAACTCTACTAACCCTATTAAGGATAGTCATGCAGATGACTTGAAGTGGCTTTTCCGCGAGCTCGACCTGCTACCGCGAACCGTTTTTGTTTTGAGCCGCTTTGATGAGGTTGCAGATGTCGAGGATGATTGGAGTTATCGCGAAGCCCTCAAGATAAAGCAGGAAAACGTGATAGGGCGCTTGCGGGACATGATTTCTTTGACGGACGATGAAGCGGCACAAATCAATATCGTTGGCGTTGCGGCAAATCCGTTTGGTGAAGGCACAGACTACTGGCTCAAAAACCTGGAAGAGTTCAAGGCTGTTTCCCGGATCGGTACTTTGCAACAGGCGACCCGTGAAACGATTGACAAAAATGGTGGTTTGAACCCGATTGTATTACAGGCTCAAAAGAGCATGATCCAGGATGTCCTGATAAAGCAGATTCCTGTTGTGCGGGAAGCTCAGGAAACCCTTGATAATGAGCTGATAAAACTGGCGGATACAACAGAGTACTTGAATGATGATATCGCTCCGCTGGAAACGCGGATTGCCAATGTGCGTGTTGGGCTTATTGAGTTTGTAAGGGAACATTTTTCTTTGGTTTTGCGACAGGTAAAAGGCTCAGATTTGACCACATTCTCTGATGTTTATGAAAATGAAATTGGCGAAGACGGTGATATTCTCAGCTCCAAAATAGAACAGGAATTTTTTCGTCAAAGCCAGTCCGTGTCAAGTTCGCTGCAGCGTATCAACTGTGACTTTGATAATGAAATGATCCGTTTTGAATCTTCAGTTGGCTCAGATTTGTTTAATAAAGGTCTGGGTATGATATCCAAAACAAAAATTAATAATACTCAGGTTCTTGCAGCCCGGGATGGCTTGGTTGCCACTGGTAAAATGGTCGGGCTTGACCTTGCAAAATACCTGAAGTTTAAGCCTTGGGGAGCGGTGAACGCGGCGGCTAAAGCTAATGTTGCATTGGCAGCCGCAGGTATACTGCTGGAGATGTGGGACAGTTACAAAAAAGCTGAAGAGGAAAAAAGATTTCAGGAGATGAAAATAAAAACTATCTCGACACTTGAGGACCAGAGAAAAGGTTTACTGGAGTATTTGAGTGGTGATGGCTTTGTTGCGCAGCACTTCCCATCCTATGGGGAGTTATGCGTGAAATTTGAGCAGATCCTGGCTGCCAAGGAGCAAACATCCAGTCGAAAGCAGGCGTTCGATCAGTGGAGACAAGAAGGTCGAGTTATTGAAGCAGAATATAGCGTTCTGTAGAAAGTAGCCCAATCATGATGACTCATGAATGGGCTACAGTAGAAAAATGCAAACCCATTTTTGGGTATGCATTTCATAATCCTGCCCTGGGTTTCACTGGGCCATTACATTTACGCACTTTTGTAGTACCAACAGGAGCGGTGGTTTTCAAATACTGCGACTGGCGGCCAAGAAGCAAATGCGTACGACGCTGCTGACTATTCGGGATGAGTTGCAACGTCGACGCCACGAGGCTACCCACGTTGTGGGTCAGTGGCTTACCCGAGTGGTCAGTCAAGAATGAAATCCGTCAGAGACTTGTGTGTTACTTCGGCGGCGCGGCGCAGTAACGCTTCCTGTTCGGGCGTGGCACGCAGACCGAGCCGGGCGGACCGCAGAGGGTTAGAAGTAGTGGACATGACGGCCTCTGGTGTTTGTACGAGAGATGTCATGCTAGTACAGGTGACGTACATCTTCTAGTCGATAGAGGTGGCAAAGTAATCACTCCACCACCGGATAACAGGCATCGCCCAAAGCGTATTCGGGCTATCCATCATCAGTTCCAGAATCAATGGCACCAACTTGCCCAGCAGCTTGGTGCAGTCGCGCATCTCCTCGCGGTTTCCCAAGTGGCGCTGCCGTGGATCAGTTGGTTGCGCAGGGTGTAGAGACGATTGAACAGCACCCCGAGCGACGCCGGAGTGTTACTGCTGGCAAGGGCCTGCTGCGCTGCTGTTTTGCCGCCGGTGAAGCGTTTTCTCCAGGTTCCTTCGCTGATCTTGCCGCTCTGGTGATCCCAGAAACTCTGAAATACGTACGGGTTGTCCAGTAATACGCGAATACTGCCGGAAAACTCCTGCCAGATCAGCGCGTCAATGCGTTTTCTCTCATCCAGCTCGGCCAGTTTCTGCAGGAAGTTATTGAAGGTTTCCTGTTCGGATAGGCGGTAACGCTCATCAATGTCGCCGGCATAGGCAGCGTTGAAGGCGATCCACAGGAAGATAAAACGACCGTCATCATCTTCAGCTTGTTCGGCACGGTCCAGCCAGCTCAGGGAACGATGTAGGCGTAAATTCACATGTTGGTTGTTACGTTCTTGGCGGTGGCGTTGCTTGAGTTTGTTGTATTGCACGGTTCTTTCCTGATAGTGGCTGTGGGCTACGCTATCAGGCCTGTTGGCAATCTTCAGCAATAAAAAGCCATGCGACACGGATGGTCGTATGGGGCATGCAAAATGCTTTCAGGGCTCTGGGTAAAGCGGTTTGCTGGCGCTCTATAACCCCTCATTGTATTGGCATCAAGGAGTAGCAGCATGCTGAAAAATATCCTGGCGGTTGTTGGTGTTTATGTGGTCGGTAAGAAGGTTTTTGTCTGGTATCAGGAGTACAGCGTACTCAAGCGTGAGCAGCAGCGCCGCGAGACAAGAGCGGAGCGCGAGGCCTGATGAGTCTGCTGGTCAATGAGTTCAGTTACCTGATACTAATAAAGGAGGCAGCATGCCTATTCCTCCTGCGCCAATGAAGCTGACCTGTACGGCTTGCGGCAGAAGTGATGTTTTTGCGCCGAAGAGCGACGCGATATTCCTGAATGAGTTCAAGCTGGAGTGCAAGTGGTGTGGTCATAAGCCGTTGGTGGTGTCGATGTGCAGTCGCAGCTCTGTCTGGTTGGCGCGGCTGGCGCGCAAGCTGAATAGGTGATGGTGGGCTCTACCAGGTCATTGCTGGCTGGTTCTCCCCCTCTGGCAGGACAGTTGTCACTCTCTGACTTCAACCAGATAGGCGGCAAGGAAACCATCGTGGCTCGTTATTCCTCGAAGCGTAAAGAAGCCGTACTGAGCAAGCTGCTGCTGCCCTACAAGATGACCGAGGGAAAAAAGGGTCACGGAAAAAGAGAAAAAGGGGTCAGGTACATTTTCCGCACTGACTGCAGCTAGCTATCTCTCTTTACATCGCGGTAGAAGTTTTCAGCGAGCCAAGAGCAAGAAGATACAGAACCACTGCGCCCTCTTCATAGCTATAGCCAAGTAAAGTCAATTGTTTGACCATCTTGAATTTATAAACACGCAAAAAGGCAAGATCGCCTTTCTTCTGCTCGCCTAGATTGGGATCGGATAGCAGTTCGCGAATGGCGGCATCCAGATCCCGTTTCTGGTTAGCATGAAGACGTTTGACAGCTTTACCAAATATCCGCGTTTGGATGACCTCCGTTATTTCAGCCAAACGAATAGCTCTCCAACTTGCCTGCTTCCCGCTCGGCCTTGGCGATAATAGCTTGCCGCACCAATTCATAGGGCAGATCGGGATTGTCTTCCATCATCTCGCCAATTTTAGCCCAGTGCTCTATCTGTTTGGGGGTGCTTCGGCTTAATGCCCGGCCAATGATCGTCGCTTTTTCGATAAGCTCATCATCAAGGCGTACGCTGGTTGTGCTCATAACCACTTCCTCAGAAAAGATGCACTCCGCACCAATTGATGCAGATTGCTACAACCGGAGAACAAATACAAACGAGAGGGAAAAAGGGGCCAGTTCAACCTGACCCCTTTTCCGTCCGTTCAGCGCTAAACCGACTGTAATACCCGAAGTGACGCATCTGCGAGAAAGCCCGAGCGGCTTCTATGTTCCGGATGGTTTTTCACATATTCATCAATCCGTGCCAACAGATGTTCCGGCAAGGTTGCATTGAAGCGCACCGCTTTGCCCAGGTAAGGGGTAACATCAAAGTCCACCAGCGCCCAGACGCCACCAGCGTACTCCGGGTTAACCACATGTACATCCACTTCGCTCGCCTGCGGCAATGGATCACCATCTGCCACCAAGCCTTCGAAATGCAGTGCCAACGCTTCACGCACATTATCCAGCGCTTCGGCCATGGTCTCGCCTGCAGAAAAGCAGCCGGGCACATCAGGCACGGTCACGCCGTACTCGCTATCAGCGTCTTTGTGTAGCACTACAGGATATTTCATTGCAAACCCCTCCTGCATCACCAGCATCACTTGATACCAGCCTGCTTCAAAATACTATTGACCGTACCCTTTGGCAGGTCTGACTTTGGGTGGGGAACCGTCACCCTCCCCGGTCGCTCTGGGTGTTTAAACTGATGATGGCTGCCCTTCACGGCTACCTCATACCATCCATGTTCAATCAGCAGACTAATCACCTGTCTACTGCGCATCAGCGTCTCCTTGCTTGCTTGAGTCAACTATACACACCATACACACAAGCAGAAAGAACGGGAAAGGGGTCAGGTACATTTCCCCCTTAGTCCAACAGACTTTTGATCGGCATACTGCGCACACCGTTCAAATGCTTAGATGTTATGCCTACATACGCGTAGCGCCCTCCCTGTATATGAGCTAATCTATGACCCAAATACAGCTCTAAATAGAGGTCGTTATGCACCAGGTGTTAGCAGATTTTTCTGTAAGTATTTCAGAGTTAAAGAAAAACCCCTCTGCCTTGCTTTCTCAGGCTAAGGGTTCACCTATAGCCGTGCTGAATCATAACAAGCCAGCGGCTTACCTGATTCCAGCAGAGACCTATGAAGCCCTGATGGACATGATCGATGACTATGAGCTTGCACAGCTTGTCGAGGAACGTCGTGGTGACAAAGATCGAGCAGTAACGGTGTCGTTGGATGACTTATAAGCTGCGGTTTCTTCCTGCCGCCCTGAAGGAATGGGAAAAGCTTGGCGCTCCAATCAGGAGCCAATTCAAAAAAAAGCTGGCAGAACGATTGGAAAATCCCAGAGTGCCTGCGGATAAGTTAAGCGGTTACGACTCGGTGTACAAAATTAAACTTCGCTCTGCAGGATACCGGCTAGCGTACGAGGTCGTGGATGACGAGCTGTTTGTTTATGTGCTTGCCGTTGGCAAACGAGAAAAGGGCAAGGTTTACTCATCTCTCCGAAAGCGAACCTGAGATCGAAAAAGGGTCGGGAAAAAGGTGTCAGTGAAATGCGTGAGCATTTCGGTACCGGATGGCGTATGTACTTTGTGCAGCGCGTAGAGATACGACTGGTGTATGAGCCTCGCCCCACTTCTGGAAGGTCTGTGCTATCAGTCTTGTCGGCTTGCAGTTGGCATTCTACCTAGCCGGACTGGTGTTGTTGGGTCTGGTCCTGCTCTGAGTGCAAGCAGGGGCCAGTTCAGCGCAACCCTCACCAGGCATGCAGTTCCCCGTTCCATTTGAAGAAGCTGCCACTATTTTCGAGTGTCATACTGTCAATCACCGACTTGATACCGGCGGCGCTTTCTTGTGGGGTGATTTCGGCATTGGGGCCGCCCATGTCGGTCTGGACGTAGCCTGGGTGGATGGAGGCGACGCTGACGCCCTTTTCCTTCAGGTCGATCGCCAGGCTCAGCATCACTCGGTTGCTCCCGGCCTTGGTTGCGCCGTAGGCGTACATGCCGCCATAGGGCCAGGCTGACGAGGCAATCTGACTGCTGACGGTCATGACCTTGCCCTTGGCTGCGATCAGGTTGGGCAATAAAGCTTGAGCCAGGCGGAAGGGGCCTATGGTCAGGACTTCGAAGGCGGTGCGCCACGCTGCGAAATCTTCTTCGGTAAAAGGGCTGTCCAGCAGGCTTTTGGTCTTGCCGCCGACAATGCCAGCAACGTTCAGCAGTACGTCAACCGGGGTGTCGCCCAGAATGCTGGCTGCTTCGGCTATGGATTTGCCGTCGGCCATGTCGATGCTGTGCAGGGTGAGGTTGCCTGCGGAATTAGCAGCGAGCTCTGCGAGTTCGGTGGCCTGTTCAGGGGAGCGGCAGAATGCGTAGACGCGTTCTCCGGCGGCTATGTAGCTTTTTACCAGAGCGAAGCCGATGCCGCGGTTGGCACCGGTAATAACGATGTTGGCCATTTACGGATCTCCAGAAGGGGTGATGGATAGCTCAGAGGATGCCTGAGCAGGTCCGAAATGGCGAGGGTTGGAGAGTGCGGCTGTCGTCGAGCGTGGATCGATGGGGTCGGATTGAACTGCCCCTTTTTCGGGAAATGCGGAAACCAGCCAGCGTCCCGGCCATTCCATGCCGGGACGCTGCATTACTGCATTGCTACTGCGGACAGGCGCCCAGGTTGGCCTGAATAATCGCCAGGTCCTGCCCATCAGTCAGGCCGTCATGGTTGAAGTCATAGTGGCTGGACTCTCCCCATTCCGCACTGAGCTGGGTGTAATTGTCGATATCTTCCTGATCGACAACACCATCATCATTGCCGTCACCGGGGCAGACCTGGTGCGAGCTCAACAGCAAGCCAAGTTGAGACTCCAGCTCGTCGAAATGCTCCTGTTCAACGGCACTGAGCCCATCCAATGGCAATTCGTCTCCCTCACGATCCAGGTCAGGTTCGGGTACGGCCTGATCGACACGGTAGAACTCTTCAGTCTTGATCAGGATGCCGCTGTCGGTTGCCGGGTCGTAATGCAGTGCTTCGTTACGCACCAGTTTGTAGTCATCGTCACGTATGGCCATGTAGTCCAGGGCGCCCATGGTGACCTTGTTCTGGGCATAGGCACCGGGGTCATCTTCATAGATAGCCTGATTGACTTGCCAGCAATGATCTACCGCCTTGATAGGGTCTCCCTCTTCGGTACCGAGCACAGCCCCTGGCCCCCACCAAACACCGTTGTTGTCTGCGCAGATCTTGGCGGACATGGGCGTATGGGAGCAGAAGTAGCCATCGGTGCCAGCGAACACGCAAGGTCCATTCACGCCGTCGTTGGCCAGGATATTCAGCGCGCCGTGGGTGAAGTTGACGTCACGAACACTGTCGCGCTCGGGGTTGGTCAGATAGGACAGCATTTCCTCGGCGTCAGTACCGCGCGGCACCACCTCGTCCAGATCAATACCGGCGACATCGGCGAAGAACTGGTAGAGGTCAACCGCATTGATCATATGCTCGACATTGCGGTCGGGTTGCTCGACCAGCGGGCCCGACACCACCAGCGGTACCCAGACGCCGGTCTGATAGGCCGACCCCTTGGAACGGCTTAGATCAAAGCCAGCCTTGACCGTGGGGGCAAAGGAGCCGTTATCACCGATCACGACCACTACAGTATTGCTGGCTTGCGGATCGTAGCTCAGACCGCCATCGTCAGCCCGGCTGGCGACGCCGGTTTCCACCAGCAGCCGTCCCAGCTCGGTGTCCAGGGACTCGATCAGCGCATCGGTAATGCTTCTCTGATTGAGCGGCGCATCAACGGTACAGTTGGGCACAAGAGTGTTGGCCGCACCGGAAGGCACCAGATCCCTTGGCGGATGTTGTAATGGCGTATGGGCCGAGCTGAAGCTGACGGTAGCCATCCACGGCGTGTCATCACTGCGGGTATTGATCCAGTCAATGGCGGAATCCACCTCGATCGTCGCTCGGTAGCCGCGCGAACGAGGGTCAGCCAGACTGACATCCTCTACCTCACCATCCCAGTTGACGAGTAGCTTGGAAACATAGTGAGCATTCTCTATGTCGAAGTCCACGTAGCTCGGAGGCGTCTCCTCACAAGCCTGTCCAGGCACCAATACACCGCCCTGAGTCAGGCACTGCAAGCCTGCCGGATCGCCATGCTGTTCCCCAGCTATCTCGGTACAGCTGGCGGTGCCGTCCGCTTGAGGAATATAACAGGCTCCGGCATGCACCCCGTCAGGATGACCTACGCCAGGCACAAAGCCACAGGAATACTGGCCTATGTCGCCAACCCCACCCGCAGTGGTATCAATCGATGCCGGCAAGCCACCCCACCCATAGAAATACTCCCAGCCCAGGGAAGCGGGCGCAGCGAAACCGGCTGGGCTATTCTCCGGCCCGCCGAGGTGGAACTTACCAAACATGCCGTTCTCATAACCGGCGGTGGCCAGCACTTTGGGAATGGTCATCGCATAGGGCGACACGTGGGAGTTAGCCAGGTCGTCTGGCCCGATCGCCTGCAGAACGTTGGTCCGCATCGGATAGAGTCCGGTCATGAAGGTTGCCCGGCTCGGCGAGCACTCGGGCATGGCCCAGGTATTGCGAAAACGGATACCGCTATCGGCGAGGGCATCGATGGAGGGTACCGCGGGCGGCCCGGCTATATCGGTGCCGCCGTAACCGAAGGATTCCATCTGATCGATACCGACGTCGTCCATGATGACGAACAGAATGTTCGGCGGCTGGTCGCCTGCCGGTGGGTCATTGGATGATGAAGAACTGCTGCCGCTATCGAGCCAACAGGATGCCAGCGACATTGAAACAACCAGCAACGCACCTTGACGTAAGAGTCTGAACTGCATGGCATAGCCCTCTCTTGCTTTTTTTATCAGTGGCCCAGCTGTCGTAGCAGCGGGTCATCGGGGTTTTGTGCAGCCAGCTCCACTAACAGGGAGTCTGCCTCCACCTGGCCATCTGCGGAGCGCAGATAGCTAATCAAAGCCTGTCGAGTCCTGCGGTCGGTCGGGTGCGCCTCCAGCTGGCTGCGCAATAGCTCAAGCGCAGTTTGTACTTGCCCATTGCCGTGCAGCGCTACCGCCAGTACATAGGCGTAATCGGGCTGCTCCGGCGCCAGTTCGTGGGCCTGGCGTAGCGCGGTCAGTGCCTCGGTATATTGACGCTGGCGCACCAGCGCCAGGCCCAGGGCATGTTGCAGGGAGGGGTCTTGGGGGTATTGTTCGATGCCTTCTCGCAGCAGGCTCAATGCTGCCTCGGGGTCACTCGCCGCCTGTTCACGCAGCTGCGCCAGCATGATCCGTGCGGGGTGGAATGTCGGATCCTGTTGCAACGCCTTGCGCAGGGCCGGTTCGACCTCAGCCTCACGCCCGGTCAGCTGGTAGATACCGGCCAGGTTGAGCTGAGACTCGGCTCGCTCCAGCATGCTGTTCTGGCTTTGTTCATACTCGGCGATCAATTGCCGCAGAACCTGCGGCTGTACATTGGCGTCAGCCGCTAATTGCAATAATTGCCAGGCCGCCTCCAGCCGGACCGCTCGCACCGAGTCCTCCAACAGGCGGGTCAATAACTGGACCTGCTGCTGCGGCGCGACCAATGCACCCAGCAGCCCAGCGGCGGTATGGCGAACCTGCGCAGAGGAAGAGTCCAACGCCTCAACCACCGCCCTCTGGGCTGCGATGGAGGGATAACTGGGCAACTCGCTCAGCAATGTCGCCCGGCGGATATCCGCCAGGTCGGTACGCGCGAGTTGTCTTGCCAACGCGTCAGCCGCACCCGGCAGGCCTTGCCGCGCCGCATGCAGATCCCGGGCATAACCACCGTCACGCGGCTGGGCATCGGGGTACCACTGCTGAAACAGACTCACGACCTGGTCTTCCGTCTGCTGATGACAACCCAGGCAGGCGTCGGAATGCTCCAGCTGGCGCGCCTGCATGGGGTTGGGTGAGGTGAAGCTGTGGTCGTGGCGCAGGTCATTGACCATGTACAGCTTGCCCGGCATGTGGCAACTGACGCACTGGCTGCCCGCCGAGCCTGCGGGGTGGTGATGGTGGGACGGGTGGTCGTAATTCTTTGCCTGCAAGCCGCTGGCATCGATACCCGGTCTAGTCGCCTTGCCGCTCGGGTTATGGCACTGGGTGCAGACCGCGTTGGCCGGTGCCCGCAGTTGCGCGCTATGGGGATTGTGACAATCGGAGCAGACCACGCCGGCGGCGTGCATGCGGCTTTGCTGGAAGGAGCCGTATTCGAAGACTTCATCCTTGATCTTGCCGTCCACTTCATAGAGATCGGCAGTGAGCAGCACTGGCAGGTAATCATCCAGTAGCTGATTACCGTGGGTATGACCATTGCCCAACGGCATGCGGCGGCTGTGGCAGCGGGCGCAGCTTTCTGGCTGATTGCCGCTGGCCGAGGCTACCGGATTGTGCTCAAAGCCTTTGCTGTCACCGACCTCGTTATCAGCTCCCTTTTCCGCCCATTGCACGTGTCCTGCTGCCGGGCCATGACAGCTCTGACAACCCACACCCAAGGCTTCCCAGCGGCTGGCGTAGGTATCGGCTACCGGGTCGTAATCGCGCTGAAAACCGGTGGTGTGACATTCGATGCACATATAATCGGCATTCTGCTGCGCCCCGCTCCAGTGCAAGCGATGGTGATGATCCACGCCCTCACCATCGTACAGATGAAACCAGCGCTGCTCGGGCACATCCCAGGCGGCTCCGTGGGATTGCAGGCGGCCATCGTTCAGTTGCAGGAAGTATTGCTGCAGCGGTTCGACACCAAAGGTGTAGGCGACTTTATAGTCGGTGGGTTTGCCTTCGGCGTTGGGGGTGTTGATCCAGAAGCCTTCATCACGGTGAAAGAAGCGGCTGGTTTCGGTATCGGTGGTCAGGGATTGCTGGTCGAAGTTGCCCAGCACTGTGCTGTCGGTGGCCGGTTGCATGGCCAGTTGATGATGGGAGCCCAGCCAATCGGCATATTGCTCGGCATGGCAACCCTGGCAGCTGGTTTCATCCACCCAGTCCATGGTGGACGAGGATGCGGCAGACGGCGGCGGCTCATCACCTGCCAGCGATTGCCACGCAGCGCCAGACGCAATAATAGTTACCAGCAGCCACAGACTTCTTTTTATCATGGCTCAACAATGGCTCTTGTTATTTTCAGCATCGATGACCAATGCTGGAGAAGGCTTTGAATAAAAGGAATTTGTCTCTCTGGAAACGGAGTCTAGCCCATAACCCTCCTGCTACCAAGTAGAATTAGAGTTTTTACTCAGCCATCACTGATCTGCGCCGCACCCGCCTGCCGTTCCTGCTTCCGCCGCGACAGTACCCAGACGAAGAAGACCGGCACGAACAACACGCCCAGCGCTGTCGCCGTGACCATACCGCCGATCACGCCGGTACCGATGGCACGCTGACTGGCGGCACCGGCACCGGTAGCGATCGCCAGCGGCAACACCCCGAGCATAAAGGCCAGGGAGGTCATGATGATCGGGCGGAAGCGCAGCCGCGCCGCTTCGACCGCCGCGTCCTTCAAGGTCCGCCCTTCGCCGTACAGATCCTTGGCGAATTCGACGATCAGGATGGCGTTTTTCGCTGCCAGGCCGATGATGGTCACCAGACCGACCTTGAAGTAGACGTCATTAGGCAAGCCCACCAGGGTTACCGCCAGCACCGCACCAAGCGCACCAATGGGAACGATCAGAATGACCGACAACGGAATCGCCCAACTCTCGTACAACGCCACCAGCAGCAGGAATACCACCGCCAGCGCCAGCCCCAGCAATACCGGCGCCTGCGCCCCCGCGACCTTCTCCTGGAAGGACAGGCCAGTCCACTCGTAACCCACCCCGCTCGGCAACTCACTGACGATCCGCTCGATTTCCGCCATGGCGGCGCCGCTGCTGTAGCCTGGCGCGGCATCGCCGGAGACCTTGAAGGCGGGATAGCCGTTATACCGCACGAACTGCACCGGGCCGTTTTCCCATTCCATCTCGACGAAGGCGGATAACGGCACCTGTTCGCCCTGATGGTTGGGTACGTACAGCTTGCTGACGTCTTCCGGTGTCATGCGGCTGTTCACATCGGCCTGGACCACCACCTTCTGCATCCGCCCGAAGTTGGTGAACTCGTTGATCAGCGCCGAGCCGAAGGCGGTGGACAGGGTGGTGCTGATGGCACTGAAGCTGACACCGAGGGTCTCGGCTTTTTGCCGGTCGATATGCAGGCGCAACTGCGGCGCATCTTCCAGTCCTTCCACCATGGCATAGGCGATGACCGGCGAACTGTTGGCTTTCTGCAGCAGCTCGTTGCGCGCCGCCAGCAGCGCCTCACGACCCAGGCCGCCACGGTCCTGCAGACGCAGGGCGAAGCCGCCGGAGGTGCCCAGTCCCTCAATGGAGGGTGGCTGCACGGCAAAGATGGTGCCGTCGGCAACGCTGGCCAGGCTCTGGTTGGCCCGCCGGCTTTCGGCCTGCACGGATTCTTCCGCGCCCCGTTCGGACCAGTCGACCAGGGTCGGGAATGCCAGCGCCGCGTTCTGCCCCATGCCGGAGAAGCTGAAGCCCATCACCGAGACGATACCGGCCACGCTGGGGCGGGACAGGAAGTGCTCCTCCATCGCCGCGACGGTCTGCTCCGTCCGGGGCGTGGTGGCGCCCGGCGGCAGTTGTACATCGACGATCAGATAACCCTGATCCTCAGCCGGCAGAAAGGCTTCGGGAAGACGCAGGAAGGAGAAGATCAGTGCTGCGACGATGAGCAGGTACACCAGCATGAAGATACCGGAGCGCCTGACCAGCCCGCCGGTGGTGCGCTGATAGCCGCGAGTCAGGCCATTGAAGCGGCGGTTGAACCAACCGAAGAATCCTTTCTTTTCCGCATGCTGCCCCTTGGGGATCGGCTTGAGCAGGGTGACACACAATGCCGGCGTCAGGCTCAGGGCCAGGAAGCCGGAGAACAGGATAGACACCGCCAGCGACAGGGAGAACTGTTGATAGATCACCCCGACCGAGCCCCCCATGAACGCCAGCGGGAAGAATACCGCTGACAGGACCATGGTGATACCGACGATGGCACCAGTGATCTGCTTCATTGCCTTGCGCGTGGCTTCCTTGGGCGAAAGCCCCTCTTCAGCCATGATCCGCTCGACGTTCTCCACCACCACGATGGCATCGTCCACCAGAATCCCGATAGCCAGCACCATGCCGAACATGGTCATCATGTTGACCGAGAAGCCGATCACCGACATCACCGCAAAGGTACCCAGCAGACAGATCGGCACCACAATGGTCGGAATCAGGGTGTAGCGGAAGTTCTGCAGGAACAGGAACATCACCAGAAATACCAGCACCACGGCTTCGGCCAGGGTCATCACCACTTTCTTGATCGCCACGTCGACGAAGATCGAGGTGTCGTAGGGGGTGGAGTACTCCATGTCCTGGGGGAACAACGCCGACAGCTCCTCAAGCCGCTGCTTGACCGCGGTAGCGGTGGCGATGGCGTTGGCATCGGAGGTCAGCTGTACAGCCGCCGCAGCCGCCGGCTGGCCATTGAGACGGGAGCTGAAGCGATATTCCTCACGGCCCATTTCCACCCGGGCGACGTCACCCAGCCGCACCACGGAGCCGTTCGGATTGGCGCGCAGCACGATGTCGCTGAACTCTTCGGCGGTTTCCAGGGTGCCCTGCACCATCAGGGTTGCGGTCAGTTCCTGCTCACTGGTGCTCGGTTGCTCACCGAAGCTACCCGCCGGCACCTGCACGTTCTGCGCAGCGATGGCCCGATTCACATCCTCGATCGACAGGTCGTAGCCGACCAGCCGCGACGGATCGACCCAGACGCGCAGAGCCCGTTCGGAAGCGAACATCTGCACCCGACCGACGCCGGGAATCCGGCGAATCTCGTTGTTGATGTTGCGCGCGGCATAGTCGGCCAGCCCGACGGGGTCTTTATCCCCCTCCTTGTAGCTCAGCGCGTAGATCATCAGGAAGTTGCTGCTGGCCTGTTCCACCTGCAGGCCCTGCTGCAGCACCGGTTGCGGCAGGCGGGGCTCGGCGCGCTTGATGCGGTTCTGCACGTCCACCTGCGCCAGATCCGGATCGGTACCCGGCTCGAAGGTGACGTTGATCTCGGCCATGCCGTTGGAGCTGCTGGAGGACTCGTAGTAGAGCAGGCCCTTGGCTCCGTTGAGCTCTTCCTCGATGAGACTGGTCACCGTTTCATTGAGGATGGTCGCCGACGCGCCGGGATAGGTCGCGTAGATCATGATCTGTGGCGGCGCCACATTGGGATACTGGGCCACCGGCAACGATGGAATCGCCAGCAGACCGGCCAGGCAGATGAAAATCGCCACCACAAAGGCGAAGTTGGGGCGATCGATGAAGAACTGCGGCATGCTCTTTCCTCTGTTTGGCAATCAGTTGAATGGCGGCCGGAGCTCAAGGCCCCGGCGTACGCTCACTCGCTCGCCTCGCCCGCGGGCTGGTTGGCGGTCACCGGCTCGACAATGCTACCGGGCTGGAACTTGGCCACACCATCGACGATGACCCGCTCGCCCTGCTCCAGGCCCGACACCACTTGCCACTCACTGCCGCGCATGATGCCCAGTGTCACCGTACGCTCCTGCACCTTGTTTTCCTCGTCCACAGCCAGGACCCGTGGAATGCTGTCGGTACCCCGCCGTACCGCGCGTTGGGGCACAAATACTGCAGACGGCTCCATACCCAGCTCGGTCTCCACCCGCACATACATGCCCGGCAGCAGTACCGCATCCGGGTTGGGCAGCTCGGCTCGCAGGGTTACCTGACCGGTACTGGGGTCCACCGAAACATCGGAGAACAGCAGCCGCCCTTCCTGACTGAAACCATCTTGTCCCAGGGTGATACGCACCCGGGCCGCGCCATCTTCCTGCACTTCGATGCGCCCCTCAGCTGCCGCCGCGCGCAGGCGCAGCAGGTCATCTACCGATTGATTGAAGTCGGCGTAGATGGGGTCCAGCTGCTGAATATGCGCCATGGGTGTGGCCTCACCCTGGCCAACCAGGGCTCCCTCAGTGACCAGTGCCCGACCGATACGTCCATCGATCGGCGCCCGCACGGTGGCATATTCCAGATTCAGCCGAGCCGTTTCCAGCACTGCCTGGGCCGACAGCTTCTCGGCCTGGGCGCTTTTCTGCGCAGCGATGGCATTGTCGTATTCCTGCTGACTGATCGCGCGCGCCTCGGCCAGCGGCTTGTAACGCCGCACCAGGCTGTCTGCCTGATAGATGCTCGCTTCGGCACGAGCCAGCGCACCGCGCGCCTGCGCCACCGCGGCCTCCAGTGGCGCCGGATCGATTCGGAACAGGATATCGCCCGCCTTCACATCAGCCCCTTCTTCGAACAGCCGCTCCAGCACAATCCCCGGTACCCGCGCACGCACCTCGGCAGTGCGCGCCGGCTCGATGCGGCCCGGCAGGTCGCCGGTCAGCATGTGCGCCGCCGGCTCGATAACCTGAACCGGGGCTTGAGGTGGCGGTTGGTTCTGCGCGGAGTCGCTCTGGTCCTGCTGGCAGCCGGCCAGCGCCAGTGCGAGTGCGCCCAACAGAGCGAGGATGGTGTTGCGGAAAAGATGCCGTGGAGTGGGCATTGGTGCGTTTCCTTGGTCAGATGATGCCGGGCTGGAAAGTCAGCCGCCGCTGGTTGATCGATCTGTTCTTCGGTTTCATCTATATGCTGCGCGAATCGGAGTAACGGTGTCGGTACGTCCAAGCCGGCCTCAGTACCGCCAGCCCAGCCGCCGGAACACGAAGCCCATCAGCCACGCCGGCCCGATCAGCAGAAATTGCACATCTTTGAAAAAGGACGGCTTCTTGCCTTCTATCTGGTGACCGATGAACTGGCCGATCCAGGCCAGCACGAAAATGATCACGCTGGGCCAGAACACCTGCGGCATCATACTGAGTATCCACAGCATGAGCACACTCTGAACCAGCATCACCGCCGCCAGTTGCCATGACAACAATAGATAGAACATCAACGCCAAGCCGGCCAGCCCAACGGCGACCAGCGGATGCAGCGCCCACAGAATGCCGAGCACACTGAATGTGATCAGCGGCACACAGATCCAGTGCAACAATTTATTGGTCCGGTTGCGGTGGCTTTCACCGTACTCATCGAACCATTGATCGACCGTCTTCATCGGCAGCGTCCCTCGCCAGTTATTGTTATAGTTTGCAGTTCTTGAAAGGCGACTCCTTATGCCCGAAAAGCGCTTGGAGCAAAGTCGCCGCCATACCGATACCTGCCTGCTGATGGTAAGCTTAGCCCATGAATATGCCAACGTCCTTTCGCCCCGTAGTACTTTGCCTGTCCGGCCATGACCCCAGTGGCGGCGCCGGCCTGCAGGCTGATATCGAAGCACTGATCGCCCAGGGCTGCCATGCTGCACCGGCCATCACTGCGCTGACGGTGCAGAACACCGTTGATGTTCTCGACTTCCGTGTGCTCGACCGCGAGTGGGTGCTGGCCCAAGCCAATGCCGTACTCAATGATATGCCGGTGTCGGCAGTCAAGCTCGGCATGCTGGGTAATCTCGACATGGTCGATACCGTGGTGGAGATCATGCAAGCCCATCCGCATCTACCGCTGGTCTGCGACCCGGTATTGCGCGCGGGTGGCGGTGGCTCCCTCGGCAAGGATGAGGTGGGCTACGCCATGCGCGAGAAGCTGCTTCCGATCGCCCGCATCGTCACGCCGAATCTGCCCGAAGCACGCATCCTCGCTGAATTGCCCAACGGCAGCGCTGACGAATGCGCGGACAAGCTGCTTGAACGCTGCCAGAACCTGCTGATCACCGGCGGCCATGGTGATGAACAGGACATCCACAACCGCCTCTATTGCCGTGACGGCAGCCAGCACACTTTCACCTGTGCACGCTTGCCCGGCAGCTATCACGGCTCCGGTTGCACGCTGGCCAGCACCCTGGCCGGACGATTGGCCCTCGGCGAAGAGCTGGTCAGCGCCGTCAAGACTGCTCTGGATTACACCTGGCGCACTCTGCGTGATGCGGAGCAGCCCGGCCACGGCCAGTATGTGCCGCGCCGCCTGCCGCTGGATTTCTGCCAGTGAATTTGCGCGGCCTGTACGCCATTACCGACAGCACGCTGCTGGCCGATGGCAAGTTGCTGCCCTATGTCGAGGCCGCTCTGGCGGGTGGTGCGCGCCTGGTGCAGTATCGTGACAAGAGCGCCGATCCCGAGCGCCGCCTGGAAGAAGCCAGCCAGCTGAAAACCCTGTGCGAGCAGTATGCCGCCCAGCTGCTGATCAATGACGATCTGGAGTTGGCCAGCCGCTTGAAGGTTGGCGTACATCTGGGTCGCGATGACGGCAGCCTGCGTGAGGCGCGCCAGCAACTCGGCCCGCATGCACTGGTTGGCGCTACCTGCCACGCCAGCCTGGAATATGCCGAACAGGCAGTTGTCGCCGGGGCCAGCTATATTGCCTTTGGTCGTTTCTTCCAGTCCGCCACCAAGCCCGGTACACCAACAGCGAGCACCAGCCTGCTCCAGGAAGCCCGCTCGCGCTTTGCTGTACCCGTGGTTGCCATCGGCGGTATCACGCTGGATAACGCACAACCACTCTATGATGCAGGCGCCGACCTGCTTGCCGTCGTGCACGGACTGTTTGGCGTCGAATCCGCCGCCGCCGTTCGCCGTCGCGCACTTGATTTCACCGCTTTGACACCTTGAGAGAACTGCCCATGTCCCGCTCGGAAACCCTTTTTGCCAGTGCCCAGAAACATATCCCCGGTGGTGTGAACTCCCCAGTTCGCGCATTTCGCAGCGTTGGCGGCACGCCCTTGTTCATCAAGCATGCCGAAGGCGCTTACATCGTTGATGAAGACGACAAACGCTACGTCGACTACGTGGGTTCCTGGGGTCCGATGATCCTCGGCCACAGCCACCCGGACGTACTTGATGCCGTCCGTCGCCAGCTGGATCACGGCCTGTCCTACGGCGCGCCGACCGCGATGGAAACCGAGATGGCGGAGCTGGTCTGCTCCATGGTGCCGTCGATGGACATGGTGCGCATGGTCAGCTCCGGTACCGAAGCGACCATGAGCGCGATTCGCCTGGCGCGGGGTTATACCGGTCGCGATACCATCATCAAGTTCGAAGGCTGCTACCACGGTCATTCCGACAGCTTGCTGGTCAAGGCCGGCTCCGGCGCACTGACTTTCGGCGTACCCAGCTCGCCCGGCGTGCCGGCGGCCTTTGCCCAGCACACCCTGACCCTGCCCTACAACGACATCGCTGCCGTGCGTGAAAGCCTGAGCAAGGTCGGTAAGGACATCGCCTGCATCATCGTCGAACCGGTGGCCGGCAACATGAACTGCGTACCGCCCGTACCCGGTTTCCTCGAAGGACTGCGCGAAGCCTGTGATGAACACGGCGTGGTGCTGATTTTCGACGAAGTCATGACCGGCTTCCGCGTCTCTCTCGGTGGCGCACAGGCCTATTATGGCGTCACCCCTGACCTGTCGACCTTCGGCAAGATCGTCGGCGGCGGCATGCCGGTCGGCGCCTTCGGTGGCAAGCAGCACATCATGGAATACATCTCACCGCTGGGGCCGGTTTATCAAGCTGGGACGCTGTCCGGCAACCCATTGGCGATGGCCGCCGGCCTGACCACTCTGAAACTCATCAGCCGTCCCGGTTTTCATGACGAACTGACCAGCTATACCAGCCGCATGCTGCAGGGACTGCAGGATCGCGCCGATACGGCCGGCGTGCCCTTTGTTACTACTCAAGCGGGTGGCATGTTCGGACTGTATTTCAGTGGAGCCGATAACATCCTGACCTTCGAGGATGTCATGGCCAGCGATGCCGAGCGCTTTGCCAGGTTCTTCCACAGCATGTTGGAACAGGGTGTGTATTTTGCACCCAGCGCCTTCGAAGCAGGCTTCGCCTCCATCGCCCATGGCG
The DNA here is from genome assembly GCF_014897305.1 of Pseudomonas sp. FME51. NCBI lineage: Bacteria > Pseudomonadati > Pseudomonadota > Gammaproteobacteria > Pseudomonadales > Pseudomonadaceae > Pseudomonas > Pseudomonas sp. FME51. The sequence goes on along the minus strand of NZ_JABUYN010000002.1, from coordinate 286,428 downwards.
ATACCGAACTGCAGCTGACGCTGGATGCCGCCGAGCGGGCTTTCGCTTCCCTTTAATCAAAGGGCCAGCCAACCGCCGTCATGGCGGTTGGCTGGCGCACGGATCAGGCGCACAATAGCAACATCTTCCCTCCTTCAGGATCAGACGGCCCGCCAATAATGAATAGCTCTCTTGTCAGGTTCTTCAGCGCATTCACCCTGTGCACACTGAGCATCGGCACTCCCGTCGCGTCCGCCCAATCCCTTGCGCCGCTGGTGATCAGCACCGAAGAGCGCTGCGCCTTCAATCGCGTCGATGATGAGAGCCTGCCACTGGCGCTGGAAAACTGCACAGCTGCCGCCGAGGCCGGCGACATGCAGGCGCAATTTGAAATGGGCGAGCTGTATTACCATGGCGAACGCACCGAGCGGGATCTGCAGCAGGCGCTCAAGTGGTATGAACAGGCGTCGGTTCAGGGCCATCCGGATGCACAGTACCGCCTTGGCCTGATGCACATTGATGGCGAGGGCGTCGAGCGCAACCTGCCGCAGGCCTACATCATTCTGAAGATGGCTGCGGTCAATGGTCAGGATGCGGCAATGGATGCCAGTGACAGGCTGACCGAGCAGATGTCCGACGAAGAAGTCGCCGCCGCCACTCAGGTATTGGGCACACTGTTTCGCAACTACCTACGGCATATCCGTGAGGAGCAGTTGCGGCAGTTGCCGGGCGGCGCTGATGAGGCTGAACCGGCCGTTCAGTAAATAGTCGGCCAGTCCGAACGCCAGATTTGTGGGAGCTTTGTGGGAGCGGCCTTGGCCGCGTGGGTTTCAGGCAGGCCTCTTCGTGGCCAAGGCCACTCCCACAAAAAACCGTCTTCGAGCGCTGACCAGGATCAGTTGTTACCCGGTCCCTGACCCGGCCCCGGCTGCATCGGGAACGACATGACGTTGCCGCCCGCCTTGGCTTCACTGATCTTGGCTTGACCAACGCGCTCGACTTCATCGATGCGCACTATGGAATGTGCCGGGATAAAGCTGCGGTTGACGCCTTCGAACTGGTTCTTGAGCTTTTCCTCGCCCGGATCAACCAGCATCTGCGAGCGTTCGCCGAACACCAGCTCTTCGATTTCCAGAAACCCCCACAGCTCGCTCTGAAAAATCTGACGGGCGTACAGCTCGTAAACCTGACCTTGATTGAGAAAAATCACCCGAAAGATGGGCTGTTGCTTATCTTTGCTCATTGAACTCACACATCGTACAACATGAATAGGACCGCAGGCATCGGACGCCCGGTCAAAGGTCGCGGATCATATCACATTTAACCTTATCAACTGTGGTGTGCAGCCCGTCGCCGCAGGCATAACATCACCCCGGCCTTCCGTGTATAATCGCCGTTTTTCTCCACGAGTCACCTCTGCAAATCCCATGGCAAAAAAACTTTTTATCCAGACCCACGGTTGCCAGATGAACGAGTACGACAGCTCGCGCATGGCTGACCTGCTCGGTGAACATCAGGCAATGGAATTGACCGACCGCCCCGACGAGGCCGATTTCATCCTGCTCAATACCTGTTCGATTCGCGAGAAGGCGCAGGAGAAAGTGTTTTCCGAGCTGGGGCGCTGGCGGCCGCTGAAGGAAAAGAACCCGGATCTGATCATCGGTGTCGGTGGCTGCGTTGCCAGCCAGGAAGGCACGGCGATTCGCGACCGTGCGTCCTACGTAGATGTGGTCTTCGGCCCACAGACCCTGCATCGCCTGCCGGAAATGATCAACGCTGCCCGCACCACCGGCAATGCACAAGTGGACGTTTCTTTCCCGGAAATCGAGAAATTCGACAATTTGCCCGAACCCCGCGTGGACGGTCCGACCGCTTATGTCTCGGTCATGGAAGGCTGCAGCAAGTACTGCAGTTTCTGCGTGGTGCCCTACACTCGCGGCGAAGAAGTCAGTCGCCCGTTTGATGACGTGCTGGCCGAATGCGTGCATCTGGCCGAGAACGGCGTGCGCGAAGTCACCCTGCTGGGCCAGAACGTCAACGGCTATCGCGGCCAGACGCACGACGGCGGCATCGCCGACCTGGCTGACCTGATCCGGGTGGTAGCGGAAATCGATGGCATCGACCGCATCCGCTACACCACCTCGCATCCGCTGGAGTTTTCCGACAGCCTGATCCGCGCCCACGCCGAAGTGCCGGAGCTGGTGAAGTATCTGCACCTGCCGGTGCAATCAGGCTCCGACCGCGTACTGGCCGGCATGAAGCGCAACCACACCGCGCTGGAATACAAGTCCCGGATACGCAAACTCAGGGCGGCGGTGCCAGATATCATTCTCAGCTCGGACTTCATCATCGGCTTCCCCGGCGAGACCGACCGCGATTTCGAGCAGACCATGAAGCTGGTTGAGGAAGTCGGTTTCGATTTCTCCTACTCCTTCATCTATAGCGCCCGCCCCGGCACGCCGGCTTCCGACCTGCCCGACGACACCCCCATGGACATCAAGAAGCAGCGCCTGCAGATTCTCCAGGCCCGGCTCAATCAGCAGGGTTTCGAGAACAGCCGGCGCATGGTCGGCAGTACCCAGCGCATTCTGGTCACAGATTACTCGAAGAAGGACCCGGGCATGCTGCAGGGCCGGACCGAGCATAACCGCATCGTCAACTTCCGCTGTGACAAACCGCAGCTGATCGGCCAGTTTATCGATGTGCAGATCGACGAAGCACTGCCCCACTCTCTGCGTGGTACGCTGCTGAGCGAAACAGTGCATTGATTTCAGCGCCCTCCGTCCAGCCCGCTGTGCATGGCGGGCTGCGACTCATTGCCCATCTTTGCATAGCCCGATTTGCGGGCTATGCTGTCTTTCCTGATAGCCACATGGCCACTAACGGACCAATTTGAACGCTTCCTCGACTATTCATCGCTTCAGCATCGAGCCCGTAGACTCCCGGCGCTTTGCCAGTCTCTGCGGTCAATTCGATGAAAACCTTCGTCTTATCGAGCAACGCCTCGGTATCGAGGTCCGCAACCGCGGCAACCACTTCGAGCTGATCGGCGATCCAGCCATCACCCGTTCTGCCGAGGCAGTCTTGCGTCAGTTGTACCGCGAAACGCGGGACAACAAGGATCTGGAGCCGGATACCGTGCATCTGTATCTGCAAGAGTCGGGACTGGAAAACCTCAGCGAGTCACTGCAACAGACTGACGGCCACAAGCCCGTGGTACTGCGCACCAAGCGCATGACCATTCAACCGCGCGGGCCGAACCAACAGAGTTATGTGCGCTCGATTCAGGAACATGACATCAACTTCGGTATTGGTCCGGCCGGCACCGGCAAGACCTATCTGGCCGTCGCCTGCGCGGTGGATGCGCTGGAGCGCGAGCAGATCCGGCGCATTCTGCTGGTCCGCCCGGCAGTCGAGGCCGGCGAGAAGCTGGGCTTCCTGCCCGGCGACCTGTCGCAGAAGATCGACCCCTATCTGCGTCCGTTGTACGACGCCCTGTATGAAATGCTCGGTTTCGAACAGGTCGCCAAACTGATCGAGAAGCAGGTGATCGAGGTCGCACCGCTGGCCTATATGCGCGGGCGCACCCTGAACAACAGCTTCATCATCCTCGATGAAAGCCAGAACACCACGCTGGAACAGATGAAGATGTTCCTCACGCGCATTGGCTTTGGCTCCACGGCAGTGATCACCGGGGACATCACCCAGGTCGACTTGCCCCGTGGCACGCGCTCAGGCCTGACCCACGTGATGGATGTGCTCGAGGATGTGAAAGGTATCGGCTTTACTCACTTCAAATCCAAGGATGTGGTGCGTCATCCGCTGGTGCAGCGCATCGTCGAGGCTTATGAACGCTTTGACAGCCGCCAGGAGCAGGAGCGCGAGGAGCGCCGTAATGACCGTTGAGGTAGACATACAAAGGGCTACCGAGGCTATCGGGCAACCTGATGACGACAGTCTGATACGCTGGGCCGCCCTGGCCCTGCGTGACAAGCCCGGACAAGAGCTGACCATACGTCTGGTCGATACCGACGAAAGCCAGGCACTGAACAGCGAGTACCGGCACAAGGACTACCCCACCAATGTGCTGTCCTTCCCCGCTGACCTGCCTCCTGAACTGGACATCCCCTTGCTCGGCGATCTGGTCATCTGCGTTCCGGTAGTCAATCGCGAAGCTGCCGAACAGGGCAAGCCCGCAGAAGCTCACTGGGCGCACATGGTCATCCATGGCTGCCTGCACCTGCTGGGTTATGACCATATCGATGACGACGAAGCCGAGGAAATGGAAGCCCTGGAGCGCCGGCTGCTTGCCGAACTGGGCATTGCCGATCCCTATCTTGAAACCGACGAGTGATGAGTAATAACCCCATGAGCGAAGATCGATCGAGCAACGGACACAAGTCCTGGCTGGAGAGACTGACCCAGGCTTTTGCCCACGAACCCCGTAACCGCCAGGAACTGCTCGATTTGTTGCGCGAAGCGCAGCACAACGAGGTTCTCGACATCGAGGCACTGGCGATCATCGAAGGCGCACTGCAAGTCGCCGACATGCAGGTGCGGGACATCATGATCCCGCGCTCGCAGATGACCACCATCAAGGCATCCCAGACGCCCCGCGAGTTTCTACCATCGGTCATCGAGGCGGCTCACTCCCGCTTCCCGGTAATCGGCGAAAGCATCGACGACGTCCTCGGTATCCTGCTGGCCAAGGATCTGCTGCCGTTACTGCTGGAAGGCAATACCGAGCGCTTCAATATCAAGGACTTGCTGCGCCCGGCCACCTGCATCCCTGAGTCCAAGCGGCTCAATGTGCTGCTCAAGGAATTCCGCTCGACCCATAATCACATGGCCATCGTGATTGACGAGTATGGCGGTGTTTCCGGGTTGATCACCATCGAGGACGTGCTGGAACAGATCGTCGGCGACATCGAGGACGAGCACGACATCGATGACGAGGACTACATCAAACCCCTGCCCTCCGGCGACTACCTGATCAAGGGGCTGACCCCGATCGAGGATTTCAACGAGCAGTTTGATACCGGCTTTTCCGACGAAGAGTTCGATACCTTTGGCGGACTGGTAATGAATGCCTTCGGCCATCTGCCCAAGCGCAACGAGATCGTCGAGCTGGATGGATTCCGGGTACGCATTCTCAATGCCGACAGCCGTCGCGTGCATCTGCTGCGGGTGTCCGTGATCCAGCCTTGATATTGATGGGAGTGCTCCCACAGATTATCTGCAGGCCCGTGAAAATAGATGTTTGATGAGAGCTCTCATGCGACTGCTGGATAAACTGCTTGAGTTACTGCGCCTGCCCGGCTGGCGCGGCGATGTATTCGCCCTGATCGCCGGTGCGCTGACCACCCTATCGTTTACCCCCTTCGATATCTGGCCTCTGGGACTGTTGTCGGCGGCCCTGCTGTATCAGGGACTGCACGATCTGAATGGACGCCAAGCATTGTGGCGCGGCTGGTGCTGGGGTGTTGGGCTGTTTCTCAGCGGCGTATCCTGGGTTTACGTCAGCATTCATGTGCATGGCAATGCGCCCCCGGCACTGGCAGCGCTGCTGACTGCACTGTTTGTCGCTGGACTGGCGTTACTGCCGGCGGCAATGGGCTGGCTCTGGGCGCGCTGGCTGCGACCCAGTGGCAATCCCTGGTTGGCCGCGACGGGGTTTGCCGCTCTGTGGGTGGCTCAGGAATTCTTTCGCAGCTGGTTTCTCACCGGTTTTCCGTGGCTGTATCAGGGTTATGCCCATACCGATACCTGGCTGGCGGGTTGGGCGCCACTGGGCGGTGTCTGGTTGCTCAGCTTCCTTAGCGTCCTCAGCGCCTGCCTGCTCAGCGAGTGGCGTCTGTGGCGCCGCCTCGGCCATGGCTTGCTGGCGGGCGCGCTACTGACCGCGATCTGGATCGGCGGCGCCCTGCTAAGCAGCGTCGAATGGACCCGGCCAGCGGGTGCACCGCTCTCAGTGGCGCTGATTCAGGCCAATATCGAACAGTCGCGCAAGTGGGATCCCGCGCATATCGACCACACGCTGGCGACCTACCGCGACCTCAGCTATGCCCAGCCAGCAGACATCATCCTCTGGCCGGAAACCGCCGTACCCGTACTCAGCAGCCGCGCCATGCCCTTCGTCCAGGGCATGGCTACCAACCTGGCCCAGCAAGGCAGCACGCTGATTACCGGCATTCCGGTCGACGAAGTGGACGCCAAAGGTGAGATGCGCATCTACAACGGCATCATGGTGGCCGGCGACCAACCCAGCCAATACCTCAAGCACAAACTGGTGCCCTTTGGTGAATACGTGCCGCTGGAAGATCTGTTGCGCGGAGTGATCAGCTTCTTCGATCTGCCCATGTCGAACTTCTCCCGCGGCCCGTTGCAGCAGGAACCACTCGAAGCTGCGGGATACCGACTGGCACCCATGATCTGCTATGAAACCGTCTACCCCGATTTCGCTGGCCGACTGGCGGCGCACAGCGAGCTCTTGCTGTCCATCAGCAACGACAGCTGGTTCGGCAAATCCATCGGCCCACTGCAACACCTGCAGATGGCCCGCATGCGCGCCCTGGAAAGCGGACGCTGGATGATCCGGGGGACCAACAACGGCGTAACGGCGTTGATCGATCACCAGGGTCGAATCACCGCGCGCATACCGCAGTTCGAACAATCGGTATTGCGCGGCGACGTACAACCCCGCAAAGGTCTTACGCCTTGGCTGCGTTTCGGCAGCTGGCCGCTGGCGGTGTCAGTACTGGCTGCGCTGATGTTGTGCGCAGTCGCGCGCCGCAAGCACTGAGGGCGGCGCGGCGGCGCGCCCGAGATTGCTGAGGTAGAGAGGCATGCCATCACGCTGCATGGCACTGAGAATCTGCTTCAACAATTGCACATCCTGCTTGCTCAAACCGTACACTTCCAGCTCTGCCGGCACATCCTGCTGGCCCGCCATCCATTGCCGGGTACGAGCGACATCCAACGCCTGATCCAGACGGCGCAGCAGCCGCCCGTAGGATGAGTCGCGTCCACAGGCAAAAGGCTCCGGCTGCACATGTTTCATGATCTTTCTCCCTAGGTAAATATGGCTGTCCAAAGGCAGATGGACGTCCTTTGCCACAGCATAGACCCGACCTCCGATTTCTCCCGCGGCTCGCGACGAATGGCAACAGCCCCTACCTGTGCCCGGCCCGGTGGTGTATCCTGCCTCATTACTTTTTTCTCTGACATACGAGTCGACAAACAGTCCACGCCCATGCAAGAACAGTATTCTCCCCGCGAAATAGAAAACGCCGCCCAGACCGCCTGGGAACAAACCGACGCCTTCAAGGTGGACGAAACGCCAGGCCGCGAAACCTACTATTGCCTGTCGATGTTCCCCTACCCGAGCGGCAAGCTGCACATGGGCCACGTGCGCAACTACACCATCGGTGACGTGATCGCCCGCTACCAGCGGATGCAGGGCAAGAACGTACTACAGCCTATGGGCTGGGATGCTTTCGGTATGCCAGCGGAAAACGCCGCGATGAACAATAACGTCGCACCCGCCGCCTGGACCTATTCCAACATCGACTATATGCGCACCCAGCTGAAAAGCCTGGGGCTGGCAATCGACTGGTCGCGTGAGTTCGCCACCTGCACCCCCGAGTACTATCGCTGGGAACAGTGGCTGTTCACCAAGCTGTACGAAAAAGGCGTGATCTATCGCAAGAACGGTACCGTCAACTGGGACCCGGTCGACCAGACCGTACTCGCCAATGAACAGGTGATCGACGGCAAGGGTTGGCGCTCCGGCGCCGAGATCGAGAAGCGCGAAATCCCCATGTACTACTTCCGCATCACCGATTATGCGGAAGAACTGCTGGACTCGATGGACAACCTGCCCGGCTGGCCGGAACAGGTCAAAACGATGCAGCGCAACTGGATCGGCAAATCCGTGGGGATGGAAGTACATTTCCCCTACGATCAGACCTCGATCGGTAGCGCCGGCAAGCTCAAGGTCTTCACCACCCGCCCCGACACCTTGATGGGCGCGACCTATGTCGCAGTCGCCGCCGAGCATCCGCTGGCTACCCAGGCCGCCGAGAACAATCCGGCACTGCAGACCTTCATCAATGAATGCAAGCGTGGTGGTGTAGCCGAAGCTGATATCGCCACCCAGGAAAAGCAGGGCCGACCCACCGGACTGTTCGTCGAGCATCCGCTGACCGGCGAAAAGCTGCCGGTCTGGGTCGCCAACTACGTCCTCATGAGTTACGGCGAAGGTGCGGTCATGGCCGTACCTGCGCATGATGAACGCGATTTCGAGTTCGCCAGCCAGTTCCACCTGCCGATCAAACCGGTCATACGCACCTCGGCAGGCGACGAAACGCCCGCCCCCTGGCAGGATGCCTATGGGGACAAGGGCGAACTGATCAATTCCGAAGAATTCGACGGTCTGGACTTCGATAGCGCCTTCACCGCCATCGGCGAAGTGCTCAAGCAGAAGGAGCTGGGGGCACCCCGCACCCAATATCGCCTGCGCGACTGGGGTATCAGCCGTCAACGCTACTGGGGCTGCCCGATCCCGATCATCCACTGCGAGCATTGTGGTGATGTACCGGTACCGGAAGATCAACTGCCGGTCGTGCTGCCTGAAGACGTCGTGCCCGATGGTGCCGGCTCGCCGCTCGCTCGGATGCCCGAGTTCTACGAGTGCACCTGTCCGACCTGCAACCGGCCTGCTCGGCGCGAAACCGATACCATGGACACTTTCGTCGAGAGCTCCTGGTATTTCGCCCGCTACGCTTCGCCGCATTTTGAGCAGGGCATGGTAGACCCGGCCGCAGCCAACCATTGGTTGCCAGTGGATCAGTACATCGGTGGTGTCGAGCACGCCATTCTTCACCTGCTGTACGCGCGCTTCTTCCACAAGCTGATGCGCGACCAGGGCCTGGTCGATTCGGATGAGCCATTCAAGAACCTGCTGACGCAGGGCATGGTCATCGCCGAGACCTACTATCGTCTCGAAGAGAACGGCAGCAAGACCTGGTTCAACCCGGCTGATGTCGAGGTGGAGCGCGATGCCAAAGGCAAGGTCATTGCCGCTCACCTGGCAAGCGACGGACAGGCGGTGGTCATCGGCGGCATCGAGAAGATGTCAAAGTCGAAGAACAACGGGGTCGATCCGCAATTCATGATCGATCAGTACGGTGCCGATACCTGCCGCCTGTTCATGATGTTTGCCTCCCCACCGGACATGAGCCTGGAATGGTCGGACGCCGGTGTCGAGGGCGCGCACCGCTTCCTGCGCCGGGTCTGGCGCCTGGCCAATCAGCACACCACTCAGGGCTCCAGCGTGGCGCTGGATCTCAACAGTTTGAGTGATGCTCAGAAGGACCTGCGTCGCGCCATTCATATTGCGATTCGTCAGGCCAGCCAGGATATCGGCCAGCACCACAAGTTCAACACCGCCATTGCCGCCGTGATGACACTGATGAATGTACTGGAAAAGGCACCGCAGACCGGCGAGCAGGACCGCGCTCTACTGCAGGAAGGTCTGGAGACTGTCACCCTCTTGCTGGCACCTATCGCTCCGCACATCGGCCATGCGTTGTGGCAGGCATTGGGACACGACACTCCGGTGATCGACGCACCCTGGCCGACGCTGGACGAGACTGCCCTGGTACAGGACAGTCTCGAGCTGGTCATTCAGGTCAATGGCAAGTTGCGCGGCCACATTCAGGTGCCGGCCGATGCCAGCCGCGAAGACGTGGAAGCCACTGCCCGAGCCAATGAAGGTGTTCTGCGTTTTACTGAAGGCCTGAGTATCCGCAAGGTGATTGTGGTGCCCGGCAAGCTGGTCAATATTGTCGCCAATTGATACGCAACGGAGAATCGGCATGCCACTGCAACGTCCACGTCATCTGCTGAGTTGTGCTGTGCTCGGCACCAGTCTGCTGCTCAGCGCCTGCGGCTTCCATCTGCGCGGTACTGGGGTCGACGACGTCAAGCTGGATGAACTGAGCGTCACTGCCCGCAATAGCTACGGCCCTACTTACCAGAGTGTGCTGGAAGCACTCCAGATCAATGGTGTGGACGTACGCACCTCAGCACCCTACCACCTGCAGCTGCTGGATGAACGCAAGGATCGGCGCGCGGTCACCTATACCTACCGGTCGACTCCTGCCGAATATGAGCTCACCAGTGAGCTGACATTCCAGATCAGCGACCGCCAGAATCGCCCTCTTATCGGGCCGGAAACCCTCTCCACCCAGCGGGTCTATGTGAACGACAAGGACAACCTGATCGGTACCAGCGAAGAAGAAGACTTGCTGCACCGCGAGATGCTTCAGGACTTGACTCGTCAGCTGATGTTCCGCTTGTCGAGTATTTCCGCCAGCGATCTCGCGGCTCGCGAACAGGCGCTTGATCGTCAGGCTCCCTGAGTCGTGAAGCTCAACGCAGGGCAGCTTCAGCGCCAGCTCGGTGACGGGCTGGCGCCGGTCTATGTGATCAGCGGCGATGATCCGCTGCTCGCCGGTGAAGCTGCCGATCTGGTTCGCCGTGCCTGTCGCGAGGCCGGCAGCGAAGAGCGCCTGGTATTTCACGTGGATCGCAGTTTCGACTGGGGTCACTTGCATGATGCCAGTCACAGCCTGTCACTGTTCGCTCAACAGCGTCTGATCGAACTGCGCATTCCCGGCGGCAAGCCTGGGGATGAAGGCGGCAAGGCTCTGCTGGCCTGGCTGGACAACCCTCCCCCCGACACGACCTTGCTGGTTACCCTGCCCAAGCTGGACGGCAGCACCCAACGCAGCAAATGGGCCAAGGGCCTGATCGAGCATGGCAGCAGCCGCTTCGTACAGATCTGGCCGATAGATGCACAACAGTTGCCGGGCTGGATGCGTGATCGTCTGGCTGCCGCCGGTCTGCACGCCACGCCCGAAGCACTGGAGCTGCTGAGTGTGCGCGTCGAGGGCAACCTGTTGGCCGCCGCGCAGGAGATCGAGAAGCTCAAGTTATTCTGCGACAGCGGTCAGCTGGACCTGCAGACGGTGCAGCTGGCGGTTGCCGACAGCGCCCGCTTCGATGTTTTCAATCTCACCGACGCCATGTTGCAGGGCGATGCCCAGCATGCGCTGCGTATATTGCAGGGTTTGAAAGGAGAAGGCGTGGAAGCACCAGTGGTGCTCTGGGCGGTCACCCGAGAATTGCGCAGCCTGCATAACATGGCCCACGATCTCGCCCGTGGCATCCCTCAGGACAAGGTTTTTTCCAGCCAGCGCCCGCCGATCTGGGACAAGCGCAAACCTCTGGTGTCTCGCGCCCTGCAACGTCACACGGTGACCACCTGGGAAGCGATGCTGCGCCTCGCTCAGCAAGCCGATGAGCAGATCAAGGGTCAGGCTTCAGGCTCGTCCTGGGACAGTCTGGCGCTGATGCTGGTAAAAGCAGCCGGCGCCAGACTGCCTCTGGCTACCAGCTAACCCGCTCAATCCAGCCCTTCATCCAACTGCGGTGCCGGAGCGAACTGGCTGCGACGCCATTTCAACAGGGCGGCTATCGAGTTAGCTGCCAATACCCCGATGGAATAGAACACGACGAAGGGATCAATCAGGTAGTCCCAGTAATTGTCCGAAGCCTTGATACCCAGCGTGAAGGCCAATGTGGCCAACGTCAATATGAGCACACCGAGCATGTTGCCCAGCAACAGAAGTGCCAACGCCAGCATTCCTATCAGTGCAATCAACATCCGCGGCGAGTATCCCCAGCCGTAGGTGTCGAGCATTCCCACACCCATCGACGCGGGATAGAGCAACACCCCCAACACGGCGAATACCGAGCATAACTGCCACGAACAAGCACTCGACCCAGGCTGCAGCCAGCCCAGCCGTAGCGCCGTTCCGGCGAGCATCCAGACCATCGCCGTGATAGAAAGCTCGTCAGTCAGTCCGCGCAGGTAACCGGCCAATGACAACCCGGTGGGCAGGGGGATGATTCCTATGACCAGCACCACAAGCAACAGCGGACCACGGTAGCGCATGGGGATTCGGCGGTTCGGCAACAACAGGAACACAATCAGGGCAAAGCTCAGGCAAGACTGCAGGCTTACGGGAATCACAGCTGCGCCTCCACCCAGGCATCATTGAATGCCACGTGCTTGATAAAACTGTTATTCCAGGCGTAGACCACGTGGTAGCGGCCATCGGTGGCACGAATCATATATGGGTACTCATACTGGAAGTCGCACATGCCTTTGCGGCACATGCGTTGATCGATCTCGCGCAGGTAGTCGGCCAGCAGCCCCCGGCGCGCCGCGCCGCCGGTCGATAGAAACTTCTCACCGATCAATTCCTCATACTTGAATCGCGGAAAGGGCTTGCCTTGCGGGTCCGGTGAAGCATCAAGGGAGGCTACCAGCGACCATTCTGTGAGACTTTCCGAGGCTTCGTCCAAGCTCAGACTGAAGCGCCCATCAATCAGGTTATTCTGCGCCACCAGCAAACTGCCCTGGCTGGAACGTACAGCAGCGAGGGATGCATTGGGATTCCATGGCGCAACCGCCCACTCGGGTTTCCAGGTACGCCCGGCGTCTTCGGTGACGGTAGCCAGTACGTGCCCGACCTCGCTCGCATCCCGCAACAGGGCTACGGCTCGTTTACCACCCAGAGGGACTATAGTGGGTTGCAATGAATTGGTGCCATCGGCAATGCGGAATTTGTCGACCACCCGCCCCTGTGCATCCATATACAGATACTCGGGAAACTTGCCGAGAAACTCGTGATATACCGGCAGACCGATCGAACCATCTTCGTGAAACACCGGCGCAGCGCGCACCAGCGTGCTTATATTCACGAAGGGTGTGGTGATCAGCTGCCGTGGCTTGGACCAGTTGGCACCGAGATCGTCGGACACCATGACGTTCACCGCGCTGCCTGCCCAACCACCCACCGAGACCGACACATAGAACAACCACAAGCGATCATCCGGTGAGTAGGCGATCACCGGGTTACCCAGCTTACGGATTGGCTTGCCTATCGCGCGGCGGGTCATTTCCCGCGTAACCAGAACGCGCTCTTCATCCCAGCTGCCGCTTACCGCGTCGAATCGCGCAGCGCGAATATCAACATCGGCGGCACCTTCTCTGGAGCCGGCAAACCAGACCGCCATCAGATCCCCCTCAGGCAAAGCCGCAACGGAGGGCGAGTGGACAAACTCATCCAGGTCCGATGAAGCGAAACCCTGTTGGAACTCTGCATCCTGATGTAGAAAGGAGGACTCGAAATCCTGAATAGGGAAAGGTGAGAAATCCGACATTTCGTAAGTCGGATGTAAAAACCATGCGGTAAAAAACACACCCAAGACAGCGGGAATCGCCAGCATCCGCCATCGACTGAATTTACTATTCCTTTGCATTCTTTATTCTTCTACATAATCAACGTGTACCAACAGCGCCAATACGCCCCGAATATGCGCAAACAGCCTGGCTGCAAAACGTCATCCCCGAATACTACCAGCCCTGTCCTAAATCGAATATTTTTATCTTTCACCGAGGCGACGAAGGAACCTGATGCTGACTCCGCCCTCAAACAGCAGTACAACCAGCGCCCACCGGTTCGCCCTCGCCAGATCGCGTGATACAGTGGGCCGGAATCTGAATTTGCCGGAAACTGATACATGCTCAATCTGCCCGCTCGCTTCAACACCCCATGCCGCCGCCTTGCTGCCCTTGCAGCCAGCCTGCTGGTACTTTCTGCCTGCGGTGAAAGCCGCCTGGAAGCGTCGGTTCAGCCGGGATCGAGAAGCGCCGGGGTGGTCAGCGTGGAGCGCAGTTTCAACCAATGGCGCGATGAGTTTCGTGATCAGGCCTTGGCCGCAGGTATCGATGCCAAGCTGTTTGATCGCGCTTTTCAAGAGATCGAGCCTGATCCTGCGGTTCTGAAGGCCGACGGAAGTCAGCCGGAATTCGCCCGGCCGGTCTGGGAGTATCTGGACGGTGCCCTGTCTTCACAGCGACAGTCCACCGGTCGCATCATGCTGGCCCGGCATGCCAGCGTTCTGCAAGAGATCGAAGAGCGCTATGGTGTTGACCGCCATATTCTGGTCGCCATCTGGGGACTGGAAAGCAACTTCGGCAGCAATATGGGTAACCGCTCAGTGATCCGTTCACTGGCCACACTCGCCCACCAGGGACGTCGCTCCAATTTCGCCCAGACCCAATTGCTGGCCGCCCTGGAAATCCTGCAGCGGGGTGACACCACGGTCGATGACATGACAGGCTCCTGGGCTGGCGCCATGGGCCAGACCCAGTTCATTCCCACTACCTACAACGATCACGCGGTGGACTTCGACGGCAACGGTAAGCGGGATATCTGGCATACCGAAGCGGACGCCCTTGCCTCCGCTGCCAATTATCTTCGCGCCTCGAACTGGCAGTCCGGTGCAAACTGGGGCATGGAAGTGCGTCTGGCAGACGGGTTTGATTATGCGCTGGCCGACATGTCCATCCGTAAGCCCATGTCAGAGTGGTCCGCACTGGGCGTCACCGATGCACTCGGCCGCCCGCTGGCCACGCGTTCCAATGCTCACGCCACACTTATTCTGCCGGCCGGCCATCGTGGCCCGGCATTCCTGATCATGAATAACTTCCGCAGCATTCTGCGTTACAACAATTCCACCAGCTACGCCCTCGCCATCGCGCTGCTGGCAGAGCGCTTCCAGGGGCAGGGGCAGATCTACGCCAACTGGCCCACCGATGACAAACCCTTGTCCCGTACCGAACGCCTGGAACTGCAGGAACGCTTGGAAGCACAAGGCTATGGCCCCGGCAGTGTCGATGGCATTATCGGCGCCAATACCCGTCAGGCAATACGCCGCCTTCAAATTGCGCTCGGCTGGCCCGCCGATGGCTACCCGGACCAACAGCTATTGAAAGCACTGCGCCAACAGACGAACTGAAGCTGCAGCAAATATCCGTTTGTCTGGGGACAGAAGAAAGCGTATAAAGAGCGTTCCAATAGCTACCGGTTTATCGTTTTGAACTCTGTCCCCCCCCCCCGAACTAACGCGATGACAGGCCGTCTTCGCACCCCATCCTTACAATCGATTTCTGCAGTTGCCTTGTCTCAGCCCATAGTGGAGGTCTCCCATGTTTGAATGGTTGGCTGATCCTACTGTCTGGGCGGGCCTATTTGCCCTGATTGCCCTCGAAATCGTGCTTGGCATCGATAACCTGGTGTTCATCGCTGTATTGGCGGAAAAACTGCCGCCCGAACAGCGCGACAGAGCGCGTGTTCTCGGCTTGTCGCTGGCGCTGATCATGCGTCTCGCGCTGCTGATGAGTATTGCCTGGCTGGTCACCCTGACCACTCCATTGTTCCATGTTCAGGATCATGCCGTTTCTGCACGCGACCTGATCATGCTTGTCGGTGGTCTGTTCCTGCTGTTCAAGGCCACCATGGAGCTGCATGAACGCCTGGAAGGGCGGATACAGACCAGCGCTGCCAAAGTGGCCTATTCCAGCTTCGGCGTGGTGGTTACCCAGATCGTGATTCTGGATGCAGTGTTCTCCATCGACTCCGTCATCACCGCCATCGGCATGGCTGACGAACTGGCCGTCATGGCCATCGCCATGATCGTGGCGATGGCCGTCATGCTGCTGGCCAGCAAACGTCTCACGCGCTTCGTCAACGCCCACCCGACGCTGATCATTCTGTGTCTGGGCTTTTTGATGATGATCGGCTTCAGCCTGGTGGCCGAAGGGGTAGGCCTGCATATACCCAAAGGCTATCTGTATGCGGCCATCGGCTTCTCGATCCTGGTCGAGTTCTTCAATCAGCTCGCCCAGCGTAACAAGCAGAAGTGGCTGGATACCGGCGGGACCTTGCGTGAACGCACCGCCAACAATATCCTGCGTCTGCTGGGCAAGGGTGACAATGCCCTGCCCGCCTCCGACGCTACGCTTGAACCTGATGCGGAAACGGAAACCCTGTTCCAGGAAAACGAGCGCGACATGATTCGTGGTGTCCTGAGTCTGGCCGATACCAATATCAAGGCGCTGATGACACCGCGCCGCGAGGTGCATACGCTGGACCTGAGCAACAGCCTGGAAGAACAGCGCAACCAGTTGCTGGAATCGCCCTACTCCCGCCTTGCAGTCATCCGTGATGGCAAGCAGGATGAACCTCTGGGCATCGTGCAGAAGAAGGTGCTGCTGAGCGCTATGCTGCGCGGCGAGGCGCTGCACTTCGAGGACTATATTGAACAACCCGTTGTGCTGTTCGAAACACAGAACGCGATCAAGGCACTGGAAGCCTTCCGCCATGAAGGTAAGCAGATGGCCTTTGTGGTGGATGAATTCGGCACTCTGGAAGGTATTGTCAGCCTGACAGATATTCTGGAAGCCATCGCCGGTGAGTTGCCGGAAGCGGAACAGGGCATGGATCTGACACCCAGCGTGGTGCCTCTGGAACTCGGCCGCTACGAAATCGATGCCAGTGAAAACCTGGAAGAGATCAACCGCCAGCTACCCGAACCGCTGCCACGCAGTTCACTGTATACCACCCTCGCCGGGCTGATCCTGAACCAGCTTGAGCATATGCCCGAACAGGATGAATTGCTGACCGTAGACGGCTGGCAGATACGCATCCTGGAGATCGAGCATATGCGCATTGCCCGGGTCGAGCTGACCTGGGCAGCAGAAAACGCCTTCTCAACAACAAAGTAAAAACCAAAAGTCAGGCCGTAGTGCAGGTTGCCGGTTCGGACGCAGGAGTGTCCACAGTATGGCTCCCACGCTCTGGAGTGACCCAAAGTTGGACGGATCACATATCTACGACCAGCGGGTTTGGGTCCTGTATTGAACAGGGCTCAGGCAGATAGCAACCGGCATCACAAGCGAAAAGGCAGCGGAAGCCGTTCGCGTATCAACACCGGTAGGCCCACGCTGGTTCCGTCATCGGGGCGGGATGCCGTTATTCATGTAAAATCACATATCCTGAGGTGGAAGACCGCGCTGTACCAGGGCATTGGGAGGGCGACCTGATCATCGGCCTGAACCGTTCTGCGATTGGAACGCTGGTCGAGCGTTCAACTCGCTTCACCATGCTTGTTCATCTGCATCGCGAGGCAGGCTATGGGTTAATTCCTCGGACGAAGAACGGCCCTGCGCTGGCTGGCTACGGGGCTGTTACCATGACCAACGCATTGAAAAAAACGGTGCCTGATCTTCCCATCGAACTGTGACGATCTTTGGCCTGGAATCGTGGGAAAGAGCTATCGGATCACGTCCGATTTACCATCGAATCTGGAGTGAGATCTTCTTCGCTGACCCTCATAGTCCATGGCAACGCGGCACGAACGAGTATCTAAAATCTGTTCAACAACCCAGTGTTGCGACGACCAATTGAATCCATCCTGCCAGCCTTGGTCTCAGTGCAAGACCGCTTTCTCATGTGGCCGGAGCCGTACAAACGCGGTTTAAGCATCTTGCCAACCATCTCGAATAAGGGGTGCCTGGCGATATCGTAGGAGATGATCTCGCCGTTGTAGAGGTCCAGAATGGGCGACAGATGAAGCTTCTGCCCTGCGACCTTGAACTCAGTGACATCGGTTACCCACTTCTGATTGGGCTTTTGCGCATCAAAGTCACGCTGCAAGAGATTGGGTGCAGCTCTGCCTGCTTCTTCCTTGTAAGCACGGTATTTCTTCACCCGAACGAGGCACTTCAACTGAAGCTCACCCATCACGGGCTAGGGCCGTTGGAGTCGAATGTTTCAATGGCCTGCTAGGGAAGAACGCCGCAGGGCTTGTGGCCCGGCGCAGCGTATAAACAGGCAGCGAATGGCCGTACTGCGTATCAGGGAACGTACTCCCTATAAAGGAGTGAGTAATTGACCGTTGTTGATAAAAGCGTACAGGTTAGCCAACACCAGCTCTTCCATACTCAAGCGGGTTTCTTGCGTAGCACTGCCGACATGCGGCAGTAATACCACATTAGGCAGGCCGAACAACGCTTGTGGCACCGCAGGCTCGCCGTCAAACACATCTAATCCAGCTCCGCCCAAGCTGCCATCCAGCAAAGCCGACACCAGCGCTGCCTGATCAACCACACTGCCACGCGCGATATTGACCAGAATGCCTTGCGGGCCGAGCGCAGATAGAACCTTGGCATCGATCAGGTGATGGGTGGCTGCTCCGCCCGGGCAGGCCAGCACAAGAAAGTCCGCCCAACTCGCCAGCTCCAGCAAGTCCGCCGCATAGCCATAAGAGCTGTCCGGGTCCTGCCGGCGTTTGTGGTAGCGCACGGGCATGTCGAAGCCTTGGGCTCGGCGGGCGATGGCCTGGCCGATACGGCCAAGGCCGACGATGCCGAGCTTCTTGCCACTGACTTTATGCGTCAATGGATAGTTACCACTCAGCCAATGTCCGGCGCGCACAAAGCGGTCGGCGGCGGTCAGTTGCCGTGCGCTGTCGATCATCAGGCCCATAGCCAAGTCGGCGACGCAGTCGTTGAGTACGTCCGGGGTGGTGCTGATAACGATGCCGCGATCACGCAGCTGCTCCAGCGGATAAGGGTCGCAACCGACGCCGAAGCTGCAAATGACGCTCAGATTAGGCAGGCATGCCAGCTGCTCGCCGCTGCAGCCGAAGCGTGCCGACGACACCAGCAGTTCGAAGGTAGCGCCGTGCTCCTTGAGAAATTGCATAGGGTCCGCCTGCTGCCACAGCGCGGTGACGTCATAGCGCTCTGCCAGCGTGCGGTTGAACCGCTCGCTCAGCGCGCCGATCTGCAGTACCTGGGGTTTGCTCATGGGGGCTCCTTGATACATGGGCTACAGCAATTTTCCGGGATTCATCAGGCCAGCCGGGTCCAATGTCTGCTTGATGCTACGCATCAGCTCCAACTCCAGTGGGTCTTTGTAGTGGCGCGCCGCGTCACGCTTGGACTGGCCCAAGCCATGCTCGGCACTGATACTGCCGGCAAAGCTGACGGTGACATCAAAAATCACCCGCATGATCGCCTCGCCCTGCGCCTTGAACGCAGAATCTTCGGCGCCCAGGGGCTTGCTGATGTTGTAATGCAAGTTGCCGTCACCGACATGGCCGTAAGCGACAATGCGCACGCTGGGGAACGCCTTCTGCAAGCGCATATCTGCTTCCTCGATAAAGGCTGGGATGCTGCTGACCGCCACACTGATGTCGTGCTTGAGACTCGGCCCTTCATGGTTCTGCGCTTCCGAGATCCCTTCGCGCAGTGCCCACAGCGCAGCCACTTGCGCTTCGCTGGAGGCGACTACCGCATCAAGGGCGGTGCCGCGCTCGAAGGCCTCGCCCAAACTGCTTTCCAGCATGTCGTTCAACGGCGCGTTGGCCAAGGTATCGCTGAGTTCGATCAGCACATACCAAGGATGTATCTCGCCGAACAGATCGTTACAGCCCGCCACATGACTGAGGACAAAATCCAGGCTCTGCCGCGACATCAATTCGAAGCCAGTCAGACGGTCGCCGCAGAGGCTGCGCATCTGCCCGATCAGCTCAACCGCCGCTTGCGGGCTGGGTAATGCCACCCAGGCGGTAGTCCGGCTGCGTACCGCTGGGAACAGCTTGAGCACGGCGGCAGTGATGATGCCCAACGTGCCTTCGGAGCCGATGAACAACTGCTTGAGGTCGTAGCCGGTGTTGTCTTTACGCAAGCCGCGCAGGCCGTTCCAGATACGCCCATCGGGCAGTACCACTTCCAGGCCCAGGACCAAATCACGCATATTGCCGTAACGCAGCACGGCAGTACCGCCGGCGTTAGTCGCCAGGTTGCCGCCGACCGTGCAACTGCCTTCAGCGCCCAGCGACAGCGGGAACAGCCGACCCACTTCGGCCGCCGCCTCCTGCAGACGCTGAAGGATCACGCCGGCTTCAACCGTCATGGTTTCGTTGCCACTGTCGACGGCGCGGATACGCACCATGCGGGTCAGCGACAGCACCACTTGCTTGCCCGAATCATCCGGAATCGAGCCGCCGCACAGGCCAGTATTACCACCCTGCGGCACCAGTGCGACACCCGCCTCGCTGCACAAGCGCACTACCGCTGCGACCTCCCCGGTAGAGGCTGGACGCAGCACCATCGCGGCCTGGCCATGGTAGGCGTTGCGCCAATCGCTGAGATAACTGTGCATACGTTCGGCGTCGGTGATCAGGCCCGCATCGCCCACCACCTCATGCAATGTCTTAAGCAAGGTTTCAGGTAAAGCATTCATATCAGGTCACCGGCGCCGGGTTGAACAGGATCAGGTCGTTGTGCAGTTTGTGCTTCTCAGTCCAGGTGTGTGTTTTGCCGCTAGCGATGTCCAGATACAACTGGAAGATGCGCCAGCCCATTTCATCCAGGGTCATACACCCAGAGGTAATTTGCCCGGCATCGACGTCAATCAGGTCGGGCCAGCGCTCGGCCAATTGCGTACGGGTCGCTACTTTAATTACCGGCACCATGGCCAGGCCGTACGGCGTGCCACGGCCGGTGGTGAAGATGTGCAGGTTCATCCCAGCGGCCAACTGCAGGGTGCCGCAGATAAAGTCGCTGGCTGGCGTAGCGCAAAACCACAAGCCCTTACCGCGAATCCGCTCGCCGGGCGAAACCACCCCGGCAATGGCGCTGGAGCCGGACTTGGCAATCGAACCCATGGCCTTTTCGACGATGTTGTTCAGCCCGCCCTTCTTGTTGCCCGGCGTAGTGTTAGCGCTGCGGTCGGCCATGCCGCGCTGCAGGTAGCTATCGTACCAATCCATCTCGCGGATCAGCGCATCGGCGACTTCCACCGTTGCCGCGCGCGGGGTGAGCAGGTGAATGCCGTCGCGTACCTCAGTGTTCTCGGAGAACATCACCGTGGCGCCGGCACGCACCAACAGGTCGGCGGCTACGCCGAGGGCCGGGTTGGCGGTGATACCGGAAAACGCATCGCTGCCGCCGCACTGCATGCCCACCGATAGCTCAGAGGCTGGAACTGTCTCGCGGCGGCGTTCGTTCAATACCTGCAAGCGCGCTTCGATCATCGCCATAATCTGCCCGACCATGCCGGCGAAGCCGTTGCTGGAGTCTTGCAGGCGGAACAACCACTCTTCTTCATGGATACCACTGGTCAGCTGATCACCATCCATCAGCTGATTGGCTTGAAGCTTCTCGCAGCCGAGGCTGATCACCAGCGCCTGGCCACCGAGGTTAGGGTTGCGGCTGATGTTGTATAGGGTGCGAATCGGCACCACCGCGTCTGGCGCGGTGATCGCCACGCCGCAACCGTAGCTGTGCGACAGGGCAACCACATCATCAACATGGGGGTACTTGGGCAGCAGCTCCTTGCGCACCCGATCCACGCAATGACCGAGCACACCGATCACGCACTGCACCGTGGTGGTCACGCCGAGGATGTTGCGCGTGCCGACCGTGCCATCCGGGTTGCGGAAACCCTCGAAGGTGTAGCCTTCCAACGGCTCGACCACAGGCGCCGGCAAGGTAGCTTTAGGCAGATTATCCAGTGCCGGCGCGGATGGCATGCGCAGCTGCGCCTCAGTAACCCAGCGCCCAGCGGCGATGGGTTCCAGGGCGTAACCGATGACTTCGCCGTAGCGCACTACGTCGCCATCCAAGGGAATATCTTGCAGCGACACCTTGTGGCTCTGCGGAATACCTTCGATGGCTTCCAGGCCATCGGCGAAACGCCCGCCCGTGGCCACACCCTGCTCGTTGACCACCACGCCGACGTTATCGGCAGGGTGCAAACGGATGTAGCGAGGCGAGTCCTGATGGGGAATCAATTGCATGGATATGTACTCCTCTCAATACGGCTCAGGTGCCCGGCGTGCCGGCCTGAGGTGGCTCGTCGTCCAGCTCGATCCTGTGAATACGACCAACGATAAACAGGTAACTGATCACCGCCAGCAAAGCGTTAGCGCCGACATACATCAGCGCTGCGTCAAATGAGCCCGTGCGGCTAACCAAGTAGCCGACCACGATAGGCGTAGTAATCGCGGCCAAGTTGCCGAATGTATTGAACAGTCCACCAGACAGGCCGACGATCCGCCGTGGCGAGGTGTCGGCCACCAGCGTCCAGCCGTGGGAGCCAAAACCTTTGCCGAAAAAGGCCAGGGCCATCAAGCCAATCACCGCGGCATCACTCTCAGCGTAAACGCACAGTACTATGCAGCTCGACAGCAGCATGCCGAAGCCAATTGGCAGCTTGCGCGCCAAGGTCAGGGAATAACCGCGACGCAACAAACCATCCGACACCAGGCCGCCGAGCACGCCGCCAACAAAGCCGCTGATCGCCGGCAGCGAGGCGGAAAAACCGGCGGTGAGAATGGTCATACCACGCGCCTGCACCAGGTACACAGGGAACCACGTGAGAAAAAAATAGGTGATGGCGTTATTGCAGTACTGGCCAAAATAGATGCCGATCATGGTCCGCTGGGTCAGCAATAGCTTAAGGTAGCGCCCCTGTGAGCCTGCCTCGCCAGCCGGACGCGGGGCGAGATCGATCAAGCCGCCGCCAGCTTCTATGTAGGCGAACTCGGCCTCACCAATGCGCGGATGTTCGCGCGGGCCGTACATCAACTTGAGCCACACGCCACACAGCAGCAGGCCTAGACCGCCGAGCACGAAAAAAACATACTGCCAGCCCATGGCCTGCACCACCCAGCCCATCAGCGGGGCGAATATGGCGGTGGCGGCGTATTGCGCCGAACTGGAGATCGCCGTGGCGGTGGCGCGTTCAGCAGTCGGAAACCACGCAGCGATGATGCGCGCATTACCCGGGAAACACGGCGCCCCGGCGAAACCTACTGCCAGGCGCAGGAGAAACAGGGTGGCGACTGTCCAGGCCAGCGGTAACATACCGACGAAGCCCTGTAACAAGGTGAACAGCGACCAGCAGAACAGCGTGATGACATAGACCTGCTTGGCGCCAAAACGGTCGAACAGCCAACCACCGGGGATTTGCCCGATGACATAGGCCCAGCCGAATGCCGAGAAGATAAAGCCGAGCGTCACCGAATCGATACCCAGGTCAGCCTGCAGCGCCGCACCAGCAATCGACAGGCTGGAGCGGTCAGCAAAGGTGACCGTGGTGACGAGGAACAGCATCAGCAAGATGGAGAAACGCACCTTGCCTGGTTTTTCTGCATGCATCAGGCGAACTCGCGGAAAATTCGAGAGAGATGAGTCCAGCGTTATTGACCTCCGGACTCACCCGGCTCAGCGCACCATACAGGGTCGCTTATTGTCGAAACTCCAGTTGGGCATCAGGTATTGCATGGCGGTGGCATCGTCGCGTGCACCCAGTCCTTTGGCCTTATACAGCTCGTGCGCCTTGGCCAGCGCGTCCCAATCCAACGTCACGCCGAGGCCTGGGATGTTCGGCACTTGCACCAAACCACCCTCGATACGCAGCGGGTTGCGCGTCAGGTACTGACCGTCCTGCCAGATCCAGTGAGTGTCGATGGCGGTGACCTTGCCCGGCGCGGCGGCGGCCACGTGTGTGAACATCGCCAGCGAGATGTCGAAGTGGTTGTTCGAGTGCGAACCCCAGGTCAGGCCCCAGTCGTTGCACATTTGCGCCACGCGCACGGAACCAGCCATGGTCCAGAAGTGGGGGTCGGCCAGCGGGATGTCTACCGATTGTAGCGAGATGGTATGGCCCATCTGCCGCCAGTCGGTGGCGACCATATTAGTGGCAGTCGGCAGGCCAGTGGCGCGGCGGAACTCGGCCATGACTTCGCGGCCGGAGTAGCCATTCTCGGCACCGCACGGGTCTTCGGCATAAGCCAGCACGCCGTGCAGGTCGCGACACAGGGCGATGGCTTGATCCAACGACCAGGCGCCATTTGGGTCCAGGGTCACGCGCGCTTCAGGGAAGCCTGCGGCCAGGGCACGGATGGCCTCGACCTCGTCTTCGCCGTGGAGTACGCCGCCTTTCAGTTTGAAGTCCTTAAAACCGTAGCGCGCATACGCTGCCTCGGCCTGACGGACGATGGACTCTGGAGTCATCGCGGTTTCGTTACGCACGCGGCACCAGGCATCGTCGGCATTACGCTCGTCCCGATAGCCAAGGTCGGTCTTATCGCAGTCGCCAACAAAGAACAGGTAGCCGAGCATTTCCACGGCATCGCGCTGCTGGCCTTCGCCGAGCAAGGCAGCGACGGGTACACCGAGGTGCTGACCGAGCAGATCGAGCAGCGCTGATTCCAGGGCAGTAACCGCATGAATGGCGATGCGCAGGTCGAAGGTCTGCAGACCGCGGCCACCGCTGTCGCGGTCGGCGAAGGCGCGACGCGCGTGGTTAAGCAGCGCGTTGTAATTGCCAACCGGCTGACCGACCAGCATGGCGCGGGCATCCTCCAGGGTCTGGCGGATGGCTTCGCCACCGGGGACTTCGCCGACACCAATATGGCCAGCGCTGTCTTTTAGGATGAGGATGTTGCGGGTGAAGTAAGGGCCGTGGGCACCGCTCAGATTGAGCAACATGCTGTCGTGGCCAGCGACCGGGACCACTTGCAATTCGGTGATCAGTGGGGTGTTACCAACAGTATTCTGTGGATTCATGACCGTTACCCTGTTGTTTTTATACGGATGTCACTACGGACTGGGACTGTATTGCGGTGTGGGAGGGGCTTCTGGCACCAGATAGATCGATGAAGCCCGATCAACTCTATCCGGCTAAAGCCCCTTCTACGGACACCTCAGCGGTGTTAGCCGATGTAGGTGGTTTTCACGGTAGTGTAGAACTCGGCCGCATAGCGGCCCTGCTCACGCGCACCGTAGGATGAACCTTTCCGGCCACCGAACGGCACATGGTAATCCACCCCAGCAGTGGGCAGGTTAACCATGACCATGCCGGCCTGGGAGTGCCGCTTGAAGTGGTTAGCGTACTTCAGCGACGTGGTGCAGATACCGGCGGACAAACCGAACTCGGTATCGTTGGCCATGGCCAGCGCTTCTTCGTAGTCTGCAACTTTGACGATGTTGGCAACTGGGCCGAAGATCTCTTCACGGCTGATGCGCATATCGGCGGTGCTGTCGGCAAACAGCGTCGGGGCCATGTAGTAGCCATCTTTCTCGCAACTTATCCGCTCGCCGCCACTCACTAGGCGAGCACCTTCCTGCTTACCAATCTCGATGTAGCTCAAGTCCTGATCAAGCTGGGACTGAGACACCACCGGACCGATGTCCACGCCTTTTCCCAGGGCGTTACCGACCTTGATCGACTTCATACGTTCGGCCATGGCTGCAACGAACTTGTCGTAGATGCCGGCAGTCACGATGAAGCGGCTTGACGCTGTGCAACGCTGGCCGGTGGAGTAGAACGCGCTCTGTACGGACAGCTCAACGGCGCTGTCCAGATCAGCGTCATCAAGGATCACTTGCGGGTTCTTGCCACCCATTTCCAGCTGTACCTTGGCGCCACGAGCTACGCAGTTAGCGGCGATGTTACGGCCGACGTCGACAGAACCGGTGAAGCTGACACCGGCAACGCGCTTGTCACCGACGATGGCTTCACCGACCACTCGACCGCTACCCATGACCAGGTTGAACACACCAGCCGGGAAGCCTGCACGGGAAATAATTTCGGCGATGGCCCAAGCGCAACCGGGTACCAGATCTGCCGGCTTGAACACTACGCAGTTGCCGTAGGCCAAGGCCGGGGCAATTTTCCACGCCGGAATTGCGATAGGGAAGTTCCATGGGGTGATCAGACCGATCACGCCCAACGGCTCGCGAGTGACTTCTACTGATACACCAGGGCGTACCGAAGCCAGCAACTCGCCAGCCTGGCGCAGGCACTCACCAGCGAAAAACTTGAAAATGTTACCGGCACGACCGACTTCGCCGACGGCCTCAGGCAGGGTCTTGCCCTCTTCACGTGCCAGCAATGCGCCCAGCTCTTCACGGCGAGCAAGAATTTCGCTGCCGACTTTATCCAGCGCATCACTGCGCGCCTGGATACCAGAGATCGACCAGGCCGGGAACGCGGCATGGGCAGCGGCGATAGCCTGATTAACCTGATCGACATCGGCTTGGGCGTATTCACCCACCACATCGGCTAAATCCGATGGGTTGATATTGATCGAGTACTTGGCACCCGCGACCCACTCGCCGCTGATGTAGTTGTCATAACGTTGTGGATTAGCCACGGACAGCCTCCTGAATGGAAAGCGGCGTCTTAACGCGCCGCTATTAAATGATGACGTTTATTGCCCGCCTTGCGCTTCAATCAACGCGGCGAGCATCTCATACTCTTCCGGTAGCAAGTCAGTCAGCGGCGTGCGCACTGGACCTGCATCATGACCAACGATCTTGGCACCCGCCTTAACGATGCTCACGCCATAACCGGCGCAGCGGTTACGGATGGCCAGGTACGGCAGGAAGAACTCGTCAATGATCTTGCCAACGGTCGCGTGATCGTCACGTGCCATTGCGTTGTAGAAGGTCATCGCAGTTTTCGGGATGAAGTTGAATACAGCCGAGGAGTAAACCGGAACGCCCAAGGCTTTATAAGCAGCGGCATAGACTTCAGCTGTCTGCAGGCCGCCGAGGTAGCTGAGGCGATTGCCGAGGCGGCGACGAATGGAAACCATCAGTTCAATTTCACCGATACCGTCTTTAAAGCCGATCAGGTTCGGGCAACGCTCAGCAACTTGTTCCAGCAGCTCTGCAGTCAGGCGGCAAACGCTGCGGTTGTAAACGACCACACCGATCTTCACCGATTTACACACGGCTTCCAGGTGCAGGGCGACGCCTTCCTGGCTGGCTTCGGTCAAGTAATGCGGCAGCAGCAACAGGCCTTTAGCGCCCAGACGCTCAGCTTCCTGCGCCATCTCAATAGCCTGACGTGTCGGACCACCCACACCGGCCAAAATCGGCACACCGCCAACGCAGGTGTCGACTGCAGTTTTGATTACGGACGAATACTCTTTATTGGTCAGGGAGAAAAGCTCACCCGTACCACCGGCGGCAAACAATGCCGAAGCGCCAAACGGGCTCAACCACTCTAGGCGGCGAGCATAATTATCTGCGCGAAAATCACCGGCAGCATCAAAATCGGTCACTGGGAAAGACAGCAAACCGGAAGAGAGGATGGACTTCAGTTCTTGTGGATTCATTATGCGAACACCCTTTAGAGCGAGTTGTGAGAAATAGCGTAGCCGAAGCTGCAGAGATACGTTATCGTACAACTACAGTAAAAACTACCTCTATTTCTTTAGAAATGCATATTCATGAACAACACGTCTCGCTCGTATTGAAACCTTTCACCCACAACCTCGGCAGAGTACAGAGTGGTGCTAGCAGGCCGCCAGCGGTTGATACTTTTTCAAGCACTCAGACCTACCGCATCCTGTAAATGGCCTAATCTAGGGGGTTTTTCACCAATTTCGGCACGATTTTTACGCCTTTCGGCGTTTTTTAAGCGTATCTCGCCTATACATGCGAGCCACCCAATCGGATCAGTTTGGAGACCGAGAAGCCCAGCGACAACTGCGCACTGCCTGCACGGCTAATTTCAGCGTTGACAAACAGCGTAAAAAATACACATAATCCAGAAAAGTCGTACGACAACGTATGACAAGACAATAACAAGCTGATTGTAGACATGCTATGACTCCGACCTCGACGGTTCACACAGCGTTGCGTCATCCAGTCCTGCCCCGTATACCGCAGCGGTTTAGCCCAGACCGCATGCTGCATGCAATCACCCCAGTCATCCATGGCGTTACTCATCCGCTTTCCATTTCCCTGCATGCATGCACCCAGCGCAGCTTACAGACTTCGCTCAGTACACTTGACCGTGCCGCCCACGGCATTCACTTCAGACACGCTAACGCCAGCCTACTTTCACCAGCAGGCGGCAACAGCCGCTGCATCATGAAGAGAGCGAGACAGTCATGGTTGATCTGACGCACACAACAGCACCGGTAGTAATGGATATGCAGGTGATCCCGGTGGCCGGTCGCGACAGCATGCTGCTCAACCTGTGCGGTGCCCACGCGCCCTACTTCACCCGCAACCTGGTGCTACTTAAAGACAGTGCCGGTCGCACCGGCTGTGGCGAGGTGCCGGGCGGCGAAGGTATTCGCCAGACTCTGGAGCGCTACCGCGACTTGGTGATCGGCCAACCGGTCGGCCGCTACAATCGCATCCTCAATAGCCTGCGCCAGGCCATCGCCGGGCGCGACAACGGCCCGCAGGCCACCCAGCATCAGGTCACCTCGAAGTCCGAAGAGCGCTTACTGAAGCAGCCCCACGAGATTAACCTGCGCTTGGACAATGTGATTACCGCAGTCGAAGCGGCCCTGCTCGATCTGCTCGGCCAGCACCTCGACGTGCCAGTGGCCGAACTGCTCGGCAGCGGCCAGCAGCGTGACAGCGTGCCCATGCTGGCTTACCTCTTCTATATAGGAGAGCGCCAGCGTACCAACCTGCCCTACCTGACAGGCCAAGGCCCAAGCGACAACTGGTACCACCTGCGCCACCAGGCTGCGATGACGCCGGCGGACATCGCTCGTCTGGCCGAAGCCGCACACGCCCGCTACGGCTTCACCGACTTCAAACTCAAGGGCGGCGTGATGCAGGGTGCCGAGGAGATGGACGCGATCCGCGCGATCAAGGCTAGCTTTCCAGACGCCCGTGTAACCCTCGACCCCAACGGCGCTTGGTCGCTAGCTGAAGCCGTGAGCCTGTGCAAAGGCCAAGGCCACCTACTGGCCTACGCCGAAGACCCTTGCGGCCCGGAGAATGGGTATTCCGGGCGCGAGATAATGGCTGAGTTCAAACGCGCCACCGGCATCCCCACCGCCACCAACATGGTCGCCACCAACGGACGGCAGATGGGCCACGCGCTGCGCCTGGAGGCGGTGAATATCCCGCTGGCCGATCCGCACTTCTGGACCATGCAGGGTGCCGTACGCCTCGGCCAGATGTGCCAAGAGTTCGGTCTGACCTGGGGCTCGCACTCCAATAACCATTTCGATATTTCCCTAGCCATGTTCATCCATGCCGCCGCTGCCGTGCCAGGGCGTATCACCGCCATCGACACCCACTGGATCTGGCAGGAAGGCGAAGAGCGTCTGACCCGCAAACCACTACAAATCGTCGGCGGTCAAGTGCAGGTACCGAACAAACCCGGCCTCGGTATCGAGCCAGACATGGCCCAGATCATGGCCGCCCACGAACTCTACAAATCAGTAGCCAGCGGCGCGCGTGACGACGCCATGGCCATGCAGTACCTGGTTCCGGGTTGGCAGTATGACCCGAAACGTCCCAGCCTCGGCCGCACCGCCTGATTCACGCAGCCGCCTTCCATCTACGGAGCATCCAATGAAAAAAACAATCCGCACCTCCTTCCTCGCAGCCCTGGTCGGCATGGGCGCTATTGCCTCCCAATCGACCGCCTTCGCCGCCGACGCGGCCAACTGGCCTAACCGCCCGATCCAGGTCGTAGTCATCGCCAACCCAGGCGGCGACACTGACTTCAACGCCCGCATGATGGCCAAGTACTTCCACGAGATTACCGGCAAGACCATGGTCGTAACCAACGTCGCCGGCGGCGGTGGCACTCTGGCAGCCGAGCACGTAAAAGGCTCTGCCGCAGACGGCAACACCATCCTCTTCACCCACCCAGGCCAGTTGATCGTCAACGAAGTGGCCGGTTTGACCGAAGACAGCTATGAAGCCTTCGACGTGGCCTGCATCGCCGGTGTCGACAAGAGCGCAATCTTCGCATCCTCCAAAGAGTCCGGCATCACCAGCATGAAAGAGCTGGTCGAGAAGGCCAAAGCCAATCCGGACAGCATCACTTATGGCACCGAAATGGGCAGTTTTTCCCATATTCAGGGTCTGATGCTGGAAAACCTTACCGACACCAAACTGAAGATGGTCGACGGCGGCACCGTATCTGACCGCGTAGTGGGCATGCTCGGCGGTCGTCTCGACCTGGGCGCCATCAGCTACGGTTCCCTGCAAGACTACATCAACGGTGGCCAGATGTTCGCTCTGGGCCAGCCCAATGATGAGCGCAATGCATTGCTGGGCGACATTCCGACCCTTCAGGAGCAGGGCATCGATATCACCCTCGACAAGCCTTACGTGGTAGCTTTCCCGAAAGATACTGACCCGGCCATCGTCAAGAAAATGGCCGACATCATGAAAGAAATCACCGAGAAGCCGCAATACGCTGAAGACCTGAAGAAATTCATGCAGCCAGTGGCCTACTTCAACACCGAAGAATCGAGAGCGATTCTGGCCAAGACCCGTGAAGACTTCATGCAGTTCAAGGATGCTCTGCGCCAAGGTAAGTGAGTCATGACACAGCGCCGGCTGAGAGCCGGCGCTATGCTTTCGCTCTTCGAGGTTTCACATGAGCACCACTCTGAACAAAAAAGAGCTGATTATCGGCCTCGCCATGATCGGTTCCAGCCTCGCCTATATGGTGATGGCTTACCAACTCCCTGGTCGCGGCGGCGTCGACGCCGGCACGGTTCCCGCTCTGCTGGCGGGCTTGCTGACACTGCTGGGCGTAATGCAACTTCTCAGTGCTTTCGCCAGCAAGGCTCCGGCCAACACCGAAGCCGCCATACCGATGTCCAGCGACTTGCCTGAAGTCCCGAAAGAAGAAGCTGCATCTAATGCCATAGAACCCAGGACCGTGATCCTGACCCTAGTTTTGATCCTCGGCTACATGGCACTGCTCAGGCCGTTGGGCTTTCCGATCATGACAGTGATTTACCTGTACTTACAGTTCCTGGTCCTGACCCCGGTGAAGCAAAAGGCCAACCACCTGACCTACCTGGTGATCTCGGTGATCTGCTCGGCCGTCATCTTCCTGCTGTTCCGCGAGGCCTTCGATCTGTTGCTCCCCGCAGGCCTGCTGAACAACGTTATCTGAGGATAGACCATGCTCGACTTATTGCAGCACGGCTTCGGTGCCGTCTTTTCAATCAACATCCTATTGCTGATAACCATCGGCGTGGCCGCGGGTATCGTCTTCGGTGCCGTACCTGGCCTGTCCGCCACCATGGCGGTTGCCCTGTGTCTCCCGCTGACCTTCACCATGGGCCCGCAAGCCGGCCTGTCGCTACTGGTAGCACTGTTCATCGGCGCCACCTCCGGAGGCCTGATCTCGGCGATCCTGCTGAAAATCCCCGGAACCCCCTCATCAATCGCTACGGTGTTCGATGGCGGCCCGCTGATGGAACAAGGCCGCGGCGCCAAGGCACTAGGTGTCGGCATCGTGTTTTCCTTCCTCGGCACCCTGTTCAGTATCGCAGCACTGGTGTTCATCGCTCCCCAGTTGGCCAAGGTGGCCCTCAGCTTCGGGCCGCATGAATACTTCGCCATCGCCGTGTTCTCCCTGACCCTGATCGCCACCCTGTCGGCGGGCTCCATGGTCAAAGGGCTGTTCGCCGGCGCGCTGGGCTTTGCCGTTTCTACCGTGGGTATCGCCCCAGTAGAAGCCATCCGCCGCTTCACTTTCGGCGTCAGCGAGCTCAATGGTGGTTTCTCCATGCTCACGGTGATGATCGGCATGTTCGCTGTTGCCGAGATCATCAAACTCGCCGAAACCGGCCGCCACGCGGTACAGGGCAAGACCAAGTCGGTGAGCATGAAGAACATCAAGGGCTTCGGTTTCTCGCTCAAGGAATTCCGTGAGCAACTGCCCAACGCTGGCCGCTCCGGCCTGATCGGCTTGAGCATCGGTATCCTGCCAGGCATCGGTGCAGGCACCTCGAACCTGGTGGCCTACATCATCGCCAAGAAGCGCGCCAAGGACGGTCACACCTATGGTAAGGGCAACATCGGTGGCGTGGTCGCCAGTGAAACCGCCAACAACGCCGGTATCGGTGGCGCTCTGATGCCCCTGATGACCCTAGGTATTCCGGGTGACACCGTCACCGCGATCATGCTCGGCGGCTTCCTGATCCACGGCATCCAGCCTGGTCCACTGCTGTTCATCAGCCAGGGCCCACTGGTTTACACCATCTTCGCCGCCCTGATTGTCGCCACCTTCATAGTGCTGTTCATGGAGTTCTACGGCCTGCGCCTATTCGTCAAGCTGCTCGACGTGCCCAAGCACATCCTCCTACCGATCATCCTGGTGCTCTGCGTAGTCGGTGCCTTTGGCCTGTCCAGCCGCCTGTTCGACGTCTGGTCGATCCTGCTGTTCGGTGTGCTCGGTTATGGCTTCGTCAAGGCCGGCATGCCGGCGGCGCCGTTCATCATCGGCTTCATTCTCGGGCCGATGGCAGAAACCAACCTGCGTCGTGGCCTGATGTTATCGGATGACAACTTCATGGACTTCTTCACAAACCCCATCTCCGGCAGCTTCCTAGGCATCGCCCTGGTGTTCATCCTGTGGCAGGTGTACAGCTCCATGAGACCGAAGCAGAGTGCGATTAACGAAATTCTCCGCACCTGATCCCACCACTGTGCAACCGGAACATGGATAACATCTTAAACCGAGGAGATGGGTTACAGTTCTCTCCCCGCATGCCAGTGGCATGCGGGCTCCAATCGTGTGGTTATAAGGCTGATGTGACCAAGTAGATGGAAGCTGTATCGCACCTCCACTCGGTCACCTTCCACCTCTCGCAGGCCCACAGGATGTCTGGCTAACAGCTCACTGATGTATATCAAGCCACCCTTCCACTTGATCTCACCATTCTGGCGAACATTGCGTACCTGCTGACCAGTGTCATAGTTGATCGGTCGCAACACGGGTGAGTAACCCCTCAGCGAGGGTCGGTAGACACTGGCGGGTGTCTACCTGGCCAAGGCTTCGTGGCTGCGCTGCGTATTGAACTCATCACAGAAGCTGCTGCCTCGCAGCTTGTCACCATTCGCCCGATTCAATGAACCGTGCATGCGCGCACAGCGAGCTGTATCTGGTGTGCCGCGACGACAACCCGGCATTCGTCGGAGTGCGCGGCGCCATCCGTCAGGCCGCCGGCGAGATGGGTTAACCGCGCTGACCCACCTCAGCCTGCTGCACCGTCCAGCCGGCCACCTGCTCGCTCAGGCTTAACCCCAACCCCGGACGGGTTGGCACCAGCATGCGTCCATCACGAATTTCCAAACGCTCCTCGAACAGCGGCTCCAGCCACTCGAAGTGCTCGACCCACGGCTCTAGCGTATGGGTCGCGGCCAAGTGCACATGCAGCTCCATGGCGAAGTGCGGCGCCAGGCTAATACCGGCCTGCTCGGCCAAGGTTTGCACGCGCAGGTAAGGCGTGATGCCGCCAACTCGCGGCGCATCCGGCATCAAAAAGTCAGCGGCGCGCTGACGAATAAACTCCCAATGTTCGGCCGGACTGGTGAGCATCTCGCCAGTGGCAATTGGCGTGTCGAACTGACGCACCAGCTCGGCGTGACCTTCGGCGTCATAGCAATCCAACGGCTCTTCGATCCAGATCAGATTATAGGCATCCAGGCTCCGACACATGCGTCGCGCGGTGGGGCGATCCCATTGCTGGTTGGCATCAACCATCAGCGGGAAGGTATCGCCCAGGTGCTGACGTACGCTGCTCACCCGATGCAGGTCGAGAGCATAATTCGGCTGGCCGACTTTGAGTTTGATCCCACCGATGCACTTCTCGCGGGAGCTATCGGTATTTTTCAGCAATTGATCCAGTGGGGTATGCAGGAAACCGCCAGAAGTGTTGTAACAGCGCACCGAATCACGCTGAGCACCGAGCAAACGTGCCAACGACAAGCCGGAGCGACGTGCCTTGAGGTCCCACAGCGCCACATCGAATGCGCCAATAGCCTGGGTCGCTAAACCGCTACGGCCGACGGAGGCGCCTGCCCAGCAAAGCCTGTCCCAGAGCTTGGCAATGTCGCTGGGGTTCTCGCCGAGCAGGTTCGGTGCCACTTCCACGGCGTGGGCGAATTGCCCCGCACCGCCGGCACGTTTGGAGTAGCTGAAGCCGAGGCCCCGATGACCGTCACGGGTTTCTATTTCGACAATCAGAATGGCAATTTCGGTCATTGGCTTCTGCCGGCCAGTTAGCACCTTAGCATCGCTAATGGGGTTGGCCAGCGGTAACGCCAGCGAGCGCAAATGCACCCAAGTAATACGGTCTTCGTCAGCACGGATAGGGGTAGACGTAGCGTTCATACAGTCTCCTAGTAGTAGCAACCAGTCGACCCCGTTCGACAAACCATTTACTCTGTAGTTATGGTCCGCCCTAGGTCGCCAAAAATATGCACAGCCCGAATCATCCTATGATGATTGCGCAATCATTCAAGCCTCGGCGCACCAGCTTTTCGGCGTTTCCTGGGCGTGGAGACCGCGCACTGGGATTCTGCTTCAGCCGATTCGTGTGCCTGGCGCAAGCGTTCACGGCTGCTGGTCAGGTGCAGCCGCATGGCGGCGCGAGCCTCATCAGGGTCTTGGCGAGCGATAGCTTCAAATATTTGCTCATGTTCACGGCGCAAACGAGCCAGATAATGCTGCTGATCATCATCAGCGATGTGCGCCGAGTTCAAACGGGTTCGCGGAATAATGCTGGTGCCAAGATGGCTCATGATGTCGGTGAAATACCGGTTGCCAGTGGACTCGGCAATCATCAGGTGGAACTGAAAATCCGACGCCACTGCATCGCCCGACAGCGAGGCACTGTCACCAAGCGTATCAAGCGCCGCTCGCATGGCCGCTAGCTGCTCGGAACTGCGGCGCTGCGCAGCCAACCCTGCCGACTCCACCTCCAAGCTGATACGCAGTTCAATAATCGCTAACACATCGCGCAGCGTAACAATGGTTGCTGGGTCAATACGAAAACCACTGGGGCTGGGAACATCCAGCACAAAGGTACCGATGCCATGGCGGGTTTCTACCAGACCGGAAGCCTGCAAGCGGGACAAAGCTTCACGTACCACCGTGCGACTGACACCTTGCACCTCCATGATTGCCGATTCGGTGGGCAATTTATCGCCACGTTTGATTATTCCATCACGGATCTGCTGCGAAAGCTCAGTAACCAGCTCCTGAGCCAGGCTGCGATGCTTGCGGCGGGCTCGTGGTTGAACGTTCTGGGTATCCATATCGGCGACTTTCCTCGACTAGCTGCTAAGCAACCATGATAGCTTACCAAGTTGTACGATGACATACAGCTACACAAAAAGCATACCCTTTTGCAGGCGCAAAAATGTCACGCCATATCCTGCTCTGTGCCTACGCCGCGGTCCTGACCATCAACATTGCCGAATGGCAACGACCTGATGGCCCTCGCGGACCAGGCGACAAGGCGGACGTCGACATTGAAATTGAATCGCAGCTACGGCCAGAGCTTCTTTCACTGTTCGACTGTGATTTCTGGGGAGAAGAGACCGGATTCAAGGTAAGCATCCGATAAATACCGTCTTAACGAACGGATCGCCATTCTCGTTCGGGTCTACAGCTTCACATTCCAAGGCAGCAATTCGTCGATCCGACTCACCAGATGGTCTGCAATGACCGAGAGGACGTGCGTGAGGTACGCCTCGGGATTGAGATCGTTCAGTTTTGCCGCCCCTAGCAGGCTGTACATCGTGGCTGCGCGTTCGGCGCCAGCATCGGGAACGCATGTTGGAACGTTCTTCGCCCCGTTCCTGCCGCAGTGCAGGCTGCTGGTTCGGACGCTGGAACATAGGAGCCCAGCCATGTGTTAGCTGCGCCACACGGCATCTGTGATAAACTGCGTCGGCGGCCACAAGCCTAACCCCGAGTCTCGAACACTCCCCATGGAGCCTCTACCTGGAGCCCTGAACCCTGATGTCTGACAGCACGCCAAACAACGTTGCCAGTGGTGAAAAATTCCGCAATGCCCAAGGTATTGCTGCCATCAAGGACGGCCAGAAGCGCCGCTCTAACGCCGAACCTCAGATATTTGAACCCAAGCCCAAGTGGCTGCGCGTCAAAGCACCTGCTGGTGATCGCTTCGAGGCGGTCAAGCGCAACGTCTCCGAACACCGGCTGAGCACTGTCTGTCAGGAATCACACTGCCCGAACATGGGTGAATGCTGGTCCAACGGCACCGCGACCATCATGCTGATGGGCTCGGTCTGCACCCGCGCCTGCCGCTTCTGCGCAGTGGATACCGGCAACCCCAACGGCTGGCTGGATCATGAGGAACCGGAAAACACGGCGAAGTCAGTCGAGCTCATGGCACTGCGTTACATCGTGCTCACCTCGGTTGACCGC
Organism: Pseudomonas sp. FME51; assembly: GCF_014897305.1. Classification (NCBI taxonomy): domain Bacteria; kingdom Pseudomonadati; phylum Pseudomonadota; class Gammaproteobacteria; order Pseudomonadales; family Pseudomonadaceae; genus Pseudomonas; species Pseudomonas sp. FME51. Next base: position 250,255 of record NZ_JABUYN010000002.1, on the reverse strand, counting down.
GACGATCTGTCCGACGGCGGCGCCGCTCACTACGCTGCTTGTGTGCGCGCCATCAAGCAGCGCACTCCCCAGGTGGTGGTGGAAGCCCTCACCCCGGATTTCGATGCGGACCTGACGGCGGTTGAGCTGGTTGTTGACTCCGGCTTGCAAGTCTTCGCGCAGAACGTCGAGACCGTCGAACGTCTGACCCATGAAGTGCGCGACCCGCGTGCCGGTTATGGCAAGACACTGAAAGTACTGGAACATGCAAAACGCCACCGTCCTGATGTACTGACTAAAACCAGTCTGATGGTTGGGTTGGGCGAAACCGATGAAGAGATACTGCAGACCTTTGACGAACTGCGCGCCATCGGCGTGGACATCGTCACTCTCGGCCAGTATCTGCAACCCACCCGCAATCACCTGCCAGTGAAGCGCTGGGTCACTCCGGAAGAGTTCAACAACTATCGGGAAATCGGCTTGGCAAAAGGCTTCATGGAAGTGGCCTCCGGCCCGCTGGTTCGCTCCAGCTACCGTGCCGACCGCGTGTTCGAGAAGAATAATCTGGGACTGGCAGCACCCGCTCCGGTACCGGGCCAGGCAGTCAATGACAGCCTGATTCCGACCCTGAGCATCAGGTAATTAGCGCAGGCTGGCCCGGACGCAGAGCGTCCACAGTGCGGTTCCCACGCAGAGCATGGGAACCATCTATAGTGATCGTTCGGTATAGCCCAGCCGCTGGCGCAGTGTCTGTTCAAGACGCTGCGCCACGTTCTCGATGGTGATCGGCTGCGAGACCAGGCCGCTGAGCTGAACCATTCTCAGACCACTGTAGCCACAGGGATTGATGCGCTGAAACGGCTGCATATCCATATCCACATTCAGCGCCAGGCCGTGAAACGAGCAACCACGGCGCACGCGCAAGCCCAGCGAGGCTATCTTCGCACCGTCCACATACACGCCGGGCGCATCCGCTTTCGGCGCAGCTGTCACGCCATAGCTTGCCAACACATCAACCAGACTCTGCTCCATGACAGTGACCAGCTCCCGAACGCCCAACCCCAGACGACGCAGATCCAGCATCAGATAACCAACCAGCTGGCCGGGACCGTGATAGGTCACCTGCCCACCACGCTCGGCCTGCACCACAGGAATATCGCCCGGCGCCAGTAGATGCTCAGCCTTGCCAGCCTGCCCCTGGGTGAACACTGGCGGGTGTTGTAACAGCCAGATCTCATCAGGCGTGTCGGCATCCCGCTCAGCGGTCAGCGTGCGCATGGCGTCCAGTGTCGGCTGATACTCGACCAACCCCAGCTGCCTGACAATCAGTTCCGGCATCACAGCACCATGTGCACGTGACCAGTAGCCTTGAGGTCGTCATGCAACTGTTTCAGCTGCTCCTCACCAGTGGCATTCATGATCAGACGCAGGGACTGGAAACGCCCATTCTTGCTGTCCTGGACCACCAGCTTATCGGCGTCCAGAGCGGCATCATGCAGCCGGACCACGGCCAATACCTGCTCGACAATGCCGTCACCGGTACTGCAGATGATCTTGATCGGATACTGACAGGGAAATTCGATTTTGGGCATCTCGGGTGTCTTGTCGCTCATGCTGGTTGCCTCCGTCTCAGTTGAACAGCCCGTAGAAGAACAGCCGAATGCTGTCCCACAGACGACCGAACAGACCGGCCTGCTCGACGTCCGCCAAGGCCACCAGCGGCGCAGTGTGAACGACTTCTTCGCCCAGCTTGACTTCCACCTGACCCAGAACGTCGCCGGCGGTGATGGGCGCCTTGATGACTGAATTCAGTGTGACACCGGCTTCCAGCTTGTCGGCCTGGCCTTTAGGCAAGGTCAACACCAGTCCTTCTGCCAAACCAGCTTCCACCTGGTCGTCCTGTCCGGCCCAGACACGTGCCGAGGATACTACCTGGCCCGGCTGGTAGAAGGTGCGGGTCTCGAAGAAACGGAAGCCCCAGGTCAGCAGCTTCTGCGTTTCGGAGGCGCGCGCCTGCTCGCTGGCGGTACCCATGACCACAGTGATCAAGCGCATATTGTCACGCTCGGCCGAGGCCACCAGACAGTAACCGGCTTCGTCGGTATGTCCGGTCTTCAGACCGTCCACCGACTTGTCGCGCCACAGCATGAGGTTGCGGTTGGGCTGGCGAATATCGTTCCAGACGTATTCCTTTTCCTTGTACAGCTTATAGTGCTCCGGATCATCATTGATGATCGCCTTGGCCATGATGGCCATGTCCCTGGCGCTGGACAGATGGCCCTCGGCAGGCAGCCCGGACGCATTCTCGAAGTGGCTGTTGACCATACCCAGACGCTTGGCATGGCTGTTCATCAAGTTGGCAAAGGATTCTTCGCTACCGGCAATGTGCTCGGCCATGGCAACACTGGCATCGTTACCCGACTGGATGATGATACCGCGCAGCAGATCGATCACCGGCACTTGGTTGCCCACCTCGATGAACATCTTCGAGCCACCCATGCGCCAGGCTTTCTCACTGACCAGTACCAGATCTTCTTCCTTCAGCTGCCCGCCCAGTATCTCCATGCTGGCAATGTAGCTGGTCATCATCTTGGTCAGGCTGGCGGGTGGCAACGGCTCGTCAGCATTATGCTCGACCAGCACCTTGCCGCTGTTCGCATCAATCAGCAGGTAGCTGGACGCGGCCAATGTGGGCGCTGGCGGCATCAAGGGCGCGCTGGCCTGAGGTTGCGGTTGGGGCTGCGGCGTCTGAGCCATGGCCAAGGGAGCAAACAGCGCAGCGCTGGAAATAAGCAGGGTGTGAATCAGGTTTCTAAACATGGTGCTCACTGTCTTGATAGGTGTATATGGAACGCAAGGATTTGGAATTCAGTTGGCGCTGACCAGAGACGGATTGCCGAGATTGGCCAGACGCAATGTTTCCATCAATTTTTCCGCTTCGTCATGACTCTCCACCGGACCGAGTCGCACTCGATGCAGCGTGTTTGAGTTCAGCTGTACCGGACTGACAAATACCGGCGCGCTGACCATGCTCTGCAACTGGCGGCGCAACTGTTCAGCTGCCTGAGTGGAGGAAAAAGCGCCGACCTGCAGATACAGCCCGCCATCTACGGCGGGCGCCGGACTGGCAACCGCCGCCCGCGGCGGTGTTTGCGGCTGTGCTTTCACCAGATAACCCGGATTGTTCTGCTGTTGCCAGACTACCGGGTCGATCCCTTCCACTTTGACCCGCGCCACGCCCTTCTCGGCAAAGCCCAGTTTGACGGCGCCGGCATAGGACAGATCAATGATGCGATCGGAGTGGAATGGCCCGCGATCGTTTACCCGCACAATGATGCTGCGCTGGTTGTCCAGATTGGTCACCCGCACATAGGTCGGCAACGGCAAGGTCTTGTGCGCTGCGGTCATGCCGTACAGGTCGTAGGATTCGCCGTTAGCCGTCAGCTGATCATGGAATTTGGTGCCATACCAGGACGCCAGTCCCGATTCCCGATAATGTCGACCATCCTTCATCGGGTTGTAGTTGCGTCCCAGCACTCGGTAGGGTGAATTCTTGTACGCCCCGGTGTGAGGAGTCGGTATCGCATCTGGGATCTGCGACACATCCTGAAAATAATCAGGTGCACCATCCTGTGCCGGGCGCGGCTTGCTCGCTGTGGTTTCCACCCCCTGCTTGACCGAAGACGAAGAGCAGGCGGTCAGCAATGCCAACAGCAGGCAGACTGCTGCAGTGCCCCAACTGTCGCGCAATGGCGTGTTCATTGATCCCTCGCTTCCCTTATCAAATCGGCCAACTGATGCACGACCATAGCGTACATGACGCTCCGATTGTAGCGGGTAATGACATGCAGGTTATGCAGGCCCAGCCAGTACTGTTTATGGTCGCCGGCGTCGAATTCGAAGGCCATCACCTCGGTAGCCTCATCCAGCTCCTCTTTCGGCGTCCACCCCAGTTTTTTAAGCTCGGCGACACTGATCTTGGCTTCCAGGCCGCGATCCAGGGTGAAGCCCTGGCTATAGGCATCACCCGACACCTCAGCGGCAACGGCCACGCCAGCGCCATGCTGCCATTTGTGTTCGGCGAAATAGTTGGCAGCACTGCCGATCGCATCGACGGGATTGTTCCAGATATCGGTCACGCCATCATCGTCAAAGTCGACGGCGAACGCCTGGTAGCTGCTCGGGATGAACTGCGGATAACCCATGGCACCGGCATAGGAGCCAGTCAACTCCAGCGGATCAACCTGCTGTTCACGGGTCAGCACCAGAAACGACTTGAGCTGGCCGCGGAAAAAATCGGCGCGCGGCGGATAGTCGAAGCCCAGCGTGGTCAGTGCATCGATAACTCGATGGCTGCCCTTGTTACCGCCGTAGAAGGTCTCCACGCCAATAATTGCCAGGATCACTTCCGGCTCGACTCCATAGACCTCTTCAGCCTTGGCCAGCGCTTCGGCATGCTTCTCCCAGAACGCCACGCCGTCCTTCACGCGCTTGTCGGTAATGAATATCTTGCGGTACTCATGCCACGGGCGCACCCGTTCGGCAGGCCGGGCTATGGCCTCGAGAATGGATTCCTTGCGCTCGGCCTGCGCCAACAGCCGACGTACATGCTCGGGGTTGAAGCCATACTCGCTACGCATTTCCTCAACGAAGGGATCCACTGCCGGATGGTCGGCGGTGTAAGGTCCGGCCGCCATCAGCACAGGGCTGAACCCAGCAACCAGCAGAGTACCCAGCGCATTGCTGCGCAACCAGCCTGAAACGCGATCAATCATGAGCAATCCCGATCTCCATAAGATATTTTCATCCCTGTGTCATCCACTTGCGGTGCGTGTGGATGGACATCAGGATGCCAAAGCCGGTCAGTAGCGTAATCAATGAGGTACCGCCATAGCTGATCAGCGGCAAGGGTACGCCGACCACCGGCAGCAGGCCACTGACCATGCCGATATTAACGAAAACATAGACAAAAAACGTCAGCGTGATACTGCCTGCGAGCAACTTGCTGAAAGTTTCCTGCGCATGATGGGTGATATACAGCCCACGAGCCACGATCAACAGATAAACGAACAGCAGCAGCACCACACCGACCAGCCCGAACTCCTCGGCCAGCACGGCAATAATGAAATCCGTGTGCCCTTCAGGCAGAAAGTCGAGATGTGACTGAGTACCTTGCAGCCACCCCTTGCCGAACACGCCGCCCGAGCCGATTGCCGCTTTGGACTGGATGATATTCCAGCCAGCGCCCAACGGATCACTTTCAGGGTTGAGAAAGGTCAGTACCCGCTGCTTCTGGTAGGAATGCATGACAAAGAACCACATGGCCGCGGCACCCGGGCCCAATAGAGCCAATGCCCCGAGTATGTAGCGCCAACGCAGCCCGGCCAGCAGCAACCCGAAAATACCTGAGGCCGCAATCAGCAGGGTTGTTCCCAGGTCCGGCTGTTTGAGGATCAGCACCACCGGAAGCAGAATGATCAGCAGGCAGATACACACATGCTTGAAACGCGGCGGCATCTCCCGGCGGCCCAGATACCAGGCCACACTCATCGGCATCACCAGTTTCATGATTTCCGATGGCTGGAAGGTGATCAGCCCGGGAATACTGATCCAGCGTTGAGCACCCTTGGCCTCGGTGCCGACCACCAATACCGCCACCAACAACAACACTGATAGCAGATAAGCCGGTGGCAACCAGCGCTCCATGAAGCGGGGCTGCAGTTGAGCGATAAATACCATCACCGCCAGTCCGATCGCATAATGCGCGCCCTGGCGATAGACCATGGCCATGCTCTTGCTGCTGGCAGAATAGAGCACAAAGCTGGCCACACCAGCCAATACCAGAATCAACAGCAACAGCCAGGGATCGAGATGCAACCGCATCCACCAGGGCTCGCGTCGCAACCCCTTGGGATTAGGCGGAGAGAGGCTGCCCAGCGGCTTCATTGTTCTGCCTCCACAACAACCTCTGCTTCAAGGTCGGATTCAAGCTCAGTTTCAGGCAGCAACCAGGCATCGAACAGCGCACGCGCCACGGGCGCAGCCACCCGGCCGCCGGATTCGCCATTTTCCACCATAACCGCCACTGCGATCTGCGGATCATCCACAGGGGCAAAGCCGACAAACAGCGCGTGGTCACGATGCCGCTCTTTCAGCGCCTCCGAGTCATAACGTGCGCCCTGAGCGATGGCGACCACCTGAGCCGTACCGGTCTTGCCAGCCATGCGATAGGGTGCTCCGGCGGCTGCCGCTCGGGAGGTTCCGCGCTCACCATGCATGACCTCTTCCATGGTCTTGATGATGAAATCCCAGTCATTGGGATTTTTCAGGATCACGTCCTCGGGCGTACCTTCTTCGTCAGGCGCAACGCCTTCAGCATGCATCAACATGCGCGGACGCTTCCAGACGCCGCGATTGGCAATCAGCGCCGTGGAGTGCGCCAATTGCAATGGAGTGGTCAGCATATAACCCTGTCCGATACCGGTGATCAGCGTTTCCCCCGGATACCAGGGCTGTCGGCGTGAGGCCCGCTTCCATTCACGGGAGGGCATCAGGCCCGCGGTCTCCTCGAACATATCCAGGGCAACCCGGCTGCCCAGACCGAATTGGCTCATGAACTCGTGCATGCGATCGATACCCAGCTTGTGCGCCAGATCATAAAAATAGGTGTCATTGGAGCGCGCCATAGCCAGGCTCATATCCACCCATCCATCTCCATAACGGTTCCAGTTACGGTATTTGTGACTGTTGTTGGGTAACTGATAGAAACCGGGATCGTAGACCCGTGCGGAGCGCGTGGTAACGCCGTAGTCCAGCCCTGCCAGCGCGACGATCTGCTTGATTGTCGAGCCGGGTGGGTACAGACCGCGCAGCACCCGATTGAACAGCGGCTGGTCCAGCGAATCGCGTAATGCGCCGTAGTCGGCATGGCTGATACCGGTGACAAACAGATTCGGGTCAAAGCCCGGCTGACTGACAAATGCCAGCATCCCACCCGTCTTCGGCTCTATCGCCACCACCGCCCCGCGCCGATTGCCCAGCGCCAGCTCCGCCACTCTCTGCAGCCGACTGTCCAGGTGCAGCGTCAAGTCCGTACCGGACACCGGCTCAGTACGGCTGAGCACCCGCAAGACCCGCCCTCGGGCGTTGGTTTCCACCTCTTCATAGCCGACGGTGCCGTGCAGCTGGTCTTCATAGAAACGCTCAACACCCGTTTTGCCGATATAGTGCGTACCGGCATAGGCCACCGGGTCAATACGCTGCATTTCATTTTCGTTGATGCGACCGACGTAACCCACCGAATGGGCGAAGTGCTCCATTTGCGGATAATGCCGCACAAAGCTGGCCTGTACATCAATGCCCGGAAGACGAAACTGATTCACCGCAATTCTGGCGATCTGCTCTTCATCCAGGCCAAACATCACCGGCACCGCCTCAAATGGCCGCCGTGCCTGCAGCAACCGCCGCCGTAGCTGCTCGATATCCTCATCATCCAACTGCAACAAGACGCGCAGCAGGTCTATGGTCACATCCAGATCAGGGGTTCGCTCGCGCGTGATACTCAGATTGAAGCTGGGCCTGTTCTCCGCCAGCACCATGCCATGGCGATCATAAATACGACCCCGCCCCGGCGGGATGGGCTGCACATGCACCCGGTTGTTTTCGGAGAGAGTGGAATGGTGCTCATACTGCACCACCTGCAGCCAATACATTCGCCCCAGCAGACCAAACGCCAACGACAAGATGAGCACCACCGCGAGAATGATTCTGCGCTGTACGATGCCTGCGTCGTTGAGATGGTCCTTGATGCGAATCGGCTTGGCCATGTATCACTTGTGGTAAGGGTGGCGGTTCAGAATGGTCCAGGCACGATACAGCTGTTCGGCAAGTAGGATACGTACCAGCGGATGGGGCAATGTCAGCGGCGACAGCGACCAGCGCTGATCGCTGCGCGCAGCTACCTCGCTGGCGAGGCCTTCAGGCCCGCCGACCATCAGGTTGACCGTGCGCGCATCCAGCCGCCAGTTTTCCAGCTGCTCGGCCAGCGCCTCGGTCGACCATGGCCGACCTTCGACCTCAAGCGTAACGATTCGTTCGCCGGGCTGCGTGGCCGCCAGCATCTGTTCGCCTTCTCGACGAATCATTCGGGCAACATCCGCATTCTTGCCGCGGGTGGCCAGCGGAATCTCCACCAGCTCCAGCGGCAGATCAGGCGGCATGCGCTTAGCATACTCCTGATACCCCTGCTCCACCCAGCGCGGCATGCGTGAGGCCACGCTGATCAGGCGAATTCGCAAGCGAACTACTCCGCAGCGGGTTGTTGCTGCTGCGCGCGACGCGATTCAGCGCTCTGCCAGAGTTTCTCCAGATCATAGAACTGGCGAGTGGCCGGCTGCATGATGTGCACCACGATGTCGCCCAGATCCACCAGCACCCACTCGCCGGATTCCTTACCTTCGATACCCATCGGACGCACACCTGCCGCCTTGGCCTTCTCGATGACGTTGTCTGCCAGCGCACTCACCTGGCGGTTGGAACTACCGCTGGCGATAAACATGTAATCGGTAACGCCGGTCAGCTCACGCACATCAATACGTACTACGTCCTTAGCCTTGAGCTCGTCCAACGCGCCTTCTACTGCCTTGATCAGATTTTCAATCTGCATAATGGTGTTCAATTCCTAAAATCAGGGCCGGTATAGCCCTTTGGTTTCAATATAGCCAAGCACCGAATCGGGCAACAGAAATCGCGGAGAGCGTCCTGCCTGAATCAGTGAACGGATATGCGTGGCCGATATGGCCAGTGGCGTCTGCGCCAGGCACAGAATTTCGCCATGGGTGGCCTGCATGGCCGAGGCGTCGCCAACACTGCGCGCCGCCAGCAGGTCCTTGAGTACTTCCGGCAGCTCCTGATCCTGCTCCGGGCGCTGTAATACCACCAGACTGGCCAGTTGCAGAATCTCTTCCCACCGATGCCAGCCGGGCAAGCCACTGAAAGCATCCCAGCCGACAATCAGAAACAGCGTAGCCTCGGCACCCAGCTCAGCACGCAGCGATTCCAGCGTGTCGACCGTATAGGATGGCCGGTCGCGCTGCAGCTCGCAGTCGTCCACCAGCAGGCTGGCATCCGCCGCCGTCGCCAAGCAGACCATTTCCAGCCGCTGTTGGGCGCTGGCACCGGGACTGTCCCGGTGTGGCGGCGTGGCATTGGGGATCAGCCGCAACTCATCCAGCGCCAGGTATTCACGTACCTCAACGGCGCTGCGCAAGTGTCCGAAGTGAATCGGATCGAATGTTCCTCCAAGCAGGCCGACACGCAGGGTCACTGGCGGATATGCCCATCACCGAAAACGACATATTTCTCACTGGTCAGGCCTTCCAGGCCGACCGGACCACGGGCGTGCAGCTTGTCGGTGGAGATACCGATTTCCGCACCGAGGCCGTATTCAAACCCATCGGCGAAGCGAGTCGAGGCATTGACCATCACCGAGCTGGAATCCACTTCGGCGAGAAAACGTCTGGCCCGGGTGAAATCCTCCGTGACAATCGACTCGGTATGCTGCGAGCTGTAGCGGTTGATGTGATCCATCGCCTCGTCCATGTCCGCCACCACGCGAATCGACAGAATCGGCGCGAGATACTCGGTGGACCAGTCATCTTCGTTCGCAACGATCGCCTGCGGCAGGATGGAACAGGTCTGCGGACAACCACGCAACTCTACCTGCTTGTCGGCGTACAGTGCTGCCATGCGCGGCAGAAACGCAGCAGCGACATCGCGGTGCACCAGCAATGTTTCCATCGCGTTGCACACACCGTAGCGATGGGTCTTGGCATTCAGCGCAATGGCCTCGGCCTTGTCCAGATCAGCGCGATCATCCACGTAGACGTGGCAGATGCCATCCAGATGCTTGATCACCGGCACACGCGCGTCACGGCTGATGCGTTCGATCAGTCCTTTGCCGCCCCGTGGCACTATCACATCCACATATTCCGGCATGCTGATCAGAGCTCCCACAGCGGCGCGGTCGGTGGTTTCCACCACCTGGACCACTTCCTGCGGCAGCCCGGCGGCGTCCAGACCCTGGCGAATGCACTGAGCAATGGCGCGATTGGAATGGATCGACTCGGAGCCACCGCGCAGGATACAGGCATTACCGGACTTCAGACACAGGCTGGCAGCTTCCACCGTCACGTTCGGCCGCGACTCGTAGATAATGCCGATCACACCCAGCGGCACACGCATGCGCCCGACCTGAATACCCGAAGGCAGGAATTTCATATCACGGATCGCACCGATCGGATCGGCCAGCGCAGCCACCTGACGCAGCCCTTCGATCATGCCCTGGATACCCGCAGGCGTCAGGGCCAGTCGATCCAGCATGGCATCATCCAGCCCATTATCGCGACCGGCCTGCAGATCCAGCTCATTGGCCTCGATCAGACCGGCAGCAGCCGCTTCAATCGCGTCGGCAGTGGCCAGCAGCGCCTTGTTCTTGACCGCCGTAGTGGCCCGCGCAATGACGCGCGACGCTTCGCGGGCCTGGCGCCCCAGCACGGACATGTATTCGGTTACCTGATCAGCGCTCATCTGTTCACCATCCTACTGCCAAACGAAAGTCAGCATTATACCGGTGCCTCCAGACGCTGGACAGGGCGAAACTGCTATCATCACTGACATGTCTGCGACCAATTCTTTCAATCGAGCCTCGAGCCCTCTGCCACGGGCCTTTTTCCAGCGTGACAGCCGCGAACTGGCAGTGCATCTGTTGGGCAAGGTCATTCGCCATTATCACCAGGGCCACTGGCTGTCGGCACGCATAATAGAAACCGAAGCCTATCTGCGTGAAGAAAAGGGCAGTCATGCCTCGCTGGGTCTGACCCCGTCACGCCGCGCCCTGTTCATGGACGCAGGGACACTCTACATGTACTACGCCCGCGGCGGCGACTCGCTGAACATCAGCGCCGCCGGCGAAGGCGACGGAGTGTTGATCAAATCCGGCTATCCAGTGGTTGACGATATCAGCGGCCCAGACAGTCTGGCGCTGATGCAGAAGCTCAACCCAGCCGCCAATGGCCAGATACGTCCGGCCGCCAAGCTGTGCAATGGCCAGACCCTGCTGTGCCGCTCGCTGCATCTGAAGGTGCCTGTGTGGAATGCACAGATACCGGACCCGGAATGCCTGATCATTGACGATGACGACTATCGGCCCCAGCAGATCATCCAGACCACCCGCCTGGGCATCCCTCTGGGCCGCGATGAACACCTGCCCTACCGTTTCGTCGACAGCGCCTATGCGCCCTACTGCACGCGCAACCCGCTGGGCCGAACACGCCAGGAAGGTCGCGATTATCAACTGTTTGATAACGTACCGAGCTGAATGGAAAGTCTGCTGAGCGGTGAACTGATCGCCTGGCTGGGCACCCATTCCCGCTGGCTGGGGCTGGCCATTTTTCTCATTGCTCTGACCGAGTCCCTGGCCGTCGCCGGATTGGTGATACCCGGTGTACTGCTGCTGTTCGCCGCCACCGCGCTGGCCGGGGGTGGCGACCTGAGCTTGTTCGGCGCACTGGCCTGGGCCTTTTCCGGGGCGGTGTGCGGTGACCTGCTAAGCTTTTTATGGGGGCGCTGGTTTCATCAGGACATCCGCCGACTGGGGATATTTGCCCGCCATCCACAGTGGATTGACCGTGGCGAACACTTTTTCCGCCGCTACGGCATCTACAGCATTATGCTCGGCCGCTTCATCGGCCCGATCCGCCCGATCATCCCGATGATCGCCGGTATGTTCGACATGCCCCTTTGGCGTTTTCTACTGGTCAACATTCTTTCCGCACTCGCCTGGGCGCCGGTGTATGTGCTGCCGGGCTACCTCGCTGGTAGCGCTGTGCGCTGGCCGGTGCCGGAGTTCTTCTGGCAGCAGGCAGCAATGCTGGGTGGCAGCCTGATCCTGCTCGGCCTGGTGCTGCTGTTATTGCTTCGCGCACAAGAGCGCTGGAGCAGCCTGGCTGCTGCCGGACTCTGCTTGCTGGCCATGGTCTTCCTGCCGCTGGCAACCCCTTGGCTATCGGTAGCCTATGGCACCCTCGGAGAATGGTTGGCCAGCGTCCACTACCCTCGCCTGTCAGCACTGCGTCTGTGGTTGCAGCCACTGACCGGCGAAGCTCTGCTATGGCTTCTCTACCTGCCGACACTGGGCCTGCTGGCCGTCCTACGCCATGGCTGGCAATTGTTGTTTCTACTCATCGGCGCCGCCCTTTGCCTGGCCTTGGGGCTATTACCCGGCACGCACTCCAGCCTGTTGGCGCTGGAACTGGCCTTGATTCTCAACGTCATCATGCTGGTCAATCGTCAGCAATCGTTCTGGCTGCGCCTGAGCTGGGGGCTGTATATCCTACCCGTGTGCGCGCTGCTGATCACCGCCTGGCTTGTGCTGCCGCTGCCCCTACCGGTGATACTGAGCAGCGTGTTCCAGTTCGCCTGCGCGACATTGCTTGCCATCTGGCTGGTGGAGCGCGGCGGGCCACTGCCAGCACTGTCACGCCCGTGGGCAGTATTGCTGCCCGCCTGGCCACTCGTTGCAGGGCTGTTACTGTTACTAGGCTTCTAATCCACACCTCAGTTACGGCATTCAGCAAACCTATGAAGCCGTCGACAGATTGACCCACCACCGCGCCCTTGCAACCATGGCCGCACCTCATCGCTGCCTGCCAGTGAACCAACAACAATATCGCCATGGAGAACGCCATGACCGCTGTAGCCGTATCCGAACTGACTTCCTTTGTCGGCAAAGACCTGGGCCATTCCGAATGGCTGCTGATCGACCAGCAGCGCGTCAACCAGTTCGCCGAATGCACCGGCGACCACCAATTCATCCATCTCGACGAAGAAAAGGCCAAACAGACGCCCTTCGGCGGCACCATCGCCCACGGTTTCCTGTCCCTGTCCTTGATCCCTTCCCTCTCCGCCGGCCTGGCCATGCGCCCGGAAGGCCTGAAGATGGCCGTCAACTACGGCCTGGACAGCGTGCGTTTCATCCAGCCGGTACGCGTCGGTTCACGGGTGCGCATGCAATTGACGGTGGTTGATGTAACCGAAAAGAACCCCGGTCAGTGGCTGGTAAAATCCCGTGCCACACTGGAGATCGAAGGGGTAGACAAGCCAGCTTATATTGCCGAGACACTGGCGCTGTATTTCGTCTGAGGCCAGCACAGCAGCCTCTGAGCAGGCGCTCGCCCCAGCAGGACACGATGTAGAGTCCGGGAGTGTCGAGTTCCACCTCGACACAATGCGCCGCCTCAAAAAACGCTGGCTGGGCTGGAACCCGGCCATCTAAAATCTGATGCAGCTCTGCTGTAACTCAGAAACTTAATCGTCGAATCTGATCGCCGCCCAAGGTCCTCGACACTCCCAGCAACCCCGAAGCCGACTCATCAATGGACGGTAAATACCTCTTCCAGCGTCCGGGCTTCCAGAATATTGTCTGCCCAGCGCTCCAGATCGGCAGCGCTTGCCTCTTGCAGGCGAATTTCGGCTTGCTCATCCAGCGGGCCGAAGCGGCGGGCCAGCAGGCGATACAGCAGGCCGCGTTCGCCTTGTTCAATACCTTGCTCCCGGCCCTGCTCCACCCCTTCATTCAACCAACGCTCTCGCAATCCACTCATCTTGCTTGTCTCCTGCGGGTAACGCTCTTGATATTCACGCATTTCATTATCATCCAAGGCTGTGTAGATGTCGATAAAGTCCAGGTACTTAACCTGCTTGTCCAAATCCGGCTCCAGCGTTTGTAATCCGCGTACTGCGGCAGCATAGATCTCCAGCTTGCGTTCCGTCGGCCAGCTCATATTGGGCAGATTGAGGCGCGCCACCAAGTTGCTGCTCTCCAACCAGAGATCCACATCCAGCCCTGCCAACTCGCAACTCAAGTAGTTGAATGTTAGATAGGCGTACTGATCGCCACCCAATACCAACCTTCTGGGAATCCGCTCGCTGGCCCGCAAAAAGATCACAACCGGCACTACCCGATCCGTGCCCAACAGCTCAGTGAGATCAAGACAGTAGTTAGCCAGTCGGCGAATGGAAAACCGGCTGGGATCGGTTTCTTCCTCCAGCACGAACAGCAATGCTTCCCGACGCCCATCCGGCCATTCCACCAGCAGCGGCACATCCAGTTCACGGAAGCGATCACCAAGACGGCTCTTGAGTTGTTCCTGACGAATCGGCGTTATCCGCAGACCCTGACCCATCCCGGACGACTCACCCGCAGCGAAAAACTCCAGCGCCTGCTGTGGATAGTCCAAAATCAGATTCTTGAAGTCCCGACCATGGCTGTAGGCCATTACAGCTCCCTGCTAACTGGATATGCTCCCAGTATTTTCAGGTGGATGCCAGAATGCAAATTCGATGTCGAAGAGTGTGAAGTGGTTGGCTGAATACTGGACTATGAGCTGTCAGGTAACCCGGAAATGCCAGCCGCCCTACTCCCCGAACGCCTCGCTATCCTCGCGTTTGACCACCTTATGCTGATCCTCGCTACTGCCACACTTCCAGTAGCTGGATATGTACAGATCCTGCCGTACCACTTGGCGCTCCTCCTTGAAATACCGGCGCAGCTCACGCATTTCGCTGAACTCACAGGCGGCCCAGACACTGGGACGGCCTGACAACCATTCAAGCTGACGCACACGATTGATGAGCACGCGGCTATCTTTGCCGGGGTGGGCGTTGACAACCCAGTGCAGGGCGAATGATGGCGGATGTGCGAGAGCCTGAATATCACCTTCCTCGGCGACCTCAATCACCGCATAGCCTCGCGCATCAGCTGGCAATTGCTCGATGCTGACGCTCATTGCCGGTAGTGCGGTCATATCACCCGCCAGCAGAAACCAGTCCGCACTATTATCGACCAGCTTCTTCGGGCCTGGCCCGCCGACGCGGATGTCATCGCCTGGGCGCGCACGCTTCGCCCAATTGGAGGCCGGCCCGCCATCGCCATGTATCACGAAATCCACATCAAACTCGTCGGCGCGCTGATAGCGTACGGTGTAGGTACGCATCAGATCTTTGGCGCCGTCCTCCCCCGGAAAAATCAGTTTGATATAGGCGCTTTCCTGATCCTCCGGGAAGGTGGCGATCTCGGCACCGCCCAGGGTGAGCCTGAGCATGTTCGGCGTAATATAGCGCGAAGCAATGACCTGCAGAGTGCGAGGTGCTGGACGAGACATGGTACCTCCTGATTAGTCGTTGAGATTGTCGGTTATCTGATTGGCCGTCCTGATGAAAGTATCAATCTGCTCCTCAGAAAGGCCACGAGTCATGCGTTCGGCAGTCGCTGATTCCAATTCCGCCACATGCAACATCAGCGCCTGGCCCTCGGCGCTGAGCTCAAGCAACTGGCTGCGACCATCTTCCGGATTACCGCGCTTGACGATCAACCCCGCGCCGAGCAACTCGTTGAGCACCCGGGTGATCTGCGCTTTGTCCCGCTGCATCCGCACCGCCAGCAACTGCGCCGTGCATTTGGGTATTAAGGCAACCCCCTTTATCGCACGCACATGAGTAACAGGGAGTTCGACACCCGACGCCTGAATAGCCCGCCGCATGTGCGACCTGTAAGCGTGGGTTAATTGCTGAAGCGGATCAGCGAGGAAACGGTGTTTCATAGCGCACCCATTTGGTTGACAAGGTCAACTTACAGAACATGGTTGACTATATCAACCATAAGCATGAATCCTCACGAGCTTGAGCAATCGCGCGGATCCGCGCATTCGAAGCCTACCCGTAAATATACCTGACTCCTTTATGGTCACCGACCCAGTTGTCTGCCGAGGTTAAACTTTAATCTGACCCGAATAATCGACGCTTGCTTTTAAGTACTACATTTCAGTACCATTCGATCATGAAGAAAAAAAATCACAAGACCCTTGAGCAGATTTTTTCCCGCCCTGCCAGCGGCAATATCCAATGGCGCGATATTGAAGCTCTGATGCTGGATCTGGGTGCTGAAATATCCGAGCGGGAGGGTTCAAGGATCGGTGTTCGTTTGTTCAATGAACGGAGAGTGTTTCATCGCCCGCACCCATCCCCAAATACAGACAAGGGAGCAGTGGCCTCCATACGTGAATGGTTTAGAGTCAACGGAGTAAAACCATGAAGAACACCATGATGATCAATGGCTACCGCGCCGTCATCCAATATGACCCTGAGATTGAACTGTTTCGCGGCGAGTTTACTGGACTGAATGGCGGCGCAGACTTCTACGCGGCAGATATTGAGGGTCTGAAGAAGGAGGGCGAAATTTCTCTGCAGGTTTTTCTGGATATGTGTGCAGAAGATGGCGTCGAACCACTCAAGCTCTTCTCCGGCAAGTTCAATATACGAGTGGCACCGGAGCTGCACGCCGAGATAGTCCAAGCCGCTGCTGCCGAGGGCAAAAGCTTGAATCAATGGGTAATACAGGCACTTGAGCGAGAGGCACATGTGTAAGCCCTCAAAAACGCTACCCTGCAACATGCCTCCGCCGTCGAACTGGAGCGCTGGGCTGACAACATCCTTGATGCCCGCACCCTAGAAGAAGTGTTTACCCGGCACTGAGCTATTTTTACAGCCTGGATTAAGCTTTCATCTTTCCCCCAATTACCCTGGAGAGTTTCTGAGCGTGAGAAATAAAAGAAGGTATACCACTCCCGATCGCCTGCCAGACGTTATTGCCCTCATACAGCTTCTAGCCCTTGCCCCTCATACCCGGAGAAGCGAACAAGGGATCACCGAACAGCTCAAAGGCAGACCACAAAGCTGACACCTGGTTAAGCGTTGGTGAACAGCATCGTGAATTCTTTCGTGTTGGCAATGAAGGGGTATCCACTCCGCAGGTTTCTCTTATAGCCCGGGTTGTCCAAGAGCCGTTACCCGGAGAAACAGGAGAATATAAGAGGGACAAACTATCCAATACAGAGCTGGAAAATCTTTTAAAACTCGCCGTCCAGCTCTATGACAAGGAAACCCAGAGAAGCGAATTTTGGCAGCGAGTGTGGCTGCCAGCCTTGATAGCAGCGACTTCAACTGGGGTGGCAATTATAAATATGATTGTGAGCTTCGCGTGATAGCTCATAGAGGGGTTAAACTTTAATCTGGCCGAAATCAGTCACTTTATTATTAAATCAACAAACCCCGGCGAACCGGGGTTTGTTGTTAGCGCCAGGAATAACCGGGCAGATTGGAATTAAACTTTCATCTAACCCAATTAGTCGACTATGAGTTAACGGCAGCTCGCGGAAAGGTATTTAAACTCGATACCTGTGGCAGAACCCGTCTCACACTTCCATGCTTTAATTGGAGTCAAACCTGTACTGACATACCCAGCAGCCGCCATAGCGGTAGCACCCGCTGCATCGCTATAAGGAACCAGCTGCGGCCGTCAATGTACCTGACCCCTTTATGGCCCGAGGTGATAAATCGAAGGCATAAAAAACCCCCATACGGGGGGCTTTTTTTATACGAGGAAGCAATTAAGGTTAAATTGCGTCGCAAGTAGCAGGACGAACACCATCAGGAAGGTCAGAAGTGCACACCCATTGACCAGTCGAAACGGTATAGGTAAAGATTACCTCTTGACCAGATACCCTGTCGTTAACCCCGGTAGTTGCAAACGTGGCAGTCAGCGCACAGGACTCAGTCCCTTCTACTGATGGAGTGATTGATGCCACATATTTACCAGACAGAGTATAGCCACTGTCTTCATGAAGAGCGCCTGCTGGTTTGCCGGGGGTGCCGGGGGTGCCAGCAACTGCATCTACCGCATCGTCATCACTGCAAGCATGCGCTAGGCCTGAAGTACCGGAAATATCAATAATTGGAGTTTTCAGGCCGCCGAGTAGGTTTACAGCTTCTGCGGCCTGGGCGCGGGCCGTATAGTCTTGATACGCAGGCAATGCGATAGCCGCCAAAATACCAATGATCGCAACCACGATCATCAGTTCAATAAGAGTAAAACCTTTCTGCATTTGAGCTTTCATTTCTCAACTCCATTTGTATGTGAGATAGCCATTGGGCTGAAAGGACCATTGCAGCTTCCATTCCAGGCTTTTATTTAAAAGGCCCGGCAGTGCTACGGGCCGCGGTGGGCGGTAGTTTGCGGGTCATGGGGGCTTGCGCTGCTGGCAATAGTGTTTACTATTCCAAATCCCGGAAGGCGTTAGGCGCCCACCTGGCACAGCTGGAACTGTGCCAGCCGCTCAGCTTGGCACAGCAGATGCCATGCCAAAGTTCACTCAAGGACATAATGTGAAAGCAATCAGCCTGGACTCCGCCATCATCGTTACCGAAATCAGCAAGCGTACGCTTTGGCGTCGATTGACCGATGGCCAGATCACCCGCCTGGAGAATGACGAGCGCGGCCGGGCGATGTTGGCTTTCGATGATCTGATACCGATGCTGTGCGTTTCAGTCGAGCCCGTGGATTACGATCTGTTTATTGATGCAGATGCGGGTGATGTCGAGGCGCAAAATGATCTGGCGCTATTGTTTCTTGGGGCAGACAAGCCCGAGATCGCTCTGTATTGGCTGCAGTCAGCTGTCACGGCTCAGCAGTCAGTAGTCAGTAGTCAGCGTGGATGCAATACATAACCTTGCCCAGCTTTATATCAAGGGAATTGGTGTGCCGAAGGATGAAAATACCGCTTTGATGTGGCTGGCCAAGGCGGCAGCGCATGGGCATGTGATTGCCAAGCAGCAGATGGCGGCGTTGATGCAGCGCGCGGTGAAAACGGAAAACTGAGGCTCGCGAGCGGGTGCACTCGCTGCGGCGGTAGTTAGAACTTAATACCGACGTTAACCATCGTCGCTGCGGCGCCTAGCAGCACCAGGTCAACACCGACCGGTCCACAACTGGCGCCAACAGAAGGAATGACCACCGGCGCGATGCCAAAGTGGTTTAACGGGATTTTATCGCGGTACTCACCCTTATACCCATGCATCAAACCCGCGGTGAGCTTGGCATTGAAGGGCGTACCCGAAAAATCGAAACGTTTCCCGCCATAGGCATAATAAGAGCGTCCGCCGAAGGAATGGCGGAAAGTCGCCGCACCCCATAGGTAGCTGTTCTCGCGGTGACGCTCAATGCCGATCAAATCCTGATGGTTATTATGATCCGGCTGGGGACTGAAGTGAGTGGTCCAGACACTGCCCTGCACATACCAATAGGGCTCAGCAGGAACGGGCGCGACTAACTCGCCGAGTAATTCTTTAGTCTCGTCCAGCAGATCCACTTTGCCTGCTGCTTCGGCGTTGCTGTGCAGGCAAATGAAGGCTCCGCCCAACAGCAGTGTCGTCGCCCGTCGAATGCCCGGATAACTACGCTGCCCCATTACTCGCCCCACCGTGGCAGCATGCTTTGCTCGATGCCCAGCTGGTTGAGAATCCGCGCCACGACAAAATCCACCAGGTCATAGATGGATTGAGGCTTGTGATAGAAGCCGGGGCTGGCGGGGAGGATTACGGCTCCCATCTGGCTGAGCTTGAGCATATTTTCCAGGTGGATGGTGGAATAGGGGCTTTCTCTCGGCACCAGGATGAGTTGCCGACGCTCCTTGAGTGCCACGTCAGCGGCGCGTTCGATCAGGTTGTTGCTGGCGCCGCTGGCGATGGCTGACAAAGTGCCGGTGCTGCACGGGCAGACGACCATGGCTGAGGGCGCGCCAGAGCCGGAGGCGACCGGGGCCATCCAATCCTGTTTACCGTAGACGCGAATCTGCCCTGGTCTGGCATTGTATTGTTCGGTAAGAAACTGCTCCAGCGCCTGGGGCTTGGGTGGCAACTGCATGTCGGTCTCGGTGGCCACGACCAGCTGGGCAGCCTGCGAGATGAGAAACAGCACCTGCACCTCGGCCTGGACCAGACACTCCAACAGGCGCAGCGCATATTGCGCGCCGGATGCACCGGTTACTGCCAGTGTCACTCTCCGCTCAGCCATGCTTGATCTCCAGCGCTTGCTTCATGCGTTGATGGATGCCGCCAAAGCCGCCGTTACTCATGATCACGATGCGTGTACCGGGCGCGGCGCGGGCCACCACCTGATCAATGATGGCATCGATATCGGTCATGACCTGTGCCGGAACCGGGCTTTGTTCGACCACGCCGTCCAGCGACCAGTCCAGGCCTGCCGGCTGATACCAGACAACCTCGCTGGCGTCTTTCACACTGGCCGGCAAAGCGGCCATGTGGCTGCCCAAACGCATGGTGTTGGAGCGTGGCTCGATCACGGCAACAAGCTGCTCGCCACCAATCTGTGCGCGCAATCCGGCGAGGGTGGTTGCTATGGCGGTGGGATGGTGGGCGAAGTCGTCGTACAAGGTGATGCCGTTGATCTCGGCCAGTTTCTCCATGCGCCGCTTGGGGCTGGCAAAGCCAGCGAGCGCGGCGATGCCTTGTTGTGGTGTAACGCCGACATGCCGCGCTGCCGCCAGGGCAGTCAGTGCATTGGCTACGCTGTGCGCGCCCGTCTGCTGCCATTCGGCAACGCCCTGCAATACGCCATCGAGCCAGACTTCAAAGCGCGAGCCGTCGGCTGCCAGCAATCTGGCCTGCCAGTTGCCGTCCTCTCCGGTCGTCTGGCAAGGCGTCCAGCAGCCCATGTCGACTACCCGTTGCAACGCCTGCTCCTGTTGCGGATAGATGATCAATCCACTGGAGGGAATGGTGCGCACCAGATGGTGAAACTGCCGTTCAATGGCGGGCAGGTCGGGGAATATGTCGGCGTGATCAAATTCGAGATTGTTCAGAATGGCAGTGCGCGGGCGGTAATGGACGAACTTCGAGCGCTTATCGAAGAAGGCACTGTCGTATTCGTCTGCCTCCACTACAAAGAATGGCGTGTCGCCCAGACGGGCGGAAATGCCAAAGTTCTGCGGAACTCCGCCAATCAGAAATCCGGGCGCCATGCCGGCATCTTCGAGAATCCAGGCCAGCAGGCTGGAGGTGGTGGTCTTGCCGTGGGTTCCGGCGACTGCCAGCACCCAGCGGTCCTGCAGCACATAGCGAGCCAGCCATTCGGGGCCGGAGGCGTAGGGAATACCCTTGTCCAGCACGTACTCCACTGCCGGGTTACCACGCGACAGGGCATTGCCGATGACCACCATGTCCGGTGCAGGGTCCAGATGCGCGGCGTCATATCCTTCCATCAACTGAATGCCCTGGGCTTCCAGCTGAGTACTCATGGGCGGATAGACGTTGGCGTCGGAGCCGCTGACCTGATGTCCGAGATCCCGCGCCAGCAGGGCCAGCGACCCCATGAACGTACCGCAAATACCGAGAATGTGCAGATGCATCGGCCAACCCTGTAGTCAATCTGTCAAGCGGCCGATACTAACATGGGCTGCCCCCTCCCCCCAGTCCTCGCATCTGGTATGCCGCTGGGAAGAAGGGCTGACACTACCCGACAGGCAATCATGCAAAATGGCGTCCATTCAGCTATCATGCGCGCCATTCTTTCGCCAACCATCGTTCTGCAGTCAGTGACAGACCTCGTGCAACCGTTTCGGTAGTCGGTTGTCGTATCTGGCATCAGCCCACACATCATGGAGTCAGCATGACCGTCAAAAATGCCTTTTATGCCCAATCAGGCGGAGTAACCGCAGTCATCAACGCCTCCGCTGCCGGGGTGATTGAAGCTGCGCGCCAGCATCCGGACCGCATCGGTAAAGTCTATGCTGGTCGCAATGGCATTATTGGCGCCCTGACCGAGGACCTGATCGATACCAGCCTCGAGTCAGCGGAAAATATCGCTGCCCTGCGCCACACCCCTTCCGGTGCTTTCGGCTCTTGCCGTTACAAGCTGAAAAGTCTGGAAGCCAACCGCGCTGAATACGAGCGTCTGATCGACGTATTCAAGGCCCATGATATTGGTTACTTCTTCTATAACGGCGGCGGCGATTCTGCAGACACCTGCCTGAAGATTTCCCAGCTGGCGGAAACCATGGGCTACCCGATTCAGGCCATTCATGTGCCGAAGACAGTCGACAACGATCTGCCGATCACCGACTGCAGCCCCGGTTTTGGTTCGGTCGCCAAGTATGTTGCCACCTCCATCCGCGAGGCGGGCTATGACGTGGCCTCCATGTGCGCCACCTCGACCAAGGTGTTCATCCTCGAAGTCATGGGCCGTCACGCCGGCTGGATCACCGCCGCTTGCGGCCTGGCCAGCGAAGCCGAAGGCGAGGCGCCGCACATCCTGCTGTTCCCCGAAATCGAGTTCGACGAAGCCACCTTCCTGGCCCGTGTCGATGAATGTGTAAAGACCCACGGCTATTGCGTGATTGGCGTTTCCGAAGGCATCAAGAACGGCGAAGGCAAGTTCCTTTCCGAAACAGGCCTGACAGACGCCTTCGGCCATGCGCAACTGGGCGGCGTTGCGCCAACCATTGCCAACCTGGTGCGCGACAAGCTCGGCTACAAATATCACTGGGCGGTCGCCGATTACCTGCAGCGTGCCGCTCGTCACATCGCTTCCAAAGTCGACGTGGATCAGGCCTATGCCCTGGGTCAGGCAGCCGTGCGTATCGCCCTGGAAGGCAAGAATGCCATCATGCCGGCGATTCGCCGCCTCGAAGACGCGCCCTACCGCTGGGACATCATCGAAGCGCCACTGAGCGAAGTGGCCAACGTCGAGAAGTTCATGCCGCGCGAGTTCATTACCGAGGACGGCTTCCATATCACCGACGCTTGCCGTGAGTACCTGTCGCCGCTGATTCAGGGCGAAGACACTCCGCCGTTCAAGAATGGCCTGCCGGATTATGTGCGCCTGCAGAACCTGCCGGTTGAGCGCAAGCTGCCCCCGTTCGACGTTTGAAACTGATCACTGTGCCCGCCAATCCACAGGACGGCGGGCACAGTGATGTGCTGGATTAAGGTTTAACTTGGTAAACCCTGCCCAAGCGCCTATAATCTCCGCCCATATTTTTCATGGCGTCAGCTACACAGACGTTCATCCCATTTCACCGTGTCCCGCATCAGGTAACCCATGAGCTACGACCAGATCCCAGCAGGCAAAGACGTCCCCAACGACATCTATGTCGCCATCGAAATCCCGGCCAACCATGCGCCCATCAAGTACGAGATCGACAAGGATAGCAACGCACTGTTCGTCGACCGCTTCATGGCGACACCGATGTTCTACCCGGCCAACTATGGTTTCATTCCGAATACCCTGGCCGACGATGGCGATCCGCTGGACGTGCTGGTAGTCACCCCTCACCCGGTTGCTCCTGGTGCAGTCATCCGCTGCCGTCCGGTCGGCGTGCTGCACATGACCGACGATGGTGGTGGCGATGCCAAACTGATTGCTGTCCCGCACGACAAACTCTCCGTGCTGTACAAGGACATCAAGGAACACACCGACCTGCCCGAGCTGCTGATCCAGCAGATCCAGCATTTCTTTGAAAACTACAAAGATCTGGAAGCCGGCAAGTGGGTCAAGATCGACCGCTGGGGCAATGCTGACGAAGCCCGTGCGGAAATTGTAAAGGCAGTAAACGCTTACCAAAAATAAGCGTTTTGCCGAATAGGAGCCCGGCCACAAGCCGGGCTTTTTTATGCCTGCTCATCCGAAAGTTTAAGGTTACAACGGCGATTTTTTCTGGCAGGGTAGTTGCCATGATTACACCGGCTTGCTGCATGGCGGACTGGTGAAGATCGAAGTGATATCGGGAGAGACTGCCGGCGTGATCGCCGCAGCGCCGAAGGAGCAACCGCCCCGGAAACTCTCAGGCAAAAAGGACCGCTATCACCGGTGAACTCTGAAGAGTCGTCCGCAATCGTCAGCGGGCGCACCGAAGGAGCAAGCGGAAGCGCGTGAGCGCCCCGTGAAACTCTCAGGTCCAGGACAGAGGGGGCGCTCGCTGCGCATTGGTGCGCGCGGGCTCGAACCCTGACGTATCTGGAGCGACAACAATGAAAAAAATCGCTGTCATTGGTGGCGGAATCACCGGCGTCACTACTGCCTATGCCCTGGCCAAGCGCGGCTTCTCGGTCACACTGTTCGAGAAACACCGCTACGCCGCAATGGAAACCTCCTTTGCCAACGGCGGCCAGCTATCCGCCTCGAACGCCGAGGTCTGGAATCACTGGTCAACTATCGTCAAGGGCCTGAAGTGGATGCTCAAGAGTGATGCACCACTGCTGGTCAACCCAAAACCCAGCTGGCACAAGCTCTCCTGGTTCGCCGAGTTCATCGGCTCGATTCCCCACTATCGCCAGAACACCATTGAAACAGCCCGTCTGGCGGTCGCCGCGCGTGAGCATCTTTTTTCCTGGGCCGAGGCAGAGGGCATCGACTTCGACCTGAAGAAGCAAGGCATCCTGCACATCTACCGCGACAAGGCCGGCTTCGAGCACGCCGGGCAGGTTTCCCGGTTGCTGGCCGAAGGCGGTCTACCCCGCCGAGCCGTGACCCTGGAGGAAATGCGCGCCATTGAGCCGACCTTGGCCGGCCAGTACTACGGCGGCTATTTCACCGAATGTGACTCCACCGGGGATATCCACAAATTCACCCACGGCCTGGCGGCTGCCATCGATCGCCTGGGTGTGCGCTGTCTTTATAATCAGGATGTGAAAGCGGTAGCGACCGATGGCCAGCGGGCCAGCGTGACCGTTGGTAGTACCACGGGCGACGAGGTGCAGCACTTCGACGGCATAGTCATCTGCGCCGGTACCGCGAGCCGCGACCTGGCTGCACAACTGGGCGATCGGGTAAATATCTATCCGGTCAAGGGCTACTCCATCACCGTCAACCTGACCGACGAGATCAGTCGCGCTTCGGCACCGAACGTCAGTCTGCTGGACGACGAGACCAAACTGGTGAGCAGCCGTCTGGGCAATGATCGCTTCCGAGTGGCCGGCACCGCCGAATTCAATGGTTATAACCGTGACATTCGCGCTGACCGCATTCGTCCACTGGTGGACTGGGTGAACCAGTGCTTCCCGGGCGTCAACACCCGGAGCGTGGTGCCATGGGCCGGTTTACGCCCAATGATGCCAAACATGATGCCCAAGGTCGGACGCGGCAAATCACCATGCGTGTTCTACAACACCGGTCACGGTCACCTGGGCTGGACCCTGAGCGCCGTCACAGCGGACATGGTCGGTGGTGTTGTTGAGCAGACGCTGGGGAGCAATATAGCTGCTGAAGTCGCACAGCCGGCTTGAGTATGAGAAAAGCCGACCCACAAGGTCGGCTTTTTATTATGTCCAGAATACAGCAAGCCTGCGCCGCTTCAGATAGACGCCCCCCTGGGCGCAAACATGATGATCGCCATTCCCAGAATGGCCACAGCTGACCCAACCAGGTCCCAGATTGTCGGCTTGATGCCGTCCACCAACCAGAGCCAGATAATGGCCGTGCCGATATAGACACCTCCATAGGCCGCATAGACCCGGCCAGCAGCCGTTGGGTGAAGCGAGAGGAGCCATGCGAATAGCGCCAGCGATGCCGCTGCAGGGATCAACAGCAGCACACTCTTGCCTTGTTTTAACCAGAGGTATGGCAGATAGCAGCCCACAATTTCAGCCACAGCGGTGAGCGCGAATAGAGCGAATGTCTTGGTCATGCTGAGCTATCCACATTGAAGTCGGTCGCTTTCATTGCCTGATAGCGCTGCTCCAACTCACGGCGAATCTGCCTGCGCTGCCCGGCCTGGAAGAACCTGCGCTTCTGCTCGGAGGTAACCTGCTCCAGCGGCGGGACAGAGGTAGGCTTGCCGTTATCATCCACCGCGACCATGGTAAAAAAGCAGCTATTGGTGTGGCGAACCGTCTTGGCGCGAATGTCTTCAGTGATGACCTTGATACCGATCTCCATCGAAGTCGTCCCCGTGTAATTGACCGAAGCCAGGAAGGTCACCAGCTCACCCACCTGAATAGGCTGGCGGAAGTTAACCTGGTCCACGGACATGGTCACTACATAATGCCCCGCGTAGCGGCTGGCACAGGCGTAGGCGACTTCATCCAGGTACTTGAGCAAAGCACCACCATGCACGTTGCCGGAAAAATTTGCTTTGTCCGGTGTCATAAGGACGGTCATGGTCAGTTCTGCGCTGTGGGCCAGCATGGCATTCGCTCTGCAGTTTTGGGGCCGCCACTTTAATGCTTTCTGCAGCAGCCTGCCATAATCAGCAGCAAAGCTACCACTGTCGCCTCAGATCAGCGAAGATAACGCCCCACCCTGTCTCATTCGTCACAGTCGGCCCCGCCGCTGTTTACGTGACAGCTCATTCATTAAAAAAATGCCCGCCGCCCATGCCCGAAAATATTGTCTCCAGCCAAGAAGCTCCAGCCAACTCCCGCTCTCGCGTCATGCTCGCCAGTCTCGTCGGTACCACCATCGAGTTCTATGACTTCTACGTTTACGCGACGGCTGCGGTACTGGTCTTTCCCCATCTGTTCTTTCCACCTGGCAACGAAACCACAGCGCTGCTGGCCTCCTTCGCCATTTTTGGTGCAGCAATGATCGCCCGCCCGCTCGGGGCTGTGTTTTTCGGACATCTGGGTGACAAGGTCGGGCGCAAGAAAACCCTGATTTACGCCCTGTTCACCATGGGTATCGCCACCTTTCTGATCGGCTTGCTGCCGACCTACCATTCGATTGGCTGGTGGGCTCCCTTGTTGCTGGTGATCATGCGTCTGGCACAAGGTTTTGCCATTGGTGGAGAGTGGTCAGGCGCCGCGCTGGTCGCCACAGAGAACGCTCCAGCAGGCAAACGGGCTCTGTTCGGCACCTTCCCGCAGCTGGGTGCGCCGCTGGGATTCATCATAGCCAACGGGTTATTTCTGATCGTCGCCGCCGCCTTGCCGTCGGATGATCCATCGCGGCCGTCCGAGGCATTTCTCGATTGGGGCTGGCGCATTCCCTTCCTGTTCTCTGCGGTGATGGTGATCATCGGTCTGTGGATTCGTCTGAACCTGGTGGAAAGCACAACCTTCTCGAAAACCGTCTCCGCCGGCAAAGTGGTCAAGCTGCCGTTGGGTGAAGTGATGCGCAAGAACTGGCGTGAACTGATTCTCGGCACCTTCTATATGCTCGCGACTTACGTGCTGTTCTATCTGATGACCACCTTCTCATTGAGCTATGGCCGCGCTCCGGTCGCACCGGCAGCAGGCCAGCTGTCCGGGTTGGGTTACAGTTATAACAATTTCGTGTTGATGCTGATTGTCGGCGTAGTGTTCTTCGGCATATTCACACTGCTGTCCGGCCTCATGGCCGACCGACTGGGGCGACGCAAGACGCTGATCCTGGTTACGCTGGGCATCATTGTATTCAGTCTGTTGTGGGTGCCGCTGCTCAGTATGGGCTTTGTCGGTGTAATGGCCTGGCTGATCCTCGGTTTCAGCCTGATGGGCATGACTTTCGGGCCGATGGGCGCTCTGCTCCCAGAGCTGTTTCCCACCAACGTGCGTTATACCGGGTCGGGTATTTCCTACAACGTATCGTCCATCCTCGGCGCTGCCGTTGCGCCCTTCATCGCCGTCTGGCTGTGGAGTGTGGGCGATGGCAGTCCTTTCCTGGTCGGGGTGTATCTTGCCAGCATGGCATTCATCACGCTGATTGCGCTGGTGGTGGGCAAAGAGACCAAGAACGTCGATATCAATAACTGACGCGGCAGGATCAGATCGGGGCTTGCAGTATCATCGCAAGCCCCGATCATCCCTATTGAGCCGAATAGCGAGGCTAATCAGCACACCGCCCAGCGGACCCAATTTGCGCTTTATCCGCCAGGCTTTTAAAATAGCTGTCACCCGGCAACCAGTGCTCCTCACTGGTAAGCATCCGGCTCCTCTCCTACTCTGGTTTCACTCTTCATGACAACGTCGGATACCGCCCCTCAGGGCAACTGGCTCAGTGTGGTTGCGCTGGCCCTGGCCGCTTTCATTTTCAATACCACGGAATTCGCGCCCGTGGCGCTGCTCAGCGACATCGGCGCCAGCTTCGACATGCTGCCGGAACAAGTCGGCCTGATGCTGACGGTATACGCCTGGCTGGTGGCTCTGGCGTCACTGCCGCTGATGCTGCTGACGCGCAATATAGAGCGTCGCCGGCTGCTGGTCGGCGTATTCCTGCTGTTTATCGTCTGCCATCTCCTGTCCTATGTGGCTTGGAGCTATGACGTGCTGGTGCTCAGTCGTGCAGGCATCGCTCTGGCCCACGCGGTGTTCTGGTCGATCACCGCCTCCCTCGCGGTGCGCGTAGCACCGCCGGGCAGAGAAGCACAAGCTCTCGGCCTGCTGGCTACCGGCACAACGCTGGCCATGGTGCTGGGTATTCCCCTGGGCCGGCTGGTAGGCCAGTTGGTGGGCTGGCGTGTCACCTTCCTGGGTGTTGCTGTGGTCGCATTACTGACCATGGTATGCCTGATGCGCATGCTGCCCCTGTTGCCCAGCCAGAACGCCGGATCACTCAGGAGCCTGCCGATGTTACTCAAACGCCCTGCACTGATGGCTGTCTATGTGCTGGTCGTCTTGGGTGTCACGGCGCACTTTACCGCCTATAGCTATATCGAACCTTTCGCCCGCGAAATAGGCGGTCTGATCGGCAACCAGATCACCGGACTGCTGCTGTTGTTCGGCGGTGCAGGGCTGTTCGGCGCCCTGCTGTTCAGCCGTTACAGCCCCTTCTATCCGCGCAGCGTGCTGGTGGGCACCTTGCTCGCATTGGCTCTGTGCATGCTGCTGCTTCTGTACTCGGCCGATACGTTCTGGGGGCTGGGCATGGTCTGTTTTGTCTGGGGTATCGCCATCCTCTGTTTCACTCTTGCGCTGCAATCGCGGGTGTTGAAGATGGCTTCCGACGCCACCGATGTGGCGATGGCGCTGTTCTCGGGCCTCTACAACGTTGGTATCGGTGCCGGTGCCCTGTTGGGCAGCCAGATCACCATTCAAATGGGGCTGGCCAATATCGGACTGGTAGGTGGGGCATTAGCGTTGGGCGCCCTTCTGCTATGCCTCACTGCCATGTGGCGTCTGGCTCCGCAGATGCCGGTGACGCCAAGAGCCGCCACCTGAACAGGCATACTGTCACCTTTATCGTCGACCCGAGATCACCATGAAACGTTACATACTGCTTGATACCGCGCCCATTCCGAATAACGGCGGTGCCCTGTGCCTGTTCGAGTACGGCGAGGACTTCGTCATCAAGCTGGAGGGCGGCAAGGGCGGACAGCTGATGAACACGCGCATGCACGGCTCCGAAGATGCGCTGGCTGCCATTCCTTGCAAGAGGATTGCTGCGCGCCCCAACGCACGCGTGTTAATCGGCGGTCTGGGCATGGGATTCACCCTGGCGTCGGCGTTGCAGCATCTGAACAAGGACGCCGAGGTACAGGTGGCGGAGCTGGTGCCAGGGGTGATCGAATGGAACCGCGGGCCGCTCGGTGCCAAGGCCGGCAATCCGATGCAGGATGCTCGCGCCAGGGTGCTGAATGAGGACGTGGCGAAAATCCTGCAGGCCGAGCCCAGGGGGTTCGATGCCATCATGCTGGATGTGGACAATGGTCCCGAAGGCCTTACCCACAGCAACAACAACTGGCTGTACTCCCTTGATGGGTTGACCGCCTGCGCTCGCGCGCTGAGACCCAAGGGCATTCTCGCCGTCTGGTCCGCGACCGCCGACCGGCAGTTTTCCAACCGGCTCGGCAAGGCCGGCTTCAAAGCTGAAGAAGTGCAGGTGTTCGCCCACGGTAATCGCGGCGCACGCCATACCATCTGGATCTGTGAGCTGAAGTCAGCCTAGACTCTGCAGCGTTATTGCGCGGTCTCGCGTCGATCAACACCAAGTTCACCCAGGGTCGCGGCCATATCCTCAGCCGAGGTGGCCGGCTCCACATCCGTATCTATCTTCAACACCCGCCCGTCGGCACCGATATAAATGGTGTGTCGTCTGGCAAAGCCCAACGGGTGCAGTACGCCATAGGCCTTGGCTACCGATTTATCCTCATCGCTGAGCAGCGGAAAATCGGCGCCGGTCTCGGCAGCGAAGCCCTTGTTCTTGCTCAAGGGATCGACGCTGGCCATGAAGTAGCTGACGTCATACTCACGAATCAGATGACCGTTCTCCGCAAGCGATTTGCATTCGATGGTGCAGCCGGAGGTATAAGCTCGCGGGAACCAGGCCAGTACCACTGCCTGCTTGTCCCGGTAATCTGCCAGACGATGGATTTCGCCATCCGAACCAGGCAATTCAAAATTCGGCGCCAGGTCACCCACTTCCAGCGCATTGGCCGATAGCGCAGCGAGCGCCAGCCCCACGCCCGGCAACAGCCGTTTGACATAATTGAACATGAATTCTGCTCCTGCTCGTTTCTGAAGAAGTGTAGGCTGGTATGCCCCGGCGCAGGGGAACCATACATTGCCAACGTGTACCAACATTAGCTTCAGCACGATGAAAATACCATAACGCGCCCATTCAGTAGAGGTAGCCATGAACACACGCAGTCTGCTTGATCAATTGCTCAACGCAGGAAAGGATCTATTGCAGAACCAGAACCAGAGTACCAGCAGAGCCAATCCGACAGCTCCACCAGCCACCGGTTCCCCACTGGGCGGATTGCTTGGCAGCATCGGCGGTGGCGCACTGGGCGGTGGCGCGGTCAGTCTGCTGCTGGGCAGCAAGAAGGCGCGCAAGATGGGTGGCAAGGTGGTTACCTATGGTGGCCTGGCAGCACTCGGCGTGGTGGCATACAAAGCCTACAGCAATTGGCAGACCCAGAAGCAGAATCAGAATCAGCCCGGCGTACCGGCTATCGAAGACACACCACGGACCGTCGACCGTGTGCCGGCCATCGAGGTGGAACAACACAGTCAGGCGATCCTGCGTGCCATCATCGGCGCAGCCAAGGCCGACGGCCATATCGATGATCGTGAGCGAGAACTGATCGATGGCGAAGTCGCCAAGCTGACCGGCGACCCGCAGCTCAAGCAGTGGTTCGATCAGGAACTGCGCAAGCCATTGGATCCCGCCGATATTGCGCAATCAGCCAAGACGCCGGAAATCGCCGCGGAAATGTATCTGGCCAGCATCATCATGGCCGATGAAGAAAGCTATATGGAGCGCGCCTATCTCGACGAGCTGGCACGCCAGCTGCAACTCGAGCCGGCGCTGAAAGCCGAGCTGGAAACCCAGGCGCAGATCGCCTTGCGCTGAGAGCGCCATACTGCAAACCGCTGCGTGTCGGCAACGGGTGGCTCCGGTCTATACTCAAGTAGAACCGGGGCTATCAGAAGTGGTGCCCTCTTCAACTCGCCGAGGAACATCAGCCATGATCGATGTGCAGATCTATCGCTATCACCCCGAAGAAGAGCGGCAGCCCTGGATGCAATCGTTTTCGGTGCCTGACGAGTTCCGGGCTCGCATGGTGCTGGATGTGCTGGAGCATCTGCACGAAACCGATCAGACCCTGGTGTTCCGCCGCTCCTGTCGAGAGGGGGTGTGCGGCTCGGATGGCATGAATATCAATGGCAAGAACATGCTGTCCTGCGTCACGCCGGTATCTGAGGTGGTGAATGGCAACAGCAAGCTGATCATCCGTCCTTTGCCCGGCATGCCGGTGATCCGCGATCTGGTGGTGGATCAGCGGCTGTTCTTCGAGCAATACCGCAGCATCCAGCCCTGGCTGATCAATCATGACCCCGCACCCACCATGGAACATCTTCAGTCCCCCGAAGAACGCGCCAAACTGGATGGGCTCTATGAATGCATCCTCTGCGGCTGCTGTTCTTCCCAGTGCCCGTCGTGGTGGTGGAATCCGGAGAAATACGTTGGCCCGGCCGGCCTGCTGCAGGCCTGGCGCTTCATCGTCGACAGTCGCGACCAAGCCACCATGCAGCGGCTGGAACGGCTGGAAGATCCCTTCAGCCTCTTCCGCTGCCGCACCATCGGCAACTGCGCCTGGGTCTGTCCCAAGGGGCTCAATCCCATGGCGGCGATTGGCAAGATTCGCCTGGAGCTGTTGCAGAAAGGAACCTAGACTTCCTCAGCTTTACTCACCCGGCTGAAATCCGGTTGGCGCTTCTCAGCGAACGCCAGAAACGCTTCCTTGGCCTCTTCGCTGCGCAGCTGAGAAGAGAAGATACGACTTTCCCGCCCCATATGCTCGAGCACCTGTTCGGTGTTACGCATCAGCCCCTTGGCCAGTGCCAGTGCACCGGCTGGTTTGCTCGCTACCAGGGCTGCCAGACGCTGGGTCTCCGTGCGCAACTGGTCACGGCTGACCACACGGTTAGCCAGTCCCCAGGCCAGTGCGTCCGCCGCCCCTATGGGCTCACCGAGCGCGAACATCTCGAAGGCCCGTACGTGGCCTATGCGCAGCGGCATAAGCAGACTGGAGCTGGCCTCAGGCACCAACGCGAGGTTGATGAAAGGAGCGATCAGCTGGGCGTCGTCGGCCAGTAATACCATGTCGCAGTGCAGCAGCATGGTGGTGCCCACGCCGACCGCCTTGCCCTGCACTGCAGCGATTACCGGTTTTCTGGCTGTAACGATATTGCGCAGGAACCGCTCAACATGACGCACCACCGGGCCGTTGCCGGTGGACTGTTGGGTGAACTCACCCAGATCATTACCGGCGGAAAAGATTTCGCCATCCGCCTGAATGACAGCAACCCGGATATCAGCCTGCGCTTCAACCCGCTCCAGCGCATCGGCCAGCGCCTCATACATGGTGTTGGTCAGTGCGTTCTTCTTTTCCGGACGGGAGATGGTAATCGTGAGTACGCCGCCACTCAATTCGGTAGTCACTTCGCTCATCGGTTGCTCCTGAGAAATATTGTGGTTTTTATCAAGAGCCCGAGAGTAGCCGTGCGAATCGCGCAACGTCCAGATAAAGCCTGATGAATCAACAACCTTGTGCCGACGACATCGGCCTGGTGAATGAGCCCCGGCGGTGTCCGGGGGTCGCCGGCAGACTCCGCGCCTGTTGGTTCTAGCTGGCCTTCCACCATTCAACCGCCTGGCGACTGATTTCCGCTACCGGCAGCGTCGCATCCACCGTCAATACCCCGGGTTCGTTATCCGGCCTCTGCAGCGTGGAGAACTGGCTGCTGATCAATGTCAGGGACATGAAATGCCCCTTGCGCAGAGCAGCACGGCGCTGCACTTCAGTCTGATCAATATCCAGAAATACAAACCCCAAGCCAGGAACCGCTGCCCGTAGCTGATCCCGGTAGCGACTTTTCAATGCAGAGCAACTTAACACCGGCTTCTGCCCTGCTGCCACCGCGCGAGCCAGCAATTCACCGAGCTGCTGCAACCACTCCGCACGATCATCATCATCCAGAGCAATACCACTGCGCATCTTCTCGATGCTGGCGGCGCTATGGAATAGATCGCCTTCGATGTGGACACCGCCAGCGCCTTGGGCGATGGCCTCGGCAATGGTGCTCTTGCCGCAGGCGGTCACTCCCATGACCACCAAAGCGCTTATACCTTCCTGCATATATTTCCCCTCGAGCCTGCCTTCAGTCTAGTTGATGCGTATCAGGGCGCGATGCTCGCCGGTGGAGTTTAATACAGTGACTCAAAGATCTGATTCAGCAGGGGGCTGATATGCGTAAACTGAAATGGGTGTTCTGGCTGACTCTAGTGCTACTTGCCGTCCTCTGGCTGGTTGCCGAGCCTGGCCTGTTCGGGCGGACCGGGTTCTTCCCCTGGCGCAATACGCTAGTACAGTTGACGGGCGTATTGGCCATGGCTTGCATGAGCATCGCCATGCTGCTGGCCCTGCGGCACCGCTGGCTGGAGTCTCGACTGGACGGGCTCGACAAGATGTACCGGCTGCATAAATGGCTTGGCATCGGCGCGCTGGTGATCTCTGTTATACATTGGCTGGCGGCCAAAGGGCCGAAATGGGCGGTGGGCTGGGGCTGGCTTGAGCGTCCGCAGAAAGGTGCCGGTGTTCTGGAGCAGCCGTTGCAGGCATTTCTGACCAGCCAGCGTGGGCTCGCTGAAAGTCTCGGCGAGTGGGCCTTTTATGGTGCCGTGTTATTGATCGCGCTGGCATTGGTCAAGCGCTTTCCCTATCGTCTGTTCTATCTGACACACCGCCTGCTGGCGGCCATCTATCTGGTATTGGTGGCACACACTCTGGTGCTGCTCAAGTTCAGCTACTGGGGCTCGCCGGTCGGATGGCTGACGGCCCTGCTGCTCGCTGCCGGCAGCTGGTCTGCGGTGATCGTGCTGCTGGGTCGGGTGGGCGCACAACGGCAGGTGCAGGGCTACATTGCCGGCTTGCATTACTATGCCGGCGTCAAGACGCTGGCGGTGGAGACCCGTGTGCCTGACTGGCCGGGACACCAGCCTGGCCAATTTGCCTTTGTCACCTCAGATGCAAAAGAAGGTTTTCACCCCTACACCATTGCTTCAGTCTGGCACCCTAGTGATCCGCGTATCAGTTTTGCAGTCAAGGAGTTGGGGGACCATACCCGCACCTTGCATCAGCGTTTGAAAATCGGTCAATCCGTAACGGTTGAGGGACCCTACGGCTGCTTCACCTTTGCTGATTTCCGTCCACGACAGATCTGGATCGCCGGTGGCATTGGTGTGACGCCCTTCATCGCCCGCATGCAGTACCTGACCAGCCACCCGGATAACGCTCAGCCGGTGGACTTTTTCCATAGCACTGCAGAAGTAGATGAACAGGCATTGGCCAAACTGGTCGACGATGCCAGCCATGCGGAGGTGCGTTTGCACGTACTGGTTAATGCCCGCGATGGTTATCTGACTGCAGAACGTATCCGCACCAGCGTTCCGGAATGGCGCGAGGCAAGCATCTGGTTCTGCGGCCCGGCAGGCTTTGGTGAGGCATTGCGGCGGGATTTTGCCGCGCAGGGTTTCCCGGTGCATCAGCACTTCCACCAGGAGCTGTTCGCTATGCGTTGAACAAAAAGGCCGACTCGGTGTACCGGCGATCCATTACTCCAATGCCGGTATCAAACAACCCAACGAAGGCATCGAAACTATGCGCTGTTTTATACTCAGCGTTTTTGATCCTCTGCTTGTCTCACTCTGCAGTACCTGAGCGAGACACCTTCTCTGCATCCAATCTTGCCAGCTCTTCTAACCCGATTGAAATCCGATTTGCGATAGTCACAATAAAAATGACTGTTCATTCCCAATCTGAATCAGCAGTCACATCCGGAGCGGCAATCTTCTGCCAGGCGATGATTCAATTTCGTCAGAAAAAAGTAGCGGCAAGCGCTCTACACCAACAAAGACATATATAAAATCTGTCTCGCTAATGCGAATATATTAATTCCCCCCCGACAATCAACACAATTACACAAACAACCCCAACCAACAACTAATCCTGGTTGCGTCTCAAACCTCACTCCTATACTGTCCTGCGTCCCCGATCAGGGACGAAGTACCCTTTCGTTAGACAGTAGATGTGAACTCGCAGCAGGCTCCCGCAGAAGGAGAATGCTCGAAAGGCTTAAAAAAATAATAATGGAGTTAAATCTCATGTATTGCATGTTCAAACCAGGCAATCCTTCGATTGTATTGGCCGTTTCCCTGTTGCCCCTGGCACTGGCTGGCTGCTTCGGTGGCTCGTCCTCCTCCTCCTCGAAACCCGATGTGCTCACCGGCAGCTTTATCGACAGCGCTGTTTCCGGGCTGGATTACCAAGGTAGCGAGACCGCCGCGGCAACCACAGATGAACAAGGTGAATTCCATTACCGAGCAGGCGAAACCATCGGCTTTGCCATCGGCGATCTGTCGCTGGGTTCTGCCAAGGGGGCGCACGTACTCACTCCGCTGAGCATTACCGAGGGCGCGGAATCAGCAACCGATCAACGAGTAACCAACAAGCTCATCCTGTTGCAGTCGCTGGATGCCGATGGGCAGCTAAACAATGGCATTCAGCTCACCGATGCCATCCGCGATGCGGTGTCCCTGCAGGCTGCGCAGATCGATTTCGATCAGACGCCGGCCGCTTTCCGCGCCAGCCTGACTCCACTGCTGGAGGAACTTGAGGCTGCCGGTGCCTTCAGCGATACCGACCCGCGACCACGCACCGTCACCGCCGCCGATGCTGCTCTGGAGCACTTCACCCGCGCCACCAGCCCGCGCCATCTGGTACAGACCGCCGGCGGTGAATTGAGTGGTTTCGAAGCCGACGAGAATACCTGGCAGTTTCTCGGCATTCCTTATGCCCAACCACCCCTGGGCGATCTGCGGTGGCGTGCGCCGCAGCCGGCTGAGCCCTGGAACGGCACCCGGGATGCCGTCGCCTGGAGTGACCAGGCCGCTCAGAACCCGGGTCTGGAACGCTTCGGCGAAGGCGGCATGAGTGAAGACTCGCTCTATCTCAATGTCACAGCACCCAAGGATGCCGAGGGCCTGCCGGTCATGGTGTGGTTCCACGGCGGAGGCTTCACTTCGCTGACCAGCAACACCAAACCCTTCAACAACCCCAAGGCGCTGGCGAGCAAGGGCATAGTCCAGGTCTCGGTCAACCATCGGCTCGGACCGTTCGGCTATATCGCCCACCCCGATCTGAGCGCAGAAAGCGGTTATGGTGGTTCCGGCAATTACGGCCAGATGGATCTGGTTGCCGCATTGAAGTGGGTGCAGGCCAATATCGAGGCATTCGGCGGTGATCCGGCTAACGTGACCATCTTTGGCGAGTCCGGTGGCGGTCGCAAGGTCCTGTCGCTGATGTCCTCACCCCAGGCCGCCGGGCTGTTCCACCGGGCCATCAGTCAGAGCGGTACTCTGCATCCGGATACCCGCACCCAGGCCAGCGCCGAGGCCATCGGTGTGCAGCTCCAGCAACGATTGCAAGCCTCCTCCCTGGAAGAGATGCGCGAACGCAGTTGGCTACAGGTGATGCAGGCCGGGGCGGCGCTGGTGCCCTACACCAATATCGACAGCCACTACCAGCCTTACAGCGAACGGGAAGCCTTCGAAAGCGCCCGGCAGAACGATGTGCCTTTCATGTTCCTGATCAACACCAACGACACCGAAGAGCCCATCGCGACCGTGCTCGAGGTATTTCCCTGGATGGCGGGCCTGAATACAGCGCCGCAGTACGCCATGCACTTCAGCCAGCAGCCCGCCGGCTGGAAGGCCCAAGGCGTCACTGCCTACCACGCGGCGGAGCTGGCCTATCTGTTCAACATGCCGGAAAGCGTCATCACCCACTACCTGCTGGGGCTGGTCATCGACCCGGCCACCGGTCAGTCATTGGTGATCGGTGATCTGAACGGCAATGGCGTCACTGGCTCCCAGGGCGATCCGGCAGACATCTTCGCCTCGGCGGGCTTCAATGCCACCGATGATGCGGTGATCGAGCAGATGATGACCATGTGGAGCAACTTCGCCCGGACCGGCGACCCGAGCATTACTGATGAACTGGAATTCCCCCTGTACGACGCGCAGGCTCAGCGCTATGTCGAATTGGGCGCCGAAGCCGAGGTGAAGACCTGGATTTCGGATGTATTTACCGATGAATGATGCGCTTCCCAACAATAAGCAAAGCAAAAAGGAGTTCGCATGACTACTCACTATCCCAGCCATCGCCGTGCAACATTGGCCGGCATTATTCCGGCCACGATGACGCTGCTGCTGGCAGGCTGTTTCGATGGCTCGTCCTCCTCGTCTTCAGATCCCAAGGTGCGAACCGGAACCTTTGTCGATAGCGCTGTTTCCGGACTGGACTATCAAGGCAGCCGCACCGCTGCCAGCAGCACGGATGAGAGCGGCCAGTTTCGCTATGTTCCGGGAGAAACCCTTTCCTTCGCCATCGGCGAGCTGGAACTGGGCGCCGCCGAGGGAGCGGAAGTCCTGACACCACTGAGCATTACCGAGGGCGCCAGCTCGGCGCAGGACCAACGAGTCCACAACAAGCTGATCCTGTTGCAGACCCTCGACGCCGACGGGAATCTCAATAATGGTATCCAGATTACCGATGCCATCCGCACCGAGCTCTCTCTGCAGGCGGCCGATATCGATTTCGACCAGCCGCCGACTGATTTCCGTACTGCCTTGGCAGGGCTGGTGGAGACCCTGGAGGATGCTGGCGTCTTTTCCGATACCGACCCCCGTCCACGCAGCGTTACCGCTGCAGCAGATGCGCTGGCCCACTTTCAGCGCACAACCAGTCCGCGAATAACAGTTACCACCACAGGCGGGGAGCTGCGCGGCTTCGAGGCGAACGAGGACACCTGGCAGTTTCTCGGCATCCCCTATGCCACCCCGCCGCTGGACGACCTGCGCTGGCGGGCACCAGAGCCGCCAGCACCTTGGTCAGGTATTCGCGATGCCGTCGCCTGGGCGGACCAGTCCGCACAGGACATGGCACTGGAGGCCATCAACGAAGGCGGCATGAGCGAGGACTCGCTCTATCTCAATATCACCGCCCCCAAGAACGCCGACGCTTTGCCGGTCATGGTGTGGTTCCATGGCGGCTCCTTCGCCATCCTTTCCGCAAACTCCAGGCAATACAACAACCCCGACAGCCTGACCAACAAAGGCGTAGTGCTGGTCACGGTAAACCATCGCCTAGGGCCCTTCGGCTATATCGCTCATCCCCTGTTGAGTGAGGAAAGTGGATATGGCGGGTCCGGCAACTACGGCCAGATGGATCTGGTCATGGCGCTGAAATGGGTACGGGACAACATCGCCGAGTTCGGCGGTGATCCCGCCAATGTCACCCTGTTCGGCCAATCTGGCGGCGGTGGCAAGACCTATTCATTGATGAACTCTCCCCAGGCAGCCGGGCTGTTCCACAAGGCCATTGTGCAAAGTGGCGCATCGCCACTGGATACGGCCAGCGAACCGAGCGATTCGCTGGCATTGTCCGAGGCCATCGGCAGTGCCTTATTCGACCGGGTCGGGGTCAGCAGTCTGGAGGAAGCCCGCGCATTACCCTGGACGGCGTTCGCCGAAGCGGATAAAGCGAACAACATCCCGCGTCAGACTTACCGACCAAACGTCGATTATCATTACCAACCCAGCACCTACTACCAGAACGTGATGGATGGCATGCCGAGCGATATCCCCTTGATGGCGGGGGTAACTTCGGGTGATTACCCCGAGCTGCGAGCGGCTCTGCCGGTCTGGCTGGAGCAACGTTCGGACGCCTATCGGTCGGACCAATACATCTACAAGTTCAGCCGAGTACCCGATGGCTGGGCGGAGATGGGACTGGAAAGCTGCCACGGCTGTGAACTGCCCTACCTGTTCAATCACCCGGCAGGTATGGTGCAGAACTTCCAGCTCGGCCTGGTGACGACGCCGGAAGGTGGTCGCCCGCCAATTGGCGACCTGAATGGCAATGGGGTGAGCGGCAGCCAAGGGGATGTGGCAGACGTCTATGCTTCCATGGCCTGGGGCTCCAAGGATGCCGCCATTGGCGAGCAGATGATGCTGATGTGGACCAACTTCGCCAAGACCGGCAACCCCAGCACGGAAAGTCTGGAGTGGCCGGCCTATACCCTGGCCAACGACACTTTCGTCGACGTCGGACCTGAGACCGAGACGACGGTGGAAACCGGGCTGGCAGACGCTGTCAGGTAATAGCGCAGGGCCGCAGGTGAAGCCAATAAGGTGAGTATCTGTCTATTCACTTTCAGCATCAGGAGCAAATCAAGGGCAGCCTGCAGGCTGCCCTGTCCTTCAGCTTTTCTCAACAGGTAAACCAATCCCTGCGACCTTGATGATAAGATGGCGCCTTCATTCAGCTGGATATGTGCATGCCCCAAGAATGCCGCCTGAGGAACGCATGAGACATTTCGATGATCCAGCGTAACGACATCCCGCCACTGCTGACCGGCATGATGGCGACCCTGGTCGGCATCGGCCTTGCCCGCTTCGCTTATACTCCCCTGATACCCGTATTGGTCCTGCAAGGCTGGTTCGACGCCAGCGCGGCGATCTATCTGGGCGCCGCCAATCTGCTGGGTTATCTGGTGGGTGCACTGATTGCACACCGGCTATCCGAACGCGTCGGTATACGGCAGCTACTCGCTGCCTGCTTTATCAGCATCGCCCTCAGCTTTATCTGCAGCGCAGCGCCCGCCAGCTTTGCCTGGTTCTTTGTCTGGCGCCTGGTCGCCGGGATCAGTGGGGCCATTCTGGTTGTGGTCGGGCCATCATTGGCGCTGACCCGCGCCCCCATTACGCGCCGCACTGTGGTCGGTTCATTAGTGTTTTGCGGTGTGGGTTTGGGGGCATTACTCTCGGCCACCCTGCTGCCGCTGCTCATCCAGTTCAACCTGATGTGGAGTTGGCTGACATTGGGCGGACTGTCGTTGCTGGCCTGGCTTGTCTGCGATCAGGGCCTGATACGCCTGCCGCCTCCTGTGTCCACTTCTCCAAGCCTGGAACCGGCCACCTCATCCCGGCTGGCCGGCGTCGGCGTGGTGCTGGTCATTCTTGCCTATGCCATGGACGCCGCCGGCTTCATTCCACATACCGTGTTCTGGGTCGACTACCTGGTTCGAGAACAAGGTTACAGTAGCGCCGCAGCAGCTGCGCAATGGGCCATCTTCGGTGCTGGCGCAACTGTCGGCCCGCTGCTCGCGGGGCTGCTGGCAAGTCGTCTGGGCTGGCACCGCAGTCTGACAAGCGCCTATCTGATCAAATGTCTGGCTATTGCCCTGCCGCTGTTCGCCAGCGGATTTCTTGGCAACTCGGTATCTTCCTTTCTGGTCGGCGCCATGGTGCCTGGCCTGGTAGCGCTGACGTCCGGGCGACTGGCAGAACTGGGCGGCCCAGCGGAACACAAACGTCTGTGGGGCTACGCTACCGCCGGCTTTGCTGTCCTGCAGGCCGCGTCAGGTTATTCCATGGCCGGTCTGTATACGCTATTGGGCAGTTACCAACCGTTGTTTGCGCTGGGCAGTGCCCTACTCGCTGTTGGTATGCTGCTGGTCATTATCAGCGGGCACTTCCAGCCAGACCGACCACCGCAAGGTCTGTGATGAAGTTGCCCGAATATCCACCAATTTTCAGATAACATCGATTTATTCGATATTAATTCCGCAAAATTCGCGCTTTATACATCTGTTTCGGTGATCAATAATCAAATCCATCAAAGTCAGTTTCGTCATGACAAAGCATGACCATTTGGGAGAGAGTCCATGAGCAAGATACATCTGGCAATCGTCGTAGGCAGCAACAACCGTGAATCCATCAACCGTCAATACGCACAGGCCTTGGCCAAACTGCTGCCAGCCCACTTCAGCGTCAGCTACCCGCAGATAGATGACCTGCCGATGTACAGTCTGGATCTTGAAGGCGAACGCGCCGCCAGCGTAAACCGCTTTACCAGCGAAATCGGCGCTGCAGACGCAGTGCTGATTGTCACGCCAGAACATAACCGTTCATTGCCTGCGGTGCTGAAGAACGCCATCGACTGGGGCTCCAAGCCAATGGAAAAGAACGTCTGGTTCAACAAGCCCGTCGCCATCACCGGCACTTCACCGGGCGCCATGGGCGCGGCGCTGGCGCAACAGCATCTGCGGCAGATCATGGGCATTCTTGGTTCGGTGGTGTTGGGCGGTGAAGCCTACATCCAGTTCAAGCCAGACCTGATCACCAGCGAAGGCCAGATCGGCCCCAATAGCCGTGACTTCCTCCAGGCGTATATGGATCGTTTCGTATCGTTGGCGGAGACACTGAAGGGCTGAGGACCGTTGCGGTCCGCCCGCTGATTACTCCCACGCTGAGCGTGGGAGTAATCAGGAAGGATCTTTAAGAAGCAACCTTGATCAGAAGATCTGCTGCTGGATGATGGTTTCGTTACGATCAGGGCCAGTGGAGATCATGGCGACCGGCGCACCGACCAGCTCCTCGATCCGTGCAATATAAGCCTGCGCATTAGCCGGCAGCTCATCCAGCGACTGGATACCCAGAGTCGACTCGCTCCAGCCCGGTACTTCCTCGTACACCGGCTCCAACCCGATGTAACTGTCCGCGTCGCTCGGCGCTTCCAGCACTTCGCCGGCGGCGTTGCGATAGCCAACGCAAATCTGAATCACATCCAGACCATCAAGCACGTCCAGCTTGGTCAGACACAGACCAGTAATGCTGTTGATTTCGATGGCGCGACGCAGGATGACCGCATCAAACCA
Source organism: Pseudomonas sp. FME51 (assembly GCF_014897305.1). Classification (NCBI taxonomy): domain Bacteria; kingdom Pseudomonadati; phylum Pseudomonadota; class Gammaproteobacteria; order Pseudomonadales; family Pseudomonadaceae; genus Pseudomonas; species Pseudomonas sp. FME51. The sequence continues at coordinate 208,165 of NZ_JABUYN010000002.1, read as the reverse complement.
GCCACAGCGGCGCGCACGACCCGTGGTGGAACCAAACTCATGACCACGCTCGGCCAGACGCGCACCGATGTCATCGAAGAGTTCAGTCGGGAACGGACCCGAACCAACCCGAGTGGTATAGGCCTTGGTGATACCCAGTACGTAATCCAGATACAGTGGGCCAAAACCGGAACCCGTGGCGGTACCACCGGCGGTGGTGTTGGAGCTGGTGACATAGGGGTAGGTGCCGTGATCAATGTCCAGCAGGGAGCCCTGGGCACCCTCGAACATGATGTTGACCCCTTCGCGACGCAGCACATGCAAACGCGCGGTTACGTCTTCCATCAAAGGCTTGAGCCACTCGGCGTAACCCATGGCCTCATCAAGCGTTTTCTGGAAATCGATCGGCTCGACCTTGTAATAATGCTGCAGGGCGAAGTTGTGGTATTCCAGCACCTCGGCCAGCTTGACGGCAAAGCGTTCAGGGTTGAACAGATCACCCACGCGCAGACCACGGCGGGAAACCTTGTCCTCATAAGCAGGCCCGATCCCACGGCCGGTTGTGCCGATCTTGTCTTCCCCTCGCGCCAATTCACGCGCCTGATCCAACGCGACGTGGTAAGGCAGAATCAGCGGGCAAGCGGGGCTGATGCGCAGGCGCTCGCGCACTGGCACGCCTTTCGCTTCCAGGCCGTTCAATTCCTTGAGCAACGCCTCAGGGGACAGGACTACACCGTTGCCGATGTAGCACATCACATTCTCGCGCAGAATTCCGGAGGGAATCAGGTGCAGGACGGTCTTCTCACCATCGATCACCAGCGTATGCCCGGCATTGTGTCCGCCCTGATAACGCACCACAGCGGAAACCTGCTCGGTCAGCAGATCGACGATCTTGCCCTTGCCTTCATCGCCCCATTGGGTGCCCAGGATGACAACATTCTTACCCATGTTCAGCTCTTGCCTCACTTGTTAGGAACTGGCCCTAGGCCATGGAAATTTCTTTTACCTGCCAACCATCATTTTCAAAGCGCAAGATCCGGTCACAACCGAAATCTGCCGCTTCAGAATCAAGCTGGCCGGGCAGTGCAACTATTACCCGCTCGCCTTCATGGCGCAGTTGCATGACCTTGTCCTGCAGGCCGGATTGGTTCGCATTCGGTGCCCAGATGCCATGCTCGCGACCGCCAACGTCGATCTGACCACAAGCGACCAGCAGACGCAGGTCGGTGGAGAAGCCGGTGGCCGGACGCGCGCGTCCGAAGTCCCGACCGATCTCATCGTAGCGACCGCCCTGAGCAATACTTTGCCCGGTCCCGGCGACGAAGGCGGCAAAACTCACGCCTGTGTGGTAGTGGTAACCACGCAGCTCCGCCAGGTCGAAATACAGCGGTACCTCAGGATAGCGTCGAGAGATCACCTGGGCGATTTCCGCCAGCTCATCAAGCGCTGCCATGATTGCTTCCGGGGCGCCGTCCAGCATGACATGGGCACGTTCCAGCACTTCAACACCACCGGACAGCTCCGCAAGGCTGCACAGCATGGCGGCCAGGGATGTTTGTTCGATACGCGAGGTCAATTCACGCACCTCGTCCACCGCCTTGCGTTGCAATGCATCGAACAATGCGCGCTCGGCAGGCCCGTCCAGGCCCGCGGCCTGCACCAAGCCACGGTAGATGCCAACGTGACCGATATCCAGATGAACGCCTTCGACGCGGCTGGCTGCCAGGGTTTCAAGCATCAGCGCTATGACTTCGATGTCACTGGCACTGGAGGCATCACCATAGAGTTCGGCACCCAGCTGAATCAGGCTACGGGATGTGGACAGTGGGCGCGGCAAGGTGTGTAGAACACTACCGCAATAGCATAGACGACTGGGGCCTTCGGCACCCAAGGTGTGCGCATCAATGCGCGCCACCTGAGGGGTAATGTCGGCACGCAGACCGAGCATGCGCCCGGACAGCTGGTCGATCATCTTGAAGGTTTGCAATTCCAGATCATGACCGGAGCCGGTCAGGAGAGATTCGAGGTACTCAATGTGTGGGGTGATGACCAGGTCATACCCCCAACGGGAGAACAGATCCAGCAATTGCCGGCGGGCTGCTTCGGTTCGTGCGGCCTCTTCAGGCAGCACTTCTTCGATCCCGTCAGGCAACAGCCAGCGATCAACAGTAGGCATCTTCACAACCTTTATCTAGCGGATCAGGTATAGACAGGCGGTACCCGTCAGCATGCTCAGCAGTCCGGCAATGCGCAATTGACGGTCGCTCATACCGCTTACTTCAGACAGCATTCGCTTCCACAGGCGGGGAGCCAGAAATGGCATCAGGCCTTCCAGAACCAGCACCAGACACAGCGCCGCTGCCAGACTCTGCCACATCTACTCAAACCTCTTCCCGGAACTGCCGGTCACAAAAAAGCCGGGGATGACCCGGCTGCGCGATTGTAGCATGTTTTTGCGTAACCACACCCGTCCAGCGGACGAGCGTGGTCAGTGGCGACTCAAGGTTGTTGCGAACCCTTGAAAAACTTGAAGAAATCACTCTGTGGGTCAAGCACCAGCACGTCGGACTTGCTGGAAAAACTTTCCCGATAAGCCTGCAGACTGCGATAGAAGGAATAGAACTGCGGATCCTTGTTATATGCATCTGCATAGATTGCGGCGGCCTCGGCATCGCCCTGACCTCGGATCTCCTCGGCTTCACGGAAGGCCTCGGCGAGGATCACTCGCTGTTGACGATCAGCATCGGCGCGAATACCTTCGGCCAGCTCGCGACCCTTGGCGCGGTGCTCACGGGCTTCACGCTCACGCTCTGAACTCATCCGCTCGAATACACTGCGGTTGACCTCGCGCGGCAGATCCATGCCCTTGACCCGCACATCGACCACCTCAATACCCAATTCGCGGCTTGCGCTGGCATTCAGGTCGCCAGTGATGTCGGCCATCAGCTGATCACGCTCACCTGCCACGACTTCATGCAAGGTGCGGCGCGCCACTTCGTTGCGCAGACCCGACTCGAGCTGACGCGACAGGCGTTCTTCGGCAATGGAGCGAACGCCGGAGGTAGCGGTGTAATACCGCTGCACATTGGCAATTCGCCACTTGGCAAAGGAGTCCACCATCAACGCCTTCTTCTCCAGCGTCAGATAACGCTGGGTAGCGGTATCCAGCGTCAGCAGACGGCCGTCGAACAGTTTGGCTTCCTGCACAAAGGGCAGTTTGAAGTGCAGCCCCGGAGGGACGTCATCACGTACGACCTTACCAAACTGCAGCACCAGGCCACGCTGGGTCTGCTCGACGATGAAGAAACTGTTCAAACCAACCACGATCACTACCAGCGCGGCTATGAGTCCGAATATCGACTTGTTACTCATCAGCGGGTCTCCCTTGTACGCAGATCGCGCTGCTGCAATTGCACCGGCAGACGTGTCGAAGCGTCCGCTCCGGTGGTAGACGAAGCAGAGGAAGACGACGAGGACGAGCCCCCACTACCCTGCTGCATCAACTTGTCGATCGGCAGGTACAGGAGATTGTTGCTGCCATCGCCTGATACCATGATCTTGCTGGTATTACTCAGCACTTCCTGCATCGACTCGATAAACATCCGCTCGCGCATCACTTCCGGAGCCTGACGGTATTCGGCAATCAACAGATTGAAGCGTTCCGCCTCACCCTCTGCCCTGGCGACCATGGCCTGACGGTAACCACTGGCTTCCTCCAGCAGGCGCTGAGCTTGACCACGAGCTTCCGGAATCACGCCGTTGGCGTAGGATTCGGCCTGGTTACGCTCACGCACCTCATCTTCCCGAGCACGAATCACGTCATCAAACGCGTCCTGAACCTCAGCGGGTGCCCGGGCGCTCTCGATGTTCACCTGAACCACAGTGATGCCGGTCTGATAAGCATCCAGATAGCGCTGCAGACGCTCGGTGGTCTCGATACCCATCTGCTCACGACCTTCGGTCAGCACCTGGTGCATGGGGGTAGAACCCACCACGTGACGCAGAGCACTCTCGGTAGCATGGCGCAAACTGACTTCCGGATCTTCGACTTTCAGTACAAAGTTTTCCAGATTGGATATCCGGTATTGCACCGCCAGCGGCACTTCAACGATGTTCTCGTCTTCGGTCAGCATCTGACCTTCCTGACGATAGGAACGAACCTGAGTAACGTTGCGCTGAAACTTCTTCTCGATCGGCGGGAAATAGATATGCAGACCGGACTCAACGGTACGGTTGTACTCACCGAAACGCAGCACGACCGCCTGCTCCTGCTCGTCGACCTTGTAGACGGCACTGAACAGCCAGAAAACGAACAGAATCAGAACGCCGATGACCCACAATCCCTTGGGAATGCCCTGACCACCACCGACCCGGCGACCGCTGCCACCGTCACCACTGCCGCGTTTCTTGTTGCCAAAAATGCCGTTCAAGCTGTCCTGCAGTTTGCGCAGTGCCTCATCCAGATCGGGCGGTCCCTGCTTGCCGCCACGGTTATCGCCGCCGCGGTTACCACCACTTCCCCAGGGATCCTGGTTATTCGAATTGTTACCGCCACCAGGCTCATTCCACGCCATAGCGTTCTCCGTTGTCCAAAACCATGAAACTGCCTCTGCCGGCGTGGATGGCCGGCGCAGTCATTTCCGCAATCCTACAGCAAATGCGGACCGCTGCGCGAACCGCAACCGCTATCCATTATTGCAAAGTGTGTTGTTCGAGAAATCTTTCCAGCTGCCAACCTTCACGCTTGAGCAGGCGATTAAAATCGCTACGCTGCAAACGCAGATCCAGTTCCTGCCGGCCATCTTCCGCAATACGCTCTGCAGTGACCGCGCCGACAGCGTAAAACTGCGCCCGCAGCCGGGCCTCGTCATGTCCCAGCACAATGCTTTGCTGCACGACATCTTCCGACAGACGCTCAGCAATGGCCTGAGCCAGCAGATCCATCCCGACACCGTCGCGCGCAGACAACCAGACCCGGACCGCCACACCATTGCCATCACGCTGGATCTGCGGCTCAAAGTGCTCCAGCAGATCGATCTTGTTGTAGACCTCCAGCGTCGGCAGCGCACTGGCTCCGATCTCGTCCAGTACCAGGTTCACCTGTTCGATATTCGACATCCGCTCCGCATCTGCCGCGTCGATCACGTGCAGCAGCAGGTCGGCCTGGCTGGATTCCTCCAGCGTGGCACGAAACGCTTCGATCAATTTGTGTGGCAGATGACGAATGAACCCGACCGTGTCCGCCACGATCACCGGACCTATGTCATCCAGCTCAACTCGACGCAAGGTAGGGTCGAGCGTGGCGAACAGTTGATCGGCAGCGTACACCGCGGATTCAGTAAGCATATTGAACAGCGTGGATTTGCCAGCGTTGGTATAACCGACCAGCGAGACGACGGGGATTTCGGCGCGACGCCGCGCACGACGCGCCTGCTCACGCTGACCGCGCACCTTTTCCAGACGTTTGGTGATCTGCTTGATGCGCGCACGCAACAGGCGACGGTCTGTTTCCAACTGGGTTTCCCCCGGACCGCGCAGACCAATACCGCCCTTTTGACGCTCAAGGTGAGTCCAGCCACGGACCAGACGGGTACTCAGATGATCCAACTGGGCAAGCTCGACCTGCAGCTTGCCCTCATGGGTACGGGCACGTTGAGCAAAGATATCCAGGATCAGACCGGTGCGGTCAATCACCCGACATTCAAGCTCACGCTCGAGGTTGCGCTCCTGACTGGGAGTCAGCACGTGGTTGAAAATGACCAGATCACTCTCACCGGAGCTGACCAGGCCGCGCAACTCATCGACCTTGCCCGCACCGATCAGAAAGCGAGGACTGGGCTGGTAACGGCTGACGGTCAAAAAGTCAGTGACCTCTGCCCCTGCCGAGCGCACCAGTTCGAGAAACTCATGAGGGTCTTCACGGTTCTGCTCATCCTGGCCTTCCAGGTGAACGAGTACTGCGCGCTCACCCCCCTCATGACGTTCAAAGAACAATCAGGCCTCCCGTACTATCAAGGATTCTCAGCCTCGACTTCATCACCAGGCATCGGCAAACGTACCGGACGGCCCGGAACTACTGTCGAAATCGCATGTTTGTAGACCATCTGGCTGACAGTGTTCTTCAGCAGAATGACGAACTGGTCGAAAGATTCGATCTGGCCCTGCAACTTGATGCCGTTGACCAGGTAGATGGATACCGGAACACGTTCCTTACGCAGAACGTTCAGGTAAGGGTCTTGTAGTGAATGCCCTTTTGACATTGCCTCACTCCTTATGGAAACCATTATGGGAACCGCTTATAAATTAAAAACATATGAAAAGACTATATGGCGATTGACCCGAGGTGTTTCAAGAGCTTGTCCGATCTTTTCGGATCCAGGCTGTCGAACCATTCAATATCCTCATGCCAACCGCGCAACCAGGTAAACTGCCGCTTTGCCAACTGCCGGGTGGCAATCACACCGCGTTCGACCATTTCCTCGAGGGAGAGTTTCCCTTCGAGATAGTCCCACGCCTGCCGGTACCCCACTGCGCGAACCGACGGCATCGACACATCCAGATCCCCCCGCGCATGCAAGGCCTGCACTTCTGCAATGAACCCCTGTTCAAGCATCAGCGAAAAGCGCAAGGCAATACGTTCATGGAGGATATGCCGCTCGCGGGGAGCCACAGCCACATAGCGCGTAGTATAGGACATATTAGCCCCGCCAGTCGCCTTGCTTTCGGCATTTTCCAGTGCCTGACGGGCGTGCCAATCGGTCAGCGTCACGCCGCTCAGCAGAAACACTTCATAGGCGCGTTGAATACGTTGCGGGTCATTGGGGTGAATACGCGTAGCGGAGACCGGATCGACCTTCGCAAGCTCGGTGTGAACCGCCTCCCAGCCCTGCTCCAGCGCCATGAACTCGATGCGCTGACGTACTGCCGGATCGGCGGCGGGCATTTGCGCCAGCCCACCAGCCAGCGCCTTGTAATACAACATGGTACCGCCAACCAGCACCGGAATGCGGCCGCGCGCAATGATATCGGTGATCAACTGCTGGGCATCAGTGCGAAAACGCGCAGCGGAGTAAGCTTCCGCCGGATCGAGAATATCCACCAGGTGGTGCGGATAGCGGGCCAGGGTGGCGGCATCGGGCTTGGCAGTACCTATATCCATACCGCGATAGACCAACGCCGAGTCCACGCTGATCAACTCGCAGGGCAGGCGATCAGCCAGATGCAATGCCATATCGGTCTTGCCCGCCGCGGTCGGCCCCATCAGGCAGATCACCGTGGGTACAACAGGATGGCTCATCTAGCGACCTCGCAAAAACAGCTTGTCCAGCTCAGCCATGCTCATGCGCGTCCAGGTCGGGCGCCCGTGGTTGCACTGGCCGCTGCGTTCAGTCTGTTCCATGTCACGCAACAGCCCATTCATTTCCGCCAGGGTCAGACGTCGGTTGGCGCGCACCGAGCCATGGCACGCCATGGTTGCCAGCAGCTCGTTGCGGTGCGCCTCGATACGGTCACTGGTACCGAACTCCATCAGGTCGGACAGCACGTCCTGCACCAGCTGGGCGGCATCGGCCTGACGCAGCAGCGCCGGGATCTCGCGGATCGCCAGCGTCTCCGGCCCCATGCGCTGCAGGGCAAAGCCCAACCGGGCAAACCAGGCAGCATGTTCCTCGGCGCAATCGGCCTGACTCTGACTCACCGCCATGGATTCGGGTACCAGCAGTGGCTGGCTGCGTAGCCCCTCCAGTTCCATCGCCTGCTTCAAGCGCTCATAGGTGATGCGTTCGTGGGCAGCGTGCATATCCACCACCACCAGGCCCTCAGCGTTTTCTGCAAGGATGAACACACCATGCAACTGCGCCAATGCATAGCCCAGCGGCGGAATCTCGCCAACCTCTTCCGCTGCCGGCATCTGAGGTTGACTGCCTGCCTCACCATAGAGCCCGGCATAACCCTGACGGGCGCTCGCCAGTGCCTGAGGTGAGGGTCGCTCCAAGGCGGTAGGCACGCTCGTCCAGGCCGCGGCCGGCTCGTTGAGCGGCATATGCGTCTGCCCGGAGAATACCCCGGCACTCAGCCCACTCACAGTGGGCATGGCCGCGGGCTGCAACACATCGCTGCCGGCCGATTCATCCACAGCCGGACCTTGCGAGTCCGGCCGCTGATCCGCCAGTGCGCGGTACAGGGTACTGAACAGGAAGTCATGCACCATACGGCCGTCACGAAAGCGCACCTCATGCTTGGTCGGATGCACGTTCACATCCACCACGGCGGGATCCACTTCGAGAAACAGCACAAACGTCGGATGACGACCATTGAACAGCACGTCACGATAGGCCTGGCGCACCGCGTGGGCCACCAGCTTGTCGCGAATCAGGCGACCGTTGACGCAAAAATACTGCAGATCAGCCTGACTGCGAGAAAAGGTCGGCAAGCCGACCCAACCCCATAAGCGCAGCCCACTGCGCTCATGATCGATGGTCAGAGACTGCTCGACAAACGCCGGGCCACAGATGCTGGCAACCCGCCGCTGCGCCTCTTGCTCAGTATGCGCCGGGCGCAGGCTGAGCACCGAGCGGCCGTTATGGCGCAGGTTGAAAGCCACATCGAAACGCGACAATGCCAAGCGCTTGACGACTTCCTCCAGATGGCCGAATTCGGTTTTTTCCGTACGCAGGAATTTTCGTCGCGCCGGCGTATTGAAGAACAGGTCACGCACTTCCACGGTGGTACCGCGTGGATGCGCTGCCGGCTGTACCCGCGGATTCATGTCGCGGCCTTCGGTTTCCACCTGCCAGGCCTGGTCCGCCGCTTCGGCGCAAGACGTCAGCATCAGCCGCGATACCGAGGCCACAGAGGCCAGGGCCTCGCCCCTAAAGCCCAGGGTCGCCACGCGCTCCAGGTCATCCAGGTCCATGATCTTGCTGGTGGCATGCCGTGACAGCGCCAGCGGCAGGTCGCTTTCATCAATACCGCAGCCGTCATCACGCACCCGCAGCAGCTTCACGCCGCCCTGCTCGACCTCGATATCGACACGCGTGGCGCCGGCGTCCAGGCTGTTTTCCAGTAACTCCTTGATCACCGATGAGGGGCGCTCGACAACTTCACCGGCCGCGATCTGGTTAGCCAGTCGCGGATTCAACAATTGTATTCGGGGCATATCAGGCTTCAATGGCGGTATCAGGGGTCATTCTTGACCAGCATATTGCCAGCCGGCACCTTGAGCACCTGGCCGACGCGGATCTGATCGCCGCCCAGCCGGTTGGCTTGGCGCAAACTGGCCAGGCTGACTTCATAGCGAGTGGCGATCATCGACAGGGTATCACCCCGGGTCACGGTATGCTCACGCGGTCCCTGGGCCAACTGGCCACTGTTTTTCAAGGCAGCGATACGGGTACCGGGCGGCGGGTTACGATGGAAATAGCCGAGAATGCCGCTGTGCATGGCTCGCGCCAACCCCTGCTGATGACTGCGTGTGACCAGCTTCCTGGCCTCACCGGGGTTGGAAATGAAGCCGGTTTCCACCAGGATCGAAGGGATATCCGGCGACTTGAGCACCATGAAACCGGCCTGCTCGACCCGACGCTTGTGCAGCGGCGTCAGCTTGCTGATAGAGCTCAACACCTGTTGCCCTACATCGAGGCTGGCGGACAGGGTGGCCGTCATCGACAAGTCCAGAAGCACACTGGCCAGCACCTGGTCCTTGTTGTCCAGACTCACCCCACCCACTCCACCGATCAAGTCGGAGCGGTTTTCCCGATCAGCCAGCAGACGGGCAGTTTCCGAGGTAGCGCCGCGATCGGACAGGGCGAATACTGACGCACCGAATGCACTGGGCCGAGTAAAGGCGTCGGCATGAATGGACACGAACAGATCAGCACTGTGCTTGCGGGCGATTTCGGTACGCTTGCGCAGCGGGATGAAATAGTCCCCGGTGCGCACCAGTACCGCCTTGAATCCCGGCTCGGCATCGATCATGCCCTTCAGATCCTTGGCGATGGCCAGTACCACGTTCTTTTCCAACGCCTTGTTATGACCAATGGCGCCGGGATCTTCCCCGCCATGCCCAGCGTCCAGGGCGACGACAATGTCACGCTGCCCCGCTTCCGCCACGGAACGGCTCGGGGTCTGCGGCAAGGGAGAAGCACTCGGTTCTGCGGTAGCCGGTAGCTTCCGTTGTGGCTCGTTATCGTAGAGGTCGATCACCAACCGGTGGCCATACTGCTGGTTCGGCGGCAATGAAAAACTCTTGGGTTTGACCTCGCGAGACAGATCCAGCACCACACGCAGATCACTGCCATCCCGGGCAGCGGAGCGCACCCCGGTCAAGGGCGTATCCTGCAGCGGTAGATCGCTGGTGCTGGCCGAGAAGCTGGCACCGGAGATGTCGATGACAATGCGTTCAGGACTGGAGAGAGTAAATAGTTTGTGATCGGCCGGCCCGGTGAGATCGAAGACCAGCCGCGTGTTGTCCGGCGCTCGCCAGAGTCGCACGCTCTCGATCTGGGCTGCGTGCAGCAGACCACCAAACAGCATGCTGAGTGTCGTCAGCAATACCGTCACGATACGCATCGTCATTGCTTTTATTGTCATCACGGCGTTGCTTCGCCTCTTGTGCTGTACAGATTTTGGCCAGCAGCCAGGCCCCGTTCCCCCTGCCCGTCAATCTGCAACCGTCTACCATCACCGTCAATCATGATATTGATGACCAGATCCGGCTGCGGCAACATGCCCTGTCCCTTCGCGGGCCATTCTATCAGACACAGGCTATTGTCCGAAAAGTAGTCGCGAATGCCGAGAAACTCCAGTTCTTCGGGGTCAGCCAGTCGGTACAGATCAAAATGGTAGATAGTGTGCTGGCCCAGTTCATAAGGCTCTACCAAGGTAAAGGTCGGGCTTTTTACTGCGCCAACATGACCGGCAGCGCGGATCAGGCCGCGGCTGAGGGTCGTCTTGCCCGCGCCGAGATCGCCCACCAGCCAGACGCTGCCGCGCCAGTCAAGAGCCTTACCAATAGCCGCGCCCAGGCGCTCCATGGCCTGATCACCTTGTGCATACAATTCCAGGGTCATCAAATATTCCGGTTCAGGTAGTAACGTATGGATGAAATTAAATCACTGGCCAGCATACCCAGCAGGCCGTCCTGCCCTGCCACTCGATCACCGGCCAGAGCATGCAGCAGCACCGCGTAACGCGCTGCGGTCCCAGCGTCCAGATGCTGCGCCAGCAGTGCGCCGATCACGCCGGACAACACATCCCCCATGCCGGCGCTGGCCATACCCGGATTGCCGTATGGGCACAATCCCGGCAGCCGCTCTTTTCCAGGACCTGCCACCAGCGAGTCCACACCCTTGAGGACAGCTGCACAGGCGAAGCGTTCCGCCAACTGCTCAACCGCTGCCAGCCGATCAGCTTGGATATCGATGGTATGGCAGGCCAGCAATCGGGCTGCTTCAGCGGGGTGCGGCGTGATTACCGTCTGCCTGCCCAGCCGGACCGGCCGTGGCATGTTGGCGATACTGTTCAGCGCATCCGCATCAAGAATCCGCGGCACATCATGCTTCAACACCTGCGTCAGCATCCGCTCAGCCCAGGCATCACGACCCAGCCCCGGCCCCAGCACCACCGCACTGGCCTGCCCAAGCAGCGGTGCCAATTGTGCCGGATCATCCACCCCGTGCGCCATCACTTCCGGGCAGCGGGCCAGCATAGATACTACATGTTCACTGCGAGTGGCCACGCTGACTTTGCCGGCACCACAGCGCAGCGCGGTTTCTGCCGCCAGCATGATAGCGCCGCCCATGCCATGGTTGCCGCCAATTACCAGCAAATGACCGAACATACCCTTGTGCGCGTCCCGCGGGCGTGCCGGGAGGTGCTGTTGATATGCTGCAAGATCCAACCGTTCCAGCTGAGAAGGCAGTGAGTCAGGACGCATGGACATGTCACCCGGGCCAATGTCTGGCAGAATTATACGTTCACTCAAGCATAGACCCCAGCCCCATGCCCGATACCACCGCCGACTATGTACTGCTCGCCGCACAGATCCGCGACATTGCCACCGAGCTGGGGTTCCAGCAGCTGGGCATCAGTGATCCGGATATCGGCACCCATGAGCAGCGGTTACAACAATGGCTGGATGCCGGCTACCACGGCGAGATGGCGTGGATGGCCAGCCATGGCAGCAAGCGCACACAGCCGGCTGAGCTGGTGCCGGGCACACAGCGGGTCATCTCGGTACGCATGGATTATCTGCCCACCGATACCCGGATGGCCAAGCGCCTGGCCAATCGCGACGCGGCGTATATTTCCCGCTACGCTCTGGGACGCGACTATCACAAGTTGATCCGACGCCGCCTGCAGCAACTGGCAGAACGCATCCAGGAGCTGATCGGTCCGTTCGGCTTTCGTGCCTTTGTCGACAGCGCCCCCGTCATGGAACGCGCACTGGCGACGCGCGCCGGGCTGGGCTGGATCGGTAAGAACACTATGCTGCTGAATCGCAAGGCCGGCAGTTTCTTCTTCCTTGGCGAACTGTATACCGACCTCCCGCTGCCCACCGATGAAGCCTATGAGCAAGAGCACTGTGGTAGTTGCACCGCCTGTCTGAGCAAGTGCCCGACGGATGCTTTCATCGGCCCCCACGTACTGGATGCCCGGCGCTGCATTTCCTATCTGACCATCGAACTCAAGGGAGCCGTTCCCGAGGAACTGCGCCCGCTGATGGGCAATCGGGTGTTCGGTTGTGATGACTGTCAGCTGGTCTGCCCCTGGAATAAATTCGCCAAACCCACCGGCGAACCGGATTTCAGTCCACGCCATCAACTGGACCAAGCCGAGCTGATCAGTCTGTTCCGCTGGGATGAAGAGCAATACCTGAAGAATACCGAAGGCTCGCCGCTGCGGCGCATCGGTCACGAACGATGGCTACGCAACCTGGCCATCGGGTTGGGCAATGCACATACCAGCATCCCGGTGATCGACGCACTGAACAGCCGGCTCGACCACCCTTCCGAGCTGGTACGTGAGCATGTGCAATGGGCATTGACACAGCATGGAGCCGCGGTCACACCTTGATGAAATGCTCGCGGTAGTACTGCAGTTCGGCGATCGAGTCGCGGATGTCGTCCATCGCCAGATGGCTGCTTTCCTTGGTGAAGCCATCACGCACCGTCGGCGCCCAACGTGCGGCCAGCTCCTTGAGCGTGGACACGTCAAGGTTACGATAATGGAAGAACTGTTCCAGGCTCGGCATGCCCCGGTACAGGAAGCGTCGATCCTGACAGATGCTGTTGCCACACATGGGTGAGCGCCCTGCCGGCACCCATTTGCAGAGGAACTCCAGGGTCATCTGTTCGGCTTCAGCCGGGCTGATGACGCTGTCCTTGACCCGCTGAACCAAGCCTGACTGATTATGCTGACGGGTATTCCACTCATCCATCCCATCCAGCAGCGCGTCAGGCTGCTTGACTGCCAACGCAGGCCCCTCGGCCAATACGTTCAGCTGGGCATCAGTGATGATAGTGGCAATCTCGATGATCACGTCCTTGTCCGAATCAAGACCCGTCATTTCCAGGTCAATCCAGATCAGGTTGTCCGGGTGTTTCATATTCACTCCTATCTGTTATGGATGCTGTTTTACCGCATTCCCGAGTAGATTCAGTATACGCGCCCCGTGCTACACTGCGGCGGATTCTCAAGATGCAATAACACATGGCCAAGCGACATCTCACACGACGCCAGAGCTGGCGGATTCAGAAAGTCCAGGACGAGCGCAGCGCGCGCGCCACGAGGCGCGCAGACATTGCGGAAGAAACGCTACTCGGCGGCGACCTGGGGCCCGAACAGGAAGGTCAGGTCATCGCGCATTTCGGTGTGCAGGTGGATGTCGAAGCCTCGTCTGGTCCGCTGCAAGGCCAGATCCGACGCTGCCATCGAAGGGCCAACCTGCCGGCACTGGTCACCGGTGACCGCATTGTCTGGCGCGCCGACAATCAGCAGGGCGGCGTGATTGTCGCACTGCAGCCGCGACGTACCGAACTGTACCGCCCCGATCATCGCGGCCAGTTGAAGCCGGTGGCTGCCAACGTTGACCGCCTGGTCATCGTCTTTGCTCCTTTGCCCACTCCGCACAGCAATCTGATCGACCGTTATCTGGTCGCAGCCGAACAGGCTGGGCTGGAACCGCTATTGGTATTGAACAAGGCTGACTTGCTGGATGAGGGCGATTACGCGCACATTCGCGCCTGGCTGGATGACTACGCCCGCCTGGGCTACCGCACGCTGTGTCTGTCGGCGGGCTCCGGTGAAGGGCTGGACGGCTTGCGCGAAGAGCTGCGCGATCACGTCAACGTACTGGTCGGTCAGTCAGGGGTCGGCAAATCATCCCTGATCAATGCGCTGCTGCCGGATGTGGATCTGCGCGTTGGTGCGCTGTCGGAAATGACCGGCAAGGGCATGCACACCACCACCACCGCAAGACTGTTCCACTTTCCTGCCGGCGGGGATCTGATCGACTCTCCCGGTATCCGCGAATTCGGTCTGACCCATATCAGTTCCGATGACCTGCTGGAAGGCTTTATCGAGTTTCGGCCGTTTCTGGGGCATTGCCGCTTTCGCGACTGCCAGCATAAGCACGAACCGGGCTGCGCCTTGCTTGAGGCCGTGGCCAGCGGAGAAATCTCGGCCAGCCGGATACAAAGCTATCGGCATATTCTCACCAGCCTCGGCAGCAACTGACCTACTGGCCGATCAGCTGCAGTGGCTGGTCCGCATCCTCAAACAGGTTACGCGGAGGCTGCGCTGGCAATAGCGGAGGTTGATCAGACTCCACGGCCGGTTCTTCCCGGGGTTCCGGCACCCCCTCGGCGGCAGACGCCGGCTCCGCCGTGGGGCGTTCCTGCTCCGGGTCCGTTTCTACCGCTGTAGCACCCGCCTGGCGGGCCATATCCTGCTCCGCACGCTTGTTCATGACCACAATATCGATCCGTCGATTGATCGGGTTCAGTGGATTGCCCGGATCGAACAGTGCCGAATCGGCATACCCCACCACCCGCGCCACCTGATGCTCGGGATAGCCGGCGATCAATAGCGTACGTCGCGCGGCATTCGCCCTCTGAGTCGATAGCTCCCAATTGCCGTAGTCCGGGTGCCCGGTATAAGGCATGGCATCCGTATGGCCACTGATGCTGATCTTTTTCGGCACCTTGGCAATGGTGTCGGTCAGCGTCAGCAGAATCTCTTCGAAATAGGGTTGCAGCTCAGGACTGCCACTGGCGAACATCGGCCGGTTTTCTGCATCGACTATCTGGATGCGCAATCCTTCCAGAGTGAACTCCATCAGAATCTGGTCACGGAAGCGCTGCAGAACCGGCTCGGAGTCGATCTTGTTCTGCAATTCCTGCAATAACAGATCCAGCTCGCGCAGCTCCATCTTGTCTGGCAATGAGTCAACCTCCGGTTCCGCCGGCAGCGGAGGCGGCTCGACATCGGCAACCATCTCGTTGAGGGTACGTTGCGGCGCCGGGACCGGTGATCCACCCAGATCAATCGGATGCGGACTGCCGCCATCGAAATTGATCGGGTCCTTGAAGTACGCAGAGACCATTTTCAGCTGCTCCGGCGTGGCCACGGTCACCAGCCACATCACCAGAAAGAACGCCATCATGGCGATCGCGAAGTCGGCAAAAGCGATCTTCCAGGAGCCACCGTGATGTCCTGCGGCCTTGCGGCTGACCCGCTTGACGATAATCGGCTGGTCGTTATTACTCACCGATCAGCGCCCCTTGACCGAGGCTTCCAGCTCGGCAAAGCTGGGGCGCTGATCGGGCAGCAATGATTTGCGACCGAACTCTACCGCCAGCGCCGGCGGCAAACCCTGCGCGCTGGCTACCAGACACATCTTGATCGCTTCATAGGTATTGGCTTCCTCAGTGGCTTCATGCTGCATTGCGGCACTGAATGGGCCGACAAAACCGTAGGCCGCCAGGATACCAAGAAAGGTACCCACCAGCGCCGTCCCCACCTTCTCGCCGATCAATGCGTTATCCGCCTCGCCAAGAATGCTCATAGTGATAACGATACCCAGCACGGCGGCGACGATACCAAAACCCGGCAGCGCATCAGCGACCCGATTCACCGCATGCGACGGCTCGCTCAGCTCTTCGGTGAGCGTGGAGATTTCCACATCGAACAGCGCCTCCAGCTCATGCGGCGCCATGGTGCCGGTGGACATGATCCGCAGGTAGTCACAAATGAAGGCGGTCATATGGGCATCCTTGAGAATGGCCGGATATTTCGCGAAAATCAGACTTTCCTGCGGCTCCTCGATATCCACTTCGATCGCCATCATGCCCTCACGGCGGCTCTTGTTGAGGATTTCATAGAGCAGCCCGAGCACATCAAGATAGAAAGGCTTATTGAAGCGGTGTCCGAAGAAGATGATCGGGATCTTGCGAAACACCGCCTTAACCGTCGCCATGTTGTTCGCAACCAGAAAAGCACCCAGCGCGGCGCCGAGGATGATCACGATCTCGAACGGGTGCCACAATGCGGCCAGTTTCCCTCCAGACATCATGAATCCACCCAGCACACTGACCAGCACCACCACATAACCCGCTATTTTCAGCATAAAAACTGCGATCCCCAATAAACATATTCTGTCTGGCGTACTGTCAGCCCAGCGAAATAACCATGTTCGCGTTATGGTCAGCCGAGTCGCAAAGCAGACCGATTCCAGCCACTGCGTAGTATATCGGCGACCGGCTCGCAATCCTGAGCGCAGTTCGTAACCTAATAATGCCATTCATCGCATGGGTATTTCAGGTTGGATTCCGGTTTTGTTGTTTTTGCTCTGTATAATCCTTTTCAACAAACAAAAGGAACTCCCTGGAAATTGGAAAAACCATGACCACGCCCTCATTACCTTTACTGCTGGAGCCGAGCCAGCTGCCGAGTCAGCTTGAGCCAAGCCTGTTCCGGCTGGTGGATCTGAGCAAATCAGAGCAGTACCTGGCCGGTCATATCCCCGGCGCCGTGCATCTGCCACCCAATAGCATCACCACTCCTGCGCCGACGCCGGGCTTTCTGCCTGATGTGACCAGTCTGCAGCAGATTTTCGGGGCGCTGGGCCATCATTCCGAGCTGCATTATATTGTCTATGACGACGAAGGCGGTGGTTGGGCCGGACGCTTCATCTGGATTCTCGACAGTATCGGTCACACCCGTTACAGCTATCTCAATGGCGGCCTGAAAGCCTGGCAGGCTGAAGATCGCCCACTGGAACAGGAAGTCCATCAGGCCGAACCGACCCAGCCCACCCTGGTGCTCAATAACGAGCATTCGGTGACGGCACAAACGCTGATGGCGGAGCCTGATCATCCGGATCGGATCATCTGGGATGCCCGCTCGCCGGCGGAGTACCGCGGCGAGAAAGTGCTGGCTGCCAAGGGCGGGCACATTCCCGGCGCGATCAATTTCGAATGGACAGCAGGCATGGACTCCCAGCGCGGCCTGCGTCTACGTTCCGATCTCGCCGAACAGCTATCGGCGCTGGGTATTACCCCTGACCGGGAGGTGGTCACCCATTGTCAGACTCACCACCGTTCCGGCTTCACTTATCTGGCGGCCAAGATCCTTGGCTATCCACGGGTCAAGGCCTACGCCGGCTCCTGGTCCGAATGGGGCAACCACCCCGACACTCCCGTTGAATTCTGAGGCTGTTACCGCATGCGCAATCGTTTGTTCATCACTTCGCAGTATCTGCTGCCGCAACACCTGTTATCGCGCCTTGCCGGCGGGCTGGCCAACTGTACCTGGAGCTGGGTCAAAAACCCCTTTATCAACTGGTTCGTCAGACGCTACCAGGTCGACATGAGCCAGGCCGTCGAGCCGAATCCGACCGCCTATCGCTGCTTCAATGACTTCTTCACCCGCGCCCTGTTGCCCGACGCCCGTCCGCTGGATGAGGGTGCGAACAGCATCCTGTGCCCCGCTGATGGCGCCATCAGCCAGCTTGGTCGTATCGAGCATGGCCGTATCTTTCAGGCCAAGGGACAGAGTTTCAGTGTGCTGGAGCTGCTTGGCGGTAACCCGCTACATGCCGAGCAGTTTCAAGGTGGCGAGTTTGCGACCGTCTATCTGTCGCCCAGCGACTACCACCGCGTACATATGCCATTGGGTGGCACATTGCGGGAAATGGTTTATGTTCCGGGAAAACTGTTTTCAGTGAACCAGACCACCGCAGAGAACGTGCCGGAACTGTTCGCACGCAACGAACGCGTCGTCTGCCTGTTCGATACCGATGCTGGCCCCATGGCCGTGGTATTGGTGGGTGCAATGATTGTAGCCTCGGTGGAAACCGTATGGGCTGGGCTGGTCGCTCCGCCACAACGTCAACTGCGCAGCGAGGCCTATGGTAACAGTGCGCCAGAGCTGGAACGCGGTGCGGAGATGGGCCGTTTCAAACTCGGCTCCACGGCCATCGTGCTGTTCGCTCCCGGGCATGCTCGATGGGATGAAAGTCTTACCGCCGGAAGTCTGGTACGCATGGGCCAGAAAATGGGTGAGCGGCTCGAGCCATCCACCTGAAGCAACCCACCAATGGCCCCGCTCCTTGCAAGCGGGGCCATTAGAAGATCAATCCAGTACGCGGAACGATTCGAGCATGGCCGGTATACCAGGAAGCATGCCGATAGCCAGCATCACTGCGCATAGCCCGGCGAACATCATCGAGGGAATCACCCAGCGGTCCAGTCGGCAAAGACCCTGGCCACGCTCGCGATCGCCAATGAAGCCCATATTGTCGAGCAGCATGGTCAGCGACCAGCCGAATACCGGATTCACCAGCGCGGACGAAAACACCACGATAGCGGCTGACTGCGAGGTCTTGCCCTCACGGGTCATCTGCATGCCGGCTTCCAGCAACGGCAGAAAAACCCCCACCAGCAACGCCACGCTCAACACTGGCGGCCAGACCGCCAGATCCATCGGATAACCCCAGACAGCTGCCACTATGCAGAGCACGCCGGTGAGCACCGCACCCGCAGGAATCGGGCGCTTGGCAATGGCTGCCGGCACCATGAAGGTACCCCAGGAAGAGGCCAGGTTGCCGCCGCCCAGTGTGGTACCCACCACTTGGCGGATCGACGCCACACGCATGGTGTCGTCAATATTCATCAGGGCTTTCTGTGCCTTGGGCGGATAATTGAGCTGCTGGAAGATTCGATGGCCGAGAAAGTCCGGCGACCACATGGCCACGGCCAGTACGGCAAAAGGCGCCACCGCAATGAAATGATGCAGTTCCGGCAGCCCGACCTGCCAACCGGTCTCCTCACCCCACCAGTAGGCCGGATTCATGTTCGGAATTCCCGGCTCGGTCGTGAATTCGAATGGCGCACCCAATGCCAGAGCGATACAAGCGGCCATGATGCAGCCCAGCGGAATGGCCAGCCAACGCAGCCGCCAATGCTCCAGCAGGGCGTACATGATGATGGTGGAAAATACCACGACAAAGGCGATATGCCCCATACCGAAGCCTTCCGCCCAACTGAACAAGACCTTGATCTGCGCGATGACTCCGATAAAGCCTAGATACAACAGCAAGCCGCCACAGACACCGTCACTGGTCAGCCGCGCCAACAGACTGCCGCCGCGCAGCAATGCCAGCGCCAGCCCGAATACGCCGACCAGAATCCCCAGTGCCATGGGGTGTCCACCGGAGGCCACAATCAGCGGAATCATGGGAATCAACGGCCCATGAGTGCCCGCGAGGTTGGCGGTCGGTATCAGGAAGCCGGAAAACAGAATAACGAAAAGCACTGCTGCGATGATCATCTCGTAACGGGCGTTTTCGATGACGAACTCACTGGACAACCCCAGCGGCCCGGCGAAGGCGCCAACGATAGCAGCAACCATGACAATCTTGCCGATGGTCGCCGCCATGGCGGGAACCCAGTCCTCAAACTCGAAACGATAATCGCGAAACGGCAGGTTGGCACGCCAGCGGCGCGGCGCGAGAATTTCCAGCTCATGGTCAAGATACTGCGCGCGGGTCGCAAACTCCCGGCTGGGCCGGTGCTGCTCCTGATAACTCGGTTCATTGTTATTCATATTGCCGACATCCAGAAAATGTCGGCCAAAGATACAGACAGAACCACTATCCGGCTTCCAGACCTTCAAACTATTGAAGAGCATCGAACCCTGTGCTAGACGCCCCTGCCTTCAGGCACGAGGCAAGGGAAAGGCGATGACCTCATCAATACGCTCTGCACCCAGCGCCAGCATCACCAACCTGTCCACACCCAACGCGACCCCGGCGCAGGCCGGCAAACCTTGCTGCATGGCTTGAATCAGGCGCTCATCCACCGGCAGAACAGGCCGCTCCAGGCTTTGCCGCTGCTCCTGATCAGCGGCAAAGCGGCGTTGCTGCTCAGCCCAGTCGGTCAATTCGAAGTACCCGTTCGCCAGCTCCATACCCTCAATGAACAATTCAAAGCGGGCCGCTGCGGGTATCCGATCATCACCTTCCACGACTTGGGCCAGCGCCGCCTGGGACGCGGGGAAAGCGTAGACCATGGTCGGCTCCCGCAGTTGTGGCTCAATACAGTGGGAGAACAGCAGATTGAGCCAGCCATCACGATCCAGCTCGCCACGAAAGTCGCACAGCCTGACGCCCAGCTCCGCCAATACCGTCTCATCGCACGCATGGATATCCACATCCAGATGTTCAGTAAACAACGCAGCGTAGGTCACTCGCCGGGAACGTCCACACCCCAGCACAGCGTCAACCAGATCATCAATCTCATCCATCAGCTGATGATGATCAAAGCCTACGCGATACCATTCCAGCATGCTGAATTCAGGATTATGGCGACGACCGACCTCCCCGTTGCGATAGACACGGCACAGCTGCCAGATGCAACCACTGCCGGCAGCCAACAGACGCTTCATCGGATATTCCGGTGAGGTATGCAGATACAGTGTCTGCGCCCGCCCCCCACCTTCGGGAACATAGTCGGTGGCAAAGGGAAACAGGTGCGGGTCACTCACCGCCGCTGCGGATAAGCTGGGGGTTTCCACCTCCAGCACGCCACGCTCGGCAAAAAAGCGCCGAATGCCATTGATGATCTCGGCACGGCGGCGCAGATTGTTCAAGGGTGCTGTCGGGTGCCAGTCGTTCATGCGAGGCCCCGCAAACGACAATCCGTTGCGCGTCGCGCACGGCGCCTGTCTGATATTTCTCTGATGTACATGTCGATTATCTGCTTGCGCAGCCTGTGATCTGAAGTGGGCGTCAATGGACGAATCTGGGGCTGCATTATGCCACTCACTGATCGATGTTGCGGTCCCTGTCACGCTGCAGGGCATCACCGAGCGGGCCGACTTTTGGCCGTACGCCCGCCAGATGGCCGGCACGCGAGATGGCATGAGCTGCCATCGGCGCGGTGAGCAGCAACACCACAATCGCCACCAGAATGAACAACCAGGCATGGCCTGCCGTAGCAAACAGCGTCCCCAGCAAGATCAGAATTGCCCCCAGGGCGCCCGCCTTGCTTGCTGAATGCATCCGACTGTAGGCATCAGGCAGTAGCCATACGCCGAGCGCTCCCAGCAGACTGAACAA
Source organism: Pseudomonas sp. FME51 (assembly GCF_014897305.1). NCBI lineage: Bacteria > Pseudomonadati > Pseudomonadota > Gammaproteobacteria > Pseudomonadales > Pseudomonadaceae > Pseudomonas > Pseudomonas sp. FME51. The sequence goes on along the minus strand of NZ_JABUYN010000002.1, from coordinate 186,567 downwards.
CGCTCCAAGCAGCACCAGGACCGAGCCGGCAAAGGCGATAAGGTCATTCATTCGCTGTCCTTCTGATTCCGCTGTTCCAGCCGAGCCTGTGAGTCATCACTGTGGTGAGAGCCCAGGAACAGTAACGCAAAGGCGACACTGCCCAGGAAACTGACAATCGCCAGTATGATGGCCACATCCAACAGCACTTGCTGCTCCCTCATCAGCGCCAGAACAGCCCCCCCTGCCACGCCTATCATGGTTAACGCATCGATGGCGACAGCCCGATCCGGCCTGCTCGGCCCCACCAGCAGGCGCCACATTATCAACAATGTGCTGAGAATCAGCATGCCGCCAGCCAGCGGCAGCACCCAGGCCTGACCCGCCAGGACCACATTCACCGGCCACCTCCCAGGGGTCGCACCCAGCGCATGAGACGCCGCTCTATCTCGGCGATGGCTCCGCTGATGGACTCTATCGAGCGAGTATCCAGAACATGCACGAACATCTCTCCTGTGCGCGGCTGGTAGTCCAGCGCCAGTGTGCCCGGGGTCAAAGAAAGCAAGCAGCCAATCAGCGTGATCAACCGCTTGTCCTGCGTCTGAACAGGCACGCGAACCACAGCAGATTCAATCTGCCGACACGGATTCAATACGATCTTCGCCACGTCCAGCGACGCATGAAATACCTGATAGGTAAACCAGGGTACGAATATCGCGCCGGCTTCGATGCGCATCGCATACAAGCGACTGGGCCCATGTGCCAGTCCACACAGCCGAAATAACGGGTACAAAGCCGCAAACGCCAGTATCCAGTAGAGCGGGCTCGCCTGAGCCATTAGCATGGCCAGCACCGTCGCGAGCAGCAGATGCAGATACAACATCATTCGCCCTCTCTGTTCAACAGCTGTAGATAGGCTGGCGCCTCTATCAACTGGGCCGACGCGGCGATGGCGTAGTTCATCACCGGGCCGGCGCCCAGACCGATCATCACCGTGATCAGCGCCAACGCAGCGATCGTAAACCAGGCGGCACGCGGCCCATTGCCCGCCATACCCATTTTCTGCGGATCAGGATGTGCCTTGAGAAAGGTTTCATTCCAGATCTTGCTCATCGATAACAAGGTGAAAATACCGGTAAACAAGGCGAAGAATGCTGCCATCCAGATTCCAGCGTCCAGGCTGGCCTTGACCAGTACGAACTTGGCCCAGAATCCCGACAATGGTGGTATGCCTGCCAAGGACAGTGCGGGTATGGCAAAGAGAATAGCCAACAGGGGCGCCCGAGCATATAACCCACCCATCGCCGCCAGACGCTCGGAGCCGGTCAGCCGTGCAGCGATACCGCCGACGAAGAACAGATTGGCCTTCACCACGATGTGGTGAATCAGATAGAAGACCGCCCCTGCCAATGCCAGCGGCGTAGCCAGCGCCAGTCCGAGCACCATGTATCCCACCTGGCTGACGATATGAAATGACAATATGCGTCGTACTTCGGTCTGCGCAGCAGCACCCAGCACACCGATGATCATGGTCGCACAGGCTACCCACAGCAACACCGAATGGACCACACCGGACTCCGGCCAGAGCAAGGTCACCAGGCGAATCAGAGCGTATACACCGACCTTGGTCAGTAGCCCGGCGAACAAGGCGGAGACTGGCGTCCAGGCCACGTGATAGCTGGCCGGAAGCCAACCGAAGAGGGGGAAAAGCGCAGCCTTTATCGAGAACGAAACCAACATCAGCACAACGCCCAGCCAGGCTCCCGAGCTGGCCTGATCGGCGCGAAAGAGTAGCGCCAGCTCGCCCATGTTCAACGTTCCGGTCGCCCCATATACCAGCCCGGCAGCGAGCAGAAACAGCAGTGTCGCCAGCATGTTCAGCAGCAGATAGGTCATGGCACCCGACAAGCGCCGCTCACCGCCGCCCAAGGCAATCAGAGCGAACGACCCGATCAGCAGGACCTCGAACCAGACGTACAGATTGAATACGTCAGCGGTGATGAACGCCCCACAGATGCCGACCAGCAGCCCTTGGGTGAATAGATGGGTATCGCGCAGAAAATCGGCTGGCATCGGCTGGCGGAAGCAATAGACCAGCGTAGCCAACCCGATCACCCCGGTAATCGCGACCATCACCGCAGACAGCCGGTCTATCACCAGACTGATCCCGTACGGCGCGGCCCACCCGCCCATCTGGGCACTGAGCACCCTGCCCTCGGCAGCGAGGGCCACCAGATAAAGACCGACGAGCAGTAACAGGGCGGCGCCCGTCATGCTGATGGCGGTGACCCAGGCATGACGGCGCCTGACCAGCAACGCGAGCAGCAGGGTCGACAGCGGAATGAGAATGGGCAGTACAATCAGTACATTCATGGCTTGCCCTCCCCAACTGGAGGACAGGCTTGCTCTTCGTCTTCGTCCGGGGCAGGCTGCTCTGTCACCTGGCTGACACGATCGGTGTTCTTGTCGCCATGCAATTCATGGGTACGCTTGAGTACCGAGAGCGCAAACACGAAGAGCGCAAAACCGATCACGATGGCAGTGAGCACCAGTGCCTGGGGCAACGGGTTGGCCGAGTCCAGCACATCCTGACCAGAGAAGGTGAAAGCTGCCTCGCTGCCGGCAAAGCGGCCTGCCGTCAACACCCCCACGTTGATGGCATTGCCCAGCACGGCGATCCCCAGCACCACGCGCATCAGATGCCGATTCAGCATCATCCACACACCCAAAGCGGCCATGATGCCGGCAGTGACAGCACCGATCCACTCCATCAGGCAGTCCTCCCGAGCAGATTGCGCAGCATGTGCATGACTGAACCGAAGACCGTCAGAAACACCCCGACATCGAATAGCAACGGTGTTCCCAGCTTCACGCCGAGAAGCTCAATCCACAGCCCGGTCATGAAAGACAGTTCGGCCACCAGACCGAATAGCCCAGCACTCACCGCACAGGCCAGCCCGATCCCGATAATGGTAGGCGGCGCAATCCGCGCCAGCCCGCGCTGCATGCCGCGTCCGAATGTCACTATCAACAAGGTGAACCCGGTCGCTGCGACCAGCCCGCCGATGAAACCGCCACCCGGCAGGTTATGCCCCCGCCAGAGAATCGCCAGCGACACCACCAGCAGGACCGTCGCCAATGGGCGCATGCTCTGACGCAACATCAACGAGCCGAATTCCGGCAGGCCCCGAGGCTTGAGGTCGGGCAATTGCCCTGCGCCCAGCAGCGTCGACGCGGCCAGCGCGGCAATAGCCACAACCAGAATCTCGCCCAGCGTATCGACAGCCCGAAAATCGACCAGAATGACGTTCACCACATTGCTGCCGTATCCGTTCGGCAGACTATTGGTCAGAAACCAGTCGGCCAGATCACCCGGCAACGGTTGACTGACCGCGGTCATGATCAGCAGGGTCACTGCCAGTCCGAAAAGCACTGCCACGACGGCATGCCAGATATTCGCACCCGCCCCACTTCCGCCGCTGGCCGGCACCGCCGGCATCCGCCGCAACACCATCGCCAGAAAGACCACGGTCAGGGTCTCGACCATCAACTGGGTCAACGCCACATCCGGCGCATTGATCGATACGAAGAACAGCGCCAGACCCAGACCACTGGCACCGAGAGACGCAACCAGCGCAAGACGACCAGCCATGAACGCAGCGCCCACGGCGCCGCCCAATGCCAGCAGGCAGCCGAGCACTCCCGGCACGGTCACCTCTGACAATGCCTGATGCTCAAAGGCTGTGGTGTCCATCATCAGCACACCGCTCAGCACACAGAGGCTGACCACCAGCGTCATCAGCGCCATATGCAAACGCAGGGAACCATGCTGGAACAACCCGGCCACTGCGCCAGCAAACTGGAACAGGCGTTTGAGCAGCTTGTCCCAGAGCAGATCTCCGCTGAATTTCCACAGGCTCCCCAATTGGTTTGCCAGGGCACGAATGGCGTTGGCATTGAAATAGAATATCGTGCCAAGCCCCAGCGTCAGAGCGCTGGCAATCAACGCCGGGGTAATTCCGCCCCACAGGTAGAGTCTCACGTCCACTGCCTCGCTGGCGACGGCCTGCACGGCGGTGTTGATCAGCCAGACTTCCGGCCACTGATTCCAGGCGCCCAGGCCCAAGCCGCCCACGGCCAGCAGCAGCGGACCGACCCACATCAACGGGCTGACCTCATGGGGATTGCGGTTCAGTTTGCCGGGCGTGCCCAGAAATGTCTTGAAGAAGATCAGGCCGGCGGCAGCGACCAAAAGCGCATTGGTCAGGATCATCACCACAGTGACCGTCCAGCCAATCGAGCCCATTTCGATAAGCCCGGCGTACTTGAACTCCTTGGCAATGAAGCCGAAGAATGGTGGCAGGCCGGCATTGGAAAAGGCTGCCAGCCCGACGGCGACGCCGGTAAGTGGCATCAGCGTGAACAAGCCGCTAAGACGCCGGATATCCCGCGTACCGGTGGCGTGATCGATAGCCCCTACAGCCATGAACAAGGCGCCTTTGTAAAAGGAATGCGCCACTAGATAGAGCACAAACGCCTGCAGACCATAGCTGGTGTTGGTACCGATAAGCATGGTCAATTGGCCGAGTACCGTGACGGTGGTATAGGCCAGCATGCGCTTGAGATCATATTGGCGGATCGCCAGAACGGCGCCCAGTAGTGCCGTCAGCGCTCCAAGAGTGATCAGCACCGTGCTCCAACCCATACCGCCACCCAGCGTGGGATTGAGACGGGCAAGCAGATAGATACCGGCCTTGACCATGGTGGCGGAATGCAGATACGCGGAGACCGGCGTGGGCGCGTTCATTGCATTGGGCAACCAGAGATGGAAGGGAAACTGCGCCGACTTGGTAAAACAGCCAATCAATACCAGCACCATGATCGCCGGAAACAGCGCATGGGCCTGCACCACATCAGCCTGCAGCTGGGACAGTTGCCAGCTGTCCGCAGCGATGCCCAGCAGCACCAGCCCCGCCAGCAATGCCAGACCGCCACCGGCAGTAATGAGCAGCGCCTGCAGAGCGGCGCGGCGCGATTCGGCCTTCTCATGATTGAAACTGATCAGCAGGTAGCTCGCGATACTGGTCAGCTCCCAGAATACGAACAAGGCAATCAGGTCATCAGCCAGCACCAGCCCGAGCATGGCCATCATGAATACCAGCAGGTAGATATAAAAACGACCCAGCTGCGGATGGCCGCGCAGATAAGCCCCGGAATACATCACGATCAGCGCGCCAATCCCGGTAATCAGCAACGCGAACAACAGAGCCAGCCCATCCAGTCGCAAGCCCAGCGCCACATCCAGCGAGGGAACCCAGGCCAGACTTTCGAACAACACCCCGCCCCCCGCCACCTCGGATATCTGCAAGGAAAACCAGACGAAGCTGGCAGCCGGAACCAGCGCGAGAAGCAGACCGGCGTGACGCTGGGCAACACGCCAAACAAAGGGCGCGCAGAGTCCATTGATAAGAATGGCTAACAGGCTGACCAGCATGGTCAGTTCGATCTCGCTGGAAAAAGGACGGGCATCGGTTGGCTGCGCTCCGTTAAATCATGAGCTCACAATTTACACATTTCAGCCATACAGGGAAATCTGAAAACCCCGGGAATGCCAGCACTTCCCGGCCAGTGCGAAAGTCAGATAAATAAGAAGAGCAAGGACGCGTCCTGTAGCAATTTGAATCAAATTGCCATGGGAAACTGAAGATATCGCGCCCGCCTCAGCTGGCAGTCTCTGAAGCGGGGCGCTAAACACAGCGGAAGTGAATTGCTATCGGCCACAGAAATGGCCGCAGCATAGCAGCCTGATACTATCAGGCGCGCCCAACGTAATCGGCAGTGCGGGTATCAACCTTGAGCACGTCGCCCACGTTGATGAACAGCGGCACCTTGACCACGGCACCGGTGACCAGCTTGGCCGGTTTGTTACCGCCACCGGAGGTATCACCACGCATCCCCGGGTCAGTCTCGGCTACTTCCAGTTCGACGAAGTTCGGCGGGGTAACTGCAATCGGCGCACCGTTGTACAGGGTGATGGTGTAGATGACCTGTTCTTTCAACCAGTTGGACGAGTCGCCCACGGCTTTCTCGTCTGCGGCAAATTGCTCGAAAGAGCCATCCGTTGCCATGAAGTGCCAGAACTCACCATCGGCATACAAGTACTCCATCTCCCGATCCATCACATCGGCGCCTTCCAGCGTCTCGCCTGATTTGAAGGTACGCTCGTTGACCCGACCGGTCTTCAGGTTACGGACCTTGACCCGGTTGAAGGCCTGCCCTTTGCCCGGCTTGACGAACTCGTTCTCGAGAATCGCACAAGGATCGCCGTCGAGCATCACTTTGAGACCCGACTTGAATTCGTTGGTAGAATAGTTGGCCATACATTTCCCACTTACAGTTTGAACGGATACATCCGAAATCGCGCCGACCGATGGTCACTGCCTGACGTAGCATGCAACGTCTGACGGATGCCCTGCCACCCATGCGCGGAAAAACGCAATGATACATGGAACTTCAGCCGCTGTTGAGTCTGTCAGCTGGCAAAACCTGCTGTCTCAGAGTATTACCGACCCCAGAATACTATTAAGCCGCCTTGATCTGGATCCGGCACTGCTCGGCCCAGCTCACGCTGCCAGCGCCGACTTTCCGCTGAGAGTCCCCGAACCCTACCTGAGCCGCATGCAGCGTGGCAATCCCCAGGACCCCTTGTTGCGCCAGGTTCTGCCGGTGGGCGAGGAGCTGCTGGAACACCCGGATTTCGTGCTTGACCCCCTTGGCGAGCAGCATACCAATGCCCGTCCGGGCATCATTCATAAATATCAGGGGCGCTTGCTGCTGATCGTGAGTGCCGGCTGTGCGGTTAATTGCCGCTATTGCTTCCGCCGACATTTCCCCTACGGCGACAACGCACTGAGCACCGACGAATGGCAGCAGGCCCTGGATTACATCCGCCAGGATGAGAGCATCCGCGAGGTTATCTACAGCGGCGGCGACCCTCTGGCCGCCAACGACAAACGCTTGTCGTGGCTGACTCGCGAGATTGCCGATATCCCCCATGTAAAGCGGCTGCGAGTACATACCCGGCTGCCCGTGGTCATCCCCCAGCGGGTCACCGACAGCCTGATAGAAGCTTTGTGTGGTACCCGCCTGCCGGTGACCATGGTGCTGCACTGCAACCATGCCAACGAGCTGGATGATCAGCTGGGCAGTGCTATCCAGACCCTGCGACGTGCTGGCGTGATGCTGTTGAACCAGGCGGTCTTGCTCAAAGGCGTCAATGATCGAATCGAGGACCAGCTCGCGCTCAGCGAAGCGCTAGGCGATCATGGCATTATGCCCTATTATCTTCACGTACTGGATCACGTGAAGGGAGCGCAGCATTTTCATGTGGACGATGAGGCCGCCAGGCGACTGGCCGGGGAGATGCTGGCACAGTTGCCGGGTTTCCTGGTGCCACGCCTGGTCCGGGAGATCGCAGGGGCAGCCAGTAAAACACCACTGCCGCCCGAATTGATCAGTCAGTGATGGGCCCGCCCTTCGCGTGGGTGTGAGCCAGCTGCTACATTTTGATCATAAAGACTCATCTTGGTATGACGCATGTATGGAACTCCAGATTGATTCGTTCTCGATTTAGCCTGAAAAGGCTGCAGCGGAAGAAAAATGTTATGGATAACACAGCGCATACACTCAACTTGCGGGTGCCTCAGCAAACACTGACGTCCCTCAGCTTTGCCGACAGTAGTGAAAAAGGCATCACTGACTGGATTGCCAATCTACCCAAGGCGAATATCGGCGAAACCGCTCGGCAGCTCTATCAGGGGGTGATCGAACTCAATCAGTTGCAGGTGTCGCCGGAAAAGCGTCTGGCCATGCTGGAACAGATTCGCCCGCAAGTTCATTACGTCTGCTCGTCCCTGGCACGCTATTATCTGGGCCAGTCCATTGTTCTGGAAGACCGACCGCGCAAGGTCGCCAACCTCTCGCAATCCCTACAGAACCATCTGGCCAACGGCTACAAGATAGTGGTTGCGCATGAGCATGAGATGAAAAGCCGTGGGCGCACGGAGCTCGTCATGCAGGCCATCCAGCGCGCCATCCGTGCCCTGTGCGGCCCGCTGTTGCGCGCCTATCAATTGTATTGTCCGGTCGCTGACGGCATCTGGCTGGAAATTCACCAACTTTATCTTCTGGCGCGCAAGCGCAACCAGCACCAGATACCGGTAAAAGATCCGGAAAGCCTCAGCGGCAAAACACTCAGTATCGAGCAGGCCTACCTGGCCGTGCTGCTGATGGGCGCCGCACGCCCCAATCAGATCCGCCAGACCACCATGGCCAAGCTGTTCGCCCGACTCGAAGACTGGAGCAACCTGGTTGTTCTGGTGGAGCCCGAGTCCGTCGATGCGCTGTTCATCATCAACCTGGACATGGATTGCTCGCCCCGCTACCGATCGCAGGTACTTGATGAAGACCTGACTGGCAGCCTCGGTCTGGACACCCGCCAGCTGGTCGACACCATCAAACAGTACCTACTGGACAGCGAGCCGGCCCGCAATCGGCTACAGGTACCCGAAGGTCTGGGCGTGGAGTTGCTGCAGCATATCAGCCAATCCTGGGGAGACCTCGCGGAACGCACGTTCAATCGCATGCCGGGTCGAGGGGAACTGAATGTCACCATCGGCATGAGCGCCACGCACTTTCAGGTCGCCGGCAAGAGCTTCTCGCGTTTCCTCAATACCGACGACAACAATCCCTTTTCCGAGGCGAACCGGCGTGCTGCCCAGGAAGGCTGGAGCAATGCATTCGACGGCGACCATAGCATCGACTGGGCTCCCAGGGATGTGGAAAAAATAGACTACAACAGCCCGACCGAACCCAGCGATGAGGAAAATGCCGAGAGCTACCCGGTGCATAGTTTACGCATCATCAACCACAGCCCCGGTGGCTTCTGTCTGACCTGGCCCCGCGAAGTCCCCAAACAACTCCAGGCTGGCGAGTTACTCGGTGTGCAGGAAGACGTCGATCAGGGTTGGAGCCTGGCGGTGGTACGGTGGATTCGCCAGGTACGCGGCGGTGGCACCCAGATGGGCATTGAGCTGATCGCGCCGCACTGCACACCCTCTGCCATCAAGCTACTGCGCAAGACCGAGCAGCCGAGCCGCTATCTTCGCGCATTGATGGTGCCGGAAGTCACCTCGATCGATCGTCCTCCGACATTGCTTACCCCTCGCCTGCCCTTCCAGCTGAACAACAAGGTAATGCTGTATCTCGACGGTCAGGAGCTTCGCGCCCAGTTGGTGGATCGCATCACCGCCACCGGCAGCTTCAGCCAATTCGAGCATCATGTATTGGATCAGATGAAAAAAACCGGCAACCAAACCGAGACCGACAGCACAAGTTTCACCATCAGTACCGAGGATGACTTTGACTCGCTGTGGAAGTCTCTGTAAATTCAGTCACTTGGCCCCTCAGGGACGGATCGCTTGGGAACTAACGGAATGCCATGGGCACTGACGCACACGCTATAAGGCTGCTGATTCTGGACGACTCGCAAAACAATGCGGAGCGTCTGGTGAGTATTTTACGCAACGCTGGGCATGCTACCCGAGCCCACCGGATAACCTCGCGCGAAGATTTGCACGAGTCGCTTCAGCAGACCTGGGATCTTTGTCTTGCCTGCCCTGAAACCAGCGTCATGACCGCGCTGGAAGCCTGTCAGATCATCAGCCACTCCCATGACGTACCCTTCATCCTGCTGACTGATCAGAGCGACGCCGATACGCGCACTGATGCTCTGCGTTGTGGCATGCAAGATACCGTACCGGCCAGCGCCGACAGCTTGATCGCCCTGGTGGTCAAGCGTGAACTGACCAACCTGACCGCCCGCCGCAAGCGGCGCATCGCCGAACAGTCCCTGCGCGAAACGGAGAAGCGCTGTCAGTTGCTGCTGGACAGCTCTGTCGACGCCATTGCCTATGTGCTGGATGGTATGCATATCTATGCCAACCGCTCCTATATCCGCCTGTTCGGTTATGACGATCCCGATGATCTTGCCGCCGAGCCCGTGGTCGGCCTGATTGCTGCCAGGGATCAGGACAGCTTCAAGGACTTCCTGCGACATTACGCCAGCCGTGGCGACCAAAGCGAGATGCGCTGCAACGCGGTGGACAGCGAAGGGAAAGAATTCCCCATCATGCTCAGCTTTTCGCCGGCACACTACGATGGCGAGCCCTGTACCCAGGTGGTTATCCGCGCTGAAACCGCCAGTGCCGAGTTCGAACAGAAGCTCAAGGCCATGGCCAGTCACGACCTGGTCACCGGACTGTTCAACCGCTCCTGGTTTCAGGAGCAACTGGATAGCGTCAGCGAGCAGGCGGTGCACAACAGTCAACCAAGCACGCTGGTGTACATCAGCATTGACAACTTCAACACGCTGCAAACCGACATCGGCATCGGCGGCTCGGATCTGATTCTTGCCGACCTGGCGCAAATTCTGCGGCGCTTCTTCCCGGAAAACACGCTACTCGCCCGCTTCAGCGATGATGCCTGCAGCGTGCTGATCGAAGGCACCGAGCCCGACCCTGTCGCCGCGCAGCTGGCGACCCTGCTGAAGCAGATCGAAGGCAATCTGTTCGAGGCCAATGGTCGCACTATCCAGATCACCGTCAGCATGGGCGTCTCCTGCATCAGCGAGACTCATCCAGAGCCAACCCAGGCCATCGAACGCGCTCACCGCCTCGCCGAGCAGATCAGCCAGAAAGGTGGCAACGCCATAAAGATATTCAACCCGCTCGAAGAGCTCGAACATATGGCCAACCGGGGCAATATCATCGCCTTGATTCGCCACAAGCTGGAAACCAGTGGTTTCAATCTGCAGTTCCAGCCCGTCATCAGTTTACGTGGTGACAACTCAGAACATTACGAAACCTTTCTCAGACTGTTCAACAGTCAAGGTGAAGAAATTCCAGCCGCGGAATTCCACAAGGCCGCCCTGGAATCAGGTCTCGCCACCGAGATTGATCGCTGGCTGATTACGCGGGCCGTGGGGCTGCTGGCCCAACAGCGCAGCAAGGGAGCGAACATCCATCTGATCCTCAACCTGAGCAGCGCCAGTCTGCAGGATCCAGAAATCGTTCAGTGGATCTCCAACCTGCTCAAGGCAGCCCGGCTGCCCGCCGATGCGCTGATTTTCCAGTTCAACGACGCCGACGCCAACAATTACCTGAAACATGCCAAGGTGCTGGCCGAAGCACTGCACTCAATCCATTCGCGGATTGCCCTCAGTCATTTCGGTGGGGCTCTCAACCCCTATGCCGTGCTCAAACATCTGCCTGTGGATTATGTGAAGATCGATGATTCCTTCAGCAGCGATCTGACTGATCCTGAAGCAGTAGAGCGTCTCAAGGAAATGGTAGCCACGCTGCACAATCAGGGCAAGTTGACCGTGGTTTCCGGCGTCAACAGTGCAACCATGATGCCTACGCTCTGGCAAGCAGGAGTCAACTATATTCAGGGTGACTATCTGCAGCCGCCTGCCGACAGCATGAGCTTCGACTTTTCCAACGAATGAGCAGGTATCTAACGCACCTCGCGTGAGGTTCGCTGCAACCGGTATATTTTTTCTGGAAGACGGGATAAGGCGGGAGTACGGGCTTCTACCCATATCTGAAGAACTACTGCTTGGGCAAAAAAATATCCGGACTGAACATCAGCCCGGATATCGGATTTCTCAATTACCATTTCAGCGAGGCTTGAGCGACACCGGCTGCAAGCCGGTACCGCTCTGTGATGCACCCCGCCAGACTGGCTGACTGAGCGACTTTCGTCGAATTACATCATACCGCCCATACCGCCCATGCCACCCATACCGCTCATATCAGGCATGGAGCCCTTGTCGTCGGGCAGCTCGGCAATCATGGCCTGGGTAGTGATCATCAGGCTGGCTACGGACGCAGCAGCCTGCAGAGCGCTACGCGTGACCTTGGCCGGATCCAGAATACCCATTTCGATCATGTCGCCGTACTCGCCAGTGGCAGCGTTGTAACCGTAGTTGCCTTCACCTGCACGAACAGCCTGCAGCACGACAGCAGCTTCTTCACCGGCGTTGGTAACGATCTGACGCAGCGGCGCTTCGATGGCACGGCGCAGCAGGTTGATACCGACGTTCTGATCTTCGTTGTCACCTTTCAGGTTCTCGAAGGCCACCAGAGTGCGCACCAGCGCAACACCACCGCCAGGTACCACGCCTTCTTCGACAGCAGCACGGGTAGCGTGCAGTGCGTCTTCAACGCGGTGCTTCTTCTCTTTCATTTCCACTTCGGTAGCAGCACCGACCTTGATTACTGCAACACCGCCAGCCAACTTGGCCAGACGCTCTTGCAGTTTTTCACGGTCGTAATCGGAGGTGGTGTCGTCAACCTGCTTGCGGATCTGGGCAACGCGAGCTTCGATATCAGCCTGGGCACCAGCACCGTCGATGACAGTGGAGTTGTCCTTGTTGATCTGAATACGCTTGGCCTGACCCAGGTGCTCCAGGGTAGTGGTTTCCAGGCTCATGCCGACTTCTTCGCTGATCACGGTACCGCCGGTGAGGATAGCGATGTCTTCCAGCATGGCCTTGCGGCGATCGCCAAAACCAGGAGCCTTGACCGCAGCAACCTTGACGATGCCGCGCATGTTGTTGACGACCAGAGTAGCCAGCGCTTCGCCTTCAACGTCTTCAGCAACAATCATCAGCGGACGACCGGCCTTGGCAACAGCTTCCAGCACCGGCAGCATTTCGCGGATGTTGGAGATCTTCTTGTCGACCAGCAGGATGTACGGGTTGTCCAGCTCAGCGGACATGGTTTCCGGCTTGTTGACGAAGTACGGAGACAGGTAGCCGCGATCGAACTGCATGCCTTCAACGACGGACAGTTCGTTGTCCAGGCCGGAACCTTCCTCAACGGTGATCACGCCTTCCTTGCCAACGCGATCCATGGCTTCAGCAATGATGTTGCCGATGGAGTCGTCGGAGTTGGCGGAGATGGTACCTACCTGGGCAATGGCCTTGGAGTCGGCACAGGGCTTGGCCAGGTTCTTCAGCTCGGCAACAACGGCCACAGTGGCCTTGTCGATGCCGCGCTTCAGATCCATCGGGTTCATGCCGGCAGCAACGGCCTTCAGACCCTCAGTGACGATAGCCTGAGCCAGAACAGTCGCGGTGGTAGTACCATCACCAGCGTCATCATTGGCACGCGAGGCAACATCTTTGACCAGCTGAGCGCCCATGTTCTCGAAGCGGTCTTTCAGCTCGATTTCCTTGGCAACGGAAACGCCGTCCTTGGTGATCAGCGGCGCGCCGAAGCTGCGCTCGATCAGAACGTTGCGGCCCTTCGGCCCCAGAGTTGCCTTGACGGCATCGGCCAGAACATTGACGCCTTCCAGCATCTTGTTGCGTGCGGCAATATCAAACAATACTTCTTTAGCAGCCATTTTCACTTTCCTTCAAATGAATTCGTTAAGGGATCGGGCGGTGGAGTCTCAACCTTCCAGAACACCGTAGATCTCGGATTCGCTCATCATCAGCAGCTCTTCGCCATCGATCTTGATGGTGCTGCTGCCGGAGTAGGGCCCGAAAACAACCTTGTCGCCTTCTTTGACGGCCAGCGGACGCACTTCGCCATTGTCCAGCAGACGCCCGGTCCCAACAGCCAGAACCACACCGGTATTCGGCTTTTCTGCTGCAGAGCCCGGCAGAACGATACCGCCAGCGGTTTTTGTTTCTTCTTCGCTGCGACGAACGACTACGCGGTCGTGTAACGGACGGATTTTCATCGTTGTGAGTCTCCCAAATGAGTGTCAAAGGCCGGCATGCCGGCATTTCAAGTTAACCAGGCCTGCGGCCTGAAGGACGTGCCGAAGCTGCGTCCCTGTCCAACGCAAGTTCCCTTCTATGGGCCCTTGCAAAACTGGTGCATTGTTTATGGGGCCCGGCAAAACCTTTTCAAGGGCCGGGCCACAAAATTTTCACGGCCGGTTCAGTCGCGAGTCATCCGCACCGGGCGTGGAGTGATCAGCCTCCCACTCGCCTTCGATGATGGTGTGCTCACCCTGCCGGTACATACGCGGACCGTTTTGATCATCCGGGCCGGAACCGCCGCTGCGGTGCAGCAGAGCCATGATCAGACACGGAATGGCCAGCACATCGGTGACCAGCCCCGGAAAGGCAATCAACACACCGGCGAGCACACCCCACATGCCTGATTTCAGTACATGGAAGGGGCTACGGTTACTGGCCATCTGCTGTTGCAGACGTTGCAGCATGCCCCAGCCGTTACGCTGAATCAGCATCAACCCGGCGACGCCGGTGAACAGCACCCACAATAGAGTCCAGCCAACCCCGACCGCCTGTCCCAGCAGGATCAGGCTCGCCAGCTCGATCAGCGGCAGCGCCAACAACAATATGCGCAACAATGGCATGACAACCTCAAGAATGGTTTCAAAGTTCTTATATGGGGTTGGACAGGTCAGTTTCAAGTCCGCCCGGCGTCACCAGTTGACGCCTAAGCCGACCTTGTAGCGGGTCTCGTTGCGGCTCTTATCGTCCGAACTGTCGGTGTAATCCCATTCGGTCATGAAGCTCAGCGAGGCCCAGCTGTTCAACAGGTAGCGTAGCCCCAGCTCAGCATCGACGATATAGCTCACCTCGTCATCATTGGGGATGAGGGTTTCAGCATTGTGAACCAGCTGAAAGCGCTTACCGAACAGGTATCGTCGATAATCCCAGGCCAAGCCCAGGCCATTGCTCCGACTGCTATCCCCGTCCCGTGCATCCATACGCAGATGCTCGAGACGCGCAGAGGTCTCGAAGCGGCCGAAGGCATTGTTCCACCACTCGTAACCCGGGCCAGAACCCGCCTGGATCTGCCGCTTCACTTCACCCAGATGATCACGCTGATAGCTGATCCGGTTCTGCCAGAACCATTTGTCAGCGAAGAACCAGCTCAGGGTGTAATCCGACTCCCACCAATGGCGGGTCTTGATATCGTCCCGGTAGTCGCGCTCGAAATCCCCGGTGAAGGCATGTCGCCAATCGCCATGTCGGGCTTCGGTTGATATATCCACATCGAGATCGCGTTTTTTTGACTCGGTGTTCTCCAGCTCCAGCGACAGATCCACCCGACCATCCCAGACCCAATCCTCGATCAAGGGCTGCGGCTCCATCATCTGTTGCAGCTGATCAAGTCTGAAAGACTGCGGTTCCGGCTCGCCATTGATCAGCCATATCTCCCCTGGCTGCTCGGACGGTTGAATGCGCCGCGCGTGCTGAGTATTGTCGCGAGTCTTGATCAACAGTGTTCTGTCGCTCTCCAATGTGCGTATGCGATTGACATTGACCGCCACCTGACCGGCAAAATCGGTTTGAATGACCAGCTTGTTGCCTTCCATGAGCTCGACGCGGCCAGTCAGCCGGTCACCGTTATCCAGCCAGATGGTATCGGCGACCGCGGGAAGTGCGCACAGCAGGGAAAGCAACAGCAGACAACGTGACATCAACATGAAAACCAGCCTGGACTATCTGAAAGAGACAAAGGAAGAGGCATTATCCATGAGAGAAGGTTCCCGGGCATCTGCTTCCGCCCCTATTGCGGATGAGCGCAAGCAGATGCTCTGGCAGGTGCTGGCAGCCATTCCAGCGGGGCGCGTGAGCAGCTACGGTCGACTGGCGCAGTTGGCCGGCCTGGGCCGCGGTGCACGGCTGGTCGGACGCTGGTTGGGGCAGCTGCCGGACGACACCAACCTGCCCTGGCACCGGGTGCTGAACAGCCAGGGCCAGTTGTCGCTGCCAGCGGACAGTGCTTCCGGACAGGAACAATATCAGCGACTGATGGCCGAAGGTGTCATCATCCGCAACCGGCGGGTTAGCATGACCCGTTACGGCTGGCCGGATCTGCACACAGGCGACAAGTGACCACTCAATGAACGACACCCCAGCAGTACCAGACCGTGAGGGCTGGAAGGTCTACCTCAAACCCCGCGTGCTGGGGATGCTGTTTCTCGGCTTTTCCGCCGGGCTGCCGTTGCTGCTGGTCGGCGGCACCTTCAGCGCCTGGCTGCGCGATCTGGGTATCGAGCTGGCCGCCATCGGCTTTCTCAGCTGGGTCGGCATGGCCCATTCGATCAAGGTATTGTGGGCGCCGCTTATTGACCGCGCTCCGCTGCCTCTGCTCAGTCGGTTGCTGGGCCGGCGCCGGGCCTGGATGCTGCTGGCTCAGCTGGTGATTGCCGTCGCCTTGCTGGGCATGGCACTCACCGACCCACGGGAGAATCTCACTCTGGTCGCACTGTGGGCAGTCCTGGCGGCATTCGGTTCCGCCACCCAGGATGTCGCCATTGACGCCTACCGAGTCGAAGCCGAAGCCCGTCATCGGCAGGCCGCCATGGCGGCCACCTATGTCACCGGCTATCGGGTGGCAGTTCTCGCGGCGGGCGCCGGCGCATTGCACCTGGCCTCCATCGATAGTTGGATGCTGGCTTACGGCAGCATGGCCCTGTTGATGGGCGTAGGCGTCGTCACCACCCTGGTTATCGCTGAACCGGCCGTCTCGGTAACCAGCACCACCCTGCACTTCGAGCAGCGTGTCGCCGACTATCTGGCCCAGACCCGCCACAGCAGCTGGCGGCGCCATCTCACGGCGTGGTTCATCGGCGCCATGGTCTGTCCTTTTGCCGAGTTCTTCCAGCGCTACGGCAAAGCTGCCCTGCTGATACTGGCTTTCATTGCCACCTTCCGGATCAGCGACATCTTCATGGGCGTGATGGCCAACCCCTTCTATCTCGACCTGGGTTTCAGCAAGGCGCAGATTGCCAATATTGCGGCAGCCTTCGGTCTGGGCATGACCCTGCTCGGTGCGGGATTGGGTGGTTTGCTGGTCGCACGTTTCGGCATTGCACCGATTCTGCTGTTAACGGCCTTCATGGCGCCGGCAACCAATCTGGCCTTTGCCTGGCTGGCCTTCATCGGACCAGAGACCTACGGACTGGTAGTGGCGATCATTGCCGACAACATTACCGGGGGGCTGGCCATTTCAGTGTTCATAGCTTACCTGTCGAGTCTGACCAACACCGCCTATACAGCGACGCAATATGCATTGTTCAGCTCGCTGATGACCCTGCCGGGGCAGTTTGCCGCGGGCTTCACCGGTGTACTGGCAGCTAACGTTGGCTGGGTGAGCTTCTTCATGGCGACCGCCCTGACCGGGCTGCCGGCCATAGTGCTGGCAGCTATGCTGCTGAAACACGCCCACCCCGACCGAATGCACCGACCGGGGATCGATTGAGCGTCAGTCCAGCGGCTGGACCTGATGCATGGTGCGCTGCGGGTAGGGAATGGTGATACCTTCGATTTCGAAGACTTCTTTGGCCTGCTCCTGGAGTCCCCAGAACACACCCCAGTAGTCGTCCGTCTTCGTCCAGACCCGCAGGGACAGATCGACCGAGCTTTCACCCAGCGTGGCCAACCATACCGCGGGTGCCGGATCCTTCAGCACCCGACTATCAGCGTGCGCCAACTGCAGCAACACTTTG
Source organism: Pseudomonas sp. FME51 (assembly GCF_014897305.1). NCBI lineage: Bacteria > Pseudomonadati > Pseudomonadota > Gammaproteobacteria > Pseudomonadales > Pseudomonadaceae > Pseudomonas > Pseudomonas sp. FME51. The sequence goes on along the minus strand of NZ_JABUYN010000002.1, from coordinate 169,023 downwards.
CGAGCATGCTTGACGTTGTCCCCATAACTGATGCGCAGATCGATACTCACCCGGCGGGTCGGCTGCCGGGAGAAGTTGATGATATTACCGTTGGATAAAGTGCCGTTGGGCACTATCACTGTCTTGTTGTCAGCGGTTTTAAGCAAGGTGTGGAAGATCTGGATGTTATCGACCGTGCCTTCCACGCCCTGAGCCTGAATGTATTCGCCGACTCGGAATGGGCGCAGCACCAGAATCAGGATGCCGCCGGCAAAGTTCGCCAGACTGCCCTGCAACGCCAACCCCACTGCCAGACCTGCCGCACCGATCAGCGCGATAAATGACGTAGTCTCGATCCCCACCATACCGGCGACGCTGACCAGCAGCAGCGCCTTCAGGCCGATATTGACCAGAGTGCCGATGAAACTGTGCAGGGTGGGATCCACATTGCGACGTTGCAGCAATGCCTGGACAGCCCGAGTGATGCGGCCGATGATCCACCACCCGGCCAGCAGCGTAACCAACGCTAATAACAACTGGCTGCCGTAATTAACCACCATCGGCAGCAATTGATCCTGCCAGCCATCCAATGTGCCCATAAACGCCTCCATCATTACACCCCCTCTCAATCGCGAAAATTATTGAATTGCAGCGGCAGATCGAGCTCCGCAGTCCGCAGCAACGCCATGGCTTCCTGCAGATCATCCCGCTTCTTGCCGGTTACCCGCACCTGCTCGCCCTGAATGGCGGCCTGCACCTTGAGCTTGGCTTCCTTGATCCTCACAACGATCTTCTTCGCCAGCGCCTGGTCGATACCTTCGCGCAGCACGACATCCTGCTTCATCTCCTTACCCGAAGCGTAAGGCGTTTTCACTTCCATGCACTGCACGTCAATCTTGCGCTTGGTCAGGCTCAGTCGCAGGATATCCAACAACTGCTCAAGCTGGAATTCAGCCTCGGCGGTAATCGCCACGGTGAGCTCTTTTTCCTTGAACTCAAAACTGCCCTTACCCTTCAAGTCATAGCGTCGATCCAGCTCTTTCATGGCATTATCGACAGCGTTGGTTACTTCATGCTTGTCCAGTTCGGACACCACATCAAAAGACGGCATGGCTTGACCTCGATTAAATATGAGATTTGTGAACGGTGTGGCAAAACATTGGGCTGATGACGTGGCATTATACCGACATCAGTCCTAAAACATGCAGCAGGGAGCTCAGACATGCCCAACCCCCAACTCAGCATAATGGTGGTGGACGATACCAAGTTCAGCAGTGCCGTCATAGGCCATACATTATCCCAGGCGGGTTACACGGATATCCGCTTTGCCAGCTCGGCCATGGCTGCACTGGCCATGCACGAGGAACGCGCCGCCAGCGTCATGGTTGCCGATTGGTTGATGCCGGAGATGGACGGGCTACAACTGACTACGCGCATCCGCCAGCGTGATGAACAGACTGACCATTACACCTACGTCATGTTGTTGACTGCCCGGGAAGGTGACAACGTGCTCGGCGAGGCCTTCGATCGGGGCGTGGATGATTTCATCAGCAAGTCCGCCATGAACGAACAACTGCTGCCGCGCATCTATGCAGCGGACCGGATCAGTCAGCTGATCAATCGTCTGATGGAAGAGAATCGCCTGCTGGCCAGCAACAACGCGCAGCTCGAAGAGCATAATCTGGTCGACAGCCTGACCGCCCTCGGTAATCGTCGTTACCTGCAGCAACGTCTGGAGGAAGCTCTGCAGCGAGTGGAATCGCGCGGCGGGTTCTGCTCACTGCTGGTACTGGGCATTCAGAATTTCGATGAAGTAGGCAGCCGTTTCGGCGAAACCGTGCAACAGGAGCTGCTCAGGGGTATCGCTCGCAGACTGCAACAGCTGGTCCGCCCCATGGACGTGATCGCACGCACCGGCAATAACACGTTCGCCATCTGCACCGTTGGAGACAGCACTGACGACTGCAAACCCAGCAGCTTCCGCCGGCTGCACGATGGCCTCAACCTCAAGGCGTTCAAGACCAGCGAAGGTTATCTTTCGGTGCGGGCCGGCATGTCTCTGAGCAGAATCGAGAAAGATGATCCGATCGCCTCTGCCGACAGCATGCTGCAGCACGTCGAACAGCATCTGAGCCAGGCCTATGCGACCAACCTGATCACCGAAGTGCGGATACCACAACGTGTCTGAGGTCCTGCATATACTCGGCGCGGGCAGTCTGGGCCTGTTATGGGCCAGTCGCTGCTCCCTCGCCGGCATCGACTGCCGATTGATCCTGCACACCCCCCAGGCTCTACAGGACTGGCAGAGCCGCGAAAACACTCTGCTGCTCGAACGACCAGGGGACCTGCAGACGGTCAGAGTAGCTGCCGAGCTGGCCGACAGCAGCCAGGAGCCGATCCATAGATTGATCGTCACTACCAAAGCCTGGGCCGTGGCCGAGGCGCTGGAAAGCGTAGCGCAGCGACTGCACGCTGGCAGCGAACTGATCTTGCTGCAAAACGGCCTGGGCAGCCAACAGGCTGCCCGCAGACGCTTCCCCGCGCAGCGTGTGCTCTATGCCAGTGTTACCGACGGTGCCTGGAAGCGCAACGCCAATCAGGTCATCTGGGCCGGTGTCGGGCAGACGCTGCTGGGCGATCCGCAACAGCGTTGCGCACCTGACTGGCTGACGCTGCTGCCCCGAGCCGACATCGACTGGCGCTGGGAGCAGGACATCCTGTCAGTGCTCTGGATAAAACTGGCGATCAACTGTGCCATCAACCCGGTCACGGCGTTGCATGATTGCCCCAACGGGCAGGTGCTCGAGCATGCCGGCGCGATGTTCAATCCACTGCTGGCTGAACTGCAGGCATTGCTCACCAGTCAGGGTGTCGTCCTGTCACTGCCTGAGCTGACGCAACGGGTTAGAGCGGTAATCCAGGCCACCGCCAGCAACAGTTCATCCATGCGCCAGGACGTGCATGCCCAGCGACGCACCGAAATCGATTTCATCCTCGGCCATGCCTGTCGCACCGCCCGCCAAGCCGGCCTCCTCACGCCGGTACTGGATGAACTGCATCGGCAACTGCAGCGATACCTCGCCACGCTCGGCCTGCCACAGGACTAGCGCGGCAGAACGTCAGGGTCTTATGGATTGAGGCTGACAGATGGGCTAGGCTGCCCCCCTATTTACAGGAGAACAGCATGGGCTACCGTTTGAGCAAACTCTATACCCGCACCGGCGATGCCGGCACCACTGGCCTGGCCGATGGCAGCCGCGTCCCCAAGGACAGCCCGCGCATCGAGGCCATGGGAGATGTGGATGAACTGAATAGTTGCCTCGGCGTGCTGCTCGCCGGGCTGCTCAATGATGCTCTGCAGCCGGTACAGACGGCCTTAGCGCCGGTGCAGCACCGGCTATTCGATGTCGGTGGCGAACTGGCGATTCCCGGCGTCAACATCATCGACAGCGCAGACGTTACCGAACTGGAAGAGCAGATCGATCTGTTCAACGCCCAGGTACCGCCCTTGAAGGAGTTCATCCTCCCCGGTGGTTCCCCTTTGATCGCTCAGGCTCATCTGGCCCGGAGCATCTGCCGCCGTGCCGAACGTCGTTACCTGACACTGGCCGACCAGCAAGCAGTGAACCCACAGGCACAGGCCTACCTGAACCGGCTCTCCGACCTGCTGTTTGTCGTGGCACGCAGCATAGCGCGGCTGGAAAACACGCCTGAAGTACTCTGGCAGCCGAAACCCAAACCAGCTGAATAGCCGGGAAGAGAGCGTGTGAGAGTGGGCTTGCCGCGAGGTTTTTCTGCAGCCAGCATTCGCGGTCAAGACCGCTCCCACAAAAGTCACTCCCCCAGAAGCGCTCCCAAACCATGGCGCCAGCTCGATCTGAAGTGATCAGACTCGGAAAGAACTGATGACCTGTTGCAGCTCGCCAACCAGTTTACCCATCCGTGCACTGGCTTCTTCTGCGCGCCGCGCACCATCAGCTGTGCGCTCGCCGGAGTGGTTGATCTGCACTATGTTCTGATCGATATCATGACTCACCGCAGTCTGCTCCTCGGCAGCCGTGGCTATCTGCTGACTCTGATCAACAATCTGGGTAACCGCCCGCAGGATATTATCCAGCGCTGATTGCACCTTGATGGAAGAGTCCACGGCTTCGCCAGTCATGCTGTGACTCTGCCCCATTGCCTTTACCGCAGCGCCAACCCCACCTTGCAGGCGATCGATCATTTGCTCGATCTCCTGGGTCGACTGCTGCGTGCGCTGCGCCAGTGTCCGTACCTCATCGGCCACCACCGCAAAGCCCCGGCCCTGCTCGCCTGCTCGAGCAGCTTCGATTGCCGCGTTGAGTGCCAGCAGGTTGGTCTGTTCGGCCACGCCCTTGATAACATCCAGCACGCGGCTGATGGACGCGCTGTCATCAGCCAGATTGTTGATGACCTTCACCGAGTTCTCGATTTCAATGGCCAGCTTCTCGATACCATCCACCGATGCTTCGACCATGCGTCGACCGCTGATAGTCTCTTGGTTGACCTGCTCGGCATTGGTTACCGCCAAGGCTGCACTGCGAGCCACTTCTTGGGAGGTCGCTGACATTTCGTTCATGGCAGTGGCGACCTGCTCGATCTGCGTGCGCTGGCTCTCCACCGCCTGACTGCTCTCGCTGGAAATTTCGACGACCTGTTGCGATTGGTCGCTGACCAGGTTCGACGTTTTGCTGACGTGCCGGATAAGCCCCTGAATACGTTCGATGCTGCCATTGAACTCACCCGCCAGTTTGCCCAGCTCATCTCGACTGGTAACTGTGACACGTGCCGTCATATTGCCTGCCGCCACGTGCTCCATGGTCTCGGACAATGCACGGATGGTGCGCTGGGTCGCAACGTAAAAGGCCAGGTACAGCCAGATGATCGCCAACAGAATGACCACCAGGGCTGTCACCAGCATCAGCATCGACCGATTGCCATCACTCACTCGCTGAGTCAGCCCCTCACTGAGAAAGCTCAGAATCGCTTCATTAAATGCGTGGGTTTTTGCCATCTCGGTACTGAGACGTCGAAAGTAGCCGTCCCAAGTGTCGTCATAGCTGGACGCGAGAATGATTTCGTCTTCGAAAATTCGCAGCACTCTGTCCAGAGACTCGTTGCTGGCAGCCACCGGCGCCTGCAACGCGTGCAGCTCCGGCTGTTGCAGGAAAGTCTGCGCCTGGGTGTAGTTGACCGCCAGGCGCTCAACCTCTTCCAGATAACGATCCATGTCTCTGCTGGCATCGGAATTGAGGTAGCCCAGCCCGATGGAATAAGAGCCTGTGGCCCGACCCAGCCCCAGAGCCGAGGTAATCTGCGGGGAATGGTTGACCAACAGGTCGGTCAGCTGACGTACGGTACGATCATAATCATGGGGCAGCCCACTGTATGCAGCACTGAAACTGAACAGTGAAACGATACCTACGTGGGCCTGGGTCGACATCTGCCCGCGATTGCGCAGTGATCCACTGCGGATGTCTGCATATTCCACCAGCAACTCATCACGTTTGTTGATCAGCTCTGCCGCGTTCGGGTCAGCCGGGTTCAGTGGCAGGTTTTCCAGCCCCGTCACCAAACGCTGGATAGTTTCGCTGCTGCGCTGATCAAGAATCGGCCCCTGTTCACCCGCCCCCAGATGGAACGCGAGGATGTCGAGACCGCGCAGGGTTTCAGCATCAATCAGCAGCTGGGACACTTGCTCCATCAACTGCATGGAATCCAGCGCATGACGGGAGACCTGAACCCGATCCCACGCCTGGCTCACCAGCATCCCACCGACCACGACCAACGGCACAAAACACAGCGCACTGATCAGGCAGAATTTCATGGCGTAGCCAAGTCTGTTCATCAGTGCCATGGCGGGTGCCAACAGAGTGTTCACATGCATCTCCTTGTCCAATCCCGTGCTGCACCACGGGGCCGAATCGCAATAGTTGTTATCGCCATCATCCAATCCCGGACAGTGGCTTCATCGTTGCTCTATCGGCCTGACAGGAGACTTCTTTAAGTATTTCAGCTCAGCATGGACAAAAAGGCCACTACTACCGCCCAGGTCAGAATCGCGCGGATTACCAGCTGCCGGGTATCGGCGAGGATATTCTCTGGTGCCAGTATCGGCTCAAGCACAGTCTCAGGCAGGGCTGCCTGGGCGCATCGAGCAACCAGCTCGCTGCCAGGCAAATCCCAGTCGGTTGCCAGGCCGCGCAAAGTGCGCAGCGTGCTGTCGAATTGACCTACCAGAGCGAAGCTCAAGCTCAACAAGCGGGCGGGTATCCATTCCAACGCGTGAACCAGCATGGCGGCGGGACACGCAGCGGTTAGCGGACTGCGTTGACTCAACAGCAACAGCAGTCGCCAGGCAAGCGCGCCCAGAGGACCAAGCAACAGATACCAGAATGCCGGAGCGAAATAATCCTGCAGACTGGCTGCAACCACCCTGCCCCGGACCAGCGCCGGCAACTCATCAGCCTGTTCCGCAGATACATCCAGTTGTTGTTCGGCAACCAGCCCTGCGGCTGCCAGATCATCACGCTGCCAGGCGGCCATGAAGTCATCCGTCATACGCCCCAGAGGGTCTTGACGGCCGACACACAACAGCAACACGCCAACATGCAACAACAGGGTAAACAGGCCATAGGCGATGCCTTCCAGCCACCAGAGGAGCAAACCAAGCGGCAGCAACAGCATCAGCACGGCGATCAGCGCAACCCACTCGCGCCCCAGCCGCCCTGTACGTTCTACCCATAGCATGAGGAAATCCCGCGGATAACCGGTGCGCCAAGGCGTCCAGAGCAGAATCAGCGCCACCAGCAGCAATACCAGAAATTTCATTTACAGCTCCCCATCCATCAGTGCAGTGTCGGTCAATTGATCAAGGTAACGCGGCCAGTCGAAACAGGGGCCCGGATCGGTCTTGCGCCCCGGTGCAATATGTTCATGCCCGGTGATCCGGCTGCGACCGATCAGCGGAAAGGCCTGTTGCAGAGTGCGGGTAAGCGTGATCAGGCTGGCATATTGCAGGTCGGTAAAAGGGTGCTCGTCGGTCCCTTCCAGTTCGATGCCAAGGGAATAGTCGTTGCAGTTATCACGCCCTTCGAAACAGGACTGACCAGCGTGCCAGGCGCGTGCCAGACAGGAAACGAACTGGGTAACGCAGCCATCACGTTCGATAAGAAAATGTGCGGATACCCGCAGATCGGCAATCTCGGCAAAATAAGGATGTGCATTGCTATCGAGCGTACCGGAGAAGAACGCGTGCACACAGCCAGTACCGAACTGGCCTGGCGGCAGGCTGATATTGTGAATAACCAACAGGGAAATATCGACGCCGTCGGGGCGGGCATTGAAATGTGCCGACGGGCAAAGGTGTATTCCGTTGAGCCAACCGCTGGCTGCGTCAATCTGCATAAAACTACCCTGACAGTAAAACAGCCATGTTAGGGTCTGCCGAGGTCGCATCGCAAGCCGTGTGCGCCCAACCGGGCGCTCAGTCTCTGGTCGAGCGCAACTGGCGCAGGTTGCCGATGACCGACTCCAGTGCTCGATCAAAAAGTTGATCATCGGCCACCAATTGAACCAGACCCTGCTCGTAATGGCTGGTCAGCGCAGCGCGGGTAAACTCGGCAACTTTCGTGCCCGTGCGGTTCACGAAGATATATTTGCCACTGAAACTGATGATCGCCGCCAGCTTGCAACGCTGCATGGGCTTGTCACCCACCCCGGACAACTCGAACCAACTGCCGGCATTCAGACTTTCCACCCAGCTGGTTGCGGCGACGCTGGGCAGATCCTCAATCAGTTCGGCTTCCGCGGCAACATCACCGGCGGGCATGACGGGTGCGTCAACCAGCACCATCTCGGTCAGAACCGGTATGCCGTCGCTTTCCAGTGGGCCTGCATGCACCTGGTGCTGTGACTCAGGCTCAGCGATTTCGTCGCGACCCTGAAGGTCACCATTTCCCATGTCCAACGGTGCGTGCTGTTGAAGGGACGATGGCTGCTCAGGCGGAGCTGCATCCCGCAAAGCCGCCCGCTGCAGATTCCGCAGCTGAGCCACCTTGGGCGAATCCTCGGGGCTATCTTCACCGATCAGGCGCAAGCCTTTACACAGCGCCCGGCAGACACTGTCATTCAATGCCAGACGCTGGCCTGTGCCCCCCTGCAGGGGACGCTCGACACTTTGCACCAGTCGCTCGGCAACCGTGACCGCGTTACGCCAGGCGGTGGAGTTTCCCCCTTCGCGCAGACAGACCATCTGCAGTACCTGACTCCAGGTTTCACGCAGCAGGTCCACAACAAATACCGGTAACGTTCGCCCCAGCAGCAAGGTATTCAATACTTGCGCAGACTGGCCTCGTGCCGCTTCGACTCGTGCGCGCCCCTCTTCGGCATCCCGCGTGCGCTGTTCAAGACGCTCGGCCCGTCGCTGTTCGATGTGAACAAAGCCGGCGAGCTCCTCGTGCATCTGCTCAAAAAACGCCGCGTCCGCCATCTGCTCACCGTGCATCCGCTCAACCATGCGTTCGAGCAAGGTGTGCAACTGGTCGCGTTGCAGATCGTCATGATCGCTCCAACCCATGGTTGCCCGGGCCAGCTCGTTGAGCAGGCGCCGAGCCGGATGAGAGGAGCGATTGAACAAACTCTTGTCGGCAATGGCAACACGCAGGATCGGCAACTGCATGCGACCGATCAAGGCTTTCAAGGCTGCCGGCAAGTGAGCATCGTCCAGCACGACATCAAACAACATCGAGACCAGACTGATGACGTCATCGTCCACGCGATCAAGTCTGCGTACTTCGCCGGTCTGCCTGAGCTGCTCTCCCAGTTGCCGATTGATGTGCCCGCGCAGATCCTTGAGCGTCGCCCCCTGGCTGGCTTCCTGGCCCCCAGCAAAACTGCTCAACATGTTGAGCAGTTCATCACTGGGTACCGGCGGCGCCGATGGCGCGCCCAGAGCACTGAGTGCGATATCACCGCTGGCATGACGCCAACTGCTGATCAGCTCGCTGAACAGCGACAGCACCTGCGCGTCGGCCCCTTCCGTCGTGGCGGCTGTACCGCTCTTCAGCTCTTGGCTCGCAGCCGTCGGGCTTCGCGGCCGTACTGGCAGACCGTCCTGCTTCAGGTCCGGTAGAACGCCGGCGTTCTTCAACAAGCCATTGGCATCGGCGTACAGTGAATCGATTGAATTGAAGACGTGGCGCTCGAACATCTTGAAGATAATCAGTCGCACCTTGATATCAAGATCCAGGGGCACGCAGCTATCTGAAAAAAGCTGAACCAGGCAGTTCGGCGCCAGCGGGTTGCTCGCATCGCTCACCGTGCCGCCAACCAGACTGCGCAGGCGCAGGGTCAAATGAGACAGGCCCAGCTGGTTGCGCGCATTGACCCGACCCACCATGCCGTTGAGCGCAACGGTCTGCTCCAGTTCATCTGGCTGAACCAGACTCAGAGTATCGAGATTAAAGGAGGTAGTGTCGTGGGGGACGGTCGGTCGGCCATTCTGCAACGTGGCGAATTCATTATCCAAGCCGTCGCAGCAGGCCTTTTCGATAACGTGGCGCTTCAACCGCAGTAAACGCATGGCATCAAAGAACAGGCTTTGATCAGCATTGCTCCCGGCACGATCAGCTTTTTCAAACAGGGTGTCGTCGGCGTTATCAAACAGCTCGCTCAACCCTACTCTCAAATAGGTCAGCGTACGATCCCGCACCGCAGCGAGGGGGGCTGGCAAGTGCGCGGCACGCTCGGCATCAGTCCGCCGTTTGCCAGATGCAACCGAGGCAATGGAAACTACCTTGTAATCCTGGGACATGCCATCTCTCCGGGGAATCAGTCCGGCGCGAACATCGTATCCATGCGCCAATGACGAATTTCTGGCGTCAAATTACCGCAAGTATACATAATTTGAGTCGTCCGACAGCCTTCCTCTTCTTTTTACTTGCTGCAGCTCACAGTTTGCAATACAAGGGAATTGAAAACAAAAACCAACCCACAGGCGTGGAGAACAAAATGGATAATTTGATCGATTTCATCAGTACAGTAAATGGCTGGGTATGGGGGCCTTTCATGCTGGCGCTGCTTGCCGGCACGGGGATCTACCTGGCACTGGGATTGCGACTCATCCCCCAGCGCAAGCTGATTTACGGTTTCGGCATGCTCTGGCGCGGCCGCAAGAAAACAGATGAAGATGGCGATCTCAGCCCCTTCAATGCTCTGATGACCGCACTTTCCGCAACCGTTGGTACCGGTAACATCGCCGGTGTCGCCACGGCCATTTTCTTTGGCGGACCCGGCGCGCTGTTCTGGATGTGGCTGATCGCATTGATCGGCATGGCAACGAAGTTCAGCGAAGCCGTACTGGCGGTGCATTTTCGTGAGAAAGACGCCTTCGGCAACTACGTTGGCGGCCCGATGTACTATATCCGCAACGGCCTGGGCAAAAACTGGAAATGGCTCGGCGTGTTATTCGCGATCTTCGGCATGCTCGCCGGCTTTGGTATCGGCAATACCATCCAGTCCAACTCGGTTGCCGACGCCATGCAAAGCACCTTCAACATCAATCCGGTGGTCACCGGCCTGGTGATCGCTGTGCTGGTCGCACTGGTGTTGATTGGTGGCATCAAGCGCATTGGTGAAGTCGCCGGCAAGCTGGTTCCGCTGATGGCGATTTTCTATGTCGGCGGTGGACTGGCCATTCTGATCATCAACGCCGCTGAAGTACCCGCTGCGTTCGGCCTGATCCTGCACCATGCATTCAACCCCACTTCTGCAGCGGGCGGTTTTGCCGGTGCCACCGTCTGGGCTGCCATTCGTTTTGGTGTCGCCCGGGGCGTTTTTTCCAACGAGGCCGGACTGGGCAGCGCGCCGATCGCGCACGCTACGGCCAAAACCAACAACCCGATCCGCCAGGGTACCGTGGCCATGCTCGGCACCTTCATCGACACCATCATCATCTGCACCATCACCGGGCTGGTGATTGTCGTCACCGGCGCCTGGCAGAGCGGTGAAAACGGGGCGTCACTGTCGGTACACGCGTTCAATCTGGGTCTGCCAGGCTGGGGTGAATACATCGTCAGTATCGGCCTGGCCACCTTTGCGTTCACTACCATCCTGGGCTGGAGTTTCTATAGTGAGAAATGCACCCAGTTCCTGTTCGGCGAGCGCTCCATAATGCCGTTTCGTATCATCTGGATCATTGCCGTACCGCTGGGCACCTTACCCGTGATCAACCTCGGCAGTCTGTGGCTGGTGGCCGATACGCTCAACGCGATGATGGCCATTCCCAACCTGCTGGCCCTGTTGCTGCTGAGCCCGGTGGTATTCAAACTGACCCGCACCTATTTCAGTCAGCCCAGAACGCTGCAGGACGCCGACTGATTCCATTCGCCTGGCGCTTTGGCGCCTGATCGGCCCTGGCAGCGAACCGCCTGCCGGGGCCTACATCTCCCCTCCATGTGCCCTCAACCTGCCCCCAGCCGAATGTGCCATCGGGTATACTTCGGGGTTTCCATCCGACCCGCTGTGGAGCACCCCATGCCGAATATCACCCTGGACAGTCTGCAATCCTCCCTTCAGGACCAAGTGCGTCGTGCGCTTGCCGAGGACGTTGGCGATGGTGATATCACCGCAACCCTGATACCGGCAGACCGGCAGGCTCAGGCCACCATCATCTCCCGTGAGTCAGCGATACTCTGTGGTACGGCGTGGGCCGATGAGGTACTCCGTCAGGTGGACCCACGGATCAGCGTGCAATGGTTGGCCGCCGATGGCGACCGGCTCGAACCGAATCAGCCCTTCTGCACGATGAGCGGCCCGGCTCGCGGCCTGCTGACTGGCGAGCGCTGCGCATTGAACTTCATTCAGACCCTGTCCGCTACCGCAACCCGCAGTCGGTATTTTTCCGATATGGTGGAAGGCACCGGCGTCAAGCTGCTCGACACCCGCAAAACCCTCCCGGGGCTGCGCCTGGCACAGAAATACGCGGTCACCTGCGGCGGTTGCCACAATCACCGTATCGGTCTGTTCGACGCCTTCCTGATCAAGGAAAACCACATTGCAGCCTGCGGCAGTATCCGTGCAGCGGTATCCCAGGCCAGAGCTCTGAGCCCGGGCAAGTCGGTGGAAGTGGAGGTGGAAAGTCTGGAGGAGTTACGCCAGGCACTGGAGGCAGGCGCCGACATCATCATGCTCGACGAACTGAGCAACGATGACATGCGCCGCGCCGTACAGATCACCGCAGGCAAGGCCAAGCTGGAAGCGTCTGGTGGGATCAATGAGACCACGCTGCGCTCCGTCGCGGAAACCGGCGTTGACTACATCTCCATTGGCAGCATGACCAAAGACATCAAGGCCGTCGATCTGTCCATGCGTCTGGCGATGTAACTACCCCACCGACAAGGCCGAGGTCTATCCACGGCCATCGGTCACACCACCAGACTTGTGGGCGGCGCGTTATTGCTCGCGCACATTGTCGTACAGCATGTAACGGGCCGTTTCGTGCAGCCCTCTGGTCAGCGGCAGCAGACGCTGGTATTCCTCGGGGTACTGTTCAGCAACGTTGTCCAGCGGCGTATCCGAGTGCAGATCGTGCAGACTTGGCTCGCTGCCGTCATGGTTCATCTGCAACAGGAAATCCTGCGTCACCGCCCCGATGAGCGGGAAGGTTCCTTCACGCAGCACCAGTGGTACCACCCGTTCCCCTTCCGGCGGCGGGGTCAGCAGGTCACGCCCCATGCTGCGCGTTTCGTATTCGATACCCAGAAGCCCGGCAATGGTCGGCAGCAAATCGGCCAGACCCACAGCCTCATCGAACTCACGCGGCTCAAGCAGCCCCGGTGCGTGAATCAGCAGGGGGACGTTGTTGCTCTCCAGACCCAGCTGATCGAACGCCGGCTTCATGTAATCGATATGGGCGATACGCGTATTGTGATCACCAAACAGCACGAAAATCGTGTTGTCATAATAGCCGCTCGCCTTGGCCATCTCCATGAAGCGACCGATATTGAAATCCAGCAGCCGTGCGGCATTGTATTGCTCCAGACTGCGCGAGCCGGCAGCCTGCACCTCTTCCAGTGGACGCTCGATCACCTCGAAGCCGTCGTTTTCCGCTGGAATGGTAAAGGGACGGTGATTAGCCGCGGTCTGGATGTAGGCAAAGAACGGCTGATCCTGGGGCAGCTCACGCAGCAGCTGGTCGGTTTCCTTGAACAGGTCCAGATCGGAAATGCCCCAGACATCAACGTTCTTCGCCTCCCAGTAACCCTCCTCATAGATCTTGATACCATCGATGCTCTGACGTACCAGCGCATTCATGTTGGCCCAACCCGAGTTACCGCCGATGGTATAGATCTTCTGGTAGCCCTGCAGATCATTGATCAGGGTGCGCTGATTGGTGATCAGCGGATTGCGCGTGGCGGTCTCCGAACGTGACACGTCGGGCACCCCGGAAATACTCGCCCATACGGTTTTCGCAGTCCCGGTCACCGGCACATAAAAATGCCGGAAGAACCAGCTGTCCTTGGCCATGCGGTCCAGATTGGGTGTGGGATTCAGTGGGTTGCCATAGGCGCCCACCGCCGTGGTGCCCAGAGACTCCAGCATGATGAACACGACATTCGGAGCCTCCCCCGTCAGCCGTTGCGGCTGGACCGGCACACTGCGCGAAAAGTCGAGTTGCTCGGCATCAGGACTGGTGACGCCCAGGTAAGCACTGACCTGGGGATAATACTGACGCACCTGCGCCTCGTCATAGCGCTCCTGCGGCACCTTCAATGTGTCGTAGAAGAACAGCACCGGATTAAGCCCCAACGCACCCAGTTGGCTGTCACCAGCAAAGAAAGCATCGTTCCAGCGCAGCGGTACCGGGTTTTCCAGGTTCACGTTGCTGGTCCGGCCGAGCAACACGAAGAACACCACGACCACCATCGCTGCACTGCCCCAGACCCGCGACCAGAGCGCGATGGGCCGGGGACGGCGGTCGAGTGTGCGCCGCTCAAGCCGGAACAGACCCACTATCGACAGCCCCAACAAGGCAAGCCAACCCAGCGAGATCCATACCACGGGGTAACTTTCCCAGAGCATCTGTTGGGAAATCTGCACATCACCGAGGAACTTGAGGGCCGAAGCATTCAAGCGCACCCCGAGATAGGCGTAATGTCCGAAGTCGATGAAGTACATCAGCAGCACGACCGCCACTGCCAGCACCAGCCAGAGACGGGAGAGCCCCCGCAGCAATCCGCTGCGCACACTGTTCCAACCCGGTAGCCAGGCCAACAGCATGGCCGGCAACATCAACAACACAGCCAGACGCAGGTCGAAGCGAACACCGACGCCCAGCGTTTCCAGTACCAGTAACCAGGGGTGACTCTCGCCGCCGCTTACCGAGGAAAAGCCAAACAGAAAAACCGCGCGCAGCGCGACCAGCAGCCCAAAAAGAATGGCCACCCCGCCTACGAAATAATGCAGACGTCGGGATTGCAGCCAGGCCATACGGGTACTCCTTGGAAGATGTTTCATTCAATGATTCAGCGATGCTGACGGTAGGTGATTCAAGCCGGGGCATCCGTCGTGTGCAGCTGCGCCAGTAACGAATGACAGTCAGCAACATGCAGATCCGTCAGTTCCGGCCAGGCGTTGTCGGGAAATACCAGACAGGTCCGGCAGCCCGCCGCTCTGCCCGCTGCCAGGTCAAAGTGGAAGTCGCCTACCATCACCGCCTCGGTATGGCTGAGCTGCCAATCAGCAAGCAGCTGGTGAATGCCATCGGGGGCCGGCTTGGGTGGTGCTTCATCGCGACCGAGAATATGCTCTGGCGCAAAGCAGTCGAGTACCCCGATGCGCCGCAGCGAGGCCATTGCCACGCTGCGCAGATTGCGCGTGAGAATCCCCAGATGCCGACCACTGCGATGCAGCTCGCGCACCAGGTCGGCCGCCCCTGGCGCGGGGACGACATCAGCCGCCAGGCGCAACTCGATGGCATTGAGCTCATCATTCAAGCGCTGGCGCTCAGCAATCGGCAGACGCCCCAGATGAGTGAGAATGTCTTCATCAGCAGGGATGCCCAACTCCCGCCGGATCGCCGGGAAGTCGTGCTGGGCAACCGTCAGAGTACCATCGAGATCGAAGATCCAGCCACGTATCTGGTGCATATCAGCTGCGCCGATCGCGCATCAGCGATTCCTGTGCCACCGAAGCCACCAGCTCACCGGCACGGTTGAATACCTGCCCGCGTGACAAGCCTCTGGCGCCGCTGGCTGAGGGACTGTCCATGGCATACAGCAGCCAGTCATCCATACGCAGCGGGCGATGGAACCAGACAGCATGATCAAGACTGGCGACCTGCATATGCGGAGCCCAGGTGGAGATGCCATGCGGCAGCGCTGCCGTGCTCAACAGGTTGAAGTCCGAGGCGTAGGCAAACAGGTAGCGGTGCAGATGGTCGTCATCCGGCAGCTGCCCGTCGGCGCGGAACCAGGTGTACTGAACCGGCTCGGCAGGCTTGGGTTTGAATGGGTTGTAACCATTGACCCGGCGGATCTCGATCGGCTTGGCACTCAATACGCTGTCGCGCACCGCTTCGGGTAGCAGGTGCTGGTTTTCCAGAGCCACTTGCTGTTCGCTCTTCAAGCCTTCGGGTCCCGGCACCTCGGGCATCATTGATTGATGTGACACTCCCGGCTCCTCGCCATGGAAGGATGCCATCAAGGTGAAAATAGCCCGTCCCTTCTGGATGGCGCTGACCGTGCGCGTGGTGAAGCTGCCGCCGTCACGCGGCGATTCCACCTGATAGACGATGGGCAGGGAAGCGTCACCGGGGCGCAGAAAGTACCCGTGTACCGAGTGCACGTTTCGCTCGGGCGCTACGGTCTGGCTGGCTGCCGACAACGCCTGACCCAGCACCTGACCACCAAACAGCTGGCGGAAGCCCAGGTCCTCGCTTACGCCACGGAACAGGTTTTCCTCGATCTTTTCCAGCGCCAGCAGGCGAACCAGACTATCCAGCATGTGGGTCATGACCATTCCTCAACTCAACACCGGCAAGACCGGATTGTACGACTCCGAATGCGCGACAACGCGACGCACCGAAAAGGCCGAAGATTTTAAACCTGAGCGGCCTATTGTTACAGCTTTTTGCTCATCTTCGCGGGAAATCACGCTAAACTGCCGCGCATTTCGTCATGGTATTCACCTATGCCCTCATCACCTTCCTCCAGCGCAGCGGTTGTTGCGGTCATTGGCGGCGGCCCCAGCGGGCTGATGGCCGCCGAAAGGCTGGCTCGGGCTGGTCTCACCGTCGGGGTCTACGACGCCATGCCGTCGGTGGGGCGCAAGTTTCTGCTGGCCGGCATCGGCGGCATGAATATCACCCACTCCGAACCTTCCGAGCCGTTCGTCGGCCGTTACCGGGAAGCCGCACCCTGGGTTGGGCAGTGGCTGCGGAAGCTGGATGGCCCGGCGTTGCGCGAATGGATCCATGGCCTGGGAATCGATACCTTCATCGGCTCCTCGGGCCGGATCTTCCCCACCGACATGAAGGCCGCCCCGCTGTTGCGCGCCTGGCTCAAGCGCCTGCGCGAGTCCGGCGTCACCCTGCATACCCGGCACCGCTGGCAAGGCTGGTCCGAACAGCAACTGGTGTTCGACACGCCTCAAGGTCAGGTACAGGTGACAGCCGATGCGGTGGTGCTCGCCCTGGGCGGCGGCAGTTGGGCGCGCCTGGGCTCGGATGGCGCCTGGGTGCCGTGGTTGCGCGATCATGATATTGAGGTCCGCAGCCTGCTGCCGGCCAACTGCGGCTTCACCGCCGACTGGAGCGAGCATCTGCGCCAGCGTTTTGCCGGGCAGCCGCTGAAACAGGTGATCGCGCGGGTCACGGACAGCAAGGAACAATGTCACGAAAAACGGGGCGAATGCATCCTGACTGACGGCGGTCTTGAAGGCAGCCTGATATATGCGCTCTCCGCTGATCTGCGCGACCTCATCTGCCGCCAGGGACATGCCGAACTGCAACTGGATCTGGCACCTGACCGCAGCCAGCAGCAACTGGCGATGCTACTCACGCAGCCGCGTAGAGGCCAATCCCTGTCTGCAGTGCTGCGCAAACGTGCCGGGCTCGATCCGCTGAAAACCGCCCTGCTGCATGAATGCCTGAGCAAAAGCCAGCTGGCTGATCCCGAGCAATTGGCAGCAGGCATCAAGTCACTGCCCGTTCGCCTGACCGGCACCCGACCACTGGATGAAGCCATCAGCAGCGCCGGCGGCGTCGCAGCCCCAGCGCTGAATGACCAATTGATGCTGAAGAACATGCCCGGCGTGTTCTGCGCCGGAGAAATGCTCGACTGGGAAGCGCCAACCGGTGGCTACCTGCTCACCGCCTGTTTCGCCAGCGGCCATGTGGCGGCCGAAGGTTTGATTGACTGGCTAGGCGGCGCTATCATCGCCAAGTAGCCCGCGACCAGCCAGCACAGCGCCAGAATCGGGACGCAGAGCGTCCCAGCAGGCGTTCCCACGCAGAGCTTGGGTCAGCAGCGGCGGCCGTCAGTGCCGGCAGATTCCAGAAGCAGACCTTCCAGTTGCGTCATCACCCGCTCGGGCTGCAGTCGGGTAAAGCACAGCGGCAACTCCTGGCGCAAATCAAACTGCTTCGCATCGGCTGGCGTCGGCTGGTACTGACAGGTCTTGCTCATGCAGGGTGCGCAGGGAAAGTCGCTGGCCAAGTGAATCTGTACCGCACCATAGGCACCGGTAAAGCCGGGATTGGTCGGTCCGAACAGTGAAATGGTCGGCACATCCAAGGCAGCAGCAAGATGCCCCAGCCCGGTATCGACGGCAACGCAGGCACGCGCACCCGCGAGTATCCGCGCCATGCCGGCCAACGGCATTCTGGGTAATACCTGCACACTTTCGATGCCGTCGGCTATGCGCTCGGCCCGGGCTCTTTCGGCGTCATTACCCCAGGGCAGCCTGACCTGAACGCCCTGCTCCACCGTCAGCTGCGCCAGACGTTTCCAGTACAGCTCCGGCCAATGCTTGGTGACCCAAGTGGTACCGTGCAGAAACACGACATAGTTCTCGGTCGATTGCTCTCCGGCCAGGTAAGCATGGTTCAGGCCGTAATGCCCGGTACCGGCTGGCACCTGATAGCCCAGCACCTGGGCAAAGAGTTGCCGTACCCGCTCCACCGCATGCTGACCCCAAGGCACATTGATACGCTGATCATACAGCCGACTGGCCAGCGGCTCACGGGCCGAGTCACTATCCAGACCCGCCACCGGCGCCTTAGCGTAGCGTGTCAGCAAGGCGCTTTTCAGCAAGCCCTGCGCATCGATAACCAGATCGTATTTATGGTTCTTCAAGCGTTGCTTGAAGCGCTGCCACTCGCCGGAACGCAGCGTTTTCAGCGGGCTCTTGCGCCAGCGCCGGATGGCCACGGGAATCACCTCGGCCACTGCTGGATGCCAGAGTGGGATCTCCGAAAAATTCTCCTCCACCACCCAATCAAAACGGATACCGGGAATCGCCGCCTGCGCATCAGTCAGCGCCGGCAGGGTGTGAATGACGTCCCCCATCGAAGAGGTCTTGATCAGCAGGACACGCATGATCACAGACTCTGGGGGTCGGCCAGCGGATCGCCGACCAGACGATCCAGCGCGCCAATTACCCGCTGCGGCTCAAGGTCACGCAGACAATTGTAATGGCCGAAACGGCAGGTGCGGTCGAAGCATGGACTGCAGTCCAGCCCCAGCCGCACCACCTCCACTTGCTCGGCCAGCGGCGGGGTGAAATCCGGCGAGGTCGAGCCATATACCGCTACCAATGGGCGATTCAGCGCCGCAGCCACATGCATCAACCCCGAATCATTGCTGACCACGGCCGTGGCACAGGACATCAGATCGATCGCCTCGGCCAGACTGGTTTCACCAGCAAGATTGCTGGACTCTTCGCGCAGGCCGGGGATCAGGCGATCACGGATCTGCTCACCAACCGGATGATCCTTCTTCGAACCGAACAGCCAGACCTGCCAGCCCTGACGGATCTTCTGGTCCGCCACCGCAGCGTAGTGCTCGGATGGCCAGCGTTTGGACTCGCCGAACTCGGCACCCGGGCACAGCGCCAGGACCGGACGATCCAGCTCCAAGCCAAAACGGGCCAATGCCTCTGCTCGGCTGGTCGGATCGATCTGTAACGTCGGGCGAGGATAGGGGCGCGTCAGCTGATGGTCGCGCTCCCATGCCAACGCCATGAACCGCTCGATCATCAGCGGGTGCTCTTGCTTGTCGAGCACCCGGATATCGTTCAGCAATCCATAGCGCATTTCCCCGCGCCAACCGGTGCGCTGGGGAATACCGGCAAAAAACGGCACCAAGGCCGATTTCAGGGAATTGGGCAACAGGATAGCTTGGTCGTATTGACCAGCCAGGCTCTTGCCGATACGTCGGCGGCTGGCAATATCCAGTACCCCATGGCCCAGTGGAAAACTCAGCGCCTGATTGACCTCGGGCATGCGCTCAAGGATCGGCCGACTCCATTCCGGGGCCAGAACGTCAATGAGACAGTCCGGGCCGTGACGCAGCTTCAGGCAGGCAAACAGCGTTTGCGCCATGACCATGTCACCGACCCAGCTGGGACCAACAATAAGAATTCTCATAAGCTCTGCAAACGCCAGGCTGCAAACGACAAACTGCAAACGGCCGGTATCGGATGGCAAACGGCGAGCAACCGCTCACAGCTTGCCATGTGCCCCTTGCAGTCTGTCACGGTCATTTGACCAGCGTCAGCCATTCACTGCGCGCGCTGTCCTTGCCATTGACCAGATCGAAATAGGCTTTCTGCAGCTTCGCGGTGATCGGGCCGCGGCTACCGATACCGATCTGACGGCAATCCACTTCCCGGATCGGGGTGACTTCAGCGGCGGTACCAGTGAAGAAGGCTTCATCAGCGATATAGACTTCGTCTCGGGTAATGCGCTTCTCGATCACCTTGATGCCCATCTCCTCAGCCAGCGCCAGCACGGTACCACGGGTGATGCCGTTCAGGCAGGCAGTGACTTCCGGGGTGATGATGACACCGTCCTTGACGATGAAGATATTCTCGCCGGAGCCTTCTGCGACGTAACCTTCCGGGTCCAGCAGCAGTGCTTCGTCAGCACCGGCCGAAACCGCTTCCTGAAGCGCCAGCATGGAGTTCATGTAGGCACCGGTGGATTTGGCACGGGTCATGGTGATGTTGACGTGGTGACGGGTAAAGGAGCTGGTGCGGATTTTGATACCCTTCTCCAGAGCCTCGTCCCCCATATAGGCACCCCAATACCAAGCAGCAATAACAACGTGCACCTTGAGGTTGTCAGCACGAATACCCATGCCTTCGGAACCGTAGAACACCAGCGGGCGCACGTAGGCGGTTTCCAGATTGTTGTCACGCACCGCGGCGCGGCACGCCTCGTTGATTTCTTCTTTGGTGTAGGGAATCTTCATACCCATGATGTGGGCAGAGTCAAACAGACGGTCGGTATGCGCCTGCAGACGGAAGATGGCGGTGCCCTGGTCGGTGTTGTAGGCACGGATGCCTTCGAACACGCCCATGCCATAGTGCAGCGAGTGGGTCAGCACATGTACGTTGGCATCGCGCCAGGGAACCATTTGACCATCAAACCAGATAACACCATCACGATCAGCCATCGACATAACAGCCAGCTCCATTCATATATCTATCTAGGGTTCAGGAATCCGCGTCCGCTTGCGGGGAGGCCCGGCGGCGCTTTCCTATCGTTTTCCGGCCTGATCATGCCTGCCGCACTGACTGAATATTAGCCTTATTCAGGCACCCGCGGCGTCCGGCAGCCATTGCTGCCAGAGTCGGATGATGTCATGTCGGTAGTCATGAAACTGGTCGCCAGGTGTTTTCCCCGGCTGCTTCTGCAAAGCCAGGCGATGGGCCGCTGCCCGGTAGGCTTTGTAAGCCTCCTGCAAACGCTGAACGTCCTCGCCGGCGATCAATCCGGCGTCACGCAGCCCGTCCAATATTCTGATGTTATCCGTAAAGCGCAGTAACTCGGGGTACCGGCACGACCAGGCCAGAACCGCATATTGCACCATAAATTCGATATCAACGATACCTCCCGCGTCCTGCTTGAGGTCAAACTGGGCCTCAGCAGTGAAGGCGGCAGCGTCAAAACCGCCTCTGGTCGCCTGTGTGGCCAGGTTGTCGCGCATTTTCTGACGCATCATCAGCACATCCTGACGCAGCTTGTCCGCATCCCGCTCGCCCCCCAGCACATCGGCGCGCAGGGCAATGAACTTGTCACCCAGGCGCGGGCAACCCGCCAATGGGCGTGCGCGCACCAGAGCCTGGTGCTCCCAGGTCCAAGCCTCCTCCCGCTGATAACGGGCAAAAGCGTCCAGCGAGGTCACCAGCAGACCGGCATCGCCGGAGGGGCGCAGGCGCATGTCCACATCATAGAGCGCACCGGACATGGTCTGAGCAGTGAGGATGTGGATGATGCGCTGGCCCAGCCGGGTATAGAAACGGCCGCCGTCCAGTGGGCGCGGCCCATCGGTCTCCGCATCAGTGTCACCGTCATGAATAAACACCAGATCCAGATCTGACCCGTGAGCCAATTCGATACCGCCGACCTTCCCGTACCCAACAATGATGAAATCCAGCTCACAGGGGCTGCCGTCATGCCGCCGCGGCACACCGTGACGCCGGACCATGTCACTCCAGGCCAGCTCCAGCACCTGCTGCAGGATCGCCTCGGCAATCCAGGTCAGATAATCACTGACTTTCATCAGCGGCAGACCGCCACCGATTTCGGAAGCGGTAACACGCAGCAAGTGGGCGCGTTTGAAGTAGCGCAGCACTTCCATCTGCTGCTCCAGATCATCCTCGGGAATGCGCACCAGTTCCTGGCGCAATTCGTCCACCAGCTCGGCGATTTCCGGGGGGCGATACAGGCGTCCGGAGTTCAGCAACTCATCCAGCACCACCGGGTAACGGGTAATCTGTTCTGCAACCAACGAACTGGCGGAACACAGCACCAGCAACTCATGCAAGGCGCCGGGGTTTTCCGTCAGCAATACCAGGTAGGCGGAGCGTCTGGCCACCGCTTCGACCAACGGCATGACGCGCTCCAGCGCCAGATCCGGATCTTCCTGTTCGCATGCCATGCCCAACAGCCGCGGCATGAAGATGTCGAGCCGCTCGCGGCTCATGCGCTGCATGGCCCGCACTCGCGTCGAACTCATCAGATTGCTTAACAGGCTCCAGGCACGGACCGGGTCCTTGAAGCCGCCCTCGGCCAGCTGCTCCTGCGTCTCTTCCGCTTCGGGCAGGTCATCCCACAGGAGTATCCATTCCGCATAGTCCGCCTGCGGCTGATCCTCGTCGTCATCCGGGTCGGCAATCACCCCGGCAAAATGCCTGGCAACCTTGCTGCGCTGCAGATCCAGCTGGACGAGATATTCATCCCAGGAGTCAAACCCCATGATCAGCGCTACGCGCGCCCGGCCCAGCGCATCGGTCGGCAGCATCTGCGTCTGCCGGTCATCGATCGCCTGCAGAGCATGCTCTGTATCGCGCAGGAACAGATAGGCGCCCTTGAGCTCGTCCACCGCTTCATCTGGCAGATAGACGTTAGTGGCCAACACATCCAGCACTGGCAGGATCGGCCGTTGCTGCAGGCTGCGGTCTCGCCCGCCATGGATCAGCTGAAAAGCCTGACCAATGAACTCCACTTCACGAATGCCCCCTGAACCCAACTTGACGTTGTCCTCCAGCCCCTTGCGCTTAACTTCACGCTGGATCATCAGTTTGAGATTGCGCAATGCTTCAATGGCGGCAAAATCCAGATAACGCCGATAGACGAAGGGTTTGAGCATCAACAGCAGCTCGGCACCGGCCTGCTGGTCGCCCGCCACCACCCGCGCCTTGATCATCGCGTAGCGTTCCCAGTCACGGCCCTGGCTCTGGTAGTACTGTTCCAGGGCGTTGAAGCTGAACACCAGTGCGCCGCTGTCACCGTAGGGGCGCAGGCGCATGTCCACACGGAACACGAAGCCATCCACCGTCACCTCATCCAGCAGCTTGATCAGGCGCTGGCCGATGCGTGTGAAGAACTCCTGATTGGACAGGCTGCGCCGCCCGCCCTGAGTTTCACCGGAACTCGGATAGGCGAAGATCAGGTCGATATCCGAGGACAGATTCAATTCATGGGCGCCCAGCTTGCCCATACCCAGCACCACCAGGTGCTGCTGCTGACCAGCGGCATCGCAAGGCGTACCCAACGTTTCGCTCAGCTGCCGGTAGAGCCAGCGATAGCCTTGCTCCAGGCAAACGTCGGCCATATCTGACAAATCGCGGGTGGTTTCCAGAGTCGGCGCGTGAAGCAGCACATCACGCCATATGATGCGCACCTGGTGTTGCTGACGGAAACGGCGCAACAGCCGTGCCAACTCCTCCTCGGTTGTCGCCGGTGCCAGAGTCTCGGCCAGCAGCCCGGCCATTTCGCCGGCTGCCAGAGATCGCCACAGGCGCTGATCTTCAACCAGTCGCCAGGCCATGTGCGGATCACGACGCAGCTGCTCGGCCACGAAATCACTGCCTGCCAGTACCTGCTGCAACTCGGTAATGAAAGTGTCCCCCAACTGCACCAGGTCAGCTTCCAACCCGGCTTCCCGGACGGCAAGCCGCCACTGCGCCAGATGGTGATCCACCAGTCGCTGGAGGACGTCTGGTAATGTAGGCAGCAACGAAAGAGACATGGTCTATCCTGAAGACATTCGAAAGATGCAGATTGCCATGCCTGAGGTTTACGGAAAAGAGCACAGCCACAAAAGCCTGGGGCATCATTGTAGTTTCACTACAGAAATTCGCGTGCATGGATAGTTTTTTTGTTCATTTTGTAGTAAAACTACACGCACCGTTGACCATTGCATTCCGAGCCTCATCACCCCGCTCCGGCAATGCAATTGCTTTTCCACTATGGGACCCACAAGGTCTGGAGAACAATATGAAGCATGATGATATCGATCCACTCGAAACCCAGGAATGGCTCGATGCCCTGGAATCCGTTCTCGATGCCGAGGGCGAAGGTCGGGCGGAGTATCTGATCAAGCGTATGGGCGAACTGGCAAGCCGCACTGGCACCCGTCTGCCGTATGCCATCACCACCCCCTATCGCAACACTATCCCGGTCGATCATGAAACCGTGATGCCCGGCGACCTGTTCATGGAACGCCGCATCCGCTCCATGGTACGTTGGAACGCGCTGGCCATGGTCATGCGCACCAACCTGCAGGACCCGGATCTGGGTGGTCATATTTCCACCTTTGCTTCCAGCGCCACTCTGTATGACATCGGCTTCAACTACTTCTTCAAGGCACCCACCGAAGAACATGGCGGCGACCTGGTTTTCTTCCAGGGTCACGCTTCACCGGGCATCTACGCCCGCGCGTTCCTCGAAGGTCGCATCAGCGAAGAGCAGATGACCAACTTCCGCCAGGAAGTGGACGGCAACGGCCTGTCCTCGTACCCGCATCCCTGGCTGATGCCCGACTTCTGGCAGTTCCCCACCGTGTCCATGGGTCTGGGGCCGATTCAGGCCATTTATCAGGCACGCTTCATGAAGTACCTGGAAAGCCGCGGCTTCATCGAGCCGGGCAAACAGAAGGTCTGGTGCTTCCTGGGCGACGGCGAGTGCGACGAGCCGGAGTCCCTGGGTGCCATCTCCCTGGCCGGCCGTGAAAAACTCGACAACCTGATCTTCGTCATCAACTGCAACCTGCAGCGTCTCGACGGGCCGGTGCGTGGTAACGGCAAGATCATCCAGGAACTGGAAGGTAACTTCCGCGGTGCCGACTGGCACGTGATCAAGGTCATCTGGGGCCGTCTGTGGGATCCGCTGCTGGCCAAGGATATCGACGGCCTGCTGCAGGAACGCATGGAAGAAGCCGTGGACGGCGACTATCAGAACTACAAGGCCAACGACGGCGCTTACGTACGCGAACACTTCTTCGGCACTCGCCCGGAACTGAAGAAGATGGTCGAGAACATGACCGACGAGGAAGTGTGGAAGCTCAACCGCGGCGGTCATGACCCGTACAAGGTGTATGCGGCCTACCACGAAGCTGTCCATCACGAAGGTCAGCCTACCGTCATTCTGGCCAAGACCATCAAAGGTTATGGTACCGGCGCAGGCCAGGGGCAGAATACCGCGCACAACACCAAGAAGGTCGACGTAGAGAGTCTGAAGACCTTCCGCGACCGCTTCGGCATTCCGCTCAATGACTCAGAACTGGAGAAGCTGCCCTTCTACCGTCCTGAGGAAGGCACGCCCGAGTACAAGTACCTGCACTCGCGCCGTGAGGCCCTGGGCGGTTACATGCCCCAGCGCCGGACCACCAGCCGCCCGATACCGATCCCGCCCCTGGACACCCTCAAAGCCATCCTCGACGGCACAGGTGAGCGCGAGATTTCCACCACCATGGCGTTCGTGCGTATCCTCGCGCAGATGCTGAAGGACAAGGAGCTGGGTCAGCGCATCGTCCCCATCGTACCGGACGAAGCCCGTACCTTCGGTATGGAAGGCATGTTCCGCCAGCTGGGCATCTACTCGTCCGTCGGTCAGCTCTATGAGCCAGTCGACAAGGACCAGCTGATGTTCTACCGCGAGGACAAGAAAGGTCAGATCCTCAACGAAGGCATCAACGAGGCAGGCGCCATGTCCAGCTGGATTGCCGCCGCGACCGCCTACAGCACCTACAACCAGCCGATGCTGCCGTTCTACATCTTCTACTCGATGTTCGGCTTCCAGCGTATCGGTGACCTGGCCTGGGCCGCTGGCGATAGCCGCGCCAAGGGCTTCCTTATCGGTGGCACCGCCGGCCGCACCACCCTGAACGGTGAAGGTCTGCAGCATGAAGATGGTCACAGCCACATTCTGTCGTCGACCATTCCGAACTGCCGCTCCTATGATCCGACCTACGGCTACGAGCTGGCGGTGATCATCCGCGAAGGTTCACGTCGCATGATGGAAGAGCAGGAAAACGTCTTCTACTACCTGACCGTGATGAACGAGGCTTACGCCCAGCCAGCCATGCCCGAAGGCGTGGAAGACGGCATCATCCGCGGCATGTATCTGCTGGATGAAGCCAAGGAAAAAGGCAAACAGCACGTCCAGCTGATGGGCAGCGGCACCATTCTGCGCGAAGTGCGCGAAGCAGCTGAGATCCTGCGCAACAACTACGGTGTCAGCGCAGACATCTGGAGCGTGACCAGTTTCAACGAACTGCGCCGCGACGGCCTGGATGTCGAACGCTGGAACCGCCTGCATCCGTCCGACAGCCCGCGCTTGAGCTTTGTCGAGCAGAATCTGGCCGAGCGCAGCGGGCCGGTGATCGCGGCTACCGACTACATGAAGCTGTACGCCGAGCAGATCCGCCAGTGGGTACCAGGCACCTTCAAGGTGTTGGGCACCGACGGTTTCGGACGCAGCGATACCCGCCGCAAACTGCGCGACTTCTTTGAGGTCGACCGCCGCTGGATCGTCTAC
The DNA here is from genome assembly GCF_014897305.1 of Pseudomonas sp. FME51. Lineage (NCBI taxonomy): Bacteria > Pseudomonadati > Pseudomonadota > Gammaproteobacteria > Pseudomonadales > Pseudomonadaceae > Pseudomonas > Pseudomonas sp. FME51. Next base: position 142,475 of record NZ_JABUYN010000002.1, on the reverse strand, counting down.
TCCACGCTGTCGGCACTGGTCGAGAATGGCGAGCTGCAACCTGAAGTACTGGTTGAAGCGCAGGCCACCTTCGGTCTGGACCCGAACAAACCCAACCCACTGGACTGCTGAGGAGAGATGCCATGAGTGAAGTAATCAAAGTACCGGGCATCGGCGGCGAAGGTGAGGTCATTGAAATCCTGGTTAAGGTGGGTGACAGCGTCGAAGCCGAGCAGAGTCTGGTCACACTGGAGTCTGACAAGGCCAGCATGGAAATCCCCTCCCCCAAAGCCGGGGTGGTGAAAGCCATCAAGATCAATATGGGTGACACGCTCAAGGAAGGCGACGACCTGATCGAGCTGGACGTGGCCGGCGCCGAAGACGCGCCGAGCCAGGAGCAGCCTGCCGAGGAGTCCAAGGCCGAAGCGCCTGCCAAGCAGGAAGCAGCACCCGCTGCGGCGCAAAAGCCCGCAGCGAAGGCCGAAAGCAGCGTGCAATCGTTCAAGGTCCCGGATATCGGCGACGGCGCTGCTCGGGTCATCGAGATCATGGTTGCCAAGGGCGATCGCATCGAGGCTGAGCAGAGCCTGCTGACTCTGGAGTCCGACAAGGCCAGCATGGAAATTCCCGCGCCGGCCGCCGGTGTTATCGAGTCCATCGATGTACAGATGGATCAGGAAGTGCAGACCGGCGACCTGATGATCCACATCCGGGTTGAAGGCGCGGCCTCGGAAGCTGAAGCAGCCGAAGAGCCAGCCAAGCAAGAAGCGGCAGCCCCGGCTCCGGCTCCGGCCGAGAAACCGGCGCCGAAGAAAGCTGAAAGCAGCACGCAGTCGTTCAATATCCCGGATATCGGCGACGGCAGCGCTCGGGTTATCGAGCTGATGGTCCAGGTGGGTGACACCGTGGAGGCCGAGCAGAGCCTGCTGACGCTGGAATCAGACAAGGCCAGCATGGAAATTCCGTCGCCGGCAGCAGGGGTGATCGAAGCCATCGAAGTGAAGCTGGAGCAGGAAGTGCAGACCGGCGATCTGATGCTGCGCATGCGTGTGGAAGGTGAAGCTGAAGAAGCCGAGCCGACTCCCGCAGCCTCTCAGCCAGCGAAAGAAGAGGTAGCTGCAGCTCCGGCCAAGGAAGAACGTGCTCCGGCACCTGCCGCCAAGCAGTCCGCTCCAGCCCCGGTTGGTGCGCCCAGCCGCGGCAACAAGAAAGTCCATGCCGGCCCTGCCGTGCGTAAGCTGGCCCGAGAGTTCGGCGTGGATCTGACCGAGATCACCGGTAACGGTCCGCGCAATCGCATCCTCAAGGAAGACGTGCAGAGCTTTGTGCAGAACGTGATGCGCAAGAGCAAGGAAACCGGCAACGCCGCTGCCGCCACCGGTGGCGCGGGCATTCCGCAGGTGCCGGAGGTCGACTTCAGCCGCTTCGGCGAAGTGGAACTGAAAGACATGACGCGTCTGCAGCAGATCGGTGCCAGTAACCTGCATCGCAGCTGGCTGAACGTGCCGCACGTCACTCAGTTCGACCTGGCCGACATCAGCGAGCTGGAAGACTTCCGCAAGGCGCAGAAAGCCGTTGCAGAAAAGGCCGGCGTCAAGCTGACCGTGCTGCCGTTCCTGCTCAAGGCCTGTGCTCACCTGTTGCGCGAACAGGCGAACTTCAACGTCTCGCTGGCGCCCAACGGCAAGCAGCTGATCCAGAAGAACTACGTGCACATCGGCTTTGCCGTGGACACCCCGGACGGTCTGCTGGTCGCGGTGATCCGTGACGTGGACAAGAAGAGTCTTCTGGAACTGGCAGCCGAAGCCGCAGAGCTGGCGGACAAGGCCCGCAACAAGAAGCTGTCGGCCAACGACATGCAAGGTGCCTGCTTCACCATCTCCAGCCTGGGGCACATCGGTGGCACCTACTTCACACCGATCGTCAACACGCCGGAAGTCGCCATCCTCGGTGTCAGCCGTGCGACGATGCAACCGGTGTGGGACGGCAAGGCTTTCGAGCCACGCCTGATGTTGCCGTTGTCCCTGTCCTACGACCACCGCGCCGTCAATGGCGCTGCCGCAGCCCTGTTCACCAAGCGTCTGGGTGAACTGCTGGGTGATATTCGGTCAATGCTGCTGTAATGCAAAACGGCTGGCAACTCAGGTTGCCAGCCGTTTTTGTCTTTCAAACCCCACTTTCCTCCAGCGATTGTTATGGCGCCAGCCGTTCCCGTCGCCAGCTCCCACCTTCCAGACAATAGCGCAAACGATCATGCAGACGGCTTGGACGCCCCTGCCAGAATTCGATCATCTGCGGAACCAGACGGAAGCCACCCCAATGCGAAGGGCGTGGTGGCTGCACCTCAGCATAGGTTGCCTCGACTGCGGCAAGGCGCTGCTCCAGCACCTCACGGCCACTGATCACCTGACTCTGCGGCGACGTCCAGGCACCGAGCCGGCTACCCAATGGCCGGCTGTGATAGTAGACATCCGACTCCTCGCCACTCACCTGTTCAACCGCACCCTCGATACGCACCTGACGTTCCAGATCGTGCCACCAGAAGGTCATGGCGGCATGCGGGTGTGCCAACAGCTGCTCACCCTTAGCACTCTGGTAGTTGGTGAAGAACACGAAGCCCCGCTCGTCAAAGCCCTTGAGCAGCAACGTACGCAGATGCGGCTGACCGTCGACATCGACGGTGGCCAGCATCATAGCGTTCGGCTCGTTTGGCTCGACGTCCACCGCCTGACTGAACCAGGTCCCGAACTGGACAATGGGATCATCCGCTGCCTGGCTCTCCAGCAGACCATCACGGGTGTAGTTGCGGCGCATATCGGCGATGCTGAGCTTCATTCATGTACTCCTGAAAGGTGATGACACAAGCCTAGCACCGCTGCTGCGTGGCAACCATTGACCTCGGACAAGATCGCTCAATCGCGCTCGCGCAGGCAGCGATATACTTCCCGGCTCAGCTCACCGGCACGCGGATCGGTCAGCACATAAGGCCCCATGGTATTGGTCACATAACCAAACCCGACCTGGGCATCCGGATCGGCAAAACCCATAGCACCACCGGCACCCGGATGGCCGAAGGCGTTGGCGCCCATACCGAAACTACCGCCCTGCCATTCCTGCTCCAGCATGACACCCAGCCCGAAACGGGTTGGGCAGCGGAGCGTGCGGTCCATACCGACGCTGTGCTCCCGGCGCATCAGCGCAACCAGTTCGGTATCCAGCAGCTGTGTTCCGTCAAGACTGCCACCGTGGGCCATGACCTGCCAGAAACGCGCCAGCGAGCGGGCATTGCCGGTGCCGTTGGCGGACAGGATCTGGGCCTGCTGCCAGGCTGGCTTGTTGGTGCTGGTCTGCAGGCTACTCGGGTTGCCGAAGGCCTTCCACGCCAACCCCTGGGGATCACCCATGGCCGCGAACAGATCCCGGGCATACTGATCACCCTGCTGGTTGCGTAAACGCGAAACATGGGCGATGCGCGGCAAGTCCGCATCGGCAACGCCGACATGGAAATCCATACCCAGTGGAGCACAGACGTGATCACGCAGATAATCTCCCGGCATCTGCTCGGTCAACCGCCGCAACGGCTCACCCAGCAGCCAGGCGTAGGTCAGCGGGGCGTAACCATGTGAGTCTCCGGGAGTCCACCAGGGCTGCTGAGCAGCAACAGCCCTGGTCATCGCCTGCCAGTCAAACAGCGCCTCTGGATCCAGCGGTTCGCTGATGGCAGACAACCCGGCCCGGTGGCTGAGAAGCTGTCGCAGGGTGATCTGCTGTTTGCCCGCCTGAGCGAACTCCGGCCAGACCTCAGCCACTCGGTCATCCAAGCCGATCCGGTCCGCTTCGACCTGCTGCAGCAAGGCCACCGCGCCCAATGGCTTGGTGCAGGAAAACACGTTGATCAGCGTATCCTGCTCCCAGACCTGGCTGTTGTCCTTGTCCATGACGCCTTGCCACAAATCCAGCACGGTCTCGCCACCCACGGTAACGCATAGCGCCGAGCCACGTGCCTGCGGATCGGTCTGCTGTTGCGCAAACAGTTCACGCACGGATTCAAAGCGAGGATCGAAGTAACCTTGGGGCTGACTCATGGGCGTTCTCTTTTGTTTATACAGTCTTGGTGCAGTTTGTCTCAATCGATTTCCCGACGAAACGGCGGCAGCGCATTCAGGATCGCCTTGCCGTACCGCTGGGTGACCAAACGTCGATCCAGCAGAGTGATAGTGCCGGTATCCTGCTCGGTACGCAGCAGTCGGCCGCAGGCCTGCACCAACCGCAGACAGGCGTCAGGCACGGCGATTTCCATGAATGGGTTACCGCCGTTGCGTTCGATCCATTCCGACAGCGCCGCTTCGACCGGATCATCCGGTACCGCGAAGGGGATCTTGGCAATCACCACGTGTTCGCAGTATTTACCCGGCAAGTCGACGCCTTCAGCGAAGCTGGCCAGGCCGAAGATCACACTGGGTTCACCCTTGTCGACCCGCGCCCGGTGTTGGCGGATCAGCTCCTGCTTGGACAGATCACCTTGCACCAGCAGCCGCTCACGGAAATCCGCGGGCAAGCCGGCGTAGACCTCAAGCATCTGCCGCCGTGAGGAAAACAGCACCAGACTGCCGGGCTCATGCTCCAGGATGGCCGGCAGATGCTCGATGATGGAAGCGCTGTGACCGGCGTTGTCCCGGGGATCGGCACCATGGTTTGGCACCCGCAGCACGCCGCTCTCCGCATAACGGAACGGACTGGGCGCGAGAGTACACACCGCGCTCTTCGGCAGGCCGGCGCGATGACTGTAGCGGTCGAAGCGACCCAGGGCAGTGATCGTCGCCGAGGTCACCAGCGCAGCGAAAGCGGTGTGCCAGAGATACTGACGCAGGGTATCCGCCGCCAGTATCGGGCTGACATGCACTTCCAGATCATTCTGCTCAGTGAGGGTCATCCAGCGCGCCGTCGGCGGCTTGTCTTCGGGGTCCACCAGGCTGAACTGGGTCCACAGCGTCCAATTGCCCTCGGCGCGTGCCTGCAATGCACCGAACAGCGGATACCACTCTTCGGCCTGTGTCTGATGCACGCCAACCACCTCACCGTCCATGGCTTCCTTGAGCATATCAACCATGCGCTGCAGCAGATCAGTGATGCGCCCGAAGCCGGCCTTCAACTCCAGCGACATCTCGCGTATGTGCTCAGGCACCACGCCATGCTCAAAGCGATGCTGCGGCCGCACCTGGCCCGAGAAATCCTCAGCGCTGGAAAAATCCGCCACCTCACCCAGAGCCTGACTCATGAACTGCTGATGGGGTTTGAGCTCGCGTGCCTGCTGCGGCACCTGCTCCAGCAGGCGACCGAAGTCGCCCGGCAGCGGATGCTGGGCCAGCAACTTGGACAGATTCTTGTCCAGCTGCTCCAGCCAATCGGCGGTCGCTGCCATGCGCGTGTGATGGGCAAAGTGGGCGATCGCCTTGTCCGGCAGGTGATGTCCCTCGTCGAACACATAGAGGCAATCACGCGGGTCCGGCAGGATCGCCCCGCCACCCAGCGCCAGATCGGCCAACACCAGATCATGGTTGGTGACGATCACGTCGATCTTCTGGATGCCCTCGCGGGCCTTGTAGAACACGCACTGGTTGAAGTGCCCGCAGCGACGGTTGGTGCACTGAATATGATCAGTGGTCAGCCGTGACCAGTCCTGGTCTTCCAGCGCTTCGGGCCAGGAGTCCCGCTCGCCATCCCATTTGTTGGTAGCGAGTGATTCGACCATGCGGGTATAGAGCTTGAGTCCGGCCTCATCCACATCGATCCGGAAGCCTTCATCGGCGAAACCCTGCTGCTGGCTGGCCAGCGACTGGTTGTCCTGCAGCAGCTGATCAAGTTTGGACAAGCAGACATAGCGACCGCGCCCCTTGGCCAGGGCGAAATGAAAATTGAGACCGGCATTGCGCTGGATATCAGGTAGATCCTTGAGCACGATCTGTTCCTGCAGCGCCACCGTGGCAGTGGAGATGACCAGAGGCTTGCCCAGGTGCTTGGCGATGGGAATCCCGGCCAGACAGTAGGCCACCGTCTTGCCGGTACCGGTGCCCGCTTCCACCACGGCCACCGCGGGGCCGCCGTCACGATGCCCTTCCTCGTCCAGCTCGACGCCACCGAAGAGTTTTGCCACCTCGGCAATCATCACCCGCTGGCCGTATCGTGGCTTCAGCGACTTGTTTTCGAGAAAGGTGCGATAGGCCGTCTGGATCTGGCCTTTGAGGTCATCGTTGAGCATGCGGTCTCCGAAACAGAGCGCGGATGATACCATTTAGCGAACAGCGGCGGGCGTGGGTCTGCCGTGGACAAGACAGGTGACACGATGCCATTTTCCTCTACCACAACGCCCTGCCCCTGCGGCGACGGCAAGCCCTACGACGAATGTTGCCAGCCCCTGCATCAGGGCAAGCCGGCCGCAAACGCGGGACGCTTGATGCGTTCACGTTATAGCGCCTACACCCTGGAGTTGATCGACTATCTGGTCGCCACCACCTTGCCCGCCCAGCAAGCCCAGCCGGAGCGCCAGGCCATGGCCGACTGGAGCCGCAACAGCCACTGGCTGGGTCTGACAGTGGAGCAGGAAGAGCCCAATACCACCAGCGACCGTACGCAAGTCACCTTCAGCGCACGCTGGGCCGACCCGGACGGCAGTCAACACAGCCATCGGGAGTGTTCGGACTTCTGCAGACTCGGCGAGCGCTGGTACTTCATCGACCCCAACCATCCGCTCACTGCCAGTCGCAACGACCCTTGCCCCTGTGGCTCCGGTCGCAAGTTCAAACAATGCTGCCGCTACTGAGTGCACCTCACTCCTCGTCAAGCATCCGCAAATGCGCAATGTTCGGAGTGACTGGCAGCGCCGATGTTTTCAGTTGCGCAAGATCACTGCCGGGCGGTGCCAGACTGTAGGCGGACAGATTGATATCCAGCGACCGGTGATCAGCATAGGCTTCCTGCATGTCCGCACCCAATGGCGCTATGGGCAAATCAGGCGCTTCGACCTCGCTGAATGCCGCCATGAACTCGTCTCGCGGTCGCGGCGCAGCTGAGCGTTGCGCCGGTTGAGTGACTGGCGCTTCGGGAGCGCTCTTCGGCGCTGACTCAGCGACAACCTGAGATGGCTTATCTGCCATGGGCTGGACCTCACAAAGCGCACCCGCGCGCTCAATGGCCTGGCGGTACTTCTCCGCAGCGGCCTCATCCAGCCCCTGCTTGATGACAATCCGCCGCCCGGAAAACAGCATATCCAGTTGCCGGTCAGCCACCTGAAACAGCTGACCGATACGCGCCCTGGCCTGCTCCGGTGCCACGTCAGCGCGCACCTGACCATGGAAAACCACCTCGAAAACTGCCATCTTGTCACTCCCTTGGGTAGATTCCGGGTTAGTATGAACAGGCTGCCGGCCGCCGACAACAGATCTGAATAAACGAGGGGCATGGCCATAACGGAGGGATACCACTTGATGACGCGTTCACCTGGCCTGATGTTGATTATCTTGTTGGCGGGCCTGTTCGGTCTTGGCGGCTGCGCCGTATTCGACCGGTCCTATACCGAACCCGAGGTGCGTCTGGCCAACGTAGAGATGCTCAAGTCCAATCTCTGGGAGCAATCCTTCCGCCTTCGCCTGCGCGTGGATAATCCCAACAGCCGCAACCTGCCGATCCGCGGCATGCATTATCAGGTCTACCTGAACAACATGCGCCTGGCCACCGGTGTTACCGACAAGGCGTTCAACGTACCGGCTTATGGTTCGGAATATTTCGATATAACCGTGCGCTCGAATATCTGGCGCCATCTGAGCGACCTGGTGAAACTGGTCGAGCATCAACAACCGGTCAATTACCGGATCGACGGGCATATTCGTACCGGCCTGTTCCTGTCACCCAAACTGACACTGCGGGAAGAAGGCACCATCGACCCGTCCGATATGAGCTTCTAACATGACCAACAATGATTGGCTGATCATTCTCGGCCTTGTCATCATCTTCGCACTTGCCCTGTACGCGGTGGTGCTCTGGCGTCGGGTGTGGCACAACCAGCAACTCATGACCACGCAGGAGAACGAGCGCAATTCGCGCCTGGAGGGTGATATCCGGATACTCGCGCAGGGCCTGGTAACCGGCCAGCTGCCCGTTATCGAAGGGGCGATACGGATCAAAGTCCTGCTGGACAATTACAGTGGACCGCGGCGCGCCGATCTCGATACTCGGGTTTTCGAGACTATTTACGACGCCACCGCGCACATTCCGACTCACCAGGCCTGGAAAGATTTGCCCAAGGCTCAACGCAGACTGCATGAGCGGCAGATGGAAACCCTCGAAACCCAGCACCACAGCGAAGTGCAACAGGTCGCTGGCGTGCTGAGTCAGGGTCTCCGTCCGGAAGAACCGGCACTCGGTCGATAATCCTCAGACCGCCGAGTAGCCACCGTCCACCGCCATCGCCTGGCCAGTCACATGGCGGGAAGCGTCACTGGCAAAGAACAGCGCCAGCCCCTTGATGTCATCCTCGCCACCAACGCGCCCCAGCGGCGTGTTGCGGATGATCGACTCGGAGACGTGATCCAGTCCCTTGGCCAGCTTGGTCGGAAAGTATCCCGGGCAGATGGCATTCACATGAATGTTATGAGCACCCCATTCACCGGCCAATGCACGCGTCAGGTTGATGGCGGCGGCCTTGCTGGTGTTGTATGCCACAGTGAAGATGCCAGTATTCGGGCCATTGCCCTTCAGGCCGGCAATCGAGGCGATATTGATGATCTTGCCGGAGCGGCGCGGAATCATGAAACGGCGCGCCACTTCCTGGGCCATGAGAAAGCACACATCGACGTTCAGGCCCATCACTTTCTGCCAACCAGCGTAGCTGTGCTCAACCGCGGGCTGTCCCCAGGTGGTGCCGGCGTTATTGATCAGAATATCCACGGTACCGAAGCGCGCTTCAGCTGCATCCACCAGCGTGACGACAGGGTTGCCATCGGGTTTGCCGAGATCGCAGGCAATACCACCGGCCTCGATGCCGCGCGCGTTCAGCTGGGCAACCACCTCTTCCACTTCAGCAGGGTTACGCGCATTGATGAAGATCTTCGCGCCCTGCTCGCCCAAGGCTTCGGCCATCTGCAGGCCGAGCCCCTTGGTACCACCGGTGATGAGGGCGACCTTGCCGGTCAGATCGAATAGCTGCATTACGCTCATAATGATTCCTTGTTGTTTTATCGCCAGTCAGATGACCGATCATATAGCCAGCCACGGCTGACACAGACCATCAGTGAGCACAGTGATATGTCGTCCTGCACCAGTGTTATCATGGGGGTCTTCTTATAAGCGGAGCTCCCATGGCTGAACACGACTTCCGGCGCACAGCGCTCAACCCATCCCACACGCTGATCGAGTGCCGCACACTCGCGGGCGGGCTGTATCAGGTCACCGGTCAGGGCGGCGGTATTCAGCCAGGCGATACACTCATCTGCACCGTCAAGGGCAGCAAGGACCTACCCCTGCCACTGGTCGTCGGCAAGGTCCGCTATCTGATCAACCCGCCGGGACAGTGGACAGCCACCGCCAACGGCCCGAACCTGAGCGGGCAGATGGTACTCGGCTGGTCGATCCGCTGCGATGAGTGCGCCAAGGAACAGCCCTTCGAGTTTCTGGCGCAGGAAAAGGACAACCTGCAGACACGCACCGCGAAGGCCGAGCAGCGTATTGCCCAGCTGAGCTGGAAGCCGCGCGGCGACAACCATCTCTGCCCGCGTTGCGCGACCAAGAACTGAACCCGTCAGAACAGTAGAAGCTGCTCACCCAGCGGGCTATGCGCATTGTCCAGACGCACGCCTACGCCGATCAGGCGCACCGGGCGCTCGCCGCGGGTGAAGGCCTGGCTGCACAATGCCTCGAAACCCTGGGGCGTGATCGGCGCACCAGCTTGCTCCAACGTGGTCTGGGTAAAGTCGTGAAACTTGAGTTTGACGAAGGGCTTGCTGATCCGATATTGGCCTTCGAGCCGGCCCAGACGCTGGGCCAGCTTGTCCAGCAGCGGTGGCAAGGCATCGAGACAGGCCTGCAGGTCCGGCAAGTCGCGGTCGTAGGTGTTCTCCACACTGACCGATTGCCGCGCGCGATCAACCACCACCGGTCGTTCATCAATTCCCCGCGCCAATTCCCACAAGCGCTCCCCGAAGCTGCCGAACTCCCGGGCCAGATCCTGTTTGCGCCACTGACGCAGCTCAGCGCAGTTATCCACACCATGCTTGTGCAGACGCGCCGCAGTTACCTTGCCGACGCCATGCAAACGATTCACCGGTAGCGCCAGCACGAATTCATCGATTTCATGGGGGAGAACCACCTTGAGACCGTCCGGCTTGTTCCAGTCGCTGGCAATCTTTGCCAGAAACTTGTTCGGCGCGACACCCGCCGACACGGTAATACCCTGAGTCTCCCGCACCCGCCGTCTGATTTCCTCAGCAATCAGAGTCGCACTGCCACGGCACGCCTGCGCGTCGGTGACATCGAGAAATGCCTCGTCCAATGACAATGGCTGAACCAGCGGTGTGTATTCATGAAAGATTGCCTGGATAGCCGTGGAGACTTCCCGGTAGACCTGCATGCGGCCGGGCACGATCAGCAGATCAGGGCAGAGTTTTTTGGCATAAGCCGAGGCCATAGCCGAGTGCACGCCGTAGGTCCGCGCCTCGTAGTTGCAGGTGGCGATTACGCCGCGCTTGCCGGGGTCACCGCCGACGGCCAGCGGTCGGTTGCGCAGACTCGGGTCATCACGCATCTCGATAGCGGCGTAGAAACAATCGCAGTCAATGTGGATGATCTTGCGCAAAAGGATTCTTCCGGCGGGGTTCGCCGGATAGTGTACATCAGACCACCACTACCCGATTACGCCCGGCCCGCTTACCGCTGTACAGTCCCTCATCCACACGGCGCAGAGTCTCGAGAATATCCGTCTCGCCGTCCCACACGGCAGACACAGAGAAGGTCGCGGTAATGGTTCGGGGCTCCCCCTTGAGCATCACCGGCGTCTCTTCCAACCTCGCTCTCAGCCGCTCGATTACCCGCTCGGCTTCGATCGCGCCGGTATCAGGCAGCAGAATGATGAACTCTTCACCACCAAAACGCCCGACCACATCGCCTTCACGCAACTGAGCGGTAAACAGATCCGCAACGTGCTTCAAGGCGGTATCACCGGAATCATGACCAAGTTCGTCGTTCAGCCTTTTGAACGAGTCCAGATCGGCCATGGCCAGACAGATACTGGTACCCTGCCGCCGGCAGCGCTCACGCTCGCGGCGGAATAACATCTCGTACTGACGGCGGTTGAACAACCCCGTCAGAGGGTCAGTGGTAGCTTGGCGCTTGAGCTCCTGCTCCAGCAGCTTGCGCCGCTCTATCTCCTGTTCCAGGGCAAGGTTTGCCTTGTTCGCCCGATTGAACATCGCAAATTGCTTGCGCTGCACGATATGCAGCTGTTGTGAGGCAAAGAAACCGGTAACCACCGGTAACGCCAACACAAAGAAGGCGCCGATGAGCACTTCGATACTCCGCCCATTCAGCGCGATACAGCCCAACGCCAACACCCCGCCAGTCATCGCGGCCAGTAGTGTCAGCACCAAGCGATTGGGCACAAACAGGAACATCGCCAACAGCATCAGACCGATGACGCCCACGGTAAAGGTAGCGATGTCTGGACGCAGAAAATAGATCGGCATGAACAGGAAAAACCCGATAGTTTCCAGCGCTGTGGTCACCCTGCCGCTGGACACCAGCTGCGGTCTTCTTTTCAGCATGCAAGCGAAGATGAACAGCAGTGTTGCCTGCAAGACCCGACAAGCAAGCAGGATGTAGAAGTCTCGAGACCAACCCAGACTCTGCAAGTCCAGAACACCAAACAACAGTACCAAGCTACCCCATACCACCAAGGCAACCCGCAAATGGCGCGCCAACAACGGCTGCATATGCACACGATAGGCGTGCTCGACCGTAGAATCAGCGAATTCACCCAGCGCAGTGAGCTCGTATTGTTTCGTGGAATTGTTCATGGACATTCCTTTGTTTGTTCATACGCCATATAGCATGTTAACTACCGCTACGGATAGCCTGAGCCACCCTTGGCTGGAGCACCTCAGCAATGGCACAAAGACATTGCACCGTCTTAATTAATGTGCTTTTCCCCATGTGACTCCCTATGCAAAAATTCTTTTCGCATCAATCGCTTGACAGCTTCCCGTTAATGAGTAGAATGGCCGACATCAGACGCGGGGTGGAGCAGTCTGGTAGCTCGTCGGGCTCATAACCCGAAGGTCGTAGGTTCAAATCCTGCCCCCGCAACCAACATAGAAAATGCCTCGGATGGTCACCCATCCGGGGCATTTTTGCATCTGGGATTTCTGTCCCACTTCGTTTGACCGCTGCCCTTTTTCAAAGTGCAGACTCGCAACCCATCTTCCTCACAACGGCCATTCTTCGCTCAATGCCATCGCAGAGATCTTTCACGTGTCCGCCAAGAAAGCGTCAGATCTGATGCAAGACTGGCTTGCCATCTATTAGCCAGCCACAGCCCTATTGACCTCACTCCACAATTACTCTAAAAGCATTAGATCAATTACTCTAAACATTGCCCGGAGCTTTCACCCTGATGGATAGCAGTTCTTTCCAGAGCGAGACCAGCGAGCGTCTAGCCACAATCCTGGGCCGTCAGCGTGGCGCCTTTCAGGCCGACCCCATGCCATCGCGGGATATTCGTCTTACCTTGCTGAAACGTCTGCGCTCTCTGCTGGTGAGCGAACAGGAAGCATTGATCCAGGCAGTGAGTCAGGACTTCGGCAACCGCTCACGAGACGAGACGCTGTTCGCCGAGATACTTCCTACCCTGCAATCCATAGACCATGCCTGCAACCACCTGCGCCGCTGGATGAAGCCCTCCCGGCGGCCGCTGGGTATTGCCTTTCAGCCGGGCTCGGCGCAGGTGGTCTACCAGCCGCTGGGCGTGGTGGGGGTGATAGTGCCGTGGAACTATCCGATCTTTCTCGCCATGGGCCCACTGATCGGAGCGCTGGCGGCAGGCAACCGGGTAATGATCAAGATGAGTGAAGCGACGCCGGCCACCTCACAACTGGTGAAGGAATTGCTCGCCAAAGCCTTTCCCGAGGATCAGGTCGCTGTAGTATTGGGTGAAGCTGATGTGGGTGCGGCCTTTTCCCGCCTGCCCTTCGATCACTTGCTTTTCACTGGTGCCACCAGCATTGCCCGCCATATTCTGCATGCCGCGGCGGATAACCTGACGCCTGTAACTCTGGAACTGGGCGGCAAATCCCCGGCCATCGTGTCGGAGACGGTGCCCCTGGGCGATGCCGCTGAACGCATCGCCTTCGGCAAGACCATGAACGCCGGGCAGACCTGCGTGGCGCCCGACTATGTACTGGTGCCGGAAGACCGCGTGGAGGCGTTCGTCACTGCCTATCGCCAGGTGATCGGCAGGTTCTATCCGCAGCTCGCCGACAACCCCGACTACACCAGCATCATCAACCCGCGCCAGCAGGCCCGACTGAACAGCTATCTGGAGGACGCCCAGGCCAAGGGAGCGCGCTTACTGCCACTGTTCGACGAGGCTCAGGAGCGGCGTCTGCCGCCTACGCTTTTGCTGGATGTGACCGATGACATGCTGGTGATGCAGGACGAGATCTTCGGCCCGCTGCTGCCCATAGTGCCCTACCGGCAGATCGATGATGCCATCGCCTATATCAATGCCCGCCCCCGGCCACTGGCGCTCTACTATTTCGGTTACGACCGTGATCAGCAACAGGAAGTCGTGAACCGGACCCATTCCGGTGGAGTGGGATTGAATGAGACCCTGCTGCACGTGGCGGTATGTGATCTGCCCTTTGGCGGCATCGGGCCCTCCGGCATGGGCCATTATCACGGCCATGAAGGCTTCCTGACTTTCAGCAAGGCCAAGGGGGTGCTGCGCAAACCGCGCTTCAATGCCACCAGAGTACTTTACCCACCCTATGGCACCACGCTGCAGAAACTCGCCCGCAAGCTGCTTATTCGCTGACTGGCCAATAATGGGATAACAATAACAATGACCAACATCATCGCCGATGCGCCCGACCTGAATCGCCGACAACTCCTCAAACTGGGTCTGTTCGGCACGGCTGTGCTGGCTACCGCTGGCGGTATTGCCAGTCTCTCTGGCTGCGCAGCGGACAGCTCGGCACCCGGTTTTCAGCAGTTGCGTGAGGACGATCTGCCCATGCTGCGCCGGGTCATTCCCACAGTACTGGCCGGAGCACTGCCGACGACGCAACGGGTCGCAGAGGTAGAAGGCGTATTGCTGGCGCTGGACAACAACCTGAACCAGCTGTCTCCCAGCTTGAATCGTCAGGTCCTGCAATTGTTCGATCTGCTCACGCTGAGCGTAACCCGCGGCCCGCTGACGGGCATCTGGGGCTCCTGGGAAAATGCCAGTGATGGGGCGGTACAAGCCTTCCTCAAGCGCTGGGAGAACAGCTCGCTCGCCCTGTTGCAACAGGGCCAGAGCGCGGTGACCAATCTCATTCTGCTGTCGTGCTACAGCAGCTCTGCGTCCTGGCCGCAATGCAGCTACCCAGGCCCACCGCGTATCTGAACAGGGAGACCTATCATGCCGATTCCGGATCCGTTCGCCGAAGGGCTCAAGCGCAACTGGAAAGTCACCAACGCCTCACAGCTGGAGCAGGATCTGACCCTGGAGGCCGACATCGCCATCGTCGGCAGCGGTGCCGGCGGTGCGACCAGCGCCGAGGTACTCAGCACCGCCGGCTTCAAGGTATTGCTGATAGAAGAAGGCGGCCTGTTCACCAGCAGCGATTTCAAGATGCAGGAAGATGAGGCCTACCCTGCCCTCTATCAGGAAGGTCTGGGGCGCATGTCCAAGGACGGCGCCATCACCATCCTGCAGGGCCGCGCCGTCGGCGGCACAACGCTGGTCAACTGGACGTCCTGCTTCCGCACGCCCGAGCCGACCCTGGCGCATTGGGCCAGCGAGCATGGGGTGCGCGGTCACAGCAGCGATGAACTGGCACCCTGGTTCGCCCGCTTGGAAGACCGCCTCGGCATCAGTCCCTGGACCATGCCGCCCAATGCCAACAACGATGTACTGCGCCGCGGCTGCGATGCGCTGGGGCTGCATTGGCAGCCGATTCCGCGTAACGTGCGCGGCTGCTGGAATCTCGGCTACTGTGGGCTGGGCTGCCCGACCAATGCCAAGCAGTCAATGCTGGTCACCAGTATTCCCGCGATGTTGGACAAGGATGGCGAGCTTATCTACCTGGCCCGGGCTGAACGGCTTCAACTGGACGGCGATCGGGTGACCGGTCTCGAGTGCGTGGCTATGGACGAGCGTTGCGTGGCGCCGACCGGTCGGCGCATCCAGGTTCGCGCCCGGCATTACATTCTGGCCGGCGGCAGCATCAATACGCCCGGATTGCTGCTGCGCTCGAAAGTGCCTGACCCGCACAAACGGATCGGCAAGCGCACCTTTCTGCACCTCACCAGTTTTTCCTGGGCACAGTTCGAACAGCCGATCAATCCCTTCTATGGCGCACCGCAATCGGTGTATTCCGACCACTTCCAATGGCAGGACGGCGCCGGCGGGGCGATGGGTTACAAGCTGGAAGTGCCGCCTCTGCAACCAGGCTTCAGCGCCACGGTCCTGGGCGGCACCGGCGTGGCCAACAGCGAACTGATGCAGCAACTGCCCAACAGCAACATGATGATCGCCCTGCTGCGCGACGGCTTTCACCCGGACAGCGCCGAAGGCACGGTGCAATTGCGCAGCGACGATTCGCCGGTGCTGGACTACCAATTGACCGATTACACCTGGGATGGGGTGCGTCGCACCTACCTGAGCATGGCCGACATCCAGTTTGCCGCCGGTGCACGTACGGTCACACCGATACATAACGATGCCCGTCCGGTCCGGACCATGGCCGAGGCGCGAGAGATGATCGACAGCCTTGACCTGCGCCGCTTCAAGACCCGGCTGGGCAGCGCCCACGTCATGGGCGGCTGCGCCATGGGTGAAGACGCCCGCCGGGCAGTCACCGACAGTCTGGGTCGGCATCATCAGTTGGAGAACCTGTCGATCCATGACGGCTCGCTGTTTCCCACCAGTATCGGTGCCAACCCGCAACTGTCGATCTATGGCATTACCGCCCGATTATCGAGTCTGCTGGCCGAGCGGCTGGCATAAGCCCCCACCTCATACCGGAGCATATAAGATGAACAAGACCTCCTGTCTGACCGCATTACTGGCCGCCACTCTGTGGCTATCCTACCCCGCCGCGGCTGACAACCAGCCCGCGGAACCAGCAACCATTCAGGTCAATGCCGAGGTGCTGAAGCAACTGGATTTCAGCGATCGCCAGGCTTTTGAGGATGCCCGCCGCGGATTTATCGCCGCCGCTGATGACGAGCCGCTGCTCAACCCCGATGGCAGCACGGCCTGGAACCGAGCGGCTTATGACTTTCTCGACCAGCATCCGGCGCCGGCTACCGCCAACCCCAGCCTGTGGCGCCAGGCTCAGCTCAATAATATTCACGGCCTGTTCGAAGTAACCGAAGGGATCTACCAGATCCGCGGCATGGATCTGGCCAATATGACCGTGGTCGAGGGCAAGACCGGTCTGATCATCATCGATCCGCTGCTGACCCCGACCACCGCGCGGGCCGCGCTGGACCTGTATCTGCAACATCGCCCTGACAAGCCGGTGGTTGCGGTGATCTACACCCATAACCATGTGGATCACTTTGCCGGGGTGCGCGGTATCGTCAGTGACGAGGATATACGTGAGCAACGGGTGCGCATCTATGCCCCCGAAGGCTTCATGGCGCATGCAGTAAGCGAGAACGTGATCGCCGGCAATGCCATGACCCGCCGCGCCATGTATATGTATGGTACCGGTCTGCCGGCCGGCCCCACCGGGCATATCGATAATGGTCTGGGCAAGGCATTGAGTATCGGCGCACTGACCTTGATTCCGCCCACCGACATCATCTCCAGCAATGGTCCGCAGACCATTGACGGTGTGGAGATCGACTTCCATCTGGCCCAGGGCAGCGAGGCGCAGTCCGAATTCATGCTGTATTTCCCGGCCAGCCGGGTATTGAATACCGCCGAAGTCACTTCGCACCAGTTGCACAATATCTACACTCTGCGTGGCGCGGAGGTGCGTGATGCCAGCCGCTGGTCGCGTTATATCGACGAAGTGCTGGAAGAATACGGCCCGCGTACCGACATCCTGATTGCCCAGCACCACTGGCCGGTCTGGAGTCAGGACGAAGCCCGACACTTCCTCAGCGCGCAACGGGACCTGTACAAGTACATCCATGATCAGAGCGTGCGACTGATGAACAAGGGCTTTCGTCCGGGTGAAATCGCCGAGCGCATCCAGTTACCGGACAGCCTCGCCAGTCAGTGGATCGCCCGGGACTACTACGGCACCCTGCGGCACAACGCACGCGCCATTTACCAGAAGTACCTGGGTTGGTACGACGCCAACCCCGCCAACCTCAACCCCCTGCCGGCCCAGACCGCAGCGCGCAAGGCCATGGAGTACATGGGCGGTATCGATCAGGTGATCAGTCGCGCCCAGCAGGACTTCGAGCAGGGCGAATACCGCTGGGTGGCCTCGGTCATGAGCCAGGCGGTGTTTGCCGAGCCGGACAACCAGGCCGCCCGGGAACTGAATGCCGCCGCACTGGAGCAGCTCGGTTATCAGGCCGAGTCCGGTCCGTGGCGCAACGTCTATCTGTCCGGTGCAATGGAGCTGCGCAGCGGCACTACCGAGCGCGCCGCCGGCGCCGTCGCTACCGATCTGCTGCAGGCGCTGGATACCGGGATGTTCTTCGATCTCTTGGGCGTGCGGCTGAATGGCCCCAAGGCGGCGGGCAAGCATCTGGTGCTGAACTGGCACTTCACCGATACCCATGAGCAGTTCCGCCTCAACCTGCAGAACGCCACGCTGACCTGGCTGCCCGAGCGCCAGGCCGAGCAGGCCGATGCCGGCATTACCATGACCCGGGCCACGCTGGATGCTATTCTGACCCAGCAAAACAGCTTCCCCGCCGCCATCAAGTCTGGCGAGATCAGCATCACCGGCAATCCGCAGGCGTTTCTTCAACTGATGAGCCTGATGGATGATTTTACGCCTGACTTTGCACTGATCGAGCCGATCGAAGAATAAGCGGCAACCCCGGCTCGTTCCACCGAACGAGCCGGGAGATACCAGAGAAGCAAACAGCAGTTACCCGTACCCAGCATGACAATGAGAGATCAACCTATGGCTGCAAAGCCAAGCACCCGAGAGCGTATCCTGCAAGCCAGCCTGGAGCTGTTCAACACCCAGGGCGAGCGCAACATCACCACCAACCACATCGCCAGCCACCTGGGCATTTCACCCGGCAACCTCTATTACCACTTCCGTAACAAACCCACGATAGTCGCCGAGCTTTTCACCGAGTTCGAAGGGAAGATGGAGGTCTTTTTCACTCTGCCCGAACAGGCCAGCGTCAATCTGGAAGACAAGGCCCACTATCTGGAAAGCCTGCTGGCTATCCTCTGGCAGTATCGTTTCATGCATCAAGGGCTGGAATATCTGCTCGAATCCGACCCCGAGCTGGCCGCCCGCTATCGGCAGTTTTCCCAACGCAGCCTGCGCAACACCCAGAAAATCTATCTGGCCTTTGCCGACGCAGGGATTCTGCAGCTCAACGCAGAACAGGCGGAGACCCTGAGCATCAACGTCTGGATTGTGCTGAGTTCGTGGATGCAGTTTCTCAGCACGACCCGGGGTGTCCAGGCGAACCTGAGCGAGCAGCTGTTGCGCCGAGGTATCTATCAGATACTCGTTCTGGAGGAAGGCTATATAGCCCCGGCGTACCGGGAGGCGGTCACCTCCCTGTTCAGCCAGCTTTATGTACCGCTGGACGATATCAGCGCCGACGACGCCTGAGCCACGCACGCAGCGCCCAGCCAATCAGCAACACCAGAATGACAGCGCCCACCAGCAACTGGAGACCGTGGCGGGCGAGAAACTGCTCCTTGGCATTGCTGTTCAGCTGTTTCCAGGCGTTGTAATCGCCCGGCACTTCAACCAACCCGTGTTCGGCCACAAAGCTGTGGTAGGCCTGCATCAGCTCGGCTACGCGCTCAGGTTGCTGCGCGGCCAGATCCTGGCGCTCCAATGGATCGTCGCGCATGTTGAACAGCAACTTGCCGGAGCGCGAAGTAATGGCGCTCGAGTTCGATACCACCAATTTGTAGTCGCCCTGCCAGATGGCCATACCGCCGGCCAGTTCATAGACGACAACCTCATCCTCGGCATGGATGCGCTCGCGCTCGCCCCGGAGCAGCGGCGCCATGCTGGTACCCATGATGCTATGCACCTTGCGGCCTTGGTACTTGCCCTCCGGCGCCCGCGTATTGGCCAGTTCCAACAGCGTCGGCGCGATATCGGTCACATAGCCAAAGGCGGCGGTGCGCTTGCCCGGCTCGATCACACCCGGCAAGCGCATGATCAAGGGCACCCGCAGCCCGCCATTGAACGGTGAACCCTTGTAGGAATAGAACGGCGAGTTGGATGCATAGGCCCAGCCCGGCCCGTATTCGCTCCAGCTGCCGGGGCGACCCAGATCGGTCTGGGCCTGGTCGTAACGCAGGCGATAAAACAGCGGCGCGATCTCGGTCAGCACCGTGGACTCGGCGCCGTTGTCGCTCATGAAGATCACCAGCGTGTTGTCATACTCGCCATTGGCCTTGAGGTGGTTGATAACCCGCCCGATATTCTCATCCATGGCCTGCGCCATGCCCGCATACACCGCCATCTGCCGGGCGCGGTAGCCGCGTTCTTCATCGATGAGGCTGGCCCAGTCGATGGTCGGCGTATCATAGAAGGTACCCCAATCGCTGCTGACCACCGACTCTGCGGTGCGCGGCAATACGCCAAGTTCGGTCAGCCGCTCATAGCGGCGCTGGCGGATAACGTCCCATCCCTCCTGATACGCGTCGGCATATTGCTCAACATAAGCTTCCGGTGCTTGGTGCGGGGCGTGCACTGCCTGGAAGGCCAGATAGGCGAAGAAGGGCTGGTCGCTGTCCGGCTCACTGCCCAGATACTCGATCAGCTTGTCGGCATAAAAGAACGACGAATAGAAATCCTCCGGCAGTGTGATGGGCTGACCATCCTCCACCCAGGTCGCGGTACCGGCCGGCAGGTAGTGCTTGGCTTCCCAGTTGTCTGCCCCGCTTTCCAGCAGCGCCACCGAACGGTCGAACCCGCGGGCGTTAGGTAAGCTTTCCGGGCGACCGCCCAGGTGCCATTTACCAGCCATATAGGTACGGTAGCCAGCATCCTGCAGCAGGGTCGGCAAGGTCACGGCCTGATCGTTGAGCCAGGTTTCATAGCCGGGCTGGCCCTTCTGGTTGTCGGCCATGATCTCCTTCATATTACCCATGCCGACCTTGTGACTGGTCACCCCGGTCAGCAGCATCGCTCGGGTCGGCGAACAGGTCGCGGCCACATTGAAGTTGCTGAACTGCAGCCCCTCGGCGGCCAGCGCATCGATGTTCGGCGTGCTGATCTCCCCGCCATAAACGCCGGGATCGGAAAATCCCATGTCATCGGCGACGATCAGCAGGATATTGGGGCGCGGGTCAGCTTGGCCGGATAATGGCACCAGCAGCGCCAGAGTGCCCAGCAACCGGGCCAGGAGAGGAAATCGGAGCATGGTATGCAATCCCGTTTGTCGTTGTTGTTCTCAGCAAGAATCGCCTTTGTTGACTGTATAGAGCAATTACTCTACTTTGTAAAGAAACCGGGTAATTGCCCTTTCTTGCAAAGCTCCAACGCACGTGTGTAAAAACAACAAATGGAGAAGAAAAATGCATCCATACGATACCCTCCTGAATAATCAGGTCCGCAGCCCGATAAGAAGTAACCAGTCCTGGAAGTGGATGGCGCTTGTCCACGGTCTGGCATTGAGTCTCGCGGCTACGGGCGCAGTAGCCCAAGGGCTCAGCCAGGCGGAGATCGACCAGCTGGGCGCTGACCTTACGCCCATAGGCGCGGAGAAAGCCGGGAATGCTGACGGCAGCATCCCACAATGGAGCGGCGGGTTACCGACCGATGCCGGCCAACCTCTACCCAACCACTTTCTGGAAAACCCCTTCCGGAATGAACAACCCGAATTCGAGATTACCGCCAACAACTACCAGCAATATAAGGACAAGCTGACACCCGGTCAGGTGGCCCTGTTCGAGCGGTACCCGGACACCTTCCGCATGCCCATCTATCAGTCCCGGCGCACCGTGGGTTATCCGCAATCGGTCTATGATCAGGTCAAGGACACCGCCGGTCAGGCCAGAGTCCTCAATGGCGGCGACGGCGTCGAGAACGTCACACCGGGCTCGTCCTTTATATTCCCCATACCCAAGTCCGGCAGTGAGGTGATCTGGAACCACATGACCCGCTACCGGTTGAACGCCCATCGCTGGTATATGCAGGCCATGCCGCAGACCAACGGCTCATACACCCTGATCAAGTTCGAGGAAGTCATCGGCTACCCGGAATTGATGCCCGACATCGACCCGACCACCATGCCCAACACCCTGTTGTTCTTCAAACAGCAGGTCAACGCCCCCGCGCGACTGGCTGGCAACGTGTTGCTGGTTCACGACACTCTGGATCAGCTGAAAGAACCACGCATGGCCTGGGTCTACAATGCCGGGCAACGACGTGTACGCCGCGCTCCGCAGGTGTCCTACGACGGCCCGGGCAGTGCCTCCGATGGCATGCGGACCGTGGACAACTTCTCCATGTATAACGGCGCGCCTGACCGGTACAACTGGAAGTTGGTCGGCAAGAAGGAAGTCTATATCCCGTACAATTCCGCCAAGTTGACCACGCCCGGCCTGAAGTACGCCGACGTGCTCAAGGCCGGACACGTCAATCCGGAACATACCCGCTTCGAACTGCATCGCGTATGGGAAGTGCAAGGGAACGTGAAGGACGGCCAGCGGCATATCTACAGCCAGCGCAACTTCTTTATCGACGAGGACTCCTGGATGATCAGTCTGGCCGACCATTATGACGGTCGGGGCGCGCTCTGGCGGATAGCCGAAGGGCACCTGAACTTCAACTACCGATACCAGATCCCCGGCTATGCGCTGGAAACGTTATATGACGTTTTTGCCGGCCGCTACATCGCCCTGGGCATGTACACCGAAGAAAACTCCGCGCCTCAGTTCGACGGTCCTCCGCCTACCTACAGCCAGTTCACTCCGGCTGCCTTGAGAGCGGCGGGTGTGCGCTGATTCAGCAACCGCTCCCTCGCTCCGGTCTTCAAGGTGCTTCCCTACCCCTTGAAGACCCGGCCCGTATCCAGACAACATAGACCCCACCCTCCCCCGACTTGCTAGAATGGCCTTTTCCTCCCTGAGAATTGGTCATATGGATATCAGTCTGGCTCGCACCTTTCTGGAGATCGTCCGCTGCGGCAGCTTCGTCGCCGCGGCTGATCGGCTGCATGTCACCCAGGCCGCCATTACCTCGCGCATCCAGAGTCTGGAAAGCCAGCTGAACTGCACCCTGTTCATCCGCAACCGCTCCGGTGCCCGGCTGACAGCCGATGGCGAGGCGTTCATCACTCACGCCACTCAGATGATCCAGGCCTGGGACAATGCCCAACGCGATCTGCCGCTGCTCAAGGGCTTCAGCGATGTGCTGCATATCGGTGGCGAAGCCAGCCTGTGTACCCCGCTGATCCTTGACTGGGTCCGCGCCCTGCGCCGCGAGATCCCCGAGCATTCGGTACGCGCCGAGATCGGTGACAGCAGCACGCTGATGCAACGTGTCGAGCAGGGCTCACTGGATGCGGCACTGGTTTATCAGCCCGAGTATCTGCCCGGCCTGCAGGTCGAAGAACTGCTGGAAGAAAAACTGGTTCAGGTCTGCCTGCCCGGTCAGCGGGAGCCTTATGTATACATCGATTGGGGCGAGAACTTCAGACGCCAACATGACGCCGCCCTGCCCGACAAGGCCCGCGCCTCGGTCAGTTTCAACCTTGGTCCGCTGGCCTTGCAGTACATATTGGAGGCCGGCGGGACAGGCTATTTTCGCAGCCGCGTGGTACAGAGCTATCTGGATAATGGATTGCTGGAGGCGGTACACATGGCGCCGGAGTTCAGCTTTCCGACCTATCTGGTGTATTCGCGCCAGCGCGAATCGGCGATGCTCGATCAGGCCTTGAAGCTACTGCGCGAACTGGCCCATACCCCGCAAGACTGGTCCCAGCGCTGGGACCCGATGATCTGAATAGGCGCCTGTCCGGTCAGGCCAGATGGCTGACCAGATCGCGGTGCAGCGCTGCAATCACATCAGTCTGGGTCACCAGGCCAACCAGTTGCCCGTTATCCAGCACCGGCAGGCAATGCAGCCCCTGATTCGACATCAGCGGAATCATATCAACCACATGGGTTTGCCCGTCTACGGTGACCACCGGCGTGGTCATGACCTTGTGTAGCGGTTGGTCGCGCCACAGGTTGATACGCGGGGGCAGCATTCTCCCCATCGGCAGATCCAGTTGCGCCAGCAGATCACCCAGGCTGGTGATGCCCTGTACCACCCCTTCGCTATCCACCACTGGCAGGGTTTTCACATGATGATGACGGAACAGTCGGATGGCCTGCATCACCGTGGTGTCCGGTCCTACGGTGCGAATGTCCCGAGACATGATCTGTTCGGCGCGGATATCACCCATCTTGCGCCGGAGCGCGGAGCTTTCGGTATCGCGGATGATCTGCTCCAGATCGTGACGGGTAATATCGACAAAAGAACCGAACTGATCCAGCGCCCGATCCAGATCCTCTTCGGTGAAGCCCACCCGCTGGCCGGGCAGGATGTCGCGAGTCTGGTGCAGATCGACACGTGGGGCCTGTTTCGGATAACGCACGCCGGTCAGATTGTTATATAGCGTCGCGCAGAACAGCAGACAGCAGGCATTGAGCATGACCGGCAGCAGCAGCCATCCTCCCAGCGGCGCCAACAAGTCACCGGCAAGCACTATGACCAGCACCATGGCGCAGGCGGGCGGATGCAGACAACGCAACACCGACATGCCCAGCACCACACTGCTCCCCGCGCCCACCAAGAGCCCACCGGGTGGCAACGGCGGCAGAGGCAGATGGAGCGCCGCGATACCCACCAGACCTGCCAGCAGATAACTGCCCAATACCGGCCAGGGCTGGGCCAGTGCGCCGGAGGAGACCACAAACAGGAGCACCGCCGATGCACCTGCCGGCCCCAGCAGAATCATCGCAGTGTCGCTGCCATACAGCAGCGTTGATAACCAGAAGGTACAGCCCACTGCTACACCCACGCCCGCCGCGGCACGCAGCCATTCCCCAGGGCGGGTCTGAAAAGTGCGGGGTAACCAACCGAACAAGCGTCGGGATAGGGTCATCAATTGACCAGACATCGTCATGCTCCTGCCGGCAGTAGGTGACGGCCAAGAGCACATCAGAAACCGGAATTTACCAATTAAGAGGGGAAGAAGGGTCAGCTATTCTGCCCATCGACATAGCGATAGACAATTCAATAATAATTAAGCTTTAGTGCACTTATATTTATGACAGTACCTAGTCCACTGCCCAATCAATCCTTGCGCTGAGCTACCGTTGTGATCGGGGTAATGAGGTAAGGAGTCAGCACTGGGGCCATGCTTTTCAACACCTGCGCTGGCAGCGCCGAAGTAAAGTGAAACTCTGCCGCATCGGCGCCCGGTACGAATGCCGTCAAGGTACCGAAATGATTGGGTCCGAGGAAAAACACAAACGTTGCCGTGCGATTCATAACCTCACTGGAAATGATTCTGCCACCCGCAGCCATGGTATGAATACGGTTGTCTCCGGTGCCGGTTTTCCCACCAACCGTCAGCGGCTGGCCATCAGCGGTCATGAACACCCCCTGTAATCGGCGCCCGGTTCCGTCGAGCACAACAGCCGAAAGCGCGCTGTGCAGCGCTGTTGCGACTTCGGGATGCAGCACCTGTTTTTCCTCAAGTGGCAACGGCTCGAAACGGGTTTCCCAGGGCGTAGCGGCGGCGAAGTGCAGGCTGTTGATGCGTCGCACCTTCAGCCGTCGCCCCTCATTGAGAATAATCCCCATCAATTCAGCCAACGCGCTCGGTCGATCACCGGAGCTCCCCAGAGCCGTACCCAGCGAGGGCACCAGATGAGGAAATGGATAGCCGACCCGCTGCCACCGCTGGTGCAGGGAATCAAACGCCTCGCGCTCCAGCATGGTACGAATTCTGACATTCCGTGCGCTGGCGTGACGCGTACGGAATAGCCAGGTGTAGACTTCCTGACGCTCAACCGCACTGGCGGACAACACCTCGTTCAGCGTCGCCTGAGGGTTACGCTTGAGATAACCCAGCAGCCATAGTTCCAGCGGATGGATCTGAGCAATATAACCCTGATCAGTCAGATTGTATTTGCCTGGACGATAGGCTTCATATAGCCGTTCGATGCGCTCCGGTTTTTGCGGCACCCGCACCCGATTTACCAGGAATGTACTGAAGGTTTCAAAGTCTGCCTGCGGATAAAGGTTGCGATATACCACCGACAAGCGCGCTGCAATAGGCTGCAGTTGATCCATTAATTGCTCAAACCGCTGCTGCTCGTCCATACCCGCATAACGTCGCCAGAAGCGTTGCAGATAGACCCGACCCTCACGATCGGCGAATGTCTGCAGCCAGGCTTCGCGGCGTGGATCACGGTCGTTGGTGAGCAGGCTGTCGGCATCTTCCACGCGTTCATGCAAGGAATATCGAATGACATCACGCAGCAGTCGTACAAATGGCAGATTGATGGATTCCTGCAGCGCTTGTTGTACTGTCGGCCGGCGCCGATTATCTTCCTTGCGGAAGTTATCGAAGCGCTGCACGCCTCCTCCGGTGGCAAAACCTTCCCAGGGTGAGGCGGAGTAACGCCGCTGCAACGCAGCGTCGAGCAACGCCGGCAGGTCCGCTCCCGGGTTGGCGCTCAGATAGCCCACGGCCCAGCGGGTAAGTGGATCACTCCCCTCTGACCTAGCGGTGCGCAACGTGTCAGCATCAACGTTGGCCAACGCATCATGCAGCTCCGCAATTATTTCAAGATAACTGGTCAACACCCGCAGCTTGGCAGTAGATCCCAGTTCCAACTTGCTGCCCTGGTTGAGATCGAATGGCAGACCCGTGGTATCCGTTTGCACTCGGACCTGGTTACCGGTCGCCGTTCTCTCCATCAGGGTGAAACTGTAACGCACCTCCGCGGCTTGCTTACCGGACAACAGGGTTTCCCCCAACAGCCCGAACTGACGGGCTGTATCTTCGTCAGCCAGCCCTTGGAGAAAATCACTAACGGCCCGTTGTAACCCTGCGTCCAGACTGCTGCTGGCACTCATGTCGAGTCGGTCCAGATCATAGAGTGAGCGGCCGAGCATGGATGCCAGTTGGTTTCGGGTAACCCGCACGGCCTTGTTCACCTCGATCTGCTCGTGCAGCGGCTGAGTTTGCCAATCACGAAACGACACCGCTTCGGACAGTGCCGCCTCGGCCAATTCGTCGTCGATACGCCGATCTCCAATGAGCAGCCGAATATGGCTATCAACCAGCTCCGCCAACTCGGCGCGCCCGTCCAACAGGTACCAGCTGGGTCGGCGCTGCGCAATGATCAGCGACAATGTCTGGCGCAAGGCTACAGCCTGAGCGTCCAGGCCCCGGTCACCATTGAGACCGGCGCGAAAATTGTCGACATCCTCGGCAAACCAAACCCACAGTGCATCACCAAAACCATGCACTTCACCATGGCCGGGGGCCGCTGTCAGGGGTACGCTATTAAGATAGTCCAACACCAGCTGTCGACGCACCTCCAGCGTCTGCGGGCCGTTGTTATAAGCCCGCACACTGGCTGATGCCATCTGCCGCAACTTATCCATCGGCGTCTGGGTGCGACCTTCGAAAGAGTGCCGATATTTCTCTATCTGGGTCGCAAGCGTACTGGCCCCATGGCTGGCGCCATCGCCGCCCAGTGAACCGACCACCATGGCCATGGATGCACTGGCCAAACGGGGCCAGTCCACCGCCGGATTGGCATGCTCCAGCGTCGGGTCCAACAGATGTCGGTTCTCAATGAACAACAAGGTCTCCACCAGCAGCGGCGGAATATCGTCAAATTCGGTGAAATGAAAACGCGGATAGGCGAACTGATATATCGGCTGACCGCGATAATCGAATATCTGCAGGCCGGCCTGGGTTTTCTCCCGATAAGGCAGAAACAACCCATGCTCTGCATAATCCATCAGCTCGCTGGAAAAACGTGCCTGACGACTGACGCCGTAGCCCTGCTGCTGCAGCTGTGATTGCAGTGTGGGAATAGCGCTATACCCAAGGCGCTCATTGAAAGGCCCTGCATCCGGAAACCGGATTGCCTCGCTCGCTCCATCATCGATCTGATAATGGAGCCGGCTGGCGTAATCGCTGATCCATTTTGATTGCAGCCAGGCGTAGCGGAATTCGAAACCTGCAACGCAGATCAGCATCAGCGAGACAACACCTATCACAATCCATATCCGCAGCCTCATAGCCCTCTCGTTCCACTGGTTCGCTTTCAGTCTAGTTCAGGGCTGGGATTCCATCAGCGGATATGCGTCTTTCGTCTGACCAGGGACAAAAAAAGGCCGGGACAAGCCCGGCCTCTGCAGCACTGTTGCGGTTAACCACCTGCGCCCGCTCCGGTGCCGCTAGCGCCACCGGAGCCTGCACCACCATTACCAGCACCACCACTGGTACCCGTGCCAGCTCCACCACCGCCGGTGCCGGTGCCGCCACCACCAGTACCAGGGCCAGCCGGATTGTCCGGATCGGTTGGTGGCGCGTCAGAGTCGCTACCCGTCGCGTTGTAAGAGCCGGAATCCTGCCTCTGATCCTGTGTGGTATCGCGCATATCGTCATCATCGCCATCCGCCACGGCTACAGGCGCCGCTGCGGCGAGGGCAAAGGTAAATAAAGCGGTATAAATCAGTTGCTGTTTCATGTCTTCCACCTCCTAGTTCGTTCAGGGGACTACATAAAGATAGAAATGCACAGTCACTATTGGTTCAAACAGAAAATGCCTATGGTTTTTACCCAGCTACCGACCAGACTCGCGCAACAGATCCGCCAATGCCGCCATGGCGGGGATAGTCAACGGCATCGTCTGCGCACTGCTGGCAACCGGGTGCGACGACAATCGAACCATCACCATACCCACCGCTGGGTTGATATGGATCATCTGCCCATGCACACCCAGCGCCTCGATGGCGCCGTCATCGTTATGACTGATCCACCATTGATTACGATAGGAATAACCCGGCTGATAATCCCGCCCCGCCGCCTTGAATATCTCCCGATCCGCCCCGGCACGAATGGTTTCAACCACGCCCGGGCTGATAATCTGTTGATCATTGAAGCGACCGTCCAGTCGCACCATTTCCGCGAAGCGCGCCAGATCCCGTAGCGTCACGTTGAACCCGGCACCGGCCCACTCGGTGCCCTTGGAATCCAACAGCATATAAGCATCCTGCTCGGCACCAAGCTTGCGCCAGATACGCTGCTCAATCAGCGCCGCCGTAGACAGGCCCGTCACCCGGCGCAGCACCCAACCCAGCACCTCAGTATGTGTTGTGCGATAACGGAACGACTTGCCATGCGGGTCCTCCCCCGCTGTAATCGTCGGCAGATAGCTGTAAAGATCCCGCGCACCCGGATAATCATGGGGAATCGGGCTCATGCCCGCCGCCAGCGAATACTTCACTACATCGGAATTACGGTCGGCATACACCTCGCTGTAATCGATATCAGCAGTCATGTTCAGCACCTGCTGCACCGTCGCGCCCTGCCAGCCGCTGCTTTCCAGCTCAGGCAGATAGTCCGTCACCAGTGCATCCGGATTCAGCTCGCCTTCTTCAATCAATTGCGTCGCCAACAGCCCCATCACCGATTTTGTCACCGACCAGAGAATATGCGGCCCATCCTCCGGCACTCCGGCCTGGTACTGCTCAAAAATCACCTTGCCGTGCTGCATGATCAACACGCCATCCACATAAGTGGAATCCAGATACTGGGTGAAACTCATCGGCTCGCCGCCCGGCGCAGTGAAAGTCAGATCGGCAATTTTCTGCTCCATGCCCTCGGCACGGGGCAAGGTGTAGACACCCTCATTGCCACGAGCGACCCGCCGGGACGGAAACAGCTCCCGGGCGTGATGGAAGCTCCAGCGTGGGTTGGGGTACGGGCGCATGAAACCGGCTTGGGTGATCTGCTTGTCCGCAGCAGGCGGGAAGCCTTGCATCAATTGCAGTTGGTCGGTACGTACCGAAGCGGGGTCGGGTAGCTCAGCGGCAATGCCTGGTGTGGACAGCAGAACGGTAGTCAAAGCCAGCCCCCTTAATCTTGAAATTTTCATAACAGCGAATCCGGGTGATTGTTGTTGTCGTCTGAGGGTATCCAACCTTGCTGGGCCGGGCCAATGGTAAGCGGGTGGATTATTTTGCTGAATGAACGGGAATGACTCGGGCGAGGCTCGCGTCGCCGAAACTCCTTATAAAAAAGCCAGCCCGTTATGGGCTGGCTTCTCAACAATCAGCTTATTTATTAATTACTCCCACGAAGCCTCGCCCGCACTTGTATAAGACAGAACGCCCATTCCCGACATCAAACTCGATTGCGGGGTAGCCACGATTGTATAGCTTTGATTGGAATTGCCCAGGTTCACCACAGCGGCGTAATGCTCATTAGTATCCAGCTCGGGGGCAAGAGCAGCGGTCGCACCATTGTAGGAAAAATTCTTCGCTCGATATGCCTCCAATGTGCTTGCCAATTCCATGATCTGCCCCTGCGCCTCGGCTTCCCGGGTTTGCTGGACATAGCGTTGATAGGATGGGTAAGCGATAGCCGCCAGAATAGCCACTATCACTACCACGATCATCAGCTCGATCAGGGTGAAACCTGCGGCTCTCCGCGACCCCATTTTCAATGCCTTATTCATCCGCATCTTCTTCCTCAAGCGTCCCTTCGGCTATTGCCCGGAACTTGTTGGCTTCATCCTTGGGCAGCTGCATCCAGCGCCGCTTGCGCAAGTTCGGATCGCCGAGATCACCTTCTCCAACCACCTCCGGACCTACCACGATAACCAGGTTACCGTCTTCATCCACCAGCAGTGTCGGTGTTGGAGGCGGTGTGCTCTGGTCCAGGGATTGACTGCGACTGTCCGGTGCGTCTCCAGTCAATGACGCTGCCGCGCCGGTGCGCATGTTCACCGTATGGAGATAGGCGCCACCGTAGCGAACCGCACAGGGGTTTTCGTACTCCTGATCCTCTGTGGGAGCGTAAGTCGAGAACATGATTTTGTTATCGAAAATCACAGGTGACGACAGCGCTTTTTCGCCTAAGCGCTCGGACTCTTCTTCGAACATGTAATACCAACCCCGGTCGTCGGTCTCCACCGCGTTAGTGACCACATTTGCCATGTTTTCCAGTGTCGCCACTTCGGAGGAACTCTGCTGCAGCGCACCATCATCAATAACGACAAATACACCTTCATCAGTATCTTCGTCCAACGGATGAGCACGGTAGCCAGACCCAGCTACGACGTACAGCAGATTCTTGACGCCGGATTTCGCATAGGCGACGGCGGGCGCCTCGAAGAACCGACGGTGGTCTGCACCGGTACCGCCCAAATCAGCAATACGGGTGACGCTAGGCTTCTGGCCGGTGCCACTCATGTCCGCCCGGAATAACTGGCCACCCAGGTCGCCGAAATAGAGATGATCAGCAACCCCATCGAAGTCGATATCGACCACCGAAATGCCGCCTGGGATCGACCATTTCATTTCGGCAGTGGCCAGAGCGCTCCACATCAGATCTCCGGTTTCAGCGTTGACGATATAGACCGCGTTACCTTCCTCGTCGCCCGCCGATCGTACATGTTTTGGCCCATCATGGTCGTCAGGACTGTATCCACCACCGAAAATCAAGGCCGGCACATCACCCGAAGCCGTCTTTACCTTCGTCAACGTCGGAGTTGACCAAGTTTGCCCCAGCTCTTCAAAACCTTCGTCGCCGCTACTAATCTGCCACTTCATTTTTGGCGAACTGGGTGTGGTGACATCCAACGCATAATAATGTTTGCCACCACGACGCATACCACCGTAGATATAGACACTCTCCGGCGCATCTTCAAGCGTTTCACCGGGCTTGCGCCAGGCTACCCAACTGCCATCCAGACCATAGATCTGGCGCCGGTTTTCTTGCGTCAGGCCGGGTTTCTCGATGGTGAATTTTTTGGCTTCCTTGAATAGCTCGTACGGCATGAAGGCGGCAGTCTCATTGCCATCGTCGGTGTCGATAACATGCAACATGCCGCCGTTGGTGGAAACGAAGACGTAGCTCTTGCCTTCACCGTAGTTCACCATCAAAGGCACACTGTGCATGGGGTCACCCCATACGGTTTTCAGGCTGTCGAACATCAAAGTGCGACTTGCTACGGCATTATTCCCAGTCAGGCCAAAAAAGGAATTATTGGGCGTATTGGTACTCGTCCAGGAAAGCTCTTTGCTGGCGCCACCAGCCTGGTCAGTATAAAACAGCTTGCGTGTGCCGACGCTCTCCCGCGCTCCACCCTTGAACACGTCAGCCCCGTCAACTTCCGAACTCCAGAAGCTGCGTGCGTCCTGACTGAAAAACCCCGTGGTAGGATCAACGGCTGGGCCGTTCTGGCCATGAATCTGCTGATTTTCAAGCTGATAGCGCTTCAGGTTACCTTCCCAGAAACTGCTTTCTGCTGGCTGAAAGACCGCATAATACAGCTCATCCAGATGCTGGAAGCGGTTCATGGAATTGACCGCGACGCCGGGCGCAGAGATCGTACGGGAATCCTTATCGATAAGATCAAGAATGTCGAGAAATGCCTGCGCCAACTCGTCGGCATCATCGGCGTATCGGACGTCGTCGGTACCGCCCGCCTTGGCCACCTTGCGCATATTCTTGACTTCGTTGGAATCCTGACCAACTCCGAATGCGATCTGCCAGGTTTTTATGGGCTTTTTACCTCGCGGGCTCTCGCCTTGCAGGAACTCTGCAAGCTTCGCCTGGCAGGCAAAGCTATTCTTCTCATGGCTCGTTCCAAAAAAGCCGGATGTGCTTTGACAAGAACCTCCAGAAATATCGGTAACCTTCGAATGATCGGAGTCTTGAGTAGGCGCACCGTCTGTCATGACAATGATATGGTTGCTTTCGCATTGGTTGGCCATTGTCATCGGACTTTCGTAGGACGCTGCGCTGACTGGCGTGCTTACCCAGCTCGTACAGTCCCCCCTCCAACCCCACCGATTGCATTGCTGCTCGAGAGCGATATTAACTCCAAGCCGAGGGCTATTTTCTACCGCCTCGCCCCGTTTGGCGTAATCGGTGGGCGCCATTCCCAGCATGTATCGGACGGCTTCCGAATAAGCCTCCATCACCGGTGTATTCGCTGTTCCCTGCAGATTATTGACGATGTTTTTAACATCCACCTTCTTGGTGTTGTCTAACTCCGTCACAGGATAAAAAACATAGCCGCCATAGCCAGAGCTGTCGTGCCCACCGTTGAACTTGGCCAAGCCGATTTTTACGTTTTCTTCTAGACCATCCACCATCGTAGAGAACGCGTTACGCAGCGCCACCATGGGGGTGTATTGATTGCTACAGTTACGAGAAGAACTGTTACCCGCCCTTGGATCACACATACTCCCGGATGTATCGATCAGAAAGAGCACATTCGCAGAGGGCTTGTTTTCGGAATTTTCCGCGTTCGCCTTGGCGAAATATATTTCCGTGTCATCGGCATAACTTACCGCCGGCATGGATAATACCGAGGCAACCATCAGACTGGTTGCAAGATTCTGTATGAGCGTGCGCATATCCCTGCTCCTCATTTTATATCTGAAGCGGGCATAATTCCCCTCTTCAGCGCTTCCTGTAGATGATGATTTTCTAGATTGAGGCTTGGCATATCGCTTTCAGCGAGCATATTGACCTGGTAATCAACAAATACACTACCGGTACCGGTCAGACTAACTTGAGAGCCATCGATGGGGGAATAGCCTGCGTGATAGTTGACGGAGCGTGCTCGCAGTAGTTGCCGATCATCCATAAAACTGTTCGCACCACACGCCCCTGTGGCATCCGGATTGGTATTCTCGACACAGAACTCCACCGCCCCGCCGTCGAGTGCAGTATATAGAGCCTGATCCGTCATGGTGCTCAAATGCCGATAAGTTACTCCCAGAGCAGTCTCGGCGGCCTCGAAGGTCATAGCATCTGCCTGAATACCAGTGGCGACCTTGCCGGAGAATATACTTGAACGCAGGGCCGATATTCCCATTACCGACACCATCACCAGAATAATCAGCGCGACCAGCAAAGCTGCGCCGCGTTGCGGAGTACGCGCCCTAGTCCATGAGCTCCGTTTCATCAAACACCTTCCCAGTTGTAGTTACGTAGTTGCACCGTGGAATTGAAAACCCGCCGCAGGTCCGAGTCGGAAGTATCGACCTTCTGGTCCAGAACCCAATGCGTGGTACTCGCGGATTGGGATTGGCGGAATCGGCCGGAGGACAGTAACAAGGCAAAGCGGATGGCCACCACCACGGAATCCGCAGTCAGGTTGTTCGCAGTAACGAATTGAGTTACCCCCAGTTCGCCGTCCTTGTCACTATCAACGCCGTAAAGCACTTGGAAACTCTCAACTCCGCTCACCAGATCCACCGTGATATTGGTCAATACACTACGGCATTGCAGAACCTGGTTGTTCACACTGTAAACATTGTGGATCTCGTTTTCGGTCAGGTAGATATCACCTGCGCAAGTCGAAGTTCCCCAGTAATGGATGGCGAGGGTATCGTTAGTGCCATTGCTGCTATTGACGAGATCAATAGGGGGGATGGCACCGGCTATGGCGCTACCGCGGCCCGCCTGACGCAGGTCCGCCACCATGTAACGAATCGCCTGTTGTCCATCTTCATGCAACTCTGCTACAGCCTGCTGCAAGGCAAAAGTGCGCTGATTGGTCAAAAAAAGCTGCAGTGCCGCCAGGGTAAGGATCAGCCCAATCAACATGGCTACCATCAGTTCGATCAACGTAAATCCAAACTGACTCCGTTTCATCGCGCGATCTCCATGACAAAGCAGCGGCTATCTGCTGCCACCAATATTCCATCATTATTCATACACTCCGCTGGATCCTGTTCATCCCAGCTCACCACCACGCAGGTCAGCAGGTTATTGAACTCGCAGTCAGATGCCGTCACGCGCCCGCCTGGCAACAGGTTGGCTGCCTGCCAGCTCAGCTGGGCAATATCCCAAGCGACAACTTGGTCTGCAGTACAAGCTTCTGCCGGATCGACGCAAGTCCCGGGTGGCGTTGCGCCGACCGTTCCCGCATTCCAATTGGCAGCCCAGTAGGCTTCGCGCTTACCCGGGTTCAATTCGAACCGCTCAATGGCATCCTGAGCGATCAGCACAGCAGCCGCCCGGTGATTGGCCTCATCGCTCTGGTTCAGCGCGGTCATTTGCAGGCCGGCAAAGCCCAGCACTCCCACGGCAAGAACCAGCAGTGCGATCAAGACTTCGAGCAAGCCCACGCCGCGCTGCGCTGTGCGGCCAGAAAGTGGATAGATCATGAGCAGCCTCCCTGCGTGATCTTGCCAAAAAAGGAAACGCAGAAAACACGGCTGGTAATATTGGTATCGGAATGGGAAACGGTAAACTCAGCCCCTCCACCCTGGATGCCACCGCGAGCAAAAAAGGCCAGCGCGCCGTTGCCTTCAGTGCGCGCAACCGTCACGCCCATTTTCGGCAGAAAATCAGCGTCTTCGCCCATGGCATCGTTGGTGAATTCCAGCGACCATCCGTCATCCCAGCCGCCAGCAGCAGGCCGTATTTCGATATTGGATCGGGTGCTCATGGCTTGCTGGCGGGCCAGGTTGACCGTGGACATCAGATCATTGGTCGTGGCCTTGACCGCATTGTTCCGAGAAAGGGTTTGAAAGGAAGGAACCGCTATTCCCAATAGGATGGCTGCGACCACAATAGTCACCATCAACTCAACCAACGTGAAGCCTTTCACTCTGTCCATCACAATCCTCCTGATAGTGATGGCACTATATGGTGCATCCTGTAAATAAGCGTGCTGCCGCAGACAAGCGGCATGATTTCCGGAGCGGATGGCACCCGCTTAACTGACGATCCGGTCAATTTTCAACCGGCACTCCACCTCATTCCACCAACAAATCCTCTGCACCCTGCACATCCCCCCGCGTACTACCCACAATCCGCAGCGCGCTCTCAGCCCGCTCCGGTTGAAATACGAAACACGCCCCTGCCCGCGCGCGCATGGCTACGCCGGCATTGGGAATCAGATCCAGATTGAAACCTTTACTCGCCGCCACCATCACCGCCCGTCGCTGCACGAACAGGGCTTCCAACATCTGGTCGTCCAGGTGCTCGTCCGCCCAGGGCATGATGCTGCGCAGGTCTTGCTGGTTGCACTGATCCTGGCTGTCGATCACCGTGCCGCGCAGGCGCCAGTCGAGTAGTTTCTCATCACCCAGCCAGAGCTGGGCGTGACGGTATTCGTGCATGGCGCCGATTACTTTCGCGACATATTCCCGCCTGCCCGGTTGCAGTGCCTGGGACAGGGCCACCATCAGCAGATCGTATTGATGGGTGCATTGCTGCTTGCTGTCGATCTCCGGCAGAGTGATGGCGATGCGTTGACGCAGGGGTTGGCCGACGAACATCTGTAGCTGCCGCTCGGCCTCCGGGCAGAGGGTCCAGGGCGTGCGGCGGGCGGTGCTGGCTACCGAGGTAATACGCTCCCCGTCATGGCCCAGCTCCAGAATGAAATAATGATGTTCATCTTCCATAGCGACACGACAGGTGGTCGCGGTGACATCAAAGATCACGCGGCGGAAGAATACGTGGGGAGAATCCAGTTCTTGCATTGGCACGCCTCGATGGATTTTTTATTGGTCGGCATTGTTGCTCAGAATGTCTCAGTCGTAGACAGCCTACCCGTTTCCCGAAGTGGTCAGAAGGTCGATTCGCCAGATAAATACCTCATAAAAATAATACAACCACCTATTCGGGTCTGGCTCTGAACCTATGAGTCCCAGACAATGGGTGAAAAGATAATAGGGGCCACACATGTATCAATTGATCGGCGCACCAGTTTCACTCTACACCGGCAAGGTACGCTGCTACCTGCAGTTCAAGGGCATCACCTTCAAAGAAATCCTGTCCACACCACAGGTCTACAAGGAGCTGATCATTCCACGCGCCGGGGTTCGTTATATTCCGGTATTGGTCACGCCCGATGATCAGGTGATTCAGGACTCTACCGATATCATCGACCACCTGGAGCGCGCTTTTCCGCAGAGATCAGTTTATCCAGAAGGCTCGCGTCAGAAGCTGGTTGCGCTGCTACTAGAAGTCTATGGAGACGAATGGCTGGTCAACCCCGCCATGCTCTATCGCTGGGCGATTGACGAGAATCGTGAATTTGCCATCCAGGAGTTTGGCCGAACCCGCTTGCCCGGTGCCAGTGATGAGGAGCAGTATGCCGCCGGCCTGGAAGCATCCGGTCCCTTTGCTGGCGCCCTGCCCCGCCTGGGCGTAACCGACCATTCGCGCCCCGCCATCGAGCACAGTTATCTGGCCTTGCTGGATGAGCTGAACGTTCACTTCAGCAGTTACGATTACCTGCTTGGCGGCAAACCCTGCATTGGTGATTACGGCCTGATCGGTCCGCTGTATGCGCACCTGTACCGCGACCCTGCCTCCGGCCGCCTGATGCGCGATCACGCTCCCCATGTAGCCAGTTGGGTGGAGCGCATGATCAGTCCGGACGCCCATCACAACAAGGGCGACTACCTGGCAGATGATCAGATACCCGACACCCTGTTACCCATCATTGCTCGGATGTTTGATGAGCAGGTCCCGGTGCTGCTGGAGACCGCACGACTATTGGAACAATGGACGCAAGCCAATCCTGGCAGCAATGAGATTCCCCGCGCCATCGGCACGTTGCACTATCGGCTGGGCGACATGGAAGATGAGCGGTTGGCATTTCCCTACAACTTGTGGATGTGGCAGCGAGCGCACGACTTCTACAATGGCCTGGGTGCCGATGACCGGAAGGCGGTTGATACCGTACTGAATAATGAGCAGGCCCAGGCTCTGAGTACACCGCTGACGGCTCGTGTACAGCGGCGAGGTAACAGGCTGGAGCGGTAATAGAATCAAGCTGATCGGTGCCAGACTGAGCTGGCACCGGTCGTTCTGGTAATAAGCGAACGCTCCGAAGATCAGTCTGCCGTGCTGATCAGAACCCTTCCCGATCGCGGAATCCCAGCAGATACAGAATACCGTCCAGCCCCAGGGTGGAAATCGCCTGCTTGGCAGACTGCTTCACCAGAGGCTTGGCACGGAAGGCCACACCCAGCCCCGCAATAGACAGCATCGGCAGATCGTTGGCGCCGTCGCCCACCGCGATGGTCTGCTCCAGACTGATGCCTTCGCGCTGCGCCAATTCGCGCAGCAGGTCGGCCTTGCGCTGGCCATCCACGATGGGCTCCAGCACTTCACCGGTCACCAGCCCATTTTCGGTCGGCAGTGCGTTGGCATAGACGTAGTCGATACCCAGACGCTTCTGCAGGTCTTCAGCAAAATAGCTGAAGCCGCCGGACAGGATGGCAGTCTTGTATCCCAGTCGACGCAGTTGTGCGATCAGGGTTTCCGCGCCCTCGGTCAGGCGTAGCGACTGACCGATCTCTTCCAGCACGCTGACCGGCAAGCCTTTGAGCAATGCCATTCGCTCGCGGAAACTGGCCTTGAAATCAAGCTCACCGCGCATCGCACGCTCGGTGATCTCCGCAACCTGCTCACCAACACCAGCGGCCTTGGCCAATTCGTCGATCACTTCAGCGTCAATCAATGTGGAGTCCATATCGAACACCACCAGACGGCGGTTGCGGCGGAAGATGCTGTCCTGCTGGAAGGCGATATCGACGTTGAGTTCCTGGGAGATCGCCAGAAACTCGGTACGCAGCGCTGCGGGATCGGCTGGTTCGCCCCGCACCGAGAATTCTATGCAGCCTTTGCCCTGATCACCTGGCATACCTTCGGGAATCCGCTCAGACAGGCGGTCGATGTGATCGATATTCAACCCATAGCGGGCGGTTATTTCACTGACCCGGGCGATATGTTCGGCGGTGACCCGGCGCGCCAGCAAAGTAACGATGTGCCGAGGCTTGCCCTGCCCCGTCACCCAGCGGCTGTACTCTTCAGCGCTGACCGGTGTGAAGCGCACTTGCTGATCCAGCTCGTAGCCGCGGAACAAAACGTCTTTCAGTACGTCTGAAAGACCATCTTCACCTGCCATTTCAACCAGGATGCCAAACGACAATGTGTCATGGATAACAGCCTGTCCGATATCAAGAATATTGACGTTCGCCCGCGCCAGAATGCCGGTAATGGCCGCCGTCAGGCCAGGGCGATCGGGACCGGTAATGTTGATCAGGACAATTTCCTTCAAGGCGCCGCTCCAGTCAGAAAACAAAGTTCGCTATTCTACCCGCAAATGTCCGGCTCATCACAGCTGCAGCCTTCTTCCGGCTGCGTCTACTGGCTATACTTGCGTTTCAGGGTGCCACTTCAGCCCTCAGTTCATCAATCGAGACCATTTTGAATCACAATCCGAATTCATCCGACAATCTTTTTCTGCGTGGCCATGCATCGTTGCGCAGCAAGCACCTGAAGCTGCCCGGGACCTTGATGCTGTTGGCGCTCGCTCCGCTACTGCTGATATTTGTGCTGCTCCTCTGGTTCAGCCAGGTCCAGCTGCAGCGCGATATAGCCACACAGGCGGATCAGACCGGCAGCGAACTGGCGCGGCAAATCGGTACGCTGGTCGCTGATCCACTGGCAGCAAACGACACTCTGAGTCTGAACATCATTCTGGCCCAATGGGCACAAAGCCCAATGATTGCGCATACCAGCCTGACGTCAGCCGAAAACCGCATCGTTGCCGAAGCGGGACGCAAACCGGCAGCCGACAGCCTGGCGCCAGGTCAGGGTCGCTTTGTCGCTGCCGTGCACTTTCAGGATGAGCTTATCGGCCAATTGCATCTCAGTCTCGCCCGCGCGCCCTTCACTACGCCCTCAGACGGCCTGGTGAGGAGTCTGCTGTGGAGTCTGGCGCTATTGGTGATCATCGCTGGTCTGATTGCCTGGCGGCTGGGAGCAGGCATGCGCCGCGTTCTTGCAGGGCTTGGTAACTGGTATGGCGATACAGGTATTGCCCCGCCGGGCATACGCCGGTCCGACGAGCTGGGTGATCTGGCCAGACGGCTGGCCGAGCGACGCATCACCGACCTGCCGCCTCTGCCGGAACCTGAGCCGGAGCCGGAGCCGGAGCCAGAACCTCTCGAACCTGAAAGCATCGATGAGGTGCTTGATGATGCGCTTGTGGAAGATCCATCCGCCGCTGTGGAACCGGACAACCTTTCCGATGAAGACATCGAGCCGCTGATCGACAGCCAGAGAGAAGATGAAAGCGAAGAGATCGAGGTCGAGAGCCCGGTAACGCCTACCGATACACCATTGGCGTCGCCCCAGGACACCGCGGCCCCCGAGGACGGCGCGACCGTTGAAGAGCACCTGGCCGAGCTGCCGGAAACACCCGCGCCGCCGGTGCCGGCCAGCACTGTTCTGGCGATCCGTCTGGGTAATCAGCACACTCTGCATCGCTTGCCGAGACCGCGCCTGCTTGGTCTGCTTGAGCGCTATCGCGAACAGCTGGACCAAGCCAGCCGTGCCTGTGGCGGACAACTGCACACCCTGCTGGACGGTACCAGCCTGATCTTCTTTCATCCGCAGCAGGCTGATCAGCTTGGCGGCGCGCTTTTCTGTGGCGAGCTGATGCGTGTGCTGGGTCATGAACTGCAGATCCAGATTGCCGACACTGGTATTGCCCTGCATGTGCAGATCGCCCTATGTCACACACCCTGCCAAGACATTGCACCGGATGAGCTGCAGGACCAGTCACCTGATTGTGCACAAATGTTGGAGCACATGCAGCACAGCCGCAATTTGTTGCTGCTGGATGCCGAACTGGCGACCAGTGGGCTGCTCAATGACAAAGTGGTGGTACGCAGGCTGGCAAGCCAGCCAGGGATTTATTGTGTAGAGCGTCTGAAGGAGCCTTACCAGAGTCAACTGGAACGGCATTTGGGCACGCTGGGCAATCAGAACGGCTGACCCCTCTTCTACACCGATCAGTGTCAACGGGCCAGATCGGACGCGGGAGCGTCCACGGCGCGGGCTCCCACGCAGAGCATGGGAGCCATCTGTAGTCCGGGCTTCGATGGGTGAACCACCTGAGAGAACCGAGCGCAGGCTCCGGTAAGGTCAGGCTCCGCCTTCCACCGCCAGCGCATCCACCTTCTGAAAGCCTCGCGGCAGCTTGTTGCCGCGTCGGCCACGTTCGCCTCGATAATGCTCCAAGTCCGCCGGTTTCAGAGTCAGGGTCCGCTTGCCTGCGGTGAACACCACACTGGCGCCTTCCGGAAGCACAGCGAGCGCCAGCAAGAACTCCTCGCGGGTTTTTACCCGTGCCGAAGGAACGGACAGAATCTTGTTGCCCTTGCCTTTGGACAGTTGTGGCAGGTCCTTCAAGGGGAATACCAGCAGGCGCCCTTCGTTGGAGATGGCGACGACCTGATCGCTGTCCCGCTGATTGACCGGCACCGGCGCGATGACCTTGCCACCCTCGGGTAGACTGAGCAGCGCCTTGCCGTTCTTGTTCTTGGCCTGCAAATCTGCGCCCTGCACCACAAAACCGTAACCCGCATCCGAAGCCAGCAGATAGAGCTGCTGATCTTCCGGCAGCAACACTCCGACAAACTCGGCGCCTGACGGCGGGCTGAAACGCCCAGTCAGAGGCTCGCCCTGTCCGCGCGCTGACGGCAGGCTGTGTGCCGTCAGGGAATAACTGCGCCCGGTTGAATCGAGGAACACCGCCTGCTGATTGGAGCGCCCACTGGCCTGAGCAAGGAAGCTGTCACCCGCCTTGTAGGACAAGGCCGCACCATCAACATCATGGCCTTTGGCACAACGCACCCAGCCCTTTTCCGACATGACCACAGTAACCGGCTCCGACGGCACCAGATCGGACTCCGACAGGGCTCGGGCTTCCTGACGCTCGACCAGCGGTGAACGGCGGTCATCACCGTAGGTTTCGGCGTCAGCGATCAATTCGTTACGAACGGTCTTGCGCAACAGTTTCTCGCTGCCCAGGATTTTCTGCAGTTTATCGCGCTCGGCCGCCAGCGCATCCTGCTCGCCGCGAATCTTCATCTCCTCCAAACGCGCCAGCTGTCGCAGACGCGTATCGAGGATGTAGTCGGCCTGCAGTTCGCTCAGCTCAAAGCGAGCCATCAACTCGGCCTTGGGGTGTTCTGCATTACGGATGATCTCGATCACTTCATCCAGATTGAGGAAGGCCACCAACAGACCGTCCAGCAGGTGCAACCTGGCCAGTATCTTGTCCAACCGGAACTGCAGACGACGGCGTACTGTCGTGACACGAAAACCCAACCACTCGCTGATCAGACTGCGCAGATCCTTGACCGCCGGGCGGCCATCGGTGCCGATCACGTTCATGTTGACCCGGTAGCTGTTCTCCAGATCAGTGGTGGCAAACAGATGCTGCATCAGTTCATCGGCGTCCACCCGGTTGGAGCGGGGCACGATGACAATGCGCGTAGGGTTCTCATGATCGGACTCATCTCGCAGATCAGCGACCAGCGGCAGCTTCTTGGCCTGCATCTGTGCAGCGATCTGCTCCAGTACCCGCGCGCCGGAGACCTGATGTGGCAAGGCGGTAATAACGATGTCGCCGTCCTCGCGGACCCATATAGCTCGACAGCGAATCGAGCCGCGGCCGGTGGCATACAGGTTCAGCAGATCGCGGCGTGGGGTGATGATTTCCGCCTCGGTGGGGAAATCCGGGCCCTGGATATGTTCCATCAGTTCGTCCAGCCCGGCGGCTGGCTCATCCAGCAGGCGCACACAGGCGGCGGCCACTTCGCGCAGGTTGTGCGGCGGAATATCAGTGGCCATGCCCACGGCGATACCGGTGGTGCCGTTGAGCAGCAAATTCGGCAGACGTGCCGGCAGCATCATGGGTTCTTCCATGGTGCCATCGAAGTTCGGCTGCCAATCCACCGTACCCTGGCCCAGTTCGGTCAGCAGCGTCTCGCTGTACCGGGTCAGACGCGCCTCGGTGTAACGCATGGCAGCAAAGGATTTGGGATCATCCGGCGCGCCCCAGTTGCCCTGCCCGTCCACCAGCGTATAGCGATAGGAAAACGGCTGCGCCATCAGCACCATGGCTTCATAACAAGCAGAGTCACCGTGCGGATGATATTTACCCAGCACATCACCCACAGTCCGCGCGGATTTCTTGTGCTTGGACAGAGCCGACAATCCCAGCTCGCTCATGGCATAGACAATGCGCCGCTGCACCGGCTTGAGCCCGTCGCCGATATGCGGCAACGCGCGGTCCATGATCACGTACATGGAATAGTTCAGATAGGCTTCTTCGGTAAACGACGACAGTGATCGGCGTTCAACGCCTTCCATGCTCAGATCCAGACTGTCACTCATACTCACTCTCTACTTTAGCGTGTTGGCGCAAAATCATTTCCCCGCCCTGCTGACTGAAATCCAGTTGTTTCAGGGCACTCATACCTAATAGAACATCTTCACCGAGGATACCCGGCACTATGCCGGCGCTGACATCATGCAGGCGGATACCGCCCAACTGCAGCGTATCGATGCGG
Organism: Pseudomonas sp. FME51; assembly: GCF_014897305.1. NCBI lineage: Bacteria > Pseudomonadati > Pseudomonadota > Gammaproteobacteria > Pseudomonadales > Pseudomonadaceae > Pseudomonas > Pseudomonas sp. FME51. The sequence goes on along the minus strand of NZ_JABUYN010000002.1, from coordinate 99,471 downwards.
GTGCTCCAGCTTTCAGTCGGGCCGTTGGCGGTATTGACCATGACGGGTCGGCCGCGCGACAGATTCAGGCGCTCGGCCAATGACGCAGGAACGGCGACAAAGGTAGCGCCAGTGTCCAGCAGAAAGGTCACCGGCTGACCGTTGATCTGCCCGGCTGACAGGTAATGCCCGTGGCGGTTGCGCTCAAGGCGCACCTCCACCGCTGTGCCGACCTGCAACGACACTGGCGCCTGGTTCGGGTTGCGCTTGCGCTCTTCCAACCCCGTAAACCACTGTGCTGCCAGCCCCAGCCCGACAATCCAGGCCAACACCAACATCACTGTTCCCAGCCGCCGATCCGGCGGAGGCGCCTGGGTCATACCGGCATCAACCCAGTACCTCGGCGAGGTTACCTTTGCTTTCCAGCCATTGCTTGCGATCCGAAGCCCGCTTCTTGGCGAGCAACATATCCATCAAGATTTCGGTGCTTTCCATGTCATCCATGGTCAGCTGAACCAGCCGGCGGGTGTCCGGCGCCATGGTGGTTTCGCGCAGCTGCAAGGGGTTCATTTCCCCCAGCCCCTTGAATCGGGTGACCTGAATCTTGCCACGTTTACCTTCAGCCTCGATGCGATCAATGATGCCGGTCTTCTCGGCATCGTCCAGCGCGTAGAACACTTCCTTGCCGATGTCCACACGGTACAGCGGCGGCATGGCCACAAACACATGCCCGGCTTCCACCAACTGGCGAAAATGCCTGACGAACAGCGCGCACAACAAGGTGGCGATGTGCAGTCCGTCGGAGTCGGCATCAGCGAGGATACAGATCTTGCCATAGCGCAGCTGGGACAAGTCCGGTGAGCCTGGGTCGACCCCGATGGCGATGGCGATATTGTGCACTTCCTGGGAGGCCAGCACCTGCCCGGAATCCACTTCCCAGGTGTTCAGAATCTTGCCACGCAGCGGCAATATTGCCTGGAACTCTTTATCCCGTGCCTGTTTGGCGCTGCCGCCTGCGGAATCACCCTCCACCAGAAAGAGTTCCGAGCGACGACTGTCCTGACCTGAGCAGTCGGCCAGCTTGCCGGGCAACGCCGGCCCCTGGGTCACCCGCTTGCGTTCTATTTTCTTGCTGGCCTTGAGGCGGCGACTGGCATGATCAATCGCCATTTCCGCAATCTGCTGGCCGATGTCGGCATGCTGGTTCAACCACAGGCTGAACGCATCCTTGATCACTCCGGACACGAAGGAGGCTGACTCACGCGACGACAACCGCTCCTTCGTCTGCCCGGAAAACTGCGGCTCGGCCATCTTGACCGAGAGCACATAGCTGACCCGTTCCCAGACATCCTCCGGCGCCAGCTTGACCCCGCGTGGCAACAGGCTGCGGAATTCGCAGAATTCACGAATGGCTTCCAGCAGACCGGTCCGCAAACCATTGACGTGGGTGCCACCCTGCGCCGTGGGGATCAGGTTGACGTAGCTTTCCTGTACCAGTTCGCCGCCCTCGGGTTGCCAGAACAGAGCCCAGTCGACCGCCTCCTTGCTGCCTGCCAATGCACCGGTAAAGGGTGTTTCCGGCAAGGTCAGCCACTGTGAACAGGCATCGAGCAAATAATCGCGCAGGCCATCTTCGTAATACCAACTGATCTTCTCGCCGGATTGGCGGTCATCAAAATCGACGCGCAAACCCGGGCACAGCACGGCCTTGGCTTTCAGCAGATGCAGCAGGCGGTTGATGTTGAATTTCGGCGTGTCGAAATAGCTGCCGTTGGGCCAGAACTTGACCGTCGTACCGGTGTTGCGCTTACCCACCGTGCCGGTGACTTCCAGCTCGTTGACCTTCTCGCCGTTCTCGAAGGCGATGAGATATTCCTGCCCATCACGTCGCACGCGCACTTCCAATCGCAGCGACAAGGCGTTGACCACGGAGATACCGACGCCGTGCAGACCGCCGGAAAATTGATAATTCTTGCCGGAAAACTTGCCCCCGGCGTGCAATCGCGTGAGGATCAGCTCTACCCCGGAAACCCCTTCCTCAGGATGAATGTCCACCGGCATACCGCGCCCATCATCGACAACTTCCAGCGCGTTGTCCTGATGCAGGATAACGGTGACCGTCCGAGCATGTCCGGCCAGTGCTTCGTCGACACTGTTGTCGATGACTTCCTGGGCTAGATGGTTGGGACGCGTGGTGTCGGTGTACATGCCCGGGCGGCGACGCACCGGGTCCAGACCGCTGAGTACTTCAATATCATCGGCGTTATAGGACGATTGGGACATATTGTCTCTGGGTTTCCTTGGTCATTCTAGGCGGGTACGGCGTCCCGCCGGGACAGATCAGCATAGTATCCTATCCATCACGACGACATGCTGCCAGTCGTTGCAGGACCTGAGCTGGACGGTGCCTGCTCTAATATCCGGACCCACCTGCTTCCGGTACAAAACAGCCTGTCGGCAGGCGCGACACCGCCGTTTCGATTCGGCCATCATTATACAGCCGCAACCAGCGATAGCCGGGCGGCTGTATATCGGTGGCGAAATCACTGCTGCCAACCGCAAACTGCACACAGGTGGATGGCGCCGCCAGCAGGCGGATATGTCCACGTTGCTGGTCCAGTTTCTGATGGATATGCCCCCAGAGCACCACGCGCACCCGCTGGTCGACATCCAGCCGTGCAAACAACTGGTCCGCATTGCCCAGTCCCAGCGGCTCCATCCACTCACTGCCGATCGGCACTGGATGATGATGCAGACAGACCATCACATGACGATCACCGGCGCTCGCCAGCGCCTCATCCAGCCGTAGAAGCTGATGCTCATCGAGATAGCCAGCCACAGTGCCCGGCACGCTCGAATCGAGTAACACGATGCGCCAGGTCCCGACATCAACCCAGGCACGATTGAGATCATGTTCATCGCCGAGTGCGGCCATACGTGCCGCATCGTCGTGGTTACCGGGCATCCAGTGACAGGGCTTGGGAATCCGTGCCACGGTCTCGATGAACCGTCGGTAGGCCGGCTCGTCGCCGTCTTGGGTGATATCCCCGGTGGCCAGCACCAGGTCAATTTCTGTTTGCTGCTCCAGAACCTGATCAATCACCGCATGCAATGAAGCTAGTGTATCCAGCCCCAGCAAGCGCTGGTCCGGACTGGAAAAGATATGGCTGTCAGTCAGCTGGACCACATGGACGGGCTCAGCGAAGAGAGTACTGTCGGTCGGCGGCATCTGGCCTTCTCTCAGAGGTTATTTACCTGCCATGATCGCAATACAAATGCCGACAATCCAGTGATGAGCTGACACAGGTGGCAGAAACTTGCGCTTCACCACAGAATCGAGTCATCGATTGATCAGTACCGGCTGGGCGCTTTGCCCGTGACGCTGGCAATAACCGAGCCACTCGCCGAGGAAGCTGTTCAGCTGAAACTTCTCATCGGGCTGCAGCATCTGTTCATTCGGATAGGGGTAAACACCCTGGAAGCGCCGGCGGTTATAGGCTGCGACCACCTCTGCCATACGCGCATCGTGGTACATGCGTACCTCCATGCTTGGCGGCGAAAACCAATCATGGCGTCTCTCATGCTGAAGCGTGAGCGTCGTGGTGTAACGGCAACGCTCGATGACGCGCATGAGCAGGCGCTGCTCCGTTTCATCCGTTGCGCTCAACAGAATCTGCCGCTCATCCTGCACCGCCAGATCCGGCATTAGCTGATATAACCGGAAAAAGTTGGTTTCGCAGACGGCCTGCAACGAGGACAGGTCGACTCGGTAACGGCGCTTTCCCACTGCCATCATGGTGGTGAGCCAGCATTGTCACGCAGCGCCTGACCATGCAATTCAAGCCATTGCAGCGCAATGATGGTGGCGGCGTTATCTATCCGCCCCTCGGCCATGGCCGTCATTGCCTCTGTCCGCGACCAAACACTGACACGGATATCCTCCCCCTCTTCGGCCAACCCATGCAAACCACCCGCGCCCCGGCTGTCCACTGTGGCGCAATAGAGATACACCTGTTCATTGCTGCCACCCGGCGATGGAAAGTAGCGAGTGATTGGCGTGAGATTCAGCAGCTTCAAGCCGGCCTCCTCCTCTGCTTCACGATGGGCGACCTCCTCGGCCTCCTCCCCATCATCAAACAGCCCCGCGACCAGTTCCAGCATCCAGGGGTTGTCACTTTTTTCCAGCGCCCCAACCCGCACCTGCTCAATCAGTACCACCGCATCCTGCCAGGGGTCATAGGGCAGTACGCACACCGCATCCGGCCTGACAAACAACTCACGCTGTAACTCAGGCCCCCAGCCGCCAGCAAACAGCCGATGCCGCAGTGTCAATACATCCAGCTGGTAGAAGCCCCGAAAACCGGCTTCACGGCGGATTATTTCCACATCGTCGCGGCTGAAATCAATCAATTGCATAACTCTCGATAAAAAGGATCATGCTATTAACCTCGCATATCCAGAGCGCGGCGGGCAAGGGTTTCTCGTCGGGGGTAGGATGACTGTGCGGAAGGGGAACGATCGGTTGCTGCGGCGTAGGAACCGTCGGAGTAGCAAACGGGGCGCGATATTTCAGATGGCTCCCATGTCCAGCGTGGGAGCATGCGCCGTGGACGCTCCAGCGTCCGAGCTGGCCACTTGCACGGCGGCGGACTGGGACGCAGAGCGTCCCGACATGCATTCCCACGCTGGAGCGTGGGAACGATCTGAACGATCAGAGCGAGCTCAGGCAGTTATCCGTCAGACCTTCTGATACAACTGCGACCCCGTCTGCCGAAACTCGGAGGACTTGGCCTTCATTCCTTCTTCCATAACCAGATCCACCGCCTCGATCCGCTGCGCGGCAGCGTACTCCCGCACTTCCTGAGTGATCTTCATCGAGCAGAACTTCGGTCCGCACATGGAACAGAAATGCGCCACCTTGGCCGATTCCTTGGGCAAGGTCTCATCATGAAATGCCCGTGCGGTATCCGGGTCCAGGCCGAGATTGAACTGGTCTTCCCAGCGGAACTCGAAGCGCGCCTTGGACAACGCATTGTCGCGGACCTGCGCTCCCGGATGCCCCTTGGCCAAGTCCGCCGCGTGGGCAGCAATCTTGTAGGTAATGATCCCGGTCTTCACATCATCCCGGTTCGGCAGCCCCAGATGCTCCTTGGGCGTGACATAGCAGAGCATGGCACAGCCGAACCAGCCGATCATCGCCGCGCCGATCCCGGACGTAATGTGATCGTAGCCCGGTGCGATATCCGTGGTCAGCGGCCCGAGCGTATAAAATGGTGCTTCGTCACAGCACTCCAGCTGTTTATCCATGTTCTCCTTGATCAGCTGCATGGGCACATGTCCCGGGCCCTCGATCATGCACTGCACATCGTGTTTCCAGGCAATTTTGGTCAGTTCACCCAAAGTTTCCAATTCGCCGAATTGTGCTGCATCGTTGGCATCGGCAATCGAGCCGGGACGCAAGCCATCGCCCAACGAGAAAGACACATCGTAGGCCTTCATGATCTGACAGATGTCCTCGAAATGGGTATAGAGGAAGTTCTCTTGATGATGCGCCAGACACCACTTGGCCATGATCGAGCCACCACGCGAGACAATACCAGTGACCCGGTTCGCCGTCATCGGCACGTAACGCAGCAGCACACCAGCGTGAATGGTGAAGTAATCCACGCCCTGTTCGGCTTGTTCGATCAAGGTGTCGCGGAAGATTTCCCAGGTCAGGTTTTCGGCGATGCCATCCACCTTTTCCAACGCCTGGTAGATAGGCACAGTACCGATCGGTACCGGTGAATTGCGGATGAGCCATTCGCGGGTTTCGTGAATATTCTTGCCGGTGGACAGATCCATCACCGTATCCGAGCCCCAGCGGATGCCCCAGGTCATCTTTTCGACTTCTTCCTCGATGGAGGAGCCCAGCGCCGAGTTGCCGATATTGCCGTTGATTTTCACCAGGAAGTTACGGCCGACGATCATCGGCTCCAACTCAGTATGGTTGATATTGGCCGGGATGATTGCCCGGCCGCGGGCCACTTCTTCACGTACAAATTCGGCGGTAATCTCGCTGGGGATACTGGCGCCGAAACTGTGGCCTGGATGCTGATCAGTCAACAACCCGGCAGCGCGCGCCTCCTGCAGCTTCATGTTCTCGCGGATGGCAATGAACTCCATCTCCGGCGTGATGATGCCCTTGCGTGCATAGTGCATCTGGCTGACGTTGCAGCCGACTCTGGCCCGACGCGGCGTACGAAGGTGGGCAAAGCGCAGATGGTCCAATGAGGGATCGGCCAGACGGGCACTGCCGAATTCCGAGGTCAGCCCCGGCAGAATCTCGGTATCGTTGCGCTCTTCAATCCAGGCTGTGCGCACATCCGGCAGGCCGGCGCGCAGATCGATCGTCACTGCCGGGTCGGTATAAGGGCCGGAGGTGTCGTACACCAACACTGGCGGGTTCTTTTCCGTGCCCTTGTCGGTCTGCGTATCGGCCAGGCTGATCTCGCGCATGGGCACGCGGATATCCGGGCGCGAACCGATCACATGGATCTTGCGGGAATTGGGCAGGGGCTGGGTTGCGGCGCCATCGGCACCAGAGTTGGCAATGGCGGTATCAGGCAAACGGCTGGTCATTATTGTGCTCCACTGTAGGCATTACAGGGAACCGAAGCGGCACGGAACACCACCCCAGAACGGGGTAATGCAGAACGGCGCATCTCGATTCCTACGCCGGTATTAACCGGATCAGGTTCAACGGGTGTCGTCTCAGCCGGCATAAAACGCCGGCACCCCGTCAAGTTGAATTGCAAGCTTAGATGGTCATGTGATGAACCGCAAGCAACGGTCCGACGAACCGCTTCGGTTACGCTTGACCAGCGGCCAGCAGCTCTTTAGCCTTGGTGGATTGACTTCTACCTCCATGCGAAGGATCTCTGCATGCTGCGCCCTCTTTATGTCGCTATTGTGCTGGCAGGCCTGTCCGGCCCGGCCCTGGCCAAATCCGATCTGCTGACTATCTACCAGGAAGCTCTGCTCAACAGCGCCGATCTGGCTGCCGCCGAAGCTGATACCCTCGCCCGCCAGGAAGCCCTGCCCCAGGCCCGCGCCCTGCTGCTGCCGAATATTGGCCTGGGTGCCGGCCTCGCTCGGGAACGAGTCGACGTCGATGGTAGAGGATCGGACGACTACTCAACGCATTACTACCAGGCCAGCCTGACGCAGCCACTGTTTCGCGCTGATCGCTGGTTCAACTATCAGGCAGCCAAGTCCCAGAGCGAACAAGCCCGTGTGGAGTTTTCCGCTATCCAGCAGCAATTGATCCTGGATGTGGCATTAGCATATTTCAACGTGCTGCGAGCCTCCGATAACCTGGCAACAGCACGCGCCGAGGAGGCCGCATTCGAACGCCAACTGGAACAAGCCCGCGAGCGCTTTGAGGTCGGCCTTTCGGCCCGTACCGATGTGCTCGAAGCATTGGCCGGATTCGATACCGCACGCGCCACGCGCATTACTGCCACGACCAACCTGGATGTGAGCTATCAAGCGCTGACCCGCCTGACCAATCGCGATCATACTGATCTGCTGGGTATGAGCCACAATCTGCCCGTCCTGGCGCCGACTCCTGCCGACATGCAGCAGTGGGTTGAAACTGCCGCAGCGCAGAACCTGTCACTGCAGGCGTCACGTCTGGCCATCGACACCGCTGGCGATGCACTGCGCAGCAGCAAGGCCGGCTACGCCCCGACGGTGGATGCTTTTGTGCGTTATAACGACAGCCACGGCGGCGCCCGTCTGGGCGGTGCCGGAGCGGGTATCGGTGGCGCTGGCAATGGCGATACCGAACTGACCCAGTTCGGCGTGGAAATGACCCTGCCCTTGTTTACCGGCGGCGGCACTACTTCCCGGGTTCGCGAATCAACCTTCCGCCTGACCCAGGCCGAACAGTCCAGCGAAGCCGAGTTGCGACGCATCGTCGAGCGTACCCGCAACCTGTTCCGCACGGTCACATCCAGCGTGGAAGAAGTGGAAGCCCGGCGTCAGTCGATCATTTCTTCCAAAGCTGCAGTGGATGCCACCCAAGCCGGCTATGAAGTCGGCACACGCAACGTGGTGGATGTACTGGATGCCCAACGCAACCTGTATCGCGCGGTACGTGACTACAACGATGCCCGTTACAACTACATCATCGACAACCTGAACCTGAAGCAGGCTGCCGGCACGCTCAGCCCACAGGACCTGGAAGATCTGTCTGCCTGGTTGAAAGCTGACTACGATCCGGACCGCGACTTCATCCCACCGTTTACCCAGGAAGAAATGCAACGCATGACCATCGGCAACCAGCCACAACCGCCGATGAGCGAGCAACAGAGACGGATGCGTACGTCGTTCTGATTCACGGCATGATCGCTCCTACACGGAGCATCTGACGCGGGGCAGCCTGCCAGTTCGGACGCTGGAGCGTCCACGGCGCGGTTCCCACGCAGAGCGTGGGAACCATCAGAAACCGAGCTCTGACTCCCCACTCCAATCATTCCCACGCTCCGGCGTGGGAATGCATGCCCGGACGCTGCTACAACCGCCGGGCGACACCCTGGAGGAGCCTTTCCAGGGCCCCCTGATTGGCTTCAACCACTGCCCGTCCCGCCTCTCCAGCGCCCCCTGCCGACGACCGATCACTCAACCAACCGTTGACTCGCTCGGCCATGGCCTGCGCATCCGCCACTTCAACCAGCGCTCCGGCCTGCTCCAGCAACTCGCTGATCTCGGCAAAGTTGAAACGATGTGGTCCGGACAACACTGGCAGGCCAAGCGCCGCCGGTTCCAGATAATTGTGCCCACCACCGGGGATCAGCGAACCGCCCACGAAAGCCACATCGGCGCAGGCATAGAACTGCATCAGCTCGCCCATGGTATCGCCCAGCAACACCTGATCACTCGGTGTCGGCATGTTGCCCGCACTGCGCCGCACCATGTTCAGATCAGCCCCTTCTATCTGCCTGGCGACCGCATCGAAACGCTCAGGGTGACGCGGCACCAGGATCAGCAGCGCATCAGGATGTTGTTGCAGAACCTGCCGGTGCGCTGCCAGCACGATTTCGTCTTCGCCAGAGTGGGTACTGGCGGCAATCCAGACCGCACGCTCACCCCACTGAGCCCGCCACTGCGCAGCCGTGGCCAACAGCTCCCCCCCCGGCTTGAGGTCGAATTTGATGCTGCCGGTCACCGTCAACGCTGTCTGGCGCACGCCCAGCGCGATGAAACGCTCAGCCTCGGCTGCCGTCTGCACCGCCACCCAATCCAGCGCTGCAAACATAGGCCGCACCAGCCCTGACACTCGCTGATAGCCGCGGGCCGAGCGCTCGGACAAACGAGCATTAGCCAACACCACGGGCACACCCACCCGTCCGCACTCGGCTACCAGATTGGGCCACAGCTCGGTTTCCATAATGATGGCGATGCGTGGCTGCAGCCGCCGAATAATGCGCCGCTGCAGCCAGGGAAGGTCATAGGGCAGATAGGCATGCCCCACCTCGTCACCGAACAATTTGCGGATCTGTTCAGAGCCGGTCGGCGTCATGCAGGTAATGGTGACTAGCAGCTCCGGATGACGCTTGCGCAGCTCGCGCACCATGGGCGCTGCCGCGATCGACTCGCCCACCGACACCGCATGCACCCAGATGCCACCGGCACGCAGATCGCCACCCAGGGCAAAACGCTCGCGCCAGCGCCGCGCATAGGCTGGCGCGCGCCAGGCACGGTACAGCAGCCGCGCCAGAATCAGCGGCAGACACAGGGTAAAGATCAGACTGTACAGAAAACGCGGCATTCCCTTCTCCAGAACCGGGTCGAGCGGCACAAACGCGGCATAGAGTAGCAGAAGTGACCTGCCCGGCTGCTAATGGCTATACTACGCGGGCAAAACCAGCCCCTTATTCCTTGAAATCCGCGGAGCCCATGAGCACATCCCTGCACACCGATATCTGTATTCTGGGCGGCGGCGTCGCCGGTCTCTGGCTGAACGCGCGCCTGCGGCAACAGGGTTTCAGCACCCTGCTGGTTGAGCCACATGCGCTCGGCGGCGGGCAGAGCAGCAAGTCCCAGGGCATCATTCATGGCGGTACGAAATATGCGCTGAACGGCAAACTGACCACCGCGGCAGAGGCCATTGCCGGCATGCCCAATCGTTGGCGTGCCTGTCTGGAAGGCACTGGCGAGCTCGATCTGCGTGGAGCCAGAGTGCTTTCCGCCCATCACTACCTGTGGTCACCGGGCAATCTGATCAGCAATCTGGCCGGGTTCTTCGCCAGCAAGGCACTGCGCGGTCGGGTAGACAGTGTCAAAGGCAAAGAGCTGCCGCCGGTATTCAACAACCCTGCCTTCAAAGGCAAGGTCTACCGCCTGGCCGAACTGGTGCTGGACGTGCCCGACGTCGTACGCCATCTGGCAGCACTCGGTGGGGACAGCCTGATCAGCGGCCCGGTGCACATCGAAGGCAACAGCGCCGGCATCAGCTCGGTACAGGTTGCCGACCAGCAGATCATCGCCCGTCGCTACGTGCTGACCGCCGGTGAAGGCAACGAAGCCCTTCTGCAAAGCGCTGGTATCACGCAACCGGCCATGCAGCGCCGGCCCCTGCAGATGGTCCTGGTCAAGGGGCCGAACCTGCCGGCACTCTATGCCCACTGCCTGGGCAACAGTCCCAAACCGCGCGTGACCGTGACTACCCACCCCTGCAGCGACGGGCAATGGTGCTGGTATCTCGGTGGCGAGCTAGCCGAACAGGGTACCAACATGCCTGCCGACACGCTGATCCAACAGGCGCAAAAAGAACTGCGCGAGCTGTTGCCCTGGGTCGACTTGCAGAATTGCCAATGGACCACGTTGCCAGTCACTCGTGCTGAGCCGGCGCAGAGCGGACTGGTTCGTCCAGACAATGCCTACCTGCAAGCGGTAGGCAATGCGCTGATCTGCTGGCCGACCAAACTGGCGTTGGCTCCCGATCTGAGCGACCAGGCTATCGCCGAGCTGGGCCGTCAGGCAGTCAAACCTGATCTGCCACAACCAAGCAGCGACCTGCCACTGCCACCGGTTGCCACCCCCGTCTGGGATACGTTGTTCTGATGAAAACGCTACATCAATATCATCGCCCCCTGGGCAGCACCGGCCTGACGGTTTCCCCGCTCGGCCTTGGCACCGTCAAGATCGGCCGCAATCAGGGGGTCAAATACCCCAGCGGCTTCGAGCTGCCGGATGATCAGCAAGTGCGCGAGCTGCTGGCATTGTCCCGCGACCTGGGCATTAATCTGCTGGATACCGCGCCAGCCTATGGCATCAGCGAGCAACGCCTGGGTCCGCTGCTGTCAGGTCAGCGGCAGGAATGGGTCCTGTGCAGCAAGGTTGGTGAAGAGTTCGAGAACGGCGAGTCCTGGTTTGATTTCAGTGCCCAGCACACGCGCCACTCGGTGGAGCGTTCACTGCAACGTCTGCACACGGACTACCTGGACCTGGTACTGGTGCACTCCAATGGTGATGACTTGCAGGTGCTCGCTGAAGAGGTCTACCCAGCGCTGCAACAGCTGAAACAAGAGGGCTTGATTCGCGCCTTCGGTTTTTCCGGCAAGACCGTCGCCGGCGGTTTGCAGGCACTGGAGCAGGGTGATTGCGCCATGGTCACCTGGAACCTGCGCGAGCAGACCGAACTTCCGGTGCTCGACTTTGCGCTGTCACACAACAAGGGCATTCTGGTAAAAAAAGCACTCGCCAGCGGACATATCTGTCTTGAAGGCGAAGACCCGGTCCGCGCCGGATTCGAGCTGGTATTCAGCCATGCCGCGGTCGGCAGCGCCATCATCGGCACCATCAACCCGGCGCATCTGACGCAGAACGTCATCACTGTAGCCAACATCCTGGAATAATCCGCTCTGAATACCTGAGCACGACGCCAGGAAGAAAGGGGGCATCATGGTCACCATCATTGCCCGCCACGACCCTGTGGCGTTCAAGACCCAGGCCATCCACATCCAGGCCAGTCCTGAAGTGTTGCGTTATACACCGGTCGGCAACCCGCTGAATTTCGAGCAGATGCTTGAATTGCGCCAGCCGGTGCAGGTGGACGACCCGGAGTCCTTCGAATTAACTGCTGCCAACCTCGGTGTATCTGCCGATATCACCTTCCGCTGGCAACAGCGTGACTTCCGTCTGCTGGTCAGACAACAGCGCCCCGATCGGGGTGATGACGTGCTGAAGCTGCTGTCCGGGTACGTGCCTGCTCACGAGCTGCGCCTGCCTCTACTGACGCTGATGACCGAACTCGCCGAAGAACTCCTGCTGGAAACCGACCAGGGTTGGCTTCCCGGCCGCTATCAGGATATCTGGCTGCCCACGCCCTATGCCGACACATTGCTACCTGACCGCAACCGCTGGTATACCCTCGGCCCTCATCAGGGCGCGGCAAGGGCCGTGCTCTGCCGGGAACTGAATCTGCTCGAACGCCCACGAGCCTACGTGCACCTGCCGACCAACTCATTGCAACTGGTCTACCACATGCACCTCAGCGTACCCCGCTGCGCCGACCTCAGTGCCTTGCATGCCGACGAATCGCTGGACCTACAGAGCGGGCGGCTGCAGGCTCAACTGGACCATCAGCAACCGGACCTGTATCTGGCCGAACTCCTCGACGGCGCGGCCAGCGGTCGAGTATTTACCCTGGTGGAAGGCACATTGATCGAACAGCAGCACCCTCACCTCATGCTCAGCGAAGCCTTTGCGCCGCAGACTGGCTGGGTGGTGGCAGACTCCCACTGCGCCTGGCCGAATGGCCTTGGGCCGGCATGAGGTGGTAAGATTGCCAGCTGCATCGTGACCACTCGGTCACGATGACTGACTCTGCATAGGTCACCCTAGTAGGTCGTTGAAAAACGCAGTAATGAGCAGTTTTTCCACGGATTGCTAAAGGAGGTCTCCGACGTGCATCCACGCATGCTCGGGCTCCTTAGACCTTGGTCGGATCGCAATGATGGCCCGCACTTCCCTAGACTGCCGGCTGTTCGTAATCACCCACTGGTATCAAATCCATGTATAAAAGTCGTATTCGCATGGCTGCGCTGCATGACAAGGTCATGAGCGCGGCAGACGCTGCATTATTGATTGAAGATGGTATGACCGTCGGCATGAGCGGTTTCACCCGTGCCGGTGAAGCCAAGGCAGTGCCACAGGCACTGGCCGAACGCGCCCGTGAACAGCCGCTGAAAATCAGCCTGCTGACCGGAGCCAGCCTGGGCAATGATCTGGACAAACACTTGACCGAAGCCGGTGTACTGGCTCGCCGGATGCCCTTCCAGGTGGACGCAACCCTGCGCAAGGCGATCAACCAGGGCGAGGTCATGTTCATCGATCAACACCTGTCCGACACCGTCGAGCAGATGCGCAACCATCAATTGAAGATGCCCGATATTGCCGTTATCGAAGCCGTTGCCATCACCGAGGAAGGTCACATAGTACCGACCACCTCCGTCGGCAACTCCGCCAGCTTCGCCATCTTCGCCAAGCAGGTCGTGGTCGAGATCAACCTCGCACACAACCCGAACCTGGAAGGTCTGCACGACATCTATATCCCGACCTACCGGCCGACCCGCACACCGATCCCCCTGGTCACCTCCGATCAGCGCATCGGCAGCACAGCCATCCCGATCGACCCGGCCAAGATCGCTGCGATTGTCATTACCGACCAACCCGACTCCTACTCCACGGTTACTCCGCCGGATGAAGAAACCCAGGGCATTGCCAATCACCTGATCGGTTTCTTCGAGAAGGAGGTTGAAGCCGGCCGCCTGCCGAAGAACCTGGGGCCGTTGCAAGCGGGTATCGGCAGCATCGCCAATGCGGTCATCTGCGGCTTTGTCGATTCCTCATTTGAAGACCTGGTGATGTACTCCGAAGTACTCCAGGACTGCACCTTCGAGCTGATCGACGCCGGCAAGATGAAGTTTGCCTCCGGCTGCTCCATCACCCTGTCCGGTCGTTGCAACGAGCGCGTGTTCGGCAACCTGGAGAAGTACAAGGACAAGCTGGTCATGCGCCCGCAGGAAATGTCCAACCACCCGGAAATTGTCCGCCGCCTGGGTATCATCGGCATCAATACCGCTTTGGAGTTCGATATCTACGGCAACGTCAACTCGACCCACGTCGGTGGCACAAAAATGATGAACGGCATCGGTGGCTCGGGGGATTTTGCCCGTAACGCCAATCTGGCGATCTTCGTCACCAAGTCGATTGCCAAGGGCGGCGCCATCTCCAGCGTCGTGCCCATGGTCAGCCATGTGGACCACACCGAGCATGACGTCGACATTCTGGTTACCGAGCAGGGTCTGGCCGACCTGCGCGGTCTGGCACCTCGTGAGCGTGCCCGTCAGGTAATCGACAATTGCGTGCATCCGGACTACCGCGACGCATTGAACGACTATTTCGACCGCGCCTGCGACAAGGGCGGCCACACCCCGCACCTGCTGCGCGAGGCTGTCGAATGGCACCTTAACCTGGAAGAATTCGGCCACATGCGTGCCGCTGGCTGATTCATCAGTTTGATCACCCTGCTCCGCAGCTGCCAAGGATTGCTGCGGAGCAGAGTCTTATATGCCTTGCGTCACAAAACCCTCTTCTACTCACGCCCTCTGCGCAATATTGTGAACTGCCGCAACTCCTTCGTTGGCCACCCTTGCTATCTTGCACGTTGAACCCACCAACTGCCCGGGGCTCATCATGGATGCCAGCCAAACCCGAAACGGATGCCAGCGTCGCCTGTCAGTCTTCAGCACCATCATTTTCCTATCAGCAATGATGAGCATCAGTCTGCCCACCCATGCCAGCGATCGCAGGGTCGAACGACAAACCGTATTCAGCGACCACAACTATACGCCCAGGCGCAGCGTAAACAGCATGCTCTCAGTGGTGGCAGACAAGGAGCGAAACGGGCCAGTCGAGGCTCCGAAGATTGAAAGAAAAACGGAAAAAGTGAAGTGGCTCGACGCCCGAGGCACGGAAACCGAATACCGCATGTATTACCAACATGACGGCAGCACGCTGGACTTTGCCAGCGTCTGCAGTAATCACCGCAGCGGCTCAATCGCTTATCGCAACTGCCGCAAGGCGGCCAGACAATGGTTCGGTACCAAGTGCAATGGCGGAAGTAGCGCAGGGAAGATGTATTGCCATGCCCGAAATGCGTTCAGGCCATAAGCTAGTGCGCGTCCGCAGAACCGAGCGCTGACCTCATAACTGATCGTTCGGACGCTGGAGCGTTCACGGCGCGGCTACCACGCAGAGCGTGGGAGCCATCAGACTGGAGCACCGCAGTGTTTAAATGGCTCCGGGAGAGCCAGCCTCCTTACTCTGCTCACGAATCTTTTCAACAATGGCCGTAGTCGAGCAACTATCGACGAATTTCAATACCTTCACTTCACCACCGTAGGCCTGCACTATGGACGCGCCCACCACCTGATCGATGCCGTAGTCTCCGCCCTTGACCAATACGTCCGGCCGCAGCTGCTCCAACAGAACTTCCGGTGTGTCTTCGGGGAAACTGACCACCCAATCCACAGCACCCAACCCAGCCAACACCGTCATGCGCCGCTCAACCGCGTTGATCGGTCGCCCTGGGCCTTTCAGGCGGGTCACTGAAGCATCGTCATTGATTGCCACGATCAACCGATCACCCTGGCTACGCGCCTCCTCCAGATAACCGACATGACCGGCATGGACAATGTCAAAACAGCCGTTGGTAAAGACGATGCGCTCGCCATGGGCACGGGCATCTTCCACAGCCACGATCAGCTGCTCAGCCGACAGCACACCGAGCCCCGCCCCCTGCTCATGCTGCACGGCACGACGAAGCTCAGGTGCGCTGACAGCAGCGGTGCCCAGCTTACCGATAACGATACCCGCAGCCAGGTTGGCCAAGCCCACAGCATTGGACATCGATTCTCCGGCCGCCAGTGCGGTAGCCAACGTAGAAATCACAGTGTCACCGGCACCGGTCACATCGAACACTTCCCGCGCACGGGCCGGCAAATGCATCGCCACCTCACCACGTCGCAGCAGCGTCATGCCGTGCTCGCTGCGGGTCACCAGCAGCGCCTCCAGGTCCAGTTCTTCGATCAGTGCCATACCCCTGTCGACGAGCTCCTGCTCGGTGGAGCAGACACCCACCACCGCCTCAAACTCAGACAGGTTGGGAGTGATCAGGGTCGCGCCACGGTAGATCGAAAAATCCTTGCCTTTGGGGTCAGCCAACACCGGCAGATTATGCTCCCGGGCCAACCTGATCAGCGCTTGATGGTTGACCAACGCACCCTTGCCGTAGTCGGAGAGAATAACCACCTTGACCTGATCCAACAGTCCCTTGACTGTCTCCAGCACGGCAGCACCATCGGTCTCAAAGGGTTGCTCAAAGTCGAGACGAAGCAATTGCTGATGTCGACTCATCACCCGCAGTTTGGTAATCGTCGGCTGCTCCGGATGCGCCTGAAAGGCACAATAGACCCCAGCCGCATTCAAACGCTGCCGCAAGCTGTCGGCGGCCTCGTCGGCACCCGTCACGCCTACCAGCCAGGCAGGGGCACCCAGCGCTGCAATATTCAGCGCCACGTTACCTGCGCCACCGGGACGATCTTCCATATGATCAACCTTGACCACTGGTACCGGCGCTTCCGGCGAAATACGGTGGGTGGGGCCGTGCCAATAGCGGTCCAGCATCACATCACCCACCACCAGAACCGGCGCGGAGTCAAAACGGGGCATGGTCAGTTTCATTGCATCACTCATTTATATTGGTTCCGACCCTTTGGTCTGGGTAATAACGTCTCAGACAACAGGCTTTTCATCCTGAAACTGCATGCTATGCAGCCGCGCGTAATAGCCATTCTGCGCCATCAGCTCAACGTGACTGCCTCGCTCGACGATCTGGCCCTTGTCCATCACCATAATGATGTCGGCCTTCTCAACGGTCGACAGACGGTGGGCAATCACCAAGGCGGTCCGCCCCTCCATGACGCGATCCAATGCGCCTTGGATATGCCGCTCAGACTCAGTGTCCAGCGCAGACGTAGCCTCATCCAGAATCAGAATGGGCGCGTCGCGCAACAGGGCGCGGGCAATAGCCAAGCGCTGACGCTGACCACCGGATAGCAGCACGCCGTTTTCACCCACCAGCGTATCAAAACCCTGGGGTAACTCCTCGATGAATTCGCGCGCATAGGCCGCTTCAGCGGCCTCGATAATGGCTTCGCGCGGCGCACCGGCCAGATCACCATAGGCGATATTGTTAGCCACCGTATCGTTGAATAGAGTGACATGCTGGGTCACCAGCGCGATGTGCCGTCGCAGATTGCGCAGGCGGTACTGCTCCACCTCAACGCCATCAAGCAGGATCTCACCCTCGTCATGACTGTAGAAACGGGGAATGAGATTGGCAAGCGTCGACTTGCCACTGCCCGAGCGCCCAACCAATGCCACCATCTGCCCCGGCTCGACGGAAAAACTGATGTTTTGCAACACCACCTTGTCCGTCTCGGGATAATGGAAGGACAGATTCTTCACTTCGATACGTCCGCTGATGCGGTCGCGCTCTATGTTGCCAGTATCCTTCTCGGGTTCCTCGTCCAACTGCTCGAAGATACTCTCGGCCGCGGCGATACCTTTCTGGATATTGGCGCTGACTTCGGATAGCTGACGGATAGGTTTTGGCAACATACCGGCCGCAGTGATATAGGCCACCAGGTCACCCGCCGTGGCATCACCACGTAGAAACAGCACCAGGAACATCACGCCAGCCATCGCGCCGTAGGTCACCAACTGCAACATGGGCGTAAATACCGCGCCCGTACGCACCATCCTCAGGCCGCGTAAACGATTGTTTTCACTGGCCTTCTCAAATCGCTCACTCTCATACGTCTCGCCGCCGAAACTACGCACCACACGATAACCGGTGATGGTTTCGGAGGTCACATGGGTAACATCGCCCATGGCAGTCTGGATCTTTTTGCTCTGTTTGCGGAATTTTTTACTGGTGCTGTTGACCAGCAAGCCAATCAGCGGAAGAACCGCCATCAGGACCAGGGTCAGCTTCCAGTTCATCCATAGCAGATAGCCAAATAGGAAGATCACCGTCATGCCTTCGCGAAACACCACCTTGATCGCATCGGTGGCGGCCCCGGTTACCATCGTTACGTTGAAGGTGACGCGCGAGACCAGATGGCCCGAGTTGTTGTTGTCAAAATAGCGGTTGGGCAGAGTTAGCAGGTTGTCGAACAGCGCGGTCCGCAGGTCATGCACCACCCCCAACGACACTCGAGCAATGTAATAATTACCCAGAAAGGAGCCTATCCCCTGATACACCGCGATCAGTATGATGAACAGCGGAAAACCCCAGATCAGTGGGACACCGAGGAACTGCGCGCTATCCCCCTCAGTCAGACCATCAACGAAATACTTCAGCATCCCGGCCATAGCCGGCTGGCTGGATGCAAAGATCATGAAGCCAAAAATACTGACCGCAAAAGGCAGCCAGTAGGGTTTGACGTAGCCAAGCAGGCGCGCATAGATGCGAATACTGGAGCGGGCAAAGCTTTCTTTCTGAGAATCCGACATAAGCTCTTCGCGAAATGGAATCAGGCCGGGAGTTTATCACAGCGCACCGCCGGCAACCCCGACACGACCAAAGGCCTCTGCATCTGAACGATACTGCACATGAAGCAAAACTGTAGTTACGGTAAACTGCCGTTTTGTTTCAGGATCGTGTCAATGCAGCCACTCAGCAGGGAACAGTACGATATCTGGCGCACCGACGCGCAGATACTGGAGAAAGATGGTCATGGCGAAAAGGTCCTGCGCCTGGCCGATGGTACTTTTCTCAAATTGTTCCGGCGCAAAAGCTGGTTCTCAAAAAGCGCTTTCCATCCACCGGCCAAGCGCTTCGCGGAAAACGCCGCAGAACTGCAGCGCCTCGGTATCCCCTGCCCCCAGGTCATCCAGCTTTACCAGATGAGCACCCCATACCGCTCCGTCGTACATTACGAGCCACTGGCAGGCGAAACACTTCGGCAACTGCTGCACAACGACACCAGTCTCGACCAGCTTGAGCTCTTTGCCCGTCTGGCTGAATTCATCACCAAACTGCATGACCTGGGTGTGTACTTCCGCTCGCTGCATATGGGTAATATCGTCCTGACCCCAGACAATGAGCTGGGACTGATCGACATCTCGGATATGCGCTGCTTGGGCCGACCGCTATCCAGACGGATGCGAGATAGGAACTATCAGCATTTGCTGCGCTATGAGAGTGATTGGGAGCTGGTGAATCCGAGCATTGGGACCTTGTTCATGTTCAGCAGAACGTGAACGACTAACACCGTACCGTTGTCGCCTCCGCTCCAGACTGCTGTTGCAGCTGCCTGCTGCAAAACCACCAAAGCTACCTCATTAGCGTTTTTTAGTATTTCGCACTAAAATTAGCTAACAACGTTAGTTTAACCGGGTATACAGCTATGAACGTAGAAACCGTCAACATGCATGAGGCCAAGACCAACCTGTCGAAGCTGGTTGATCACATCAGCACTCAAGGCGGTTCGTTTATCATCGCCAAAGCTGGCAAACCCGTGGCTCGAGTCACGGGCATCCACAAGAAGCCCCGGACCGGGATGCTTCAAGGCATTTGTGAGATACCCGAGGATTTCGACACCATGATGGCGGATGAGATCGAGTCGCTGTTCACAGGTGGCCAGCCTTGAAGTTTTTGCTCGACACCCACCTCCTGATCTGGGCGGCAGTAGACCCTGATCGACTACCAACCGAAGCTGCCGATATTATCAAGTCACCGTCGCATGAGCTGTATTTCAGTGCAGCTAGTATTTGGGAGGTGGCCATTAAGACCGGCAGCGGCGGCTTGAAACTCGACCCCTCCGTACTACGCCGGGCCCTGCTGGACGCTGACTATCATGAATTAGTCATTACCAGCGAGCACACCGCACGGGTTATAACCTTGGAAGACCACCATAAAGACCCGTTTGATCGCATTCTGATAGCACAGGCCATGGAAGAAGGGATGGAGCTGCTGACACATGACAGCATGGTGGCTAAGTATAAAGGACCCATCCGGTTCGTATAGAAGACGGTGCTTTAGGAGCCGCGACCTACTCAGTAAAGTCTTATGAGCAGGTCGCCGGCTTACATATCTATACTTACTTTCATCTGACCCCGATTACTCTCTGACCCCGGTGACTGCTCAGTCAAGTACGGAGTTACGCCTTCTTGAAGTCAACAAGCCTGCTGTAGTCCGGTTTGGACTTGATGGAAAAATCGTAGACACCTCGAATCTTATAGTACGAGTTTTCACGAAGTCTGACCTTCGTGCCAACCAGAACGCAGGCAACAAAAACATGGAGACGGTCCGTTTCTACCCGTTCGTACCAAGAGAGCACCTTCAATAACCAATAGGATGACACCAGGTTTAGCTCTCTATTGCGCGTCCCAAATTTAGCCAGTCGTGAAATGTCGTTAATCTTCTTTTTCTTCCCCTCAATCCGTGATTCCCTGTCGGTTCGTAGAGCTTGGAGGTCCCCAGTAAATCTCGACCTGACGAAATGGTAAGCGATATAAGCCATCCTACGGATATTCTTTATACTCAGCCGCATACCTCCCCTCTCGCGTAACATTTCTCGATCTACTGAAAACGCAAGATCATGATCCAGCTTGATTGAGCAGGATAGACCCAATGAGCAAGCGTAGTCGTAACTGTATTGTTCACGAAGAAAAAGCACATCCTTCTCGCGCAAGAGACCCAGCACATCTTGCCTGCCTTCAATAGATTGGGGCATGAGCAGCAGCGGGAATGGATAAGCCGTGAGCCTTCGAATAAGATCACTTCCTCCTTCCCAATATGGGACGATGTTGCCCCCCCCGGACAGGATGACTAGATCTCTCTCACCCAAACTGTCGAAGTCAAAAGAATCGGAGATCTCCTCGTACTCAAGCCCGGTGCGCTCGGCAATTGAGTAGAAACCCACATTTATCAGCGAATCACCCGCATTGCCCGAGTTCGGACGAAAGTAAATCCGTTGGTAGTGGTTCTGGGCAGCTTCCAGTACTTCATCGACAGTTTTCATGCACTTACCTTATTCAACCTTCCGCCCCAGAAAAACCTTATGTATGGCACGCTTCAGCTTCCCCATGCTTCTTCTATAACGCCAGATACGCCAGTTGTGGGAATCAGAGCGACTCAAGATCTTTAACCATGCAGCATAAACTGAAGAAGATTGCAGCCCGCTGCTTTCCATTAGCCGGAGGTTTTCATTGGTGAATTTACGCGCAGAGCTACTTGTCAGCAAAAACGACCGTATGCGCTTCTCATCAATCTTGTGAGGAAAGGTTTTACACTCAGCCAAAACGCCCATCGCATACATGCTGGTCATTGTCCTTAGGCATTTTTCACAAGCGCCACAGTTGTATGCTCCTTCAACACGCTCCCAACAGACTCGAAGATGATCCAGCGCGAGCGCGCTGTCCTTAATGACCTGCACTTTCTCGACTCGAGAAGCCTCACAACCATCATGCACATATTCAACAGTTTCGTCTGATAGCAAAGGGTCTGTGTCCGGATGCGAGCCCCAAGGCATGAGGTCCTCCTCAGCAAAACTGGATGGAACGTAAATCTTGTCCAAATGCCCCGCAAGCAAACGTCCAGCGACGCCCAGCGCAATACCATGACTTTTAAGGCCCCACTCACCAAAAGCACGGAACAACTTCTGGCTATCGGTTTCAATCTCAATAAAACGAATATTGGCCTCTTCAGCAATCTGCCGGCCCATCTCCGTTATCGCCTCTCGCCTTGAAAGGTCATCAAGCTGCAGATCATAGCCATGGACATAGATGAGATCTGTGATTTCGCTCCGGTGCTTGATAAAGGTATAAAACGAGTCGACGCCCCCAGTGAAGAAACTGCCTACCCTACCTGTATTTCTGGAGACAGCTTGGTCGCCAGAAATGTCTGTTAGCTCCAGCGCATGATACTCAGGGAACCAACTGGAAAAAATCTCCGAGAATTGGCGCATGTTATGAAGAAGAGATTCTGATACTGGGGTTTCAGACGTCAAGCGCCGACTGTCGCACATCGCAGGCAACGTACTCAGAAGCAATGAGGCCTCAATACTTTCCTGCAGTTTCAGAGTGTCGCATTTGAAGTAGGGACTGAAAGTCCCACGGGAGCTTTCAATGTCAAAAACTAGTCTGTCCTGTACCCAGTGCGGCTTCTTCAGGATAAATTCTGCAGTTGGTGCCTCATGCATCTTTCCTCTCCCATCATCATGTATTTGGCTCAAGCCACTTCTCGCATGACTTCAGCACTCGTCAGACACTCGCCCCCGCAGTGACGTACTGACTCTCAACCACTCATCCCCACCCACAATCGCAATGCCTTTCGAGTGTAAGACGTCCGAAAAATGGCGCGCCAGTCAGCAGACAATGCCTGTTTATACAGCTCCTTCGCCTTTTCGTCCTCACCGGCAGCGAGGGCAGTCCGAAACAAAGACAAATAACGTTGTGCAGCGAATAGCTTACGCATCTCGTTCATTTCTGCAGGCAGGCGTCCACCATCAAAGATCTCCCCTACCAGTTGATCGCCAACCTTCAGTCCAGCCTTGAGATCATGTCGCATACTATCATCATGTTTGTAAATACGGGTCAGCAGATGATCGAGATTAGTGCACACGCCATGGGCAAACACCTGGGCAAAAACTGGTATGTCCTCGGCACTGCGAAATCGTTCGGGATACCTTCCATGAGAAAAGATATCTTTTCGCATCGCACATGCACCATTCGATACGCCCAATGTCCTCTCTATAAGATAGTTACGCACACGGGTATAAGCATCGGGCGGCAGGGGATCAGGAAGATGCTCATCCTCACGACCATCAGGATATCGTGAGACATGCCCACCAATCACCAGCTGGGTATCAGGTCTCAGGTCAATATGTTCATTCAAGGCCGCCAATGCACCCGGCAACATTTCATCATCGGCATCCAAAAATATCAGATACTGACCTTGTGCAATATCCAGCCCCTTATTGCGAACAGCTGCCAGCCCTGCATTATCCTGCCGAACCGCTCTGAAACAGTCAGAAAAATCCCGCTCGAGAGCCTCGATCACAGCCGGTGTATTATCCGTGGACCCATCATCAATGATAATGAGCTCAGCGCTTCCGCCTAACTGTAAGAGCACAGACTCTGCAGCGCGTCGCAATATATGGGCATAGTTATACGCAGGGATAACGACACTGATCTTCACCCCCTTCTGATCATTTCTATTTGACTGCTGCATGACGGCCTCCTAAGGAAAGGTCAGAAATCATCATCATCAGTTCGTTCTTGGCTTGCTCAGACCCCCAGGCACTCAAATGGTGTGAGTCACGGTACAATACGCGTCCATCCGTGATGACATTACAGAAGGCATCATCACAGTAGACACTATCGAGATCAACCACATTGAATACGTACTTTCCGGACAAGTCTTCAAGATAGCTGTCAAAGGCCTCCTTGCGCTGGAGGTGGGAATGCTTTCGTGTACGAATATCGAGAGGCCTGTTGAAATACTCCACACGCGCTAGCACTGAAGGAACGTCATAGCGAATCTTTGGCACTTCATTAATGAAAGTGACATCAATTTCCATGTCTCGCATCAAGTCCATGGTACGTTCCAGACCCGCAGCGAAGCTTCTATCATAACCCTCGGTGGACAGGGCATCATATGCCGACCAGACACCCACAAGTATTACCCTCGTTATAGATGGATGGCGTTCCAAGTAACGAACCGCGGCACTATTGAAGTCGGAGCAATCGACATCGGACGGTTTAAAGTTCTGCGTATCAAGCACCGGGGGGCACACAGATTTCCCCAGGAATCCGCCAGAGACCCCAGCCGACCGCGCGGCCAGATCCATTCCGTGAGCGAGTGACAGCGCATGGGAGTCTCCCCATAGAAGAAAAGACGGATCAGCAGTAGTACCCAAAAAGCAGACAGCGTCATCCTTGTCAATTTCCGAAGGAGTCAAGCCGAAACATGGGCGCCGAAACGGAATTGTTTCCTTCGTTACAGCACTTATATTCGCAACCTGATCAGGCAGACGAAACGCAGCGCCACGCGTTATCATCCCCGGCAGCGAGACAACGATAGCGAGTAGACTCAGGCAGGCTGTGAGCTGAAACAGCCGTTTTCTAGGTTGCATGAACCGTCTCTCAGATCCGCGGAAAGGCGTCTCAATAAACTTCCAAGACAACCAGCCTAATATACACGCACCTATAGAAAGCAGAATCTGATGCCATACCTGAAGCGGCTCTATCAAATAATAACGAACAAAAACGAACAACGGCCAGTGCCATAGATATAGTGAATAAGAAATTAAGCCAACGAAGACCAGTACCCTAAAGCTCAGTAACCGCGATGCCCATGTTACGGTAGACGAGCCCGCATGAATGACCATCGCCGCTCCCGCCACAGCCGGGACTGCCGCGACACCCGGGAACAGTGTCTCCTTGGTAAGAAGAAAGGCGCTGGCTATTATTAAAAGGAGCCCTGACGCAGCAGTCCATTCAGCCAGCCAGCGGTTACGGATCGCTGGAATGGCCCCCAACGCAAGCAAACTGCCCGCCAACATTTCCCATGCACGCAGGTGCATAAGATAGAAAACGGCCTCTGGGGAGTTCGTCAGCATGTATTGCGCAGAGAAAAGTGACATTACCGCGAGAATGGCAAGAATGATCCGGACATGCCGAGCTAGGTACTTGGTCAGGAAAAGTAATAGCAGCGGAAAGAATATATAAAACTGCTCCTCCACCGCAAGTGACCAGGTATGGAGCAGCGGAATCATTTCGACAGGGTCGCCGAAATAATCCGTCTTGTCCCAATAATGTATATTGGCCAAGAAAATTACGGCAGCTGCCAGCCCTTCAGAAAAGGCACGAAAATCGACGGGCAGAAAAACAAACCAGGCGATTACAGTAGAAACGGCCAGCATCGTGAATAAGGCCGGTAATAGTCTCCGAATGCGACGCTCGAAGAATTGACCGAAGCTGAAATTTCCAGAACCTATATCGCGATAGAGTATCGAGGTAATCAAGAATCCAGAAATAACAAAGAACACATCTACGCCTACAAACCCACCCGATATCAATCCTACATCAAGGTGAAAAAGCACTACCGACAAGACTGCAATTGCTCTTAGACCGTCAATGTCCTTTCGATACTTAATTACTGATTCCATCTCTACTCCGCGCACTCTGCCGATACTCGTACCACAGCCAAGAGCCGATACCCATGTCTGGCTGAAAATGAAAAAACAATAGGCTCACCACGAAGGTTGGGCGAGGTGTTCAGCGGCGCACCGTTGTCGGCCAGGTTTCCTGTCGACCATCAGGTCGTATCAGTACGGCGGCGCCCCAGTACCTGACCCTTGCACTTTTCCTCGTAGCGACAAAAACCGAAGACATTGGAGCATTCGGCGTTAATGGTCAGTTCGCCGCCTCTCAAACAGCAAAAACACATCGCGATTCTACACTAATATGCAACACCATGCGGCCAGTGGCTGACAGCTAGTGAATGGAGCGTCCATGGATGCTTTCAAGCGCTGTTATGGCGGCACGGCTTCATTCAGTGGTGAGCCAAGCAGTACATCGATATCTATCGGTGGTGTGCGTCCGGAGTTGCACAAAGCCCCGTAATACTCACTTCTGCCCCATGCGCTTGTCATGCTTGGCACGCTTGCGGGCAGAGCGGCGCAGTACCCTGGCAACCCAATAGCGCACCTGCGCATCTACCTTTGATTTGCCCAGGTACGCCAGCAGAAAACGTAGCCGTTGGCTGCGGCTGGGCGGCTGGCTGCGTCGATACAAAGCTTCCAGATCGCGCAAGCGTCCCCACGGGGAGAATAGATGCGCACGGCTATTTTCCAGATCAATCAAGCGAGCCTCTATCTCATCCTCCGTCAACTTAAGAAAGATATGCTTGGGATACAGGCAGTTGTGCACTATCGAGCTTGCGTGCAGCAGCGCGACCAGCTTCGCTGCTGCCGCCAACAGATCCCGCTTCTGGCAGTACCCCAGCGTATGCCAGCTGGCAAACCAGTGATCCAACGGCACATAGCCATCCAAATTGCGGGTCAACAGAATCGCCTGCAACTCCCCTTCTACCTGTCGTTTGGCATGAAAGGAGGCTTCCAGTGCTGGAATGCCCAACTCTGCATAGCGCTTTATATTGTAGAACTCTCGTGCAACAGTCGGCTCACCCAACGGATGGCGCATATTGCGAATCAGGTAGTTGCTCTGGCGCTTGAGATAGAAAACCTGGGGGTTACCGTTGGCATCTTTCAGGGTCAGCCGACTGACGCTGCTGTATCCGCCACGAGCTCGGTTGGGCTCATCTACCAGCTCCGCCTCCACTTTCCACAGCGCTTCGAAGCTGTCGAGCTGATGGCGTCGCAACGTATCGTGCGCATTTTTTGCAATAAAAACCGAATGAGTCATTCCTGCCCCCTGAAAATAATGGGGCAATATATGGGAGGCAGCTGCCTCACTCCGGGGTTTCTGCGATCCGTTCAGTGAGTGTTCAGCTTCGCTTTTCGGGGTGTAGCGCGACTGCAGACAAGCAGCACCGCAAAACCCCATCGTCGAGCAGGCGCTCGACAAACCAAAAACACACGCCGTTGTCGAGCGGCGCTTGGCGACCCGAGAAGCATTCCGGCGCAGTCAAGTGTTGTACTGAGGGGCACCCAACAGCTATTTCGGCATGACCGATTCCAGCCATTGCGCAAGAGCTGAGTCTGCAGGCCAGTTGCGAATGAATCGTGCCCTGTCTTTCTGCCAGCTCTTGCGTCGGTCGCCCTCATTGCGATGCGCCGTCATGGCGTCCAGGTCAATCAGTACCACCTGACCACCCTGCCATAGCAGATTGGTGGCCTTGAAGTCACCATGACTGATTCGCGCCTCAGCCAATTGGTTGAAGGTACGCAGCATTGCCTCAGCCGTCTGCTCATCAGGAATAGCGTCACCCGTCTCCCCCAAATGCTCAAGCAGGTTCTGACCTGGGCAGTATTCAGTAACCAGCCAAGCCTCGCGACGCAACGGCCCAATCCGCCGCTCGATCATAGCCAGCGGCTGTGGAGTGGCAATGCCGAGAAAGTTCAGCCGCCAGCCGGCCAGCCAGGAATGCCAGGCGCGGGTCGGACGCCAGAAGCGTTGCAGCCAGTGGCCGAGGCCCTTGATGTTGTAGCGTTTGATAACAACGTCCCGGCCACCGACGGTAGCGCGCGTGACCGTGCTGCTGCCGCCGTCCTTGAGCAGTGGTATGCCAGTGAACACGCTGTCCGGGTCATCAAGCAGAGGGGCCAGCGCCTCCTGCTCAGAACGTAGTACTACGCTGTAGCGCTGAAAGGTTTTGGTGACAGCGAACTGGCTGCAGTCGCGTAGTGTTTTGCTCAGAAAGTCGTCCAACCGCCGCTGGCGCTCTGCCTGAACGGCGAGGTTCAATTGTTCGCCGCTCAGCGTCGATAGTGGGTTGATGCTGAGATAGCTCTGCAACAACGAGTCAGTTCGTTTATCCCATTGTGGCTCAAGCTGGGCGAAGAACAGGGCCAGATTGGCTTGCGCAGCGCTCTGGCGTAACGGCTTTCCAGGCTCAGTCACCTCAATGGCGTCACCATCAATCACATAGATCTGCTGCTCGTGCCGCATGAAGTTGCCAAGATGCAGGTCGGTTTGTGCCAGCCCCTGTTTGTGCATGGCAGCAATGGCCTGCAATGCTTCCTCAAGGATGGCAGTGGCGGCTGGGCTGTCCAGCCCTGTATCCGCAAGCTGATCCCAGCACTGTTGCAGGCTCTGTGAGCCTGTCAGGAATTCGGTAAACAGATAGTAACCGCCACCGGGCAGGTCGCCGCTGCCCAGCAGGTCCGGAGTCGGCAGACCGGCACGCTGTAAGGCTTGAATGCCAGCGCTTTCCCGCTGCCAATGACGCTCGGCCCCTGTGGCGATGAACAGCTTGGCCAGCACTCGCTGGTCCTGCCACTCACCTTGCCCGACCAATCGCTTGCCCGGCAGCACACGCAGCCATTGCTGAATGGTCAGCGGCTCGCCATCAATCTGCACACTCAATGGCGCCGGAGGATGACGGCCGGCATCACGCAGTCTGGCTGTGGTGCTCATTCGCGCCCCTCGAAAAATGCCAATACGGCTCTGATGCGCTTCTTATCTGCTGCCGTCAGACGCTGGCGTTGCGTATACGCCAAATAGAATCTCAAGCGATCCACACGTCGCAGGTAATATTTACCTAGTTTGTCGAGACAGGCCAGATCTTTGACGATGCGGTAATGCAGCAGCGGGCCCGGCCATTTCCTGCCAGCAGGGCAGTCGATGAAGTAGACCTGGGAGGACGCCGTGCGGTCGACCAAGATATTGCGCCACTTGAGATCATTGTGGGCAAACCCATGCTCATGCATGATCCGCGTGCCGCGGGCCACCTGAGCCATGACGGCGGCCAGCCAGCTTCGGTCGTGCAGGCGCGGATCATTACTCCTCGCCAGATGGGCCAGGTCATCAGTGTCATCGATGCCCAGCGTGATCAGCGCGCCCCGACCAAAGCCCAGGCCGGAACGCTCCATGCCATAAGCCACCACCGGTACTGTCGGAATGCCCCAGCGCTGGAATTTGAGCAGATTTTCCCATTCGGCGCGTATCCGCGGACGGCCGATGAACCGACGCAGGTTCTTTCCCGCTTCGACATAACGCTTGATGTAGTAGCAGCGTCCGTCCATGCAGAGCCGGTGCACTTCACTGATATCGTCAGTGGTGATGCTCTCGCCCTGCAAGGCGAATACGCTGGGTAGGTCAGCAAACAGCTGAGCTGCTTCCCCGCCCGCGAAGGCAGGGTTGAGTACCCAGCTCTTCATTGCGGCTTGCCGGGCGCGTATTTACGCTCGAAGCGTGTCTGCAGGCGTGCCGCCTTGCGCTCGAGCATACTCAGCAGGACCGCCTCTTCTGCCAGAATCTGGCGCAAGGGGCGCTGAAAATAGGTGCGCAGGAAGCGCAGTTTGTCGCGTTCGGTAAGCCCGATATTCAGCGCCGAGAAATACAATCCAGCCAGATCCTTGTCGCGCCAGCGGCGCGGAACAGCAGGTCGAATCTGTGCGCGGTGCAGGTCGATCAGCGACAGTTTCAGGTTGTCCGCAGTCGGTTCCGTGTCGGTATGCAGCAGGAAATGGCAGATGTAACAATCGCGGTGATTGACGCCGGCACGGTGCATACGCCCGGTCATGTCTGCCACTCTATGGATCAGAGCGTACTTCAGCGCCGGCTCCGGCGGATGACTCGGCCAGTTATGGCTGAGGTCTTCCAGGCTGATGGTCGGAGCGAGCTCCTCGGTGATGATAAAGGAGTGTCGGTTGGCTGGGTTCGCGCCGCGCTCACCATAAGCCACCGCGGTCATGGTGGGCACGCCGGCCTGGGTCAATGCCGCAATGGCTTCCCATTCCTGATCAGCCCCGAGCACTGGTCTTTTCAGGGTGGACCAGTTCTTGAGTATCTCGCCCCAACCTACTCCCCGGTGGATCTTGACGAAGTAGCCGCGCCCGCCCACTTCAGTGCGCAGGGTGCGCCGGGCTTCAAGCTCGCGGAATACTTCGCCCTGCAGCTTTTCCACCTCGACAAAGGCGTCCCGGCCAGCCCACAGGGTCTTGAAAGGTTCGTTCAGCACCAGCGTCACGCCAACTCTCCCAGAATCACATCAGCCGCCCGTTCCGGCATGCTGTAGAGGTCAGCGTGCTCGGCGTAATCCAATGCATTTTCCTGCCATTCCTGACGTGTTTCCGGATCATCCAGAATGCGCGCCAGCCATTCATTCAAGGTCTTCTGCTCAAAAGGATGCGGCACCACCAGGCCGCAATCGGCCTCTTCAATATAGTGGGCGTAGCCGCATGCTTCGGTCGTCAGTACCGGCAAGCCGGCGACCAGCGCTTCGAGCAGGACGGTACCGGTATTTTCATTGTAGGCAGGATGGATCAGCAGATCGGCGCCCAGCAGAAAGCGCGGCACGTCATCGCGCCCTGCCAATATCTGCACCCGGTCCTCCAGATTCAGAGTACGAATCTGGCGCTGGAACGGCGCCGGGTTATCGGCGCCGATTATGATCAACCGGGTACGCTGACGCAGCGCTGGCGGCAGCGCAGCAACGGCTTCCAGGGTCCGATCCAGGCCCTTGGTCTTGAAGCCGGAACCTATCTGTACCAGCAGTAGTTCATCGTCGGTCAGGCTGAATTCTTTCCGCAGGTCGGCACGAATCGCGGCGGCATTGGCCGGTGCACGGCGATCAGTGGTGATGCCCGGCGGCAACAGGTGAAAGCGTTCGATCGGTGTGCGGTAGTGCTGCATGAATAGCGGTAGCTGTACTTCGGAGATCATCAGAATCTCGGTGCGCCCTTCCGGTGCAAACACCGCACGCTCAGCGGCGGAGAAATGCCGATAGCGCGGACCGAACCGGTAGAGCCAGCTGCGCTGATTTTGTGCCCTGTCTTCATAACAGCCATCGGCGGCATAGTAGACGTCCAGGCCCGGCATCTTGTTGAAGCCGACTACGCGGTCAACCGGGTCACGGGCCAGATCGGACTGCACCCATTTGGAAAATTTCTCGTTGCGGCTATGGTTCGACAAGGCCTTGACTGGCACCAGCCGTATATCCCACCCGCTCGGCCGTTCTCCCTCCCACTCCACGGTATAGACACGCACAGCATGACCGCGCTGCTCGCAGACCCGCGCAATGCGCAGAAAGTCCCGCTGCAGACCACCGAAGGGAAAATATTTGTAGAGCAGAAAGGCCAGTTGCATCAGGACTCTCGTTGTCGGTCTTGCTGAATGGCAAGGCCCGTGGATGGCCCGCCAGTGGATCTCCGCCTATAACGGAGGGTGATGACACAGGTGCAAAGATTGGCGAGTTTAACACAGGTCGACAACCGCTCGGCAGCACGCAACCAAACGCAAAGCCCCGACCAATGGCCGGGGCTTTGCGCTGCACTTACCGAGTGAAGATGAAGTCTTCGCCTTCCACACTGGTCTTGATGGTGACTCCCGGCTCGAAATCGCCGGCAAGGATACGCTGTGCCAGCGGGTTTTCGATCCAACGCTGGATTGCACGCTTGAGCGGGCGCGCGCCATAGACCGGGTCGTAACCAACAGCAACGAGTTTCTCCAGCGCTTCGTCGGTCAACTCCAGGTTCAGCTCGCGTTCGGCCAGGCGCTGACGCAGACGATCTATCTGAATCTCGGCAATGCCGCCGATCTGCTCTTTACCCAGCGGCTCGAACACCACCACCTCATCAATCCGGTTGACGAATTCCGGGCGGAAGTGCTGGCCGACCGCATCCATCACCGCCGCACGCTGCGCTTCCGGGTCGCCGACCAGCTCCTGAATCTGCGCCGACCCCAGGTTCGAGGTCATGACGATCACCGTATTGCGGAAGTCCACGGTACGCCCCTGACTGTCAGTCAGGCGGCCATCTTCCAGCACCTGCAACAGGATGTTGAACACGTCTGGGTGCGCCTTTTCAACTTCGTCCATGAGGATCACCGAGTACGGCTTGCGGCGTACCGCTTCGGTCAGGTAACCGCCCTCCTCATAGCCGACATAGCCCGGAGGCGCCCCGATCAGTCGGGCCACCGAGTGCTTCTCCATGAACTCGGACATGTCGATTCGCACCATCGCCTCTTCGGTATCGAACAGGAACTCGGCCAGTGCCTTGCACAACTCGGTCTTGCCCACCCCGGTCGGGCCGAGGAACAGGAAGGAACCGCTCGGGCGGTTCGGGTCCGATAACCCGGCACGGGAGCGACGCACCGCGTTGGAGACAGCAACCACTGCTTCGTGCTGTCCGATCACCCGCTTGTGCAGTTCATCTTCCATGCGCAGCAGCTTGTCACGCTCGCCTTCCAGCATCTTGGACACCGGAATGCCGGTCCACTTGGATACAACTTCGGCGATTTCCTCGTCGGTAACCTTGGTGCGCAGCAGTTGGTTCTCAGTCTTGGCGTGCTGATCAACCATCTGCAAGCTGCGCTCAAGATCCGGGATGATCCCGTATTGCAGCTCGGCCATGCGTGCCAAGTCACCCTTCCGGCGAGCAGCTTCCAACTCGGTCCGAGACTGCTCGATCTTTTCCTGCAACTGCCCAGCACCCTGCACTTCGGCCTTTTCCGCCTTCCAGATATCCTCGAGATCAGCGTACTCACGCTCGAGCCGAACAATCTCTTCCTGCAGTTTTTCCAGGCGCTTGATGGTCGCCTCGTCATCTTCTTTCTTCAGCGCTTCACGCTCGACCTTGAGCTGAATCAGTCGGCGATCCAGACGGTCCAGCTCTTCGGGTTTGGAGTCGATTTCCATGCGGATGCGGCTGGCCGCTTCGTCGATCAGGTCAATAGCCTTATCCGGCAGCTGGCGGTCGGTGATGTAGCGATGCGACAGCTTGGCCGCGGCGATAATCGCGCCGTCGGTGATCGCCACCTTGTGGTGCACCTCATAGCGCTCTTTCAGGCCACGCAGGATGGCGATGGTGTCTTCCTCGCTGGGCTCATCCACCTGCACCTTCTGGAAGCGTCGTTCCAGCGCCGCGTCCTTCTCGATGTACTGCCGGTACTCATCCAGGGTGGTGGCACCCACGCAGTGCAGCTCACCGCGGGCCAGAGCGGGCTTGAGCATGTTACCCGCATCCATGGAGCCTTCGGCCTTGCCGGCACCGACCATGGTATGCAGCTCGTCGATGAACAGGATGATCTGGCCTTCCTGCTTGCCCAGCTCGTTGAGTACGGCTTTCAGACGCTCCTCGAACTCACCGCGGAACTTGGCGCCAGCGATCAGCGAGCCCATATCCAGCGACAGCAGGCGCTTGCCTTTCAGCCCATCGGGTACTTCACCATTGATGATGCGCTGCGCCAGCCCTTCGACAATGGCGGTCTTGCCCACACCGGGCTCGCCGATCAGTACCGGGTTATTTTTCGTGCGGCGCTGCAGTACCTGTATGGTGCGGCGGATTTCATCATCGCGACCGATCACCGGGTCCAGCCTGCCGTCCTCGGCCTTCCTGGTCATATCCACGGTGTATTTGTCCAGCGCCTGACGGGACTCCTCGGCATTGGCGTCGTTCACGCTCTCGCCGCCGCGCAGGTTGTCGATAGCGGTTTCCAGAGCCTTTTTCGATACGCCCTGCGCCAGCAGGATCTTGCCCAGTCGGGTGTTATCATCCATCGCCGCAAGCAATACCAGCTCACTGGAGATGAACTGATCCCCGCGCTTCTGCGACAGCCCGTCGGCCTTGTTCAGCAGACGAGCCAGATCAGTCGACAGGTTCATATCGCCGGTGGGGCTGGAGATGGTCGGCAATTGATCAACGGAATCGCTGATCTGCTTACGCAGGCTATTGAGGTCGAAACCGACCTGCAGCAATAACGGTTTGATGGAGCCCTGCTGCTGATCAATGAGCGCCAGCATCAAATGCAGCGGTTCGATCTGGTTGTGGTCACGGCCGACCGCCAACGACTGCGCGTCGGACAGGGCCATTTGCAACTTGCTGGTTAAGCGGTCAATACGCATGAGTAGCAATCCTTATCGGCAGGCCGGAACCGGAGCTCCAGCAACATTCACTTAGATGAATGATAGATGAGGATTATTACTACGCTTTCAAGGGGACGACACTGACTCGTGTCAATTTTTTGTCGCAGAGTCCAGCCAGACCATCGAAGCGAAGCGCCCGGTCTGCCCGTCACGACGATAAGAAAAGAAACGGATGGGGTCGCTGACCGTGCACAGCCCACCGCCGTAGACCGCTGTAACGCCCGCAGCATTCAAGCGCAGCTTGGCCAGCTGATAAATATCTGCCAGATAATGACCGGCACGTTCGGACGGCTTGAAACATTCTGCAGCCGCGACGCTGCTGAATATCTCGCGCACCTCGGGACCGACTTCGAAGGCGTCGGGACCGATAGCCGGCCCCAACCAGACCAGCAGCTCTTCCGGCGGCACCCCGAGCGCACTGATGGTGTTCTCGAGAATGCCTGCGGCCAGTCCGCGCCAGCCGGCATGGGCTGCGGCCACCCGGGTGCCAGACCGATCACAGAACAGCACCGGCAGGCAATCGGCGGTCATGATCACGCAGGCCACATCCGATTCCTGCGTCCAGCTGGCGTCAGCCTCTTCTACCAACCCGGGCGCAGCGTCAATCACATCGGTACTGTGGGTCTGTTCCAGCCAGGCCAGGCGGCAGCCGAGCATGCGCCCGAGCTCCGCCCGATTGGCCAGCACGTTATTCGGATCGTCACCGACGTGGGTTCCCAGATTGAAGCCCTTGAATACACCCTGGCTGCAACCATCCTGGCGTGTTGTCACGCAGGTTCTGACCCACTCGGGGGCTGGCCAGTCGGCCTGCAGCCAATGCTCTTTCATTCTTCCAGCTCACCGTCGTGGCGCAACAGCGCCAGCAGTTCCTGCATATCGGCCGGCAATGGCGCTTCCCAACGCATCGGGCGATTATCGTCCGGGTGCTCCAGCTCCAGTCGTCTGGCGTGCAGCGCCTGACGCGGGAAGCCGCGCAACATGGCGATCATTTCCTGCGTCGCGCCCGGCGGAATGCGCAGCCGGCCGCCGTACGTCTGATCACCCACCAGCGGAAAATTGATATGACTCATATGCACGCGAATCTGATGCGTGCGGCCGGTTTCCAGCTTGACCTTGACGTGGGTGTGAGCGCGAAAACGGCTGATCACTCGATAATGACTGATGGCCTGCTTGCCGCCGGCCACTACCGCCATCTTCTGCCGGTTGTTACCGTGGCGGGCGATCGGCTCGTCGACCTTGCCGCCAGCCGTCATGACTCCCACTACCACGCACTCGTATTCACGGGTGACACTGCGATTCTGCAGCTGAATTACCAGATCGGTCTGAGCTTCCAGTGTCTTGGCAACCACCATGAGACCGGTGGTGTCCTTGTCCAGACGATGCACGATACCAGCACGTGGCACCTTGGCCAGTTCCGGGGCGTGGTGCAGCAGGGCATTGAGCAAGGTGCCATCCTGATGCCCCGCCGCGGGATGAACAACCAACCCGGCCGGCTTGTTGATCACCAGCAGAGCGTGATCTTCGTAGACAATATCCAGGTCGATGGCTTCGGGTTGCCAGTCACCCTGTATTTCAAGTTCAGCGTCCAACTCCAGCAGTTCGTCACCATACACGGTGTCGCGGGGGCGGACCTGTTTGCCATCAACTGTCAGACAGCCGTCCTTGATCCAGCCCTGCAGGCGTGATCGCGAGTGGCTGGGGAACAATTGGGCGGCGACCTGGTCAAGGCGTTGGCCACCACACTCTGGGGTAACCTTTGCAGACAAGCGAATTCGTTCTGACATCAAGGGCTCACTGGAACGCACCGGTAACGCGCAATCCCTTTTGGTTTCGGCCCGGCGCTGTGGTTAAATACGGCTTCTTTGCCTGGCACAAGCTGTGCCGCGCAACTGAGCTCAACTATAACAGGACGGCTGTCATGGCAACAGCGCGGGGTCGTCCATCCGGATGTCAAACATGTCGATTAAACATCTCCTGCTGGTCGGTCTGCTGAGTCTGCTGGCGGCCTGTTCATCAAACAAGGCAACGGTTCTGGATGAGTCGCTCAGCGAGTCTGAGCTTTATGTCCTGGCCCAGAAGAATCTGGACGCCAATAACTACGGCATGGCCATCGATTCTCTGCGGGCGCTGGAGTCGCGCTATCCGTTCGGGCGCTTCGCCGAGCAGGCCCAGCTGGAACTGATCTACGCTTACTATCAGAACATGGAACTGGAGGCTGCCAAGTCTTCCGCAGACCGCTTCATCCGTCTGCATCCGCAGCATCCCAATGTGGATTATGCCTACTACCTGCGCGGCATGACCTCCTTCACCCGCGACCGCGGCCTGTTCGAGCGTTTTCTGCCGCTGGACATGACCCGTCGTGATCCGGGCGCAGCACGTGATTCCTTCAATGAGTTCGCTCAGCTAGTCAGCCGCTATCCGGACAGCCGCTACGCGCCCGACGCGCGTCAGCGCATGGTCTATCTGCGTAATCTGCTGGCTGCGTACGACGCCCACGTTGGCCATTACTACCTCAAGCGCGGCGCCTATGTTGCAGCGGTCAACCGTGGCCGCTATATCGTCGAGAACTTCCAGCAGACGCCGTCTGTGGGCGACGGTCTGGCATTGATGGTCGAAGGTTATCAGCGACTGGCCATGGATGAGCTGGCCAACAACGCGCTGCTGACTCTGCAGACCAACTATCCCGAGCATCCGAGCTTGGAAGATGGCGAGTTCCAGCATCATGTTGAACCCGCACAAAAGGATACTGGCTGGGTCGAGTCGATGACGGTCGGCCTGCTCGACAAAGTCATGACGCCGCCTGCAATGAACCGCGACACGCAGATGGAACGGGAAATGGAGCAGCAGTATCAGGACGCTCTGAACGCCTTGCCCCGCGACATCAAGGCACCGCAACAGGAACAGAAGGCCAAGCGCTCCATCTGGAGTCGACTGAGCTTCGGGCTGTTTGACTGAGCTGACTGGCCAATTCGGACGCAGAGCGTCCACTGCGCAGGCTCCCACGCAGAGCATGGGAGCCATCTGAAACGCTACTCTATCAACAACTTCGATCGTTCCCATGCTCCAGCGTGGGAACGCCTGCCGGGACGCTCGGCGTCCCGCCCCAGCAGCAGTACAGACCGTTAGCGCTACCGCTGGCCCTTCCACGGTACAGGTCTTACCCTTCTTCTGGGCCGGCGAGTCATTGCCGATCCTCTGTCTCAAAGGTGTTTATTGTGGGTCAAGCTCCCTGACACCGCAACGAGCACCAAGGACTTGTTTGGCACCTTGTCCATGTGCGATACACTGGCTCCAACTTCACAGGGAATCGCAACGGTCATGGGTCTGATCAAACTTTTCATTCTGCTGGTATTGGCATATATCGCTTTTGTCTTCTGGCGACAGATGAAAGCTGCCCAGGCGGATAAACGCCGCGCGGCGCCACCACAGCAGCCCCCTAAAATGGTCCGCTGCGCACAGTGCCAGCTACACCTGCCGGAACACCTGGCCCTACGTCAGGATGACAAATGGTATTGCTGCAGTGAGCATCGCAATGTGGATCAGCAAGACTGAAACGGTTGATTCGCAACGCCCCAAGATACTGCGGATTTATAATGTCTATCGGGTAATTCTCGGGCTCTTCCTGACCCTGCTCACCAGCTCCGCCCTGCGTGACGGACTGATCGACCTGCAAAACCCCGATCTATACGAAAGCACGAGCTGGATCTATCTGATCACCAACGTGCTGATTACGCTGCTGCTGCACCAGGGCAAGCGGGATCTGCACTTGTTCGTGCTAGCGTTCATCGACATAT
This sequence comes from Pseudomonas sp. FME51, assembly GCF_014897305.1. NCBI lineage: Bacteria > Pseudomonadati > Pseudomonadota > Gammaproteobacteria > Pseudomonadales > Pseudomonadaceae > Pseudomonas > Pseudomonas sp. FME51. The sequence continues at coordinate 62,025 of NZ_JABUYN010000002.1, read as the reverse complement.
TTTTGCTGGCGGTGCTGTTTTATGCCGCCGGGGGCGCCAGCAGCGGTCTGGGCAACCTGCTGATCATTCCCGTAGCAACCGGCAATATTCTGCTGCATGGGCGCATCGGCCTGCTGCTGGCAGCACTTGCCAGCCTGGCTTTGATTTATCTGACATTCTTTCTCAGCCTGGCACACCCGTCGATCAGTCAGAGCTATCTGCAGGTCGGCGTGCTGGGTTGCATCTATTTTGCTGTTGCCCTGTTCGTACAGCGACTCAGCCGCCGTCTTCGTTTGTCGGAAAATCTCGCTCAGCAACAGGCCGCCAGCCTGGCCAGCCTGGAAAAGCTCAACCAGCTGATCATCCAGCGCATGCGCACCGGCATCATGGTGATAGACGAGTCATTGCAAGTACTACTGGCCAACGAAGCCGCCGCGCAGATGCTGGGCAAACCCATTATTCGCGGCATGACGCTCGACGGTCTCGCTCCGGAATTGGGACAGCGCCAACGTCAGTGGCAGGTCAACCCGTCAATCCGCGCCCAGCCCTTTCGCAACCACGTAGGCGGCGCGGAGCTGATGGCCAACTTCAAGCGCCTGCCCGCCGATAACCGCGAGTCGATCCTGGTGTTTCTGGATGATCAGGCATTGATGGCGCAACAGGTACAACAATTGAAGCTGGCATCCCTGGGACGGCTCACAGCGAGTATTGCCCATGAGATCCGCAACCCGTTGGGCGCGCTCAGTCATGCGGCGCAACTACTGATCGAGTCGGAGCATATCCACACGGAAGATCGGCGCCTGACTGAAATCATCCAGCAGCACTCCAAACGCATGAACAAGGTCATCGAAACCGTACTGGAACTGTCACGGCGACGGCAGAGTGAACCCCAGTTAGTCGATCTGACACTGTGGCTGGCTCAGTTCATCCGCGATCACAAGCAAGCCAATCCCGCCACGGACACCATCGAATGCACCTTTGAGAAAGAAGGCATTCTGACTCGCATGGACCCCAACCAACTCAGCCAGGTGCTGGGCAACCTGTGTCAGAATGCCTTTCGCTACAGCGGCCCTTCAGGTAGTGATCGAACCATATGGCTGACATTGCATGAAAATACCGAGACCGGGTTGCCGACGCTGGAAGTCATCGATCATGGACCAGGGATTGATGACCGGCACCTGAGCCAGGTTTTCGAGCCTTTCTATACCACTGAATCCGCCGGGACCGGCCTGGGCCTGTATATCTCCCGTGAATTGTGTGAGAGCAACCAAGCCACGCTGGAGTACGAGCGACTGGAACCCCGCGGCAGCTGTATGCGGATTATCTTCGCCCATCCCAAACGGCTGGTATGATTAGTCTTTTCTGAGCTGCACGCATGCATGGAGCACCACGTGAACAATCCGTTGGCACTGATCATCGACGACGAGCCCGATATACTGGAGCTGCTCGACATGACGTTGGGGCGGATGAATATCAAGACCCGCAGTGCGAGCAATCTGCGCCAGGCGCTGGACCTGCTCAATCAGCAGCACTTCGATCTATGCCTGACCGACATGCGTCTGCCCGATGGTGATGGGCTGAGCGTGGTGCGTCATATCCAGCAGCACTGCCCCAACACTCCGGTTGCAATGATCACGGCCTACGGCAGCTTGGATACCGCCATCAGTGCCTTGAAATCCGGCGCCTTCGATTTCGTCACCAAACCGGTGGACCTGCAGCGTCTGCGCGAACTGGTCAATAGTGCCCTGCTGCTCAATCGCCCCGCGGCGGAGCCGGCCGCGCATGACACCGATGACCCGATTCTCGGTGCATCGCCGCCGATCCAGCAATTGCGTCGTCAGATCGCCAAGCTCGCACGCAGCGAAGCCCCTTTATATATCAGCGGCGAATCCGGCAGTGGCAAGGAGCTGGTCGCGCGGCGCATCCATGCGCTGGGGCCGCGGGCGCGCCATCCGTTCGTGCCGGTGAACTGCGGCGCGATTCCTTCAGAGCTGATGGAAAGCGAGTTCTTCGGCCACCGCAAGGGCAGTTTCACCGGCGCCGTGGCCGATAAGCCCGGCCTGTTCCAGGCCGCCAACGGCGGCACCCTGTTCCTGGATGAAGTTGCCGATCTGCCGCTGGGCATGCAGGTCAAACTGCTGCGCGCCATTCAGGAAAAAGCCGTGCGCCCGGTCGGCACCCAGCAGGAAGAGCCCGTGAATGTTCGGCTACTCTGCGCCACCCACAAGGACCTCGCCCAGGAAGTGGCTGAAGGGCGTTTTCGTCAGGATCTGTTCTACCGCATCAATGTCATCGAACTGCGTGTTCCTCCGCTGCGCGAGCGGCGTGAGGATATCGCGCAGATAGCCCAGAGCATCCTCGGCCAACTGGCCCACCGCGCCGGTGTCAAGGGACCCGCAGTGGATCCGGACTGCATGGAACGCCTGAGCAACTACCGCTTTCCCGGTAACGTTCGCGAACTGGAGAACATTCTGGAGCGCGCCTTCACTCTGTGCGAAGGCGACAGTATTACCGCGGCCGACATTCAGCTCAACGCCAGTCCGATCCCGGGCGAGGAAGCCGCGCTGACGCAGATTGATTCGCTGGAAGACTTCCTCGATGACATCGAACGCAAGGCGCTGACTCAGGCGCTGGAAGAAACCCGCTGGAACAAGACCGCCGCCGCCCGCCGTCTGGGCCTGACCTTCAGGTCATTGCGTTACCGGTTGAAGAAACTGGGGTTGGAAGACTGACGCCTGCTGCATCGCCAGCATCAGGTAGTTACCCAGCCACATCGACTACATATGCTAATGGTTATGACACGAAGCCGGATAAAGCGGGTATCATACGCGCAGTTTTTTGTATGAGGCGACATGTAAATGACAGCAAGAAATATAGACGTATTGCTGGTCGGTGGTGGCGTCATGAGCGCCACGCTTGGAATGTTGCTCAAACAGCTCGATCCAAATATGACTATTACCCTGGTCGAACGTCTGGATCACGTTGCTCACGAGAGCACGGATGGCTGGAACAATGCTGGCACGGGGCACGCCGGTTATTGTGAGCTGAACTACACTCCCCAAGCCGATGATGGCAACATCACGATCAACCGCGCACTGTCGATCAATGCTAACTTCGAGGTGACCCTGCAATTCTGGTCCTACCTGGTCGAACAGCAGATCCTGCCAGCGCCCGGCAAGTTCATCAATCCCACTGCACATCAGAGTTTTGTCTGGGGCGAAGAAGACGTTGCCTTTCTGCGCAAACGTCATGAACTGCTCAGTGCACACCCTCTTTTCGCTGAGATGCAATACAGCGAATCGCCGGAACAGCTCAAAGAATGGATGCCTCTGGTCATGCGCGATCGCAAAGACGGCGTGCCCGTTGCCGCGACCCGGGTTGATCACGGCTCCGATGTCGATTTCGGCTCGCTGACTCGCAGCATGATCAAGCACCTGGTGACTCAGGACAACTTCGAGCTCCTGCTCAGCCATTCGGTCAAGAGCCTGCGCAAAAGCAAGCGCGGCCATTGGCGCGTGGCGTTGAAAGACGAACACAGCGGCGAAGACAAGCAGCTCAACGCCCGCTTCGTGTTTCTCGGCGCGGGTGGCGGTTCCCTGCCCCTGCTGCAGAAATCGCATATCGATGAGAGCCAGGGCTACGGCGGCTTCCCGGTCAGTGGACAATGGTTGGTGTGCAAGAAGCCGGAGATCGTCCAGCAGCACCACTCCAAGGTCTATGGCAAGGCACCGGTTGGTGCACCGCCAATGTCGGTACCGCACCTGGACACGCGCATCATCAACGGCGAACCTGCCTTGCTGTTCGGACCCTTCGCCGGGTTCACCACCAAGTTCCTGAAAAAAGGCTCGGTGTTCGATCTGTTTTCCTCGGTGCGCCCATATAACGTCGCCCCGATGATGGCGGTCGGTCGTGACAATATGGATCTGACAAAGTATCTGATTGCCGAATCCTTTCAGTCGCACAAGGACCGCGTCGCTTCGTTGCGCAACTTCTTCCCCGATGCCAAAGAGGAAGACTGGATTCTGCAGAACGCCGGCATGCGGGTACAGATCATCAAGAAGGATGCTGAAGGTCACGGCAAACTGGAATTCGGGACCGAAACCGTCGCAGCCAAGGACGGTTCTCTGGCCGCACTGTTAGGCGCCTCTCCAGGTGCGTCGACGGCGGTACAGGCAATGATCGATGTCCTGCAGCGCTGCTTCAAGGAGCGCATGGCCAGCCCGCAATGGCAAGCCCGCATGAAGGAATTGGTGCCCTCCTACGGCCAGTCCCTGATTGACGATGCCGAGCTGCTCAAGACTGTCCGCGATCGCACACTGAGTACACTCAACCTGCGTCACGACTGATCTGCTCTCCGGGGGCTTCCCTGGCAACGGCAGACGGAATGAAACACCGTCTGCCATCCGACCTCTGCCCGGTTATTGCTGCGTCACATCCAGTTCAACACCTTGAGCCTGCAAGCGATCGAAGGCTGCATCCAGATCGGCCTTCAACTGGTCGGCAAATCCCGAATGGCGTGACAATACAAACCGCATCGGATGTTCTGCCACCTTGATAGAAGGCAGTGGATCCAGTTCAAGCTCCTGCCGCACAACATCCACCTGCGCCCGGTAATCCAGTAGATAGTCGCCTCTCCCGCGGAGCAGCATCTTCACTGCACCGCTGTGCGAGCCGCTTTTATGCAAGACCAAGTCCAGCTCAGGGTCGATGAGAATATCCTTCAGTGCATTGGTATAGGTGAAATTGGTGATCATGATCACACTTTTGCCACGTAGCCCCTGCGGCCAATCCGGCGCCGGATTGCCCGGCAGATAGTACAGATTGATACCCACCTGACCCATGTCGCGTTCCGTGAGCAAGGTATGTTCATCCAAGCCAGGCTTATTCAGTAAGCCGGGCCACATATGCACGTCACCGTTTTCCAGTCCCAGCCAGATCCGCGCTGCCGGCAGAATCTGGACCTGCGCCTCATAACCCGCCTCATGCAGCAGCTTGCGGGTCAGATCAACAGCTTTGCCCGTTGCCCGGCCAGTCGCACCCAACTCCGAATAACCCGGAAAATCCATGAAGGCGACCTGCACCTCGGGTTTCTGCTCGGCCAACACGGTGTCGCCGGCAAACAGAAAGAGTAAAGCCAGCCGCAGTGATGTCCCTTTCATATCGATTCTTCCTCAGCAATTCACATGGAGAGCGATTCCAGCCTAACGAGCTCATCCGGGATTGCAACTGCGGCATAAAAAAACCCCTTGCCGGTTGCTCGGCAAGGGGTTTTGTCATTGCACTCTACCGCTCAGTCACCGTAAACCGGCAGACGGGCGCAGATAGCCTTGACCTGCTCACGGACGCGATCGATGACGGACTCATCACCCATGTTGCCCAGGATGTCGCAAATCCAGCCAGCCAGTTCGCGGCACTCAGCTTCCTTGAAGCCGCGCGTGGTCACGGCCGGCGTACCGATGCGCAGACCGGAGGTCACGAATGGCGAGCGTGGGTCATTCGGCACGGCATTCTTGTTCACGGTAATGAACGCACGACCCAATGCGGCGTCAGCATCCTTACCGGTGATGTCCTGCTTGATCAGCGACAGCAGGAACAGGTGGTTCAGAGTACCGCCAGATACCACATCAAAACCACGCTCGATGAACACCTCGGCCATCGCCTGAGCATTCTTCACCACCTGCTGCTGATAGACCTTGAACTCGTCGCTCATGGCTTCTTTAAAGCAGATCGCCTTGGCTGCAATCACATGCATCAGCGGACCACCCTGACCACCAGGGAATACCGCAGAGTTCAGTTTCTTCTCCAGCGCTTCGTTGGCCTTGGCCAGAATCAGACCGCCACGCGGGCCGCGCAAGGTCTTGTGAGTAGTCGTAGTGACCACGTCAGCGTAGGGCACCGGGTTCGGATACACGCCTGCCGCAACCAGACCGGCAACGTGAGCCATATCCACAAACAGGTAGGCACCGACCTTGTCAGCGATCTCACGGAAACGCGGGAAATCCAGAATCTGCGAGTAGGCAGAGAAACCAGCAATGATCATCTTCGGCTTGTGCTCAACGGCCAGACGCTCGACTTCGTCGTAGTCGATCAGGCCAGTATCGGTGTTGATACCGTACTGCACAGCGTTGTACATCTTGCCGGAGAAGTTGACTGACGCACCATGGGTCAGGTGACCACCATGGGCCAGACTCATGCCCAGTACGGTGTCACCGGCCTGCAGCAGCGCCTGGAACACAGCGCTGTTGGCCTGGGAGCCAGCATGCGGCTGAACGTTGGCATAGTCAGCGCCGAACAGCTCCTTGGCACGGTCGATGGCCAGTTGCTCAGCAATGTCCACGAATTCACAACCACCGTAGTAGCGCTTGCCCGGGTAACCTTCAGCGTACTTGTTGGTGAGCACCGAACCCTGCGCCTGCATGACTGCAGGGCTGGTGTAGTTCTCGGATGCGATCAGCTCGATGTGCTCTTCCTGACGCTGGGCCTCCTGCTGCATGGATGCCCACAACTCGGCGTCGAAAGTGGCAATATCGTTGGAACGGCTAAACATGTCACGGCCCTCTGACAGGATGTACAAATAAAAAAGAGGCCATATTTTACCCCAACCGGCGCAAACTGGCACATGAAAAGCATTCAGCCGGTCGGCAAGCCTATTTCATCATCGTTTACCGGCCTGGTGCGGCATGCGCCAAGACCCCCGCAATTTGCCCTGAGCACCGACTTCAGCTAGCCTTGCCCACCATCCAGCACCGTTCCAGGTGCCGTTCCTTTTTCTACAGTTATCAAGGTTTGCGTCCACATGGCTCAATACGTTTACAGCATGCATCGGGTGAGCAAGGTTGTCCCCCCGAAGCGGCAGATTCTCAAGGATATTTCCCTTTCCTTCTTTCCTGGCGCCAAGATCGGCGTACTGGGTCTGAACGGCTCCGGTAAGTCCACTCTGCTGCGCATCATGGCCGGCGTGGATACCGAATTCGACGGCGAAGCCCGCCCGATGCCCGGGATCAATGTCGGTTATCTGCCGCAGGAGCCGCAACTGGATGCGGACAAGACAGTGCGAGAAATAGTCGAAGAAGCTGTGAGCCAGATAACTGATGCTCAGGCACGTCTCGATGAAGTCTATGCCGCCTATGCTGAGCCGGAAGCCGATTTTGACGCGCTGGCCGCAGAACAGGCCAAACTGGAAGCCATTCTGCAGGCCGCCGACGGGCATAATCTGGATCGCCAACTGGAAGTTGCTGCCGACGCGCTGCGCCTGCCGCCATGGGATGCCCTTATCGGCCATCTGTCCGGTGGTGAAAAACGCCGTGTAGCTCTGTGCCGCCTGCTGCTATCGGCACCCGACATGCTGCTGCTCGACGAACCTACCAACCACCTGGACGCCGATTCCGTCGCCTGGTTGGAGCAGTTCCTGCACAACTTCCCGGGCACCGTGGTGGCCATTACTCACGACCGCTACTTCCTCGACAATGTCGCTGGCTGGATCCTCGAACTGGACCGTGGCCACGGCATTCCATTCGAAGGCAATTACTCACAATGGCTGGAGTCCAAGGCCAACCGCCTGTCTACCGAGGCCAAGCAGGAAGCCTCCCATGCCAAGGCAATGAAAGCCGAGCTGGAGTGGGTGCGCCAGGGCGCCAAGGGGCGTCAGTCCAAGTCCAAGGCTCGTCTGCAACGCTTCGAGGAAATGCAATCTCAGGAATTCCAGAAGCGCAGCGAAACCAACGAGATCTATATCCCTACTGGTCAGCGTCTGGGCGACCAGGTCATCGAGCTGCACAATGTATCCAAGGGTTACGGCGACCGGGTACTGATCGATGATCTGTCCCTGACCATTCCCAAAGGCGCGATTGTCGGCGTGATAGGTGGTAACGGCGCAGGTAAATCCACCCTGTTCCGCATGCTGACCGACAAGGAGCAGCCTGACAGCGGCAAGATCATCATCGGTGACAGCGTACAGATTGCCAGCGTCGATCAGAGCCGTGACGAGCTGGATGGCAGCAAGACCGTCTGGGAACAGGTTTCCGACGGATTCGACATGATCAAGGTCGGCAACTATGAAGTGCCGTCACGTGGCTATGTCGGCCGCTTCAACTTCAAGGGCGCGGACCAGCAGAAGTTCGTCAAGGACCTCTCCGGCGGGGAACGTGGGCGCTTGCATCTGGCACTGACCCTGAAACAGGGCGCCAACGTGCTGCTGCTCGACGAACCCTCCAACGATCTCGATGTGGAAACCCTGCGTGCTCTGGAAGAAGCTTTGCTGGACTTCCCTGGCTCTGCGATTGTGATTTCACACGACCGCTGGTTCCTGGACCGTATTGCCACGCACATTCTCTCCTATGAGGACGATGCGAAGGTGGTATTCTTCGAGGGCAATTACACTGAATTTGAAGCCGACCGTAAAAAACGCCTGGGCGAGGCCGCAGCCCAGCCGCATCGTGTCCGCTATAAAAAACTGGCATAAAAACCCGGTTTGAGAAAAAAGTCACATTTTCAGTGAACTTTTTCGAGCCGCCGTCTGCGACCAAAACGCGCAGGCGGCGACGTCACCTGAATAATCAAGAAAACGCTTCTAAAACAAGCAGCTGCAGCTTGATTGCGGTCGCCGAAATCACCTTCGCTGCAGCGCTCAGAAGCGACTTTCCACATCAACCCTCTGTATGTTTTTTTGTGAAGCGCTATTTCAGACCGTGCCCACCTCTGATAAATTTGCGCCATTACGCCTTAAACTTGCAAAAAAGAGACCTCCATGACTGATACGCTGACAGCCTGCCTGGCGCACCTGAAGTTGCGCGACCCAGAGCAACCCGAATTCCATCAGGCAGCCGAAGAAGTTCTGAGCACGCTGTGGCCTTTCCTGCAGGAGCATCCCAAATACCTCAAGGCGGGTATCATTGAGCGATTGATCGAACCTGAGCGGGTGATCATGTTTCGTGTGCCGTGGATGGATGACAATGGCCAGGTTCATGTGAATCGCGGCTTTCGTGTGCAAATGAACAGCGCCATCGGCCCCTACAAAGGTGGACTGCGTTTTCACCCCTCGGTCAACCTGGGCGTCCTCAAGTTCCTGGCCTTCGAACAGGTCTTCAAGAACGCGCTGACTACCCTGCCCATGGGTGGCGGCAAAGGCGGCTCGGACTTTGACCCCAAGGGCAAGAGTGATGCCGAGGTCATGCGTTTCTGTCAGTCCTTCATGACTGAATTGTCGCGTCACATCGGCGAGAACCTGGATATTCCTGCCGGCGACATCGGCGTTGGAGCACGGGAAATCGGCTACATGTATGGCCAGTACAAGCGTCTGCGCAACGAGTTCACCTCGGTGCTGACCGGCAAAGGCCTGACCTATGGCGGCAGTCTGATCCGCCCGGAAGCTACCGGTTATGGCGCCGTGTATTTCGCCGAGGAAATGCTGCAGGAACGTGGATTAAGCCTGGAAGGTCAGCGCATAGCTGTGTCCGGTTCCGGTAATGTTGCCCAGTACGCTGCGCTCAAGGCCATGGATCTGGGGGCCGTGGTGATCTCCATCTCCGATTCCGGCGGCACTCTGTTCTTCCCCGAGGGAATGACTGCCGAACACTGGCACCACCTGATGGAGCTGAAGAACGAGCGTCGTGGTCGCCTGGTGGAAATGGCCAGCCAATTCAATCTAGAATTTCTGGCCAAGCGCACACCCTGGCACCTGGCTTGCGACATCGCCCTGCCCTGCGCCACCCAGAATGAGCTCAACGGTGATGATGCCCGTACGCTGATTGCCAATGGCTGCCACTCCGTAGTCGAAGGCGCCAACATGCCATCCACTCTGGAAGCGATCGATGTGTTCCTCGAAAACCGCATCCTCTTCGCTCCGGGCAAAGCGGCCAACGCCGGTGGCGTCGCGGTGAGCGGGCTGGAAATGAGCCAAAACGCCATGCGCATGCAGTGGACCGATGGCGAAGTGGACACCAAGCTACATGCCATCATGCAGTCCATCCATTCTGCTTGCGAGCGCTACGGCAAGGAAGAAGACGGCTATATCAACTACGTGAAAGGCGCCAACATCGCCGGCTTCGTCAAGGTCGCCGACGCCATGCTGGCCCAGGGCGTCGTCTGATCCAGCACCCGCCCGCCCTCATCCTTCGCACAAATCCGATCGTTCCCATGCTCTGCGTGGGAACCATCACTTTGGATGGCTCTGCGTTCTGATTTTGGCGCTGTGCAGAGGCCTACTACCTCAATCAAACAGCACGCCCAATGCCTCATCCAGCCGGGTCACCGGCACCACCTGCATGCCTTTGGGTGACTCCTTGGGCGCATTGGCCTTGGGCACAATGGCGCGGGTAAAGCCGTGCTTGGCAGCTTCCTTCAAACGCTCCTGACCACTGGGCACCGGACGAATCTCCCCCGACAGACCCAGCTCGCCAAATACCATCAGATCCATCGGCAACGGTCGATTCCGCAGGCTGGAAATAACAGCCGCAAGCAACGCCAGGTCCGCTGCAGTTTCCAGCACCTTGACGCCACCCACCACGTTGACGAATACATCCTGATCGTAAGTCGGCACCCCGCCATGGCGGTGCAACACGGCCAGCAGCATGGCCAGGCGATTCTGGTCCAGCCCCAGGGTCACTCGTCGCGGGTTGCCCAGATGACTGGTGTCGACCAGCGCCTGCACTTCCACCAGCATCGGCCGCGAACCTTCCCATGTGGACATCACCACACTCCCGGGAATCGGCGCATCGTAACGCGACAGGAAAATCGCCGACGGGTTGGAGACCTCTTTCAGGCCTTTGTCGGTCATGGCGAATACGCCGAGTTCGTTGACCGCCCCGAAGCGGTTCTTCACTGCACGCAGCATGCGCAGGCGACCATCAGCTTCCCCTTCGAAGTACAGCACGGTATCGACCATGTGCTCCAACACCCGCGGCCCGGCCAGTGAACCTTCCTTGGTCACATGTCCGACCAGGAAGATCGCCGTACCGCTCTGTTTGGCATAGCGCACCAACAGCGCCGCACTTTCGCGTACCTGCGCCACGCCGCCAGGAGCCGACTGCAGCTGCTCGGTGAAGATCGTCTGGATCGAGTCAACGACCATCACCTTCGGCTGCTCACGTCGCGCCGTGGCAATGATGCTTTCGATACAGGTCTCGGTCATGACCTTGAGTTTGTCTTCCGGCAGTCCCAGGCGCTTGGCACGCATGGCCACCTGCTGCTGGGACTCTTCGCCGGTGACATACAGGGCGGGAATGTTCTCCGCCAGGCGGCACAGCGTCTGCAGCAGGATTGTCGACTTACCGATTCCCGGATCACCCCCGATCAGCACTACTGACCCCGTGACCAGGCCACCGCCCAACACCCGATCCAACTCGGACGAGCCGCTGGGTTGGCGGGGCATTTCTTCGGTGGACACTTCCGCCAGTGTACGTACCTGAGCAAGCTCCCCGGCCCAGTTGGCACTGCGTGAAGACCCTCCGCTGCCGCCGGTCGGGGTGGTGTCAATCACGGTTTCCACCAGAGTATTCCATGCCTGGCACTCGCCGCATTGTCCGGCCCACTTGGTGAAGGTGGCGCCACACTCGGTGCAGCCATAGAGTCGCTTGTTCTTCGCCATCGTCAATCCATTTGAATATTTGTTCAGTCAGCCGCCACTATACTGGTCGGCGGACAACAAAGGCTATGTGCACACCTCAGTCTTGAAGGTTCTCTGAACAGCGTTACAGAATGCGTTGAAATAAAATGTCAAACATTATCAAATAGGCGCAGCCACGACGGCATACAGGAGATTGGGAATATGAGTCTGATTCAGGAGTTCAAGGCTTTTGCCATGCGCGGCAATGTCATCGACATGGCCGTGGGTATCATTATTGGTGCCGCTTTCGGCAAGGTAGTTTCATCCTTCGTTAACAACATCATCATGCCGCCGTTGGGGCTGATGATCGGCGGAGTGAGCTTCAGCGATCTCGCCGTGGTACTGCGCGAAGCACAGGGCGAGCTGGAAGCAGTCGCCATCGGCTATGGTGCCTTCATTCAGAGTCTGGTGGACTTCGTGATCATTGCGGCGGCCATTTTCGTCGCCATCAAGGTCATGAACAGTCTCAAACGCAAGGAAGAAGAGGCTCCCGCCGCTCCTCCTGCACCCAGCACGGAAGAGGTTCTGCTGACCGATATCCGCGATCTGCTCAAGCAACAGGCCAACAAGTAAAATGGACATCGTTTCGGACGGGCGATTCGTCCCGCTCGAAACGATGTGTAAATATCCGCCACGGTGATCGAATGCATCGGGCTGCGCTATACTGGCCGCCCTGATTCGATGACCCGGCCCGCCCATGCACGTCTGTGATACTCCCTTCGGTACCCTCCAGCTCGACCGCTATCCGCCTACTCGCAACCCGACATTGCAGCCCTTCGATGCCGCCGATATGTACCTGCTGCAAACGCAGGCTGACATACCCACTGCTGCCGGCCCGGTGCTGGTGGTCAACGACAATTTCGGCACTCTGGCCTGCGCACTGGCCGTAGCCGGTCTACCGGTGGTGAGCTGGAGTGATTCACACCTGGCCGAGCGAGCCTTGCATCTGAATGCCGGGCACAATCAGTTACCCGATAATGCAGTGGAGTTTGTCGGCAGCCAACAGTTACCCTCAGGCCCCTTCGCCCGAGTGTTGCTGCGTATCCCGAAAAGCCTCGCCTTACTGGAAGATCAGCTCAGCCGCCTGCGCCCACTGTTATCCGCTGATAGTCTGGTGATTACCGGTGCCATGCTCAAACACCTGCCGCCCAGCGCTGGCGACCTGCTGGCCCGTTACGTCGGACCCTATCAGGCTTCCCTGGCCTGGAAGAAGGCCCGCCTGTTGAACGCCCGATTCGACAGCGCGCTTGCTCCAACCATGCCACTGCTGACAACTCATTACACCCTGCCGGATAGCAACTGCCAACTCGCCAATCTACCCGGCGTGTTCTCGCGCGAGCGGCTGGATATCGGTACCCGGGTAATGCTGCCGTGCATCCCGCAGCTGGATGGCACAGTTCGTATTGTCGACCTGGGTTGCGGCAACGGTGCGCTGGGTATTCAGGCCGCCCAGCTCAACCCTGAGGCGAAGCTGACCTTCATCGACGAGTCTTTCGCCGCCGTCGCTTCTGCGCGGGAAAACTTTCTCCTTGCCTGTCCAGAGCGTGACGCCGAGTTTGCCGTCAGCGACGGCTTGATTGAGGCCGGCGCCGCCAGTGCCGATCTGGTGTTATGCAATCCGCCATTCCACCAGCAACAGGTCATCGGTGATGAAATCGCCATGCGCCTGTTCCAGCAAAGCCGAGATGCGCTGGCGCCAAGTGGCACCTTGCTGGTGGTCGGTAATCGGCATCTCGGCTACCACGTCAAACTGCGGCGCTTCTTCAATGTCGTGGAGCAGGTAGGAGGCAACGGCAAGTTTGTAGTGCTGCGCTGCCAACGAGACTGAGACCTGACAGGTTGTGCACACTTTCTGTGGATAACTCTGTGAACAGGCTTGTAATAACTGCGTCTGGGCCATAGGGGGACAGGCGTTGCAGGGATCAGTTCAAAAAACAGCCAATGTGGACCAACCAGTCATTCACAGGCACCGCGAAGTGCCTGCAGACAGCGGGTTATGGGTCTCTCGGCATTTGTCCAGTAAAAAATCGGCTACTCGGTGCGCTTTCCCAACAACAGGCGATTGACAACCGAGGGTAGAAATGGCCTTGTGAAAGTCTTCCACACAATCTGTGGATAACTCTGTAGACAGTACTGGGAAAGGTTGCTCTAGAGCATGCCGGACCTGATGTCCGGCGTTGCGTTCATTATTTGACCAGTGGTTCGACAGCAGAACCTGTTGGCCTTTCATCAGCGGATTCGCCGTCCTCGTTGTCCTGATTTCGGCTATTGATCGCTTTCAGTCGCTGTACTACCCGTTCATTGATCGAGCCTTCCGGGAAGTTACCCTCAGCATTCGGCGTGCCCGCCTCTTCACCGGCAAGCAGACTGAGCGCTTGGTCGACATTGTCCACCGCGTAGATATGGAATAACCCGGCTTTGGCCGCATCCAGTACAGTCTGATGGAGCATCAGGTTCGGTACATTGGAATGCGGGATGATCACCCCCTGCTCACCGGTCAGGCCGCGCGCTTCACAGAGCCGGAAGAAGCCTTCGATCTTGTCGTTGACCCCACCGATTGCCTGTACCTCGCCGAACTGGTTGATTGAGCCGGTAATCGAGAAGCATTGTTTCAACGGCACTTTGGACAACGCCGAAATCAATGCACAGACCTCCCCCAAGGAGGCGCTGTCGCCGTCGATATAACCATAGGATTGTTCCAGCGCGATACTCGCCGAGATCTCCAGTTGATGGTCCTGTGCGTAACGGCTGCCGAGATAGCCGGTCAGGATCATGACGCCCTTGGAGTGAATCGACTGTCCGAGGCTGACCTCCCGTTCGATATCCACGATACCGCTGTTGCCAGGGTAAACCGTCGCACTGATGCGTGCCGGCATGCCGAACACCGAATCCCCCACAGCCATTACCGTCAGGCCATTGCACTTGCCGATCGCTGCGCCATCGGTGTCGATCAGAATCACGCCGGACAGCATATCCTCGCGAATGCGTGCACTGGCTCGCCCGGTACGCGTCTCCTTGGCCTGCAGAGCGCGTTCGATATGCCCGGTATCGGTCATCCGTCCACCGCCAAGCTCACGCACCAGGTCAGCTTCGGCGACCAGTTGGAAGATATCGCTGATGCTGGCTGACAGATGTTGCTGATGCTCGGCCAGCCGCGCGCTGTAGGTCAGGATTCGCGCCACCGCCGCCACTGTCAGCGGGGCCATGCCCTCCTCGTCCACCCGGGTCTTGAGCAGCTGTGCCATACCTTCAATACTGTCGGGCGTACGCGGCAGATGGTCATCGAAATCCACCAGCACGCGAAACAGCTCCTGAAAATCCGGATCGTAATCCTGCAGCGTGTAATACACCCGGCGTGAGCCGATCAGCACCACCTTGACTGATAGGGGAATAACCTCCGGCGTCAGGGTCACCGTGGTCATTCTTCCAAGATCCGCCCAGGGTGACTCAATCTTCAGCTCACGTGCATGCAAGGCGCGCTTGAGGGCTTCCCAGACGAAAGGCTCAGAAAGCAGCTTCTCCGCCTCCAGCACCAGGTAACCGTGGTTGGCCCGGTGCAGCGCGCCGGAGCGGATGTGCCGATAATTGGTGATCAATGCGCCCTGTTCAGAGCTGTATTCGACCCGCCCAAAAAGATTGTCGTAGGACGGATGCGGCTCATGGACCACAGGCGCGCCACGTGAGCCGGGATGATCGATGACCAGGTTGGGACTGTAATGTTCGATGAGCGCCGCTTTTTTCGCGGCCTCGGGACGGGCATCCGCAGCACGCTCGTCCGCCATCAGCTCGATCACCACCTTCAACAGGTTCTGGCGGATCGCTTCGATGTATTCACACACACCAGGATTATCACAGTAGCGTTCAGTCAAAGGCGCCAACAGAGGTTGCAGAGCATAGGTGATGGTCTGCTCGTTCAGCTCGCGCAGCTGATTGCTGGATTCGCGCTTCCATTGCGGCAGGCTCGCCAAAGCCTCGTTGAGGACCTCCTCAAGCACTGAAATATCCGCGTGAAAACGCTCCCGCTCGGCTTCCGGCAGCTGGGAAAACTCCGCTTCGTCCAACCCTTTGCCATCGCGCATGGGCGTGAAGGCAAGATTCTGGCCGTCCCGATAAAGGGCAATATGGCGCTCCAGGGCCTTGCGTTCCACCGCATCGATGGCGCCGTCATAACGCTTGTTGAAGTTACGATCGATCGCGCTCTTCTTCTGCTGAAAGGCCGGATGCTCGAATACCGCCGGGAATGTCGCCAGGAGGTTATCGATCAGCTGGTGAATATCCTCGATCAGCTGAGCAGCGGTGCCAGGCGCCATATGCAGCGCCTTCGGCTCCCGGGTTTCGTCAAAGTTGTTGACATAAACACAGTCCTGCGGCGTGGCCATGCGTTTGGCTTCGGCGCGCAGATAACGCATCGCGTAGGAGAAGCGCCCGGTGCCCGGTTCACCCATGACGAACATGTTGTATCCCGAGCGACGCATGGCAACGCCAAACTGCATAGCCTCGACGGCACGGTCCTGGCCGAGAATGCCTTTGAACGGCTCCAGATCATCTGTGGACGAGAACCCCAGACTTTCAAGGTCTATCGGGACGGTCAGTTGCTCTGGTGATAAACGTATCGGGCCGGTTTTAATCATCAAACTTCCCTTGGGAGACAGACATGGTATAGCGAGTCAGTGTAAACCATTGTCAGAGGGTCTGGTCCCCAACTGCTTGACCAGCTCCCGCACCAGCGGCTTCATGAAGAAGCTGCTGGATGGCATCAGATCAACCTGCAACCCACGCTCGCGCAGCTCCCCCGCCACCACCGGTCCGACCGCGGCGATTTTCAGACGCCGGAGGATGTCACGCAGCGCCTGCTCACCCACCGAACGTCGAGCAATCTGGAAAAGCCGCCTTACCTGAGTGGCACTGGTGAAGGCGATGACATCCAGCCGGCCGGTGGCCATCTCGGCTATCAACGCATCAACCCGGGCATCTTCGACATCATCGGCATAAACGTAAGGTGCAACCGCTGTGACCTCGGCGCCCGCCTCGCGCAGAAAATCCATCAACAGGAGGTTGGGGTCGCTGCCATACAGCTGCACAGCGATACGTCGCCCGCGCAGCTCTTCCGATTGCAAGGTGCGAATAATGCCGGCGGTGGTGGGCTCAACGGCCACCAGATCCGCCTTGAGACCGACCGTACGCAGCGCTGCCCCCGGCTTGGGCCCGCGGGTTATCTTGCGTACCTGAGCCAGCCGCGCAATGAACTCATCCCGCACGCTGCCCCCGGCCCGCTCGGACGCCGTCAGCAGGCGGTGTATGCCCTCGCCGGTCAGCACGATGAAATCGTCCCAGGGTTGGCTATTGAATTGCTGCAGCCAGTCCAGTATCGGTTGCTGGTCCGGCGCATCATGGATGGCCACCAACGGACAACGCACCACCTCGGCGCCGCGCTTCAGCAACATATTCGCAAACAAATCAAGCTCGCGGCTCTCAGGCAGAGCGACACGGCGGCCCGCCAGGGGAAGGTCAGACATGCTTGCACCCATCATCAATGAAAAGCGCATTGTGCTGGCGATCCCACATGGCAGCAAGCAGCAGTCGCGGGGCTCTGGAATCCGGACCCCGCGTTATTGAAGTCTAGCGCGCCTCTACCAGCGAACCCTGCTCCTGCACGTCGACGCCACGAATGGTCATCATGCAATTGAAAGCCATCAGTACCATGCCCGCAGCAAAGATGCCGCCGCCGATCATCCGTACGACATAGCCTGGATGACTGGCTTCCAGCGCCTCGACAAAGGCGTAGGTCAAGGTGCCGTCGACGTTCACGGCGCGCCACATCAGGCCCTGGGTGATGCCGTTGACCCACATGGCGACGATATACAGCACGGTGCCCATGCTCGCCATCCAGAAGTGCAGGTTGATCATGCCAATACTGTACATGCCGTCACGCCCCCACAGACGCGGCACCATGTGATAGAGCGCACCGATGCTGATCATCGCCACCCAGCCCAGCGCACCGGCATGCACGTGGCCGATGGTCCAGTCGGTGTAGTGCGACAGCGCATTGACTGTCTTGATCGCCATCATCGGGCCTTCGAAGGTGGACATGCCGTAGAAGGCCAGCGCCACGACCAGAAAGCGCAGGACGGGGTCAGTGCGCAGTTTGTGCCAAGCCCCCGAGAGCGTCATCATGCCGTTGATCATGCCGCCCCAGCTTGGCGCCAGCAGGATGATCGACATCACCATACCGAGGGTCTGCGCCCAGTCCGGCAGCGCGGTGTAATGCAGATGGTGCGGTCCGGCCCAGATGTATAACGCAATCACCGCCCAGAAATGCACGATGGACAGGCGATAGGAGTAGATCGGCCGGTCGGCCTGCTTGGGCACGTAGTAGTACATCAAGCCGAGAAAGCCCACCGACAGAATGAAGCCCACCACACTGTGCCCATACCACCACTGGATCATCGCATCCGTCGCACCAGCGTAGACCGGGTAGGACTTGAGCAGCGATACCGGTACATCGATGTGGTTCACCACGTGCACCAGTCCGGTGACAATGATGAAAGCGCCGTAGAACCAGTTGCCAACATAGATGTGCTTGACCTTGCGTCGGGCGATGGTGCCGAAAAACAGGTAACCATAGGCAAACCAGACCACGGTAATCAACGTCGCAATGGGCCAGATCATCTCAGCGTATTCCTTGCTGGTGGTGAGACCGCTGGCGTAGCTGATGATGATGGCAACCAGAATGGCCTGCCAGGCCCAGAAGACGAAGTTGGCCAGCTTGTCGGATACCAGCCGTACCCGGCTGGTACGCTGCACCACATAGAAAGACGTAGCGAACAACGCACCACCACCGAAGGCGAAGATCACCAGGTTGGTATGGATCGGTCGAAGGCGCCCAAAGCTGAACCAAGGCAGGTCGAAATTGAGTGCGGGCCAGACCAGCTGGGCCGCAAGCACGACACCCATGGCCATGCCGAGCACACCCCAGACCAGGGTCATGACAGTGAATTTGCGAACAACATCGTAGTTATAGCCGGGCTCGAATGAGCCCGCTGAAGCTGAGGGGTGAATCATGGATACTCCGTGAAGCAAGGCGGGCAAGCAAACGCGAATAGTTTGCGCCCCTTGTTAACTAAAGACAAATCAATAATAACTAATGCTTAGTTAAGCAGTAATGCACCTTTCTTCAGTAAAACAGCTTGGCGCTCAACTCCTTGCTGGCTTCCAGCAACACTGGCAGAAAGCGGGTTTCCAGTTCTTGGCGGGTTACCCGGCCGACGTGAGTGCCGACGTTGAGCGCAGCCAACACCTGACCGGCAGAATCTTTCAGCGGCACGGCCAGTGAACGTAAGCCGATTTCCAGCTCCTGATCGGTCACCACCCACCCGCGCAGACGGACTTCGGCAACCACCGAGCGAACGGCTTCGGGTGTGTGCAGTGTGCGGCTGGTTCTGGCCTGCAGATTGGCATGCTCGAGGTAATCATCCAGCGCCGCATCATCCAGCCCCGCCAACAGGATCAGACCCATGGAGGTGCAGTAGGCCGGCAAGCGACTGCCGATACTGAGGTTTACCGATATCAGCCGCAATGGGATAGAGGAGCGCGCGACATAGAGGATCTCATCGCCTTCCAGCGTCGCCATGGAGAAGGCTTCATGCAGCTTGTCGCTGAGGCGATCCAGAATCGGTTGCGCGGTCACTGCCAGCGGCGTCGATGACAGATAGGCATGCCCCAGTGTCAACACCTTGGGCAACAGCGAATAGGTACGGCCGTCGGTCGTGGCATAACCGAGCTTGATCAAGGTCAGCAGGCAACGGCGTACCGCTGCGCGGGAGATCTCGGTGCGGCGGCTGATCTCGGCAATGGTGAGGTGGCGCTTGCGCTCCTGAAAAGCACGAATGACCACCAACCCACGTGCCAGAGAGGTCATGAAGTTCGGATCGCCAGTCAGAGCATCGATGCGCTTGGCGGGTGAAGCAATGATGGGCGGCGCCAATGGCGCCGTGCTGCGACGGAACTCGTCAGACATGCTGGACAACCTTGCCGAGGAACGGCGTTCGATTATCGCCCTCAAGGGCGACAATCGCAAAGCCGCCGCGCGTCGACGCGCGATACTGCCTCTACAGCAGCTGCCAGGTGTAGTTGAAGATCAATCGATTCTCGTTGATATCGGTACGGTAGTTGGAGCGCGCCACAACATTGCGTGCACGCACGCTGAGGTTCTGCAGCAAGCCGCGCTGGAAGGTGTAACCGATATCCAGATCGCGCTCCCACTCCTTGCCTTCATAATTCGATCCGCCACCGTTGGTGGCTTGAACATCGACGTTGTCACCGGTGATGTAACGTACCCCGGCAATCAGCCCCGGCACACCCATAGCAGCAAAGTCGTAGTCATAGCGCAGCTGCCAGGAACGTTCGTCGGCACCGGCGAATTCATAGGTTGGCACCTCGTTGCCCAGCGGGGTGACGTTATTGAACACACGTGGAAAGGCATCATCGCCGAATATGGCCTGATAGCCGACCATGAAGCTATGTCCGCCATATCTGGCCGAGAGCTGGGAGAACGCCGCCTGGTTATCGATATCACCCAGCAGCTTGTCACCATCTTCCCTGGAGTCGTAGAAGCCGATATTCGCGCCGAGCACCCAGTCACCCATCGGCTCACTGTGCTTGATACTGTAGAACCGCTGGTTGTAGATATCTTCCAGCTGCGCGTACCAGATACCGGCCGAGGTGCGCTGGGTGTTGAAGGCGTAATCGGCGCCGGCATAGTTGAAGCGGTCGGTGGCGGCATTGCCACCCAGCTGCGGAACATGTCCGAGCTTGGCGCGCATCTTGCCGTCACCCGCCGCATTAAGCAGGCTGCCGGAACGGAACTGACCGCCCTGCAGGGTCAGGCCGTCAATCTCCTGAGAAACAATACTGGCGCCCTGATAAGTCGGCGGTAACAGACGAATATCACTGAAAGTCAGCACCGGTAGATTGGGCGTCAATTCGCCCACCTTGAGCTCCGTTTGCGACCAGCGCGCTTTGAGCGCCGCACCCAGTCGACTGTAGTCATCTACCGCCTTGCCATCACTGTCCGTTGGCAGCAGTCCGGTATTGACCCGGCCACCACCGCTGTCGAGCTTGATGCCCAGCTGTCCGAGCAGATCGACGCCAAAACCGACCGCCCCTTGGGTATAGCCAGAGTTCACCTTGAGGATAAAACCCTGCGCCCATTCTTCAGCCTTGGACTGCTGGTTGGGCCCGACGATGTCGGAGAAATCCCGGCTGAAATAATAATTGCGCGCCTGCAACGTTGCCGTTGCACCCTCAACGAAACCTTCACCGGCTACAGCAGCTGTCGGCATGCAGAATGCCACACCGATAGCCAGGGCAAGCGAGGCGATCTGAAACTGATTTTTCATTGGATATCACTCGTTGTTGTTGTTTTCTGGTTGCATATTCCCGCCGCCCGCAGCAAAAGCCGGGGCGCAGGGTGAATTGTTTTAAGCTAAGGGGGCCTGCTTTCAGCGGACAGATTGCTCCGCCGAAATACTCGCCGATGGCGTTGCCAGCGCAGCAGCAGGTTTCCTGAAACCCAGCAGGACATGCGCAGCAATACCGAAGATCAGTCCCCAGAACGCGGCGGACAGACCCAGGAAAGACATGCCGGACGCCGTCACCAGAAAGGTGATCAGTGCCGCTTCACGGTCCTTCGGCACTGCCATGGCACCGGTCAGCGAGCCGGCAATCGCCGCCAACAGCGCCAGCCCTGCCAGCGCGGCGATCAAGGCATCCGGAAAAGCCGTGAAGATCGAGACCAGGGTCGCACCGAACAGCCCGAGCAGCAGATAGAAAACGCCACCCGAAACACCGGCCACATAGCGCCGCGCGGGATCCTCATGGGCCTCCTTGCCGGTGCAGATGGCTGCGGTGATAGCCGCAAGCGTCAGCCCATGACAACCGAACGGCGCCAGCAACAGCGAACCCAACCCGCTGCTGCTGATCAGTGGGCTGGCAGGCGTCTGGTAATTTTCATTGCGCAACACGGCAACGCCGGGCACAAACTGTCCGGTCAACGCGACCATGACCAGCGGCAGCGCTATGTTGAGCGTGGCCTGCCAGCTGAACTCGGGACTTATCCACACCGGCATCGCCAGGCCGATCACCAGCGCATCACTGCGCAGCTCGCCCATCCCCAGGGCAATGCTCACACCTACCACCAGCACGGCCAGCACCGCGTAACGCGGCATCAGCCGTTTAGCCAGCAGATAGGTGAAGAACATGGCCAGCACCAGCAGGGGCTGATCCTGCAGCGAAACGAACAGGCCGGTACCGAAGCTGAACAGAATACCTGCCAGCATGCCGGCGGAAATCGCCGCCGGCAGCTTGCTGACGATGCGGTCAAAGGTTCCGGAAAGCCCGACCAGCAGAATGATGGCACTGCTGACCAGATAGGCACCCACTGCCTCATTCAGGCTCATGCCCGGCAACAACGTGATCAGCAGCGCCGAACCCGGTGCGTTCCAGGCCACAATGACCGGCACCTTGTAACGCAGGCTGAGCACGATACCGAGCACACCGCTGCCAATGGAAATCGCCCAGACCCAGGAAGACAGCACCTCGTGAGGCAGATCCGCTGCCTGGGCGACCTGGAAGATGATCACCAGTGGGCCCGCATAAGAGATCACCGTCGCGATGAAACCGGCGACCACCGCGGAGAGGGAAATATCTCGGAGTAAGGTTTTCATATCGTCTCGCGTACCAGTCTGCCTGAGGAACCCCGGCTAGAATTCCTCATGTGCCCAGTCAGGCCTTGGTTGCCATCAAGGGAGCCGCCGCGACACTAGCACGCCTGCTCGACAGGACAAACAGCATCATGGCCAGTGATGCAATGATCCCCGGAATGGCAAAGGCCATGAAGTTCAGCTGCAGCGGCAGATTGATTCCCAGCAGCGCGCCGCCCAGTAATGGCCCAACAATAGCGCCGTTGCGACCAATACCTGAAGCCCAGCCCAGGCCGGTGGAGCGGATCGACAAGCCATAGAATTGAGCCGCCGCGGCATACAGCAGGATCTGCGTACCGATCACCGTGGCACCGGCAATAGTAATCAGGGTATAGAGCACCGGCATCGGCGTCTTGATCCCCAACAGGCTGATGGACACCACCGACACAGCGAAGAACACCACCACGACCTTGCCGAGATCAAAACGATCGCCCAGCCAGCCACCGAGGATGGCACCAAACATGCCGCCGAAATTCAGTGCCAACAGGAACGACAGGCTCGACCCCAGACTGTACCCGGCATTGGCCATCAGTTTCGGCAACCAGGAACCCAGCGCGTAGACCATCAGCAAACAGCAGAAGAAGGCGACCCAGATAGACAGCGTGCCAACCAGACGACCATCGCGGAACAGATCGAGTACTGATGTCTTCTGCTTGGAAGCTTCGACTATTTCCAGTTCCGTATCCTGTCCAATCTGCAGGTCGGGCTGGATTCGCTGCAACAGCGCACGCGCTTCATCATTGCGGCCCTGGCGCACCAGAAAACCCACCGACTCAGGCAGATACAGCAGAATCACCGGCAGCAGCAACAAAGGCACCGCCGCAGCGAAAAACATCACTTCCCAGCCGAATGTCGGCAGCAGGAAGATACCCAGTCCCGCAGACATCATGCCGCCCAGCGAGTAACCACTGAACATCACCGCCACCAGGGTGCTGCGCAGCTTCTTGGGTGCGTATTCGTTCATCAATGCCACCACGTTGGGCATCAGACCGCCGCAACCCAAGCCGGCCAGAAAGCGAAAGATACCGAACTCGGTCGGCGTACTGGCAAAGCCATTCAATACAGTGGCCACGCTGAACAGCAGGAAGCAGATGGCGATACCCTTCTTGCGTCCGATGCGGTCGGCCAAGGTGCCGAAAACCAGCGCACCGAACATCATGCCGAACAGCGCATAACTGCCCAATGCACCGGCTTCCAGCGGCGTCAGCCCCCACTCTTCCATGATCACCGGCAGAACCACACCGTAGATGAACAGATCATAGCCGTCGAAGATCAGCAGCAGAGCGCACAGGCACATCACTAGCCAGTGGAACTGGTTGAAGCGGGCGTTATCGATGATCTCGTGAATATTTATCTTATGCATACCATCGTTCTCATTTTTGTTGTTGTGAAAGTGCTTGGACCGGTCAAAGATCCGAATGAAGCTGCGGTGGAGCATAGGAGATTCGATTCAAGGTCGGCAGCCAGTCTGTGCGATTACCGCACACTATCAATTTGGTCAGATGAGCCGATGGGCACTACGAGATGGCAGGCGACGACACTCAGGCGCATTGGCCAAGATCGGTCAGGCGGACAATCAATTGCTGATAAAAGCGGGTATCAGAGGCAGGAAGCAGAGCAGTACCAGAAGAGGTCAGCCCACCCGGAAGCGCTGAATCCGCAACCGGGCTGAGCTACAGGAAGCGCTATTCAGTGTCGGCTTGAGCGTCACTGCCGTTATTGGGTTGGTAATAACCTACTGCTACCAGATAGTTACCGACCTTGCGGGCATAGGCGTGCTTTTGCTCGGTATCACCGGTGATCGGGTGCTTCCACTGGTAATCGAACTCGGCCGTCTCGCTGGAGGCAATCTTGTCCAGCGCCTCCTGACCGAAGGGCTTGCCGACCTCGTCAGTCAGAGCGCCAAAGTCACGTCCGACCAGACGCAAGTTGGAACCATGGGCGACGAAGCGCTGGCTATCCAGCTCGACCACAAAAACGTAGAGATCGTCCTTGTAGAAACGCTGGTCCAACGCGTTGATCGCGGTGAAGGTTTCCCGCGGACTGCTGCTCACCGCCTCGCTTGCCGTCTCCAGCAATTGCAGCGCCTGCTCGGAACTGGCCCGCGGCTGGTAATAACCGACCGCCAGCACCGTATCGCCTACCCGCTGGAAGTACACATGCTTGGTGATCTTGCGGCCAGCGGTATTCCAGTTGCCCCAGGGATAGTCTGCTTCCAGGATCTCACCATCCTCCGGCTGGCTCAACGCCCGCTCGAAAGCGGGCTTGAGCTCATCATCGATGGCATTCATGATGTCTCGCCCGATGAGCATGACCGACGGGCCGCCGCTGGCCAGCATGATGCCGTTGGTGTTGATCGCGAACACGTAGAGATCATCCCTGACGAAGGGCCCCTGCCGGCTGAACACGGCCAGGGCCTTGTCGCCGTTTTCCTTGTAGTAGTTGACGGCTTCGCTCAACAGCTGCCGGGCTTGCATCTCTTCCTCTTGGGCAGCAGCCATCTGCGCCTGCAAAGACAACGTCAAGCACGCGAGGAACATTAACAAATACCGATATATCTTCTGGGTCAGCATTCTAGTTTCCTTCTTAATATTGATATCGCTTTCATGCCTTCACCAAGATAGGCCAAGGTCGCTTTGGATGCCAAAGTGCAGCGGCGCACCATCTCAATTGGTGTATATCGCAGACGCACCGGTCTTCCTTGCGAGACACAGGTCTCGACACGAATAGTTAACCTTTTTGCAAGGCAGGCTCGGTCACATGGCTACATGTCTCGTCTCCTGCGCACTGTCATCCTTACTGAACCGCCTCGCAGTCTGCCGCTTCGCCTGAATATTCAGCGCTCACGTTGATTGGGCAACATATCATCGATACACTGTTTTAAACAGTGTAGGCGCTACGGAGAAACAATAATGATACTTTCGCGACTCTCCTTCCTTGGAGCTCCGATCACAGCTGGTCTCATGAGCTTGGCAATGAGCTTTTCAGCAGCACACGCGTTAGCCGACCCCATAGCAAAACAGCCTCACCAGGTGCCCGGTTATTATCGAATGAATATTGCCAATCTGGAGGTTACTGCCCTATACGATGGCTATGTCCGTTTCGATCTGGATTGGCTGAAAGGCTTGAGCAGAGACACTCTGGAAAGCCTGCTGAATGACGTATTCATCGCTACCGATGACGGAATACAAACTGCGGTTAACGGCTACCTCATAAACACAGGCAATAATCTGGTATTGGTGGATACAGGCGCAGCTGAATGCTTCGGTCCCACCATGGGCTCCCTTGTCGATAATCTTGAGGCTTCAGGTTACAAGCCGGGGCAGATCGATACGGTGTTGTTGACTCATCTACACCCGGACCATTCCTGCGGGCTAGCCAAGGCTGACGGTAATGCTGTATTCCCTAACGCGACCATTTACGTTCCGCAGGTAGAGGCAGAGTTCTGGCTGGATACCGCCATGGAAGATATCCCGGAAGCCAACCAGGCTTTCTTCAGCATGACCAGAAGCGCCCTGGCTCCCTATACGGAAGAGCAACTGCAACGATACCAGCCAAACGATACGCTGTTGCCGGGTGTGGAAAGCGTTCCTGCCTATGGGCACACACCCGGACATACCGCTTACCTATTCCGCTCCGGTACCGAGAACCTCATGGTTTGGGGCGACGTATTGCACAACCATGCGGTGCAGTTCGCTCACCCGGACGTTGTGATAGAAGCTGATGCCGATACGGACCAAGCGAGGGCGTCAAGACTGCAGTTGCTTTCGAGCACCTCTGCGGGAAGGTTCTGGGTTGCCGGTGCACACCTCCCCTTCCCTGGCCTCGGTCACGTTCGGGTCAAGGACGATGCTTATTCATGGGTACCAACCGAGTTTTCACCCATCATGAATAGTGCGGGAACCCCTGAACAGTAATCTCAACCGAGCCATCCAACCTATCCCTATCAGTGCTCAAACAACGCATCCAGAGTTATCTCAAGTAATGCCTTCTGGAGTGAGGGTTCTTCGGAGCCCTCCAACGCGACACTGTCCTTGCTGACTGCGTAGGTCAGTGCACCCAAGGCACTCATCCATAACAATTGTGCGGTGTCTTTGGGGTTGTACTTCAACACACCCTGTGCGTGAAACTCATTCAGATCCTCCGCCAGACCCTGCAGTGTTTCCATTACCATACTGGGCGGCTTTCCGGCCATTATTTGCTGAATTACGATGCGACACATGTTCGGTTCAGAGTGGGCAAACTCAAGAAATGTTGCCCAGCCGTCTCGAATCCCCTTCAGCGGGCCTTTTTCCTCTGTGCCTCCATGGTAAGCCTCCGCCACGCCAAGATAGGTTTCATCAATTGCCGCTTTATGCAAACCCTCCAGATCTCCGTAGTAATGATACAAAGTGGGCGGCGTCACCCCCGCAGCTGCACAGATCGCCCGCATGGTGGCCCCTTCGCGCCCTTCACTGCTGAGAAGCTGCATGGCTGCATTAAGCAGATCGCGCTTCACGTCTCCATTGCCCAGCTCCGGACGCCCTTTCTTTCTCAACAAGTTAACCGTGGCCAATAGTGGCTCCCCCTCTGCTCATCAACTTTCAGCTGACAATTGATTTTCCACCACGCGTGTTGACCAATCTCTATATCGCGGATATATTGATTATATCACCGATATAGACGGTGAGCCTAGCACGCCGTACGACGCATGCGCGCATGGCTCACCAGCAACCCAGAAAATGCATAATAAAAATGAGGTGTGAGCATGCAGTACGCTAGAGCGGCAGTAATGGTCGAGCAGAACCGGGTTGAAACTTGGGAAGTGCCCATCTTCGATCCACAGCCCGGTGGAGCCCTTGTGCGAGTGGTACTCGGAGGGGTCTGCGGAAGCGATGTGCACATCGTTTCCGGCGAAGCAGGTGCTATGCCCTTTCCCATTATCCTCGGCCATGAAGGTGTCGGGCGCATCGAAAAACTGGGTGAAGGGGTCAGCACAGACTATGCCGGTGTTCCAGTGAAACCAGGTGACCTGGTGTACTGGGCTCCTATCGCGTTATGCCACCGTTGCCACAGCTGCACCGTATTGGACGAAACCCCGTGTGATAACTCCACCTTCTTTGAGCATGCCGAGAAGCCCAACTGGGGCAGTTACGCCGACTTTGCCTGCCTCCCCAATGGTATGGCTTTCTATCGCCTGCCCGACCATGCGCAACCTGAAGCGCTGGCGGCGCTGGGTTGCGCCCTGCCTACTGTTCTACGTGGCTTTGACCGCTGTGGGCCTGTAGGTCTCGGCGATACTGTAGTGGTGCAAGGTGCCGGCCCCGTAGGCCTGGCAGCGGTACTGGTTGCTGCAGCTTCGGGGGCAAAGGACATCATAGCCATTGATCACTCCCAGACCCGTTTGGAGGTGGCACGCAGTTTAGGAGCAACCGAAACCATCTCGCTTAAGGACACTTCCGCAGAGGAGCGCCAGCGCATCGTCAATGACCGTTTCGGCAAGCGCGGCGCCAGTGTCGTTGTTGAGGCAGCCGGCGCATTGCCCGCCTTCCCTGAAGGGGTAGATCTGACTGGCAACCATGGCCGCTACATAGTGCTCGGATTATGGGGAGCTATTGGAACACAGCCCATTTCTCCCCGTGATCTGACGATCAAGAACATTCACGTATCCGGCGCCACCTTCGCCAAACCCAAACATTTTCACCAGGCGATGCATTTTGCCGCCCAGATGCAGGAGCGATACCCGCTGGCCAGTCTCATCACGCAGCGCTTTTCCATCGCCGACGCCAACAAAGCGCTGGAACAGGTAAAGATCGGCAACCTCATCAAACCCGTGATCGACCCCACTCTGTAAAAATCGAGTCAGGAGAACAACAATGAATACTGAAACTGCAGTTAATGACGCCGTCGTCGCCCCGCTGCCGACCCATGTCCCAGAGCACCTGGTATTCGATTTCGACATGTACAACCCACCTAATCTGTCCCAGGGGGGACATCAGGCATGGGCCACCCTGCAGGGCCCGGGGGTACCGGAAATTGTCTGGACGCAGCGCAATGGCGGTCACTGGATAGCGTCGCGGGCGCAGCTGATTCGTGAGGCATACGAAAATCCACAAATCTTCTCGAGCCAGTGCCCATTCATTCCCCGGGAAGCCGGCGAGGCCTATGACTTCATCCCTACCTCGATGGATCCGCCGGAGCAGCGCAAGTGGCGGGCGATTCTCAACAAGGTCGCGGGTCTGCCGGTCGTTGACGACCTGGAGACGCAGATCCGCGACCTGTCCCGCTCGCTGATCGATGAGCTGCGCTTGAAAGGCGAATGCAACTTTACCGAGGCCTACGCCGAGCCCTTCCCGATCCGCATTTTCATGCTCATGGCCGACTTGCCGCACAAGGACATTCCGCACCTGAAATATATTTGCGACCAGATGACCCGCCCGGATGGCAGCATGACCTTTGTCGAGGCCCGGAACGCGTTATATGACTATCTGGTGCCCATTATCGCCGAACGTACCGGCAAGCCGGGTACTGATGCGATCAGCGTAGTCGCCAACGGCCAGATCGAGGGCCGCCCGATTACCAGCGACGAGGCCAAGAAGGTGTGTGGCTTGCTACTACTTGCCGGCCTGGATACGGTGGTGAATTTCATCAGCTTCATCATGGAATTCCTGGCCCGCAGCCCCGAGCATCGCCAAGAGCTGATTGACAATCCCGAGCGCCTGCCAGCGGCCACCGAGGAGTTGTTGCGGCGCTTCTCAGTCGTGGCAGACGGGCGCATTCTGACCCAGGACTACGAGTTCCATGGCGTTCAAATGAAGGAAGGTGATCTGATTCTGCTCCCGCAGCTGCTTTCCGGGCTCGATGAGCGGGAAAATGCCTGCCCAATGCACGTTGATTTCAACCGCGAAAAGATTTCCCACACCACCTTTGGGCATGGGAGCCACCTCTGCGTAGGTCAGCATCTGGCCCGCCGGGAAATCATGATCACCTTGGAGGAATGGCTGGCTCGTATTCCCGAATTCTCGATCAAGCCCGGTGCCGAAGTGCCGCACCAGGCCGGTGTTGTCAGTGGCGTTCGCTCCCTGCCACTGGTCTGGGATCCCGCTTCGACCAATGCGGTCTGACCGCGAGGAGGCGTAATGAAGCCACAGGAAAAGGTAGTCATAATCGGAACCGGGCAGGCCGGCGTCGAAGTGGCGTTCGGATTGCGGGCTCAGGGTTGGCAGGGCGACATTACCCTGCTGGGCGAAAGCATTGATGTACCCTACCACCTGCCGCCCCTCTCCAAGGCGTATCTTGCGGGCACCGCTTCCCTGGCGAGCCTGTATCTCAGAACGCCTGAGGCGTACGAGGCGCACCGCATTCAGCTGTTTCAGGGGAGCAGGGTGACCGCGATCGATCGAGACGCGGCGACGATAAAGTTGGCAGATGGTCAGACGCTGAGTTATGACCGCCTGATCCTGGCCACTGGCGGCCGTCCGCGAACCCTCCCGGACGCGTGCGGCCCGGTGGAGACCGCAAATAACCTGTGTTACCTGCGAACCCTGGCGGATGCTGAACGCATCCGCAGCCAGATGATCAGCGGCAACCACCTGGTAGTCATCGGCAGCGGTTACATCGGCCTCGAGGTGGCTGCTTCCGCCATCAAGATGGGCATGCGCGTAACTATACTGACCATCGCCGAGCGAGTGCTTGATCGGGTGACAGCGCCCCCGGTATCAGCCTTTTATGAACGCCTGCACAGGGATGCGGGGGTGGATATCCGAGTCAATACTCAGATCGCCCGCTTCGAGGTCGCAGATGACGGGTCGCAGATAAACGCAGTGCTCTGCATTGACGGAACCCGCATCCCTGCCGATCTGGTGGTGGCGGGCATCGGGCTGATCCCCAACTGCGAGCTGGCCAGGGATGCGGGGCTGGAAGTGGACGACGGCATCCTCGTCGACGAAGGCATGCGCACCTCAGATCCAGCCATCATGGCGCTGGGGGACTGTGCAAGCTTTCACAGCAGCATTTACAACCGCCGGGTGCGCGTGGAGTCGGTACCCAATGCGCTGGAGCAGGCCAGGAAAATCGCGGCCATTCTCTGCGACAAACCCGTTCGCAGTGAAGCCGCTCCCTGGTTCTGGTCCGATCAATATGACATTGGACTGAAAATGGTTGGTCTTTCCAACGGATACGACCAGATCATCATCAGAGGCAGCCTGGAGCGTCCGGATTTCAGCGTGTTTTATCTCAAAAACGACAGGGTTCTGGCCGTGGACACGGTGAATCGGCCGGTAGAATTCAATCTGTCGAAGCAGCTCATTACTGACCGGCTCGCGATCAGGGCGGATCGTCTCGCCGACGAAACCGTAACGCTGAAAGAAATCATAAACGCAGCAAAAGAACAACCGGCCTACGCCTGAACACAATGAGCAGGCGAGTCAGCCAGGCTGAGCGCGCCTACGTACAAGAGGACAACAACAATGGCTAAAGCAATATACATCTCCCACGACGGAACACGGCACGAGCTGGAGGTAACCGAGGGCGTCAGCCTGATGCAGGCGGCCGTCTCCAACGGCATCTACGATATCGTCGGTGACTGCGGTGGCAGTGCAAGCTGCGCCACCTGCCATGTGTACGTGAATGAGTCGTTCCAGGACAAGATCACGGCCCCCTCTACCCGAGAGGTGGAGATGCTGGAATGTGCCGCGGCAGAGGTCAAAGCCAACAGCAGACTATGCTGCCAGATTGTCATGTCCCAGGATCTGGACGGGATCATGGTCGATATTCCTGAAACCCAGTGGTGATCCTTCCTGCGTAAGCAAAGAGCCCAGGCAATCGCCTGGGCTCTCTTATTTCGCTCGGCCCGTAAATCAGCCGCCCACCGGCCAGGTACCGCGACCTCATATGCTTACAGGACCATTTCCGGCACATGGTCTAGCACGACCAGACGGCCGGCAGTCTTGGCGACAATTTCCTCCACACTGATCCCAGGGGCGCGTTCCTTCAGAATAAACGCCCCGTCGGCAATCTCGAGGTAAGCCAGATCCGTTAGCACGCGCTTTATGCAACCCGCGCCTGTCAGCGGCAGACTGCACTGATCCAGCAGTTTTGACTCGCCGTCCTTGGATGCATGAGTCATGGTGACAATGATGTTTTCCGCGCCGGCAACCAGATCCATAGCGCCCCCCATACCCTTGATCAACTTGCCCGGCACCATCCAGGAAGCGATGTTGCCCTGCACATCCACTTCGAAGGCACCCAGTACGGTAAGGTCGATATGTCCGCCCCGGATCATTGCGAAGGAGGCAGCGGAGTCAAAGATCGATGCGCCAACGCGGGCGGTTACCGTCTGCTTGCCGGCATTTATCATATCCGCGTCCAGCTCATCTTCGGTGGGGAACTGCCCCATGCCCAACAAACCATTCTCGGACTGCAACATGACCTCCATACCCTCCGGTACATAGTTCGCCACCAAGGTAGGAATACCGATACCCAAATTCACGTAGAAGCCATCCTGCAGTTCACGTGCAACACGTTGCGCCATCTGCTCACGAGTCAGTGCCATGTCTATTTCCTCTTGTTCTGTTCAGTAGCGCAGCATCAAGCACGCAGGGTGCGTTTCTCGATACGCTTCTCGAAACTGCCGCAGATCACTCGATCCACATAGATACCTGGCGTTTGAATCTGGCCGGGCTCAAGCTCGCCTGGCTCGACAATCTCCTCCACCTCCACAACAGTGATTCGTCCAGCAGCAGCGGCCAACGGGTTGAAATTCTGTGCGGTGTGACGATAGATGACATTACCGAAACGATCGGCCTTCCAGCCCTTGACGATGGCAAAGTCACCCGTGATGGCGTGCTCCAGTACGTAGTGACGCCTTGCCAGCTCGCGGGTCTCCTTCCCTTCTGCAATGGGAGTGCCGTATCCCGTTGCGGTATAGAACGCAGGGATGCCCGCTCCACCAGCCCGCATCTTCTCGGCCAGAGTGCCCTGCGGGGTCAATTCAACCTCCAATTCACCATCAAGCAGCTGACGCTCGAACAGCGCATTCTCACCCACATAGGAGGCGATCATTTTTCGGATCTGCCGGTCTTCAAGCAGAACGCCCAACCCAAACCCATCCACTCCACAGTTGTTGGAAACCACAGTGAGGCCAGTCGTGCCTTTTCTCTTGATCTCCGCAATCAAGTTTTCTGGAATGCCACACAAGCCAAAGCCACCGGCCAGCACGGTCATCCCATCCTCTAAACCATCCAGAGCTTCGGCGTAGGAGCTCACACACTTATCGAAACCAGCCATGCTTTCATCCTCTTCGAGAGTTCGTAAACATGAGTGTGGAACGAAGCAAGTAATTTGTTAAGTTTGTTTTTTTAACCTATTCATTTACTATTAATATTAATTAAGGAGCCCAACGGAAAGCATCATCATGACCATTAAACAGCTTCGGGCGTTTGTTGCAGTCGCCCAGACCCTGAGCTTCGCCCAGGCCGGAGAACGACTTTATATGTCTCAGCCCGCATTAAGCCTCTCAATAAAAGCATTGGAAGATGGCTTGGGAGGACGCCTGTTCAGTCGCACCACCCGTACGGTTAACCTGACACCCGAAGGCCATGCTTTGTTTCCTCTGGCCCGCCGCCTTGTCGCCGAATGGGATAATGTCGAGGATAACCTGCGCCAGCATTTCACCTTACGGCGGGGTCGGGTATCCATCGCGGCCATGCCCTCCTTTGCCGGTAACCGTCTGCCATCAATGCTCATGCATTTTCGTGAGCGTTACCCTGCGATCGGGATCACTGTCCATGACGTGATCAATGAACAGGTGGTAGAAATGGTTCGTAACCGCCAGGTGGAGCTGGGGATCACCTTTGAACCAGCAAGCGACCTTTCGATGAAATTCAAGCTTTTGTATCTGGATAGATTTGTCGCGGTAGTACCGAGAGACTCGCCACTAATTGAATGTACGAAGGTCTGCTGGGAGGATTTGCAGACCTATCCTTTTATCACCTTGCAACGACCATCTGCCGTTCGTGTCATGCTGGAGGAGAGTTTGAGCATTGGTGGGCAAAAACTGAACGTTGCGATGGAGAGCCATCAATTGGCAACAATAGGCCGCATGGTAGGAAGTGGGCTTGGAGTGAGCGTGGTTCCATCCCTGTGCATTCAACAAATGCATGAACTCGGGGCTCACTGTATTCCGCTCGCAAATCCGGTGATAGAACGACCCATCGGGATGCTGACCAAAGCTGACCATGAGCTGTCCGTCGCCGCTCAGGCCTTGGCCGATATTCTGGAACAGCTTAGCGTTTGAGCATCCCGATCTAGATTATTTATTGCTGCGCAGGCCGGTAAAGAAAATTTTGCTAAAGGCGTCAGCCACTTCTTCAGCACTGTATTTGCTGTTGGGTGTATACCAGCGGTACGTCCAGTTGAGCATGCCGAAAATAGTGTTAGCAGCAAGGGTGGCCGCGATGTCATCACGAAAACTGCCCTCTGCCATCCCTTCCTTGATCAGAGCCAACACTGCTCGCTCAAAACCTTTGGTTTTCTCCAACATTTCCTGTGCCCAAGGGGTTTTAGCATCCGCTATTTTGTGCATTTCTTCCTGGATGTACAGGTACATATAAGGATAGCTGTCGCTATAGGACTTCATGAGCAGCTGGACTAACTGTTCCAGTTTTTCTTGGGTACTGATATCCTTGCGCGCAAGCACCTGATCAACTTTTTCCGCGTTCTGCTCAACGCCGCCTTTCACTGCATCCCGGAAAAATTCTTCCTTGTTGCCCACATAATAATAGACGCTGGCCCGGTCCATTCCAGCATGGCTGGCAATGTCGTTGAGGGTCGTCGTCTGATAGCCTTTTTCCTTGAAAAGATCAGCTGCAACACGAATCAACTCATCCCTTTTTGCTTTATATTTAGCTCCGCCATCACTCAGCGCCGTTTTTCGGCGCTGGGAAATATTGCTGTATTTGGGTGACCTTGCCATCTATTAAGCTCTTCCTTTATTAAACACCATAAAGCATATCAGTATATCGTCTCGCGGTACCATGCTAGCCAGTACCTATGCTTGCGTAAAGGCTAACCATGCCACTACAGTTTGGCGCGTTTGCAGGCCCCAGGTTCCGGCTGCGTGATACTCGGGAATCAGATAAGCCTTCTCAATCATCCCCGGATCCCTATCCCCTTTCTTCCATACATTGACTTTATTGGGATTGACGGAGATCAAAGCATTGCGATTGCAACTTGCCATCAAGGGCCCTATGGATGACTGCTGTATCCTAATGGGACATGAGCTTTGTCCTGATCTGCTTGCTAGCAAGAAAATATAGTCCCTAATGGTTCTTGTTCGGCAACCAACCGATTTTCCCGTCGTCAGGTCTATCAATTTGTGCATTAAAGCTCTCTACTGCTTGCGCGACTACCCCACCTATATCAAAGCCAGTCATGGAGGTCAGTCCGCCATCCACGGCAAGTGACTGCCCTGTGATATGCGAGGACTCCGCCGACGCAAAGAACAACACGGCTTGGGCTATATCTTCCGGATTACCTGCACGCCCCAAGGGAATCAGATCACCATACGGTGCTCGGAGACTTTCAGTGAATGCCTCATAGTGCTCTGGAGCGACGTCACAGGCTGTACCTATTATGGGAGTCAGAATCAAGCCGGGCGCAACCACATTGGAACGAATCTGTTTTGCTGCAAGTTCATATGATGCCGAGCGGGAAAAATGCAGTATCGCAGCTTTTGCCGCATCATAAGATGCCGATGACCAGCCAGCCTGAATACCGGCGATGCTCGAGATCGAAACGATGCTGCCTCCTTCCGCCTGCGCAATCATCTGTCGAGCAGCGTATTTATGCCCCAAAGCGACAGATCCCAGCAATAGTGCAATGGTCTTGGCAAAACTGTTCGGATCAAGATTAACCAACGCAGCCTGGTCACCCAATGCGCCTGCATTATTCACCATGATGTCCAAGCGACCAAAACGCTGAACGGCATAGGCCACAAGCGCTTCAATGTCACTGTCAACAGTTACATCGGTTCGCTTGAATGCCACCCGTTCGGCACCCAGTTGTGACTCCAAACTAGCGGCATGGGTATCAATATCCCCAATCACAACGCGTGCACCTTCGGCTACGAAAGCCTCAACTATGGCTTTGCCGATACCTCGACCTCCGCCGGTAACGACAGCGACTTTATTGAGCAACCTGGGCATACAAAATGCTCCTTTATTTTTTCAGATGTCGACTTTTGCATAGTACACGCATAAAATCAACACAACAGTTGACCTCGAACTACAGCCTGATTTATCAATACATCACTGAAATCCTAGGATAAAAATAAGAGGTATAGAATGCAGCAGCTGACTGGCAAGAAAATCATCGTTACCGGCGGCGCCCAGGGCATCGGAGCGGCCATCGTACGGGCCTATGTTGCGGCGGGAGCAAGCGTTGCATCCATGGATATCAACGACTCGCTGGGTCAACAGGTTGCTATTGAACTCCGAGCGGCCTTTCCGAATAGTAATATCAGTTTTCACCAGTGTGACATCAGTGACCGGCATGACGTAGAGAAAGCCTTTCAAGCGGCGACTGATGAGATGGGCGGCCTGGATGTTCTAGCCAATATCGCCGGTGTGCATCGCCATTCTCCCCCAGATGCCATCCCTGAGGATCTATTCAACCAACTTTTCAGTATCAATGTGCTAGGTACGATGAATACCAATGCTGAAGCCTATCGACTGATGAAAACCCAGGGGACTGGCAATATCATCAATTTCGGCTCCGAGTCAGGCCTGGTCGGTGAGCTGAATAATGGGCTCTATGCGGCGAGCAAAGCAGCAGTTCACACATGGACACGCAACGTAGCCCGCCAATGGGGGCCAGACGGTATACGTGTCAATGCTGTATTACCCTATATGGTCACACCCATGTATGTCGCCTTTCGCAACGCCCTATCTCCTGCTGAGCTGGCTGCACATGATGCGGCTACCAAAATGGATATTCCGTTGGGGGGCAAGTTTGGCGATGCCGATACAGACCTGGCACCGGTTATGGTATTTCTTGCCAGCGACAGTTCACGCTTTATTACCGGTCAGATGTTGCCCGTGGATGGTGGCTTGGTGTCGGTGCGCTGACACGCTGACGCCCCCTTCCTGAAAGGGGGTGTCTATCCAATCAGGCTAGCCAGGCAAACTTGTGACAAACTCCCGCAAGGCTTGAATGAACACCTCGTTGCTATCTCCCGCGACCATATGCCCGGCATCTTGAATATCAATAAAGTCAGCATGCGGGATCAGCTCCAGGAAATGATTTACCTGATCTTCACCTACCAGCTCGCTCCGGCTACCCCGAATCAATAATGTGGGCACTGTGATACTCCTGCTGGCTTGCTCATGGCGCGCCTGCACGGCTTCTTTGGACACATCCAATGAGAAAAACAAGGCCGGGTCCCAATGCCAATACCAACGCCCGTTGCGCATTCTCAGGTTTTTCTGCAGCCCTGACAGGCTTTCAGGACGTCGGCGATGAGGAAGGTAGCGTGAAATTGTCTCAGCTGCCTGAGCAA
Organism: Pseudomonas sp. FME51; assembly: GCF_014897305.1. Taxonomy (NCBI): domain Bacteria; kingdom Pseudomonadati; phylum Pseudomonadota; class Gammaproteobacteria; order Pseudomonadales; family Pseudomonadaceae; genus Pseudomonas; species Pseudomonas sp. FME51. Next base: position 25,148 of record NZ_JABUYN010000002.1, on the reverse strand, counting down.
GACTTTCAAACCCCTCCGGGTTTGCTGTCATGAAATCACGCACCTGCGCAGCGCCCTGCATATCGATACGCGGCGTGATATCCACCAGAACGAGAGCTCTGCCACCCCTGACATGAAGGCCTAGAGTGTTAAGCGCGACCAATCCGCCCAGAGACGCACCAACCAATATTGGAGGCTCAGGAAACTGCGAAATGACCGCCAGGACATCTTGAACCTGCAACTCGATTGCATACCCATCCGCAGCCCAAGCGCTATCTCCATGCCCTCGCAGGTCAAGACTGATGACGCGAAACCCATCTTCAGCAAGGGTTTCAGCACAGCTATTCCACGCGTATCGGGTCTGCCCGCCCCCATGCAGAAACAAGATGCCGGGGCCGTCTTCCGGCCCCCCAACACTAGCCGCCAGCTTTTGCTCGCCATTGAAAAAAATCTGCGTTCGAAGTGCTCCCATATTCCTTCACCTCCCAACCGATTAAAAGCCACAATAAAATCAACACCAGAGTTGACTTGAGCTGTATCTTGAACCATGATGAATGCAAAGTCACACGATAATGCGCTTGAAGCCGTTAACGGAGGCCACCATGAGAAGCCAAATGACAGCGGAACAGGTTACACCGGCGGTCTGCCACGATATCGTAGCGGCTGTGCTTTCCCATCAGGGTGACCTTGCCTTGCTGCGACGTAGTCCGCTAGTGACCGGTGATGTGGGTCGCTGGAACTGTGTAACCGGGTTCCTCGACGCGTGCAACGATCCCTTAGCCCAGGCACTGGAAGAGATCAAGGAAGAGGCCGGTATTTCGCGATGGGATCTCCGGCTCCTCAGCAACAAGGTGCTACATTTGGAAGGTCTGGATGGTCGAGTGTGGCGTGTACACACATTCCATTTTGCCAGCCAAACTCGAGCATTGACCCTTAATTGGGAGAATGATGATTGCGCTTGGCTGAATCCTACCAGGCTTAATGAATTAGCAGTGGTCCCCTGGTTTGCAGATATCCTTGAAGCATGTGACCTGCATCATTCCATCGAAGCTTGTTTTCAATCAGCTATTTGAGGAGCGATCCAGGCGTCTTTCCATAGCCCATGAAAACGCACGATGAATTCCAGAGCCAGAGGCTTTCACGATCCGCATAGGTCGTATGCCGTCGGAAGCAGTACCTGACAATCCTCTCGCCTGCCATTAGTTGCAATGACCTAATCCAGGCTCTGTTGGCAGAAATTTTATTCCTGTGCAACCCAGCAGCGCCTATCCTCCATGTTTAGCTTTTATTAAATATCGCGTTTCCAACAATCGAATTCAGAGGTCTGATAGATGGAAAATATCGTAATAACTGGCGCTAACCGTGGCATTGGCCTTGCGCTTGTCGAAGCATATGCGGCCGACAGTAACCGGATATATGCGTTTTGTAGAAGTCCGAATGAAGCGACGGAACTTGGGCGGCTCGCAGCCACTTCCGGGGGCCGAATAACCTTGCATCAGGTTGATATGGCGGACGGGGCTTCGATAGACGAGGCGGCAACAATTCTTAGTGATGCGCCCGTTCATGTACTGCTCAATGTAGCTGGCATCATCGGCGGAAAAACAGATAGTATTGAAGGCGCCGCGTTCACAGAAGATGATTTTAACGATTGGCGCCGGGCTTTTGAAGTGATGACTATTGGGCCGTTCCGCCTGGTACAAGCACTTTTACCAAACCTTCTGGCCGCCAAGGGGAAGGTTATGACCGTCAGCAGTCAGGCCGCTGCCTCCACTTGGCCACATGGTGCTATGTATGCCTACGGTGCGACAAAAGCGGCAGTAAATAGGATCATGCTGAGCCTGGCTATTGATTTGAAAGACCGAGGCGTATGTGTGGCCTCAATTCATCCAGGCCATGTCAAGACAGACATGGGTGGCCCCAACGGCGAAATCACTCCGCAGCAAAGCGCTGAAGGTATCAAGTCCACTGTCGAGAATCTGACATCAGATAACACCGGTTCCTTCTTCAAGTGGAACAGTGAACTGCATCCCTGGTAAGCCTTTCTGCAACTACTGGCCTGCTATCGTTTTGCAAGCATCGATGGCATCACCCCTGCCACTTAAGGGTTACGCACCGGTCGCGACGTATCGCGACCGGTATCATGCCCACCCGGTTTACGGCAGTACTATCTTGGGAGCAACTTCCTTGGAGATCATCTCCAGCGACTGGAACCAGGGTGCAGGGTCGTCATAGTAATCATGGACTTCCACTTGGAGCGTTCCCCAACCACCCGTGGCAGCGAACAGCGCGTTGATCTTTTCAGTAACCGTTTCAGGTGAGCCAACAATAAACACGTTGTCAACCAGAAACTCCAGGTCGGCATCTGCCGGATCGATACCCGCATCCTTCGCAAAACCGTCCATCATGCCAAAACGATGCCAGATCGGGATGAGATAACGCTGGAAGCAGTAACCAATAGGCCCCTCCATGACAAGTTTCTTGGCTTCCTTGTCGGTTTCAGCGCAGAATACTGTTTGCGAAACCGCATGGCGTGCACGATCCGGGACGTGGCCAGCGGCGATGGCCGCTTCAGAATAGACCTCCCAGTGTTTTTTCAACGCATCCAGCCCAGAAAAAATCGAAACCGGCTTGAAGTTTCGCTCACCCGCCAAGCGGATGGAGGGTGAGTTGTAGCTGAAGCCCGTCACGGCAATTTCAGGAGCTTTGCCACCCCAAGGGCTGAAGTCGGCCAGCTTATGCTGCTCGTCACCATCAGCACCATCAAGCTCTTCCGGATACCCTGCATCCCAGTACTTACCTTCGTAAAAGAAAGGCTCCCGCTTCCAAATTTTCTCCATAATGGACAGAGACTCGCGGACCATATCATTCAAGCTTGTGGTCTCATTACCCCCCGTCGCCGTATTTGATTGGCCCGCATTGCGGATACCATGCATGTAGGACGCCTGAGGGTAAGCCCCTGCACCGATACCGAGGAAATAACGCCCCTCTAGAATCTGAGAAAGCCATCCGATCGTCATCGCCAATTTCGCCGGGTGCTGATGAGGCAGGATGTGGGCCATCGGGGCAAACTTGATATTTTTTGTCTGCAAGGCTGCTGCCGCGATGATCAGCTCAGGGTTGGGAATATTTTCCCACACCTGCGACGCATGCTCGGAGATCATCATCGAATCAATCCCTACGCTGTCCGCGTGAACAGCAGTTTGAACGCCCCAGTCAAACGTCTGCTTGGCTGTACGTCCCGGACGCATATAGGGATGAAAAATCAAACCAGTTTCCATTGCCATGATTGTTATCTCCTCTGATGGGTAGTAGGCAAGGAAGCATTCTCTGCCTAAGAAGGAATGCTGTCGAAACTCAATATAACGGTGTTATACAAACCCGTCAACACCAGCGATGACAAATATAAATGATCCTCACCGAAATACTCGCTAAGATGTGTCACCAAGCAAAATCAGGATCGCCGTAAACTTACTAAAATGCATAAGCGCCGATAGTCATATAACTTTGGAATCATTACAGCAAGGTCCCCGTATGAAAGTACTCAGTACGCAAAATAGCAATTATTCTAATGATGGAAAAACCGAGGTCAGGCAACGTCTGGTTCAGGCAACTCGCCATCTACTGAGCATTGAAGGACGAGACGGAGCGAGCTCCCGAGCCATATGCGCATTGGCTGGCGTCGGTGCTCCCACCATCTATCATTATTTTGGTGATCTCGATGGCCTGCATCGGGCAGCGATCGATGAAACCTACGAACAGGTAGCCGAGGCCTATCTTCAAGGCACCAGGGAACGAGGCCCACAACAGGGACTGAGAAACGGCTGGGGAGCATTCAATCAATTTGCTCGCCAAGAGCCTTTGATGTGTCGGCTGGTCATCCAGCATATACTTGCTGGCGATCCGCCAATGGCGGTAGCTGAAACCCTTGCGACTGTGGAGGCCGACCTTTCCAGACTATATAACGAGGGCGTCTTGAGTTGCCCTGCTCATGAAGCAGTGCAGCTACTCTGGATAGGTACTCTGGGAACTGCGTGTTTTACCGCAAGCGGATCAAATAGAGAGGATCAGCCCAATCCTGATTTTCAAGAGAAAATGGTGAGCCTCGTGCTCGATGCTTTGTTTATACAGAAAGGTTAACTATGGTTTTATTATATTTAGCCGACAGTTATTATCGGTATCTGAACAAGCAATGCGGTTATTAGGCAACAACCGCACTGCCTCTGACTCAGACTTTTTGAATATTGGGAATAACTTCCTGCGCGAGCCGTTGCAGTGATTCAAAATAAGGCTCTGGATTATCGATATTGTCATGCGAGTTGACAATAACCTGACCGCAGCCACCCGATCTCTCCATCATCGCCTCAATTTTACGGGTCACTGTTTCTGGAGAACCGCAAAGCCATACATGCTCTGCCAGAAAATCCATATCAATCTGGCTTGGATCAATATCCACTCCTGCATCCTTTATGATTCCAGGAAACAGATTGAATTTTTTATAGATGGGGAATAGATAATGTTGCCATGTCTGCGCCATGCCACTAGCCTTGGCTCGCTTGATGGCTTCCGCATCAGTGTCCGCCACAAAAACTTCCCGGGTAACCCTGAAACGTGATCTTTCCGGAGTGAAGCCCTTCGATTCCATAGCGGCAGCCCATGTGTCGTAATGCGAGCGCATCACCTCGTGACCGCCAAAAAAGGAAATCGGACTATAATTACGTTCGCCGGCCCACTTCAAGGACGATGAGTTCTTGGTCAACCCGGTGACGGCGATTTCCAAGGCATCACGACCACCCCAAGGGCTATTATCTGCGATCTCTACATCATATTCAGGCATAGTATCTGGTCCAGGGAAGCCTGCCTGGAAGAACTTGCCTTTTTCCATGAATGGCTCCCGGGCCCACACCTTCTCCATCAGTTCGAGTGCTTCGAACATCTGTTCTTGTAACGGACCAATGCTCTCGAAACCGTGGAGAATAGCGTCTGTATGATGCCCACCAGGTGCCACTCCAAGAAAATACCGGCCTTCCAGGATTTGCGACAACCAGCCGATCTGAATAGCCAGGGTTGCTGGATTATGGTAAGGCAGAAGATGCGCCATAGGCGCAAACCGAATATTTTTTGTAAGTGGTGCTGCCGCCCCGATGATAATTTCCGGGCAGGGGATGTTCTCCCAAGCCAGAGTGGAATGTTCGCCAATCATGAAATCGGCAAAGCCGGCCTCATCACATACCTGCGCTAGTTTGAGTGACCAATCGAACATTTCACGCGCAGTACGGTGGGGTAAATTATATGGAGTATGAAAAAATCCGCATTGCATGGTCTTATCCTTCCAATTTTATCGTTTTAATTACCTAATCGAATTCTTTATTATCTGGCAGTCTCACACCATGGTGCCTTCGGCATCCTTGGTGGAGAAGCGTGGCGCAACCAGCGAAGCGAACTTCTCCAGCTCTTCATTGTTCTGTTCCGGATCCAGGTGACCCTGACCGAACATGAGAAACAGCTCGTTGAAACCCAGACGGTCATGCGCCCGGCCAATTTGGTCGGCAATCTCGTCGGCACTGCCAATCAGCACGTTCGGCATTTTCTGGCCAAAAGGAATGAACCACTTGTCCCAGAACCATTGATGTTCAGCCTGCAGTTTCCGCGCATGCTCCTTGTCATCAGTCAACATCAGGAAACCGCCCCAAGCCGCCACGTCTTCACGAGCCACGTCACGCTCATGGGTCCGTGCCGTTTCGGCATAGCGGTTCCACAAGGCGTCGCAGAAGTCCAGGTCCGCCGCCAGAACGATCGGCTTGCCACCTTCACGGGCCCACATGTCCACCGTACGCATGCTACCGGCGAAGCCACCATAAATTTTCGGATGGGGGTTCTGATAACACTTGGGTGCAATACCAATTTTCCGGACGATGCCGTCGGCATCCATGCCCTTGCCCATGCTGGCATAGGCGGGATGACCCGCAGAACCACCGTTGGGTGGAAATTCCCAGTGCTTGCCCTTGTGGTTGAACACATCATTGGCCCAGGCTTTCTTGATGATCTGCAGCGACTCTTCGAACACTTCGCGATTCAGCTCATCAAGCTCATCCTTGGCCTTGGCATTCACCGGTGTAGTCGCACTGACACCCGGGCGAGCAGCCATCGAGTCAACCCAGCGCGCGTGGTAGCCACGGGTGAAGCCCACCATCAGACGTCCCTGGAGCATGTGATCCAGGGTGGCGATCTCCTCGGCAACCCGCACCGGGTTATGCGTGGGCAGGGTATAACCCATGATGCCCGCCTTCATGCGCTTGGAGTGCAGCCCCACGTAGAGACTGAACATGCCCGGATGGTTGTTGATCTCGAACCCTTCGATCTGCAGGTGATGTTCGGGCTGACAATACGCTCCGTACCCCAGGTCGTCGGCCAGACGCACATAGCCACGTACCTCTTCGAGAAAGCGCTGGTACAGCTCCGGGCGCTGACCGGCCATGCCTGCTTCAAGCTCATGTCGTCGACCGATTACACCCGTTTGCATCAAATTGAATTTCATTTTGCTTCCCCCTTGCTCTTGTCTCTGCAAATTAAGCAGATTCTACTGACATGTCAACGCAAATGTTGATTTGACTTGGAAAAGCATCCAAGTGATTAGGTTCATGGCCTAAGTCAGTGCATGCAATGGCTTATATTGATCGCGCTAACGTTCTTTCCATGCTGACCTCGTGTGTGTCGTTTACATCAACTTTTTTTGTCTCTTTTTTCTGTCCGCTTATGTGTTCCGGTTTCAGAATAAAGGTAGCCAGTGCAGGAATGAGGATTAAAGCTCCGAGCATATTACCGAGGAACATGAATGCGAGCATTAGCCCCATATCCGCTTGGAATTTGATTGGCGACCATGCCCAAGTAGCAACTGCCGCTGTCAAGGTAATACCGACCAACATGACGACTTTGCCGGTAGATCTCAGGGCGCTGGTGTAGGCCTCCTTGACTGACATTCCCTGCCTCAGGAATACGATATACGCAGTAAGAAGATATAACGCATAATCCACGCCGATACCGACTCCCAGCGCCGTGACTGGGAGGGTGGCCACCTTGAGACCAATTCCCATAAATACCATGAGTGCCTGAGCAAGAGTGGAAATAACCACCAACGGTAGAATCGCCACAACCACTGCCCGCCAGCTGCGAAAAGTGATGCCACAAAATAGAATCACCGCAGCATAAACAAATATCAACATTTGATAGTTGGCTCTGGCCACTGTCTGGTTGGTCGCAGCCTCTACCCCGGCATTCCCAGCTGCCAAAAGGAACTGACGCTGCTCATTATTGTGTTCAGCGGCAAACTCCTCCACAACAGAAGCGACTCTCTGCAGCGTCTCAGCCTTATGGTCTGTCAGATAAGCGATGATCGGCGCTACTGTACGTGAGTCATTTATAAGACCAGGACGCGCGGTGAATACGCTATCGATCGCATCGTTGGTAATATATGGGCTACGACTGATGGTGTACCATTTCGGTGACCCTTCGAACCCAGCCGGTGTTAACTTCCTGGCCATGCTGGCAGCCGACTCGGTTATCTGAACCCCCGGCAAAGCACGCAGTTTTCGCTCCAGCCGATCAATTTCCAACAGTGTCTCAAAATTTCCCAGTCCACCTTCTGGTGTAGTTACGATAACCGCAAACATGTCGTTGGAAAGACCGTAGTTTTCTTGGATATATTGCACATCCTGGTTGTACTCCGAATCCGCACGCAGTTCCGGTGCTCCGGCTTCAACATCACCAATTTGCAATTTTTGCCCATAAAAGAAAGCTGCCACGGTCATCGCTGCGACCGATACCAACACTCCTGCAGCAAATTTTCTTTCCGTGAATTTCCCAAGCCACCGACTTAATGCGTAATCACCTTTCTGCTTGGTTTCTGCATGGCCTTTCGCCCGAGTAGTAATACCGGTGAAAGACATCACTACAGGAATAAATAGAAGGTTTGTGATAATCAGCGCAACCACACCTATGGTTGCAAGCAGCGCAAGATCTCGAATTGCCGGTATAGCGATAACAGCGATCACGGCAAAACCTAGGGCATCCGATAACAAGGCAGCGGTGCCCGTCAAACAAAGGCGGCGAAAGGTCAGCCGAGACGCTATATAGCGATCAAGACCACTACCAATATCTTGAATGATTCCATTGACCATTTGAGAGCCATGGGAAACGCCGATGGCAAAGACCAGAAAAGGTACCAGGATTGAAAAAGGATCGAGAACAAAGCCCAGCAATTGCATAGTGCCCAACTGCCAGATCACCCCCATAAGAGAGCAGATAGTTACCACTCCGGTACTGATCACACAGCGCGAATACCAAAACACCAACACCGTGACCACCGCAGCGGCAATGAGAAAGTAGCTGAGCACTTGCATCAACCCAGCGATGAGATCACCCACAAGTTTTGCAAAACCGATCACGTGCAATTCTACGCCGCGACTCGCGAACTCATCGTTGATAGCTCGCAGACTATCGGTAAACGCCTTATAATCCAGGGGTTCACCTGTATCCGAATCACGCTCCAGCAGCGGGACGAACATCGCACTGGAACGTTCATTTAGTGCAACCAGAGAACCTTTAAGCCCGGCTTTCTCCACATTTTCTCGCAGTACGTTCAGACTTTCAGGAGACCCGTCATAATCCGGCGGCATAACCGGCCCGCCATCGAACCCATCTTCAGTCACTGCAGTCCAGCGAACCGAGGCCATCCAAAGCGATTGTACAAAAGCTCGGTCCGCCCCTTTGAGAAGAAAAACCCGGTCATTTATTTCGCTTAACGTTTGCTGATATTCAGCATCATAAATGCTGCCATTCTTATTCTCGACCACCACGGTCACTGAGTTGCCCAAGCTCCTGAGATTTCCAGCAAACTTTCGATAGTTCTGAATGTACTCATGCTTTGATGGCATCATTTTCTCAAAGCTGGCATTCACTTCCAACTTGGCAGCATGATATCCGAAGAATATGGTGACCAGGACCGCCACTAAGAAAAATATTTTACGATTCCCAAAAAGGCAGCGCTCCAGAGGATTGCCAGTCATTCTGTTGAATGATGCACTGATACTTTGACTGGATCCAGCAATTATTTTATTTTTGGACATAGCCTTACTCCTGGACCTTGGGCTTTATTGTCTTTCGATCCGATAGGGTCATTCGCTTAATTCCCTGTAAGGTAGTCACCATAAACTCGTTATTTTTTACCTCAAAAACTGAAGTCAAACCAACTTCATTTTCAGCATCTAACACATCATAACTGCGCAAATCTTGATCAGTAAAAACCAATTCACCAGCTTGGTTGGAAAATACAAATCCACGGCCTTTGTCACGCAATAACGCGTTATTAATTGTGGACCGAGGAAGACCATTAACAACTTCCCAGCTCTCCCCTTCATCAGTGCTACGGTAAGCAGTGCCCTGAAGACCGTATGCAACAACCTGGCTCTCATCACCAATGAGACCAGTAAAGCTGCCAGGGTATCCTGTATCAATTAGCTCAAAAGCGTCCCGCTCAGCGTTCAGCTTGAATAGCGTGCCGCGTTCACTACCAATGTAAACATTCTCACCGAACCCCATAACGCTATTGAGGTGCAAACCCGCCTCATTGTCGATCCGGTGCGTCCAGGGAGTCCATGTCGCTCCGCCATCATTCGTACGAGCTATATTCCCGAATGCGCCAACAACGAAACCAATGGACTCATCCTTGAACCAAACATCAAGATAAGGCAATCCGGGGCCATCGCGATAATTCAGTTCGGTCAGCTCCAGGGCTGTCTGTGCCAGGGCATCGCCATTCTCAGCAAGCTCCCGGTAATAATTCATGAATTGCTCTGCGGCCATGCGGCCATCGAGCTGCTTTGTCCAAGTCATCCCACCGTCATCGGTAACCAAAATCACCCCATCATGGCCCACAACCCAACCCTTGGAAGCGCTGATCAGATCAACGGCTACCAGGTCGCTTTGCACAGGAACCTGAGCCTGCCGCCATGTTTCCCCGGCGTCGACGGAAGTCATAATCAAACCAACTGGGCCCACAGCCACGGCAACACGTCCTCGGAAGGCACTGTCTATAAAAGCTTGATCCAATGGTCTTATCTGCTCTTCTGCAGATATATTTAATGGGTCTTTGAACTCCGCTTGCAAGGATGAAGTAAACATACTCATAGCAAGAAGCGGAATAATGATAGAAATTCTGAACGTATTTCGCGATGTAGTCATAACAGGTCTACCCGAGTGAGCTCAAAACAGCACAAATACACACTTCTGACTGGCGGCCATATCACACCTGTCCGTAGGGCCTTCTTTCGGTAGAAGGCCAGGCGAATAGCTCTCTCACCTGGCCTTTCATATCAACGAACCCCTTGTGCCTCCACAGCACGGGGAGTCAATGCGATCCTCAGACCCTCTGAGCTCATATAAGAGCGGTTCCAGTGACCCGGCTGAGAAGCGCCAGCATTGATCAACATATAATTACCAGCGATCAGATCATCAAATGCCCAGGTATTATTATTGACTCCCCCAACATCATAAGTAGGGAAACTTTGAATAAAGCCATTTTTCCATAGTTTCCCAGCGTCATCATAAGTTTCCAGAGCAACGACTTGCCAACTATCTTCATCGATATAGAAACGACGCTTGCTATATACGTGGCGTGCGCCAGGCTTGCGCTCTGCTTCAACTACCCATACACGGTGCCGCTCGAAACGCAGCGCTTCCGGGTCGAGGTGCTCCTTACCCAGCACCTCGCGCGGGTTGGCATCCTGCGTCAAAGTGTAAGCGTTATAAGGCACAATTTTTTCAGTCTTGCCTACCAACTTGAAGTCAAACCGATCCATGCGACCTACGAATCCAAAAATCTCATCCCACATCAGCACACCGCCATAGGCGCTGATCGGCAGGTCGTAGGCAAAATCGGGTGCTCGACGAGCCCTACGCTGTCCCGGGGTATAAAACCAAACCAATTGCCCTCCATTATCTGCTGTCGGCAGATAGAAGTTCAGAAAGGTTACACCAGCTTGTTGGGGTGGGCTGGTCTGCACAGCAGTAAACGAGAGAATAGCCCCATGCGAGTCAGCGCGCAGTTTTCCGCTACGGTCGTACCAAGGGCGCATGTGGTGCTGGTTAGGTGTGGCCAGCACGTTAACCCCACCATTGGAGTCAACCACAAACGCCTGGTTATGCTGGTGCATGATTGCCGGAGCGAATGCCAGCTTGTGGTTCCACATCACCTCATAACCGTCTTTTGGTATTGGAAATAAGACACCAGGAAGCGGCAGACCTTCCGGATCCGCCCCTTTGACCGCGTCACCCATCACGCTACCTGTCAGTTCCGCAGTCGTTGCATTGACCAAGGTGTTCTCGATCACCCAGTCTTCATAACGCGCGGAGCGATGGGTTTTATACACATTCATCTTGTAACTGGGATATTTGCGCAATAGTGCCTGTGTGCCGACAGTCAAGGCATCTTCATACTCACCCATGTTCTCCGCAGTAATACTGAATAGCGGCTTTTCATCTGCATAAGGATTGATATAGGTCTGCATTGATTCCCGGTCATATTCGGGTAAGGGCTGCAGGCCACCCGTATATTCAGGAATGCTGCCATCAGCATTGCCAGCACGCTCGGCACCATGCAACGTCAGATCAGCTCCGAGGCGCTTCGCCTCTTCAGCTGACACCGCTGCTAATGCCGCTCCTGAGAAGCAGAGAGTGATGGCGGGTATCAGCCCCGCGAGAATTGTTTTTTTTAGCATGACTGTTTTCCTTCATTATAGTTATAGGAAAAATAATACATATATGTCGCAATCTCTTATCCGGAGATCGGACTTATAATCAGAAAGAAGTATTGTAGGAGAGTGAAACCCATCCTTTGTCATTCAACCCGTATGGACCATTACCTCCAGCATACGTATCGCCTCCAGGGCCACCGCCAACCACGCGACCATCGGGATTCCAATGATAATCCTGATATTGCAATGCAAAGTAGTGCTTCTGTGCATAGGCTGCTTTTAGACCAACCGACGCAATGATCGAATCCTCCGCATAAAATCCACCAGCCGCATAGGCAGGTGTTCCATTTATGCCATATTGGAATGAAATTGGCATACTGAGGTCCACAGAGGGAAAGACTTGCAACCAGGACGGCTCAAACAAGAAGGCTACAGCGACAGCATCGTCAGTGCCGCAACCTACTCTATTGGTGGCTGCACAGGCGTAACCTTCACCATTGTAGAGATCCTTGTCGTGAACCTTATCAAGATGGGTGTAGGTCACCTCACCCAGGAACATTGCTGTATCCCACAAGGCGTTCCCTGGTAGGTTGACCATTGCGTTAGCCAAAACGTTGATCAAGTCACCCTTGGCAACCCTTGTAGGAAATGCTGATGCCAAAGCAGTATCCTGGCGGTAATTGACCTCAAAACCCAAGCTGGCACCACCGAGTGAAGTTTCGTATGACATTGCATACATTTTTGCCTTCTCAGCATATTGAAGTTCAACCTGGGGATAGTTCAGCGTAGCAATAGGCTCCGGCTCATCAAATTGGCGGTAGTAGAAACCAAACCTGTCACCATTAGCCCACTGGGGAGACCAATCCAATCGAATACCGAAGTTATCATTAATGTGGTCAGGATCATCACTCTTGCCCAGCAGACCACCCGGTACAACTAACCCACCATCATGAGGGCCTTCGAAGAGGACATCACCAGGAGCCAGATAGGTACCGGATTCTGGAAAGCGGTTGGGCCGCCATTCCAGAAAATATTGCGCCGCAATAGACCATTCATCATTGAGTTCCAAAGACCCATATACTTGGGTGCGCGGCAAAATCAACTCTTTGACTGTTGATCCCGGCTGTGAGAACCCCTTGATGAAATCGGTAGGGTGCTGACCGTAGGAGATGGAGGAGTAACCGAAAAACATGCCGTTACCCCATTGCTGGGTGAAGCGCCCAAGGCGCACTGAAGCGGCACGCTTACCCACGTCGAAATTATTGAATACGAAGGCATCGCCCAGTTCGGCTCCGCGAATGTGGTATTTCTTGGTATGGCTGCTGTATTTTCCACCGCGATAATTGGATACGTAGCCAGGCCTGACTTCCACGTCATCGTCATAAGCGAAGTCATTCCAGGCGTTGGCCGACATCCGAAAGCCCATCCGGTTCTGATAGACCCCCGTAAGCTCAAACATGCCCTGGACGCGATTCGTGACCAGATCTCCACGATCGAACTTATAGTTAGCTGAATGATGCAAGGGGTCATTGGCAATGCGCGAATCGCGTGACTCCGCTCGCACGCCTACCAACCACTGCAAGGATGTATCGAAAGTGATGCGCCAATCGTTATCTGACTTCAGCGTGATTGCCTGCACTGCGCTAGAACTGAAAATAGAAGCCAAAGCGATTGACGCTGCCAGGGCCGTACGACCCAGCTGATGAGTACCAAGCCTGCTTGATGATTTTGTTCTTATTTTCATTAAGTTATCCAGCCTATTAATGTTGCAAATAGCCAGCAAGCCAAACGGCGCCTAGTGCGTCACGCCCTGCTGCCAACTCCATCCGAACACCGTTTTTCAACCTCGACGTTGATATAAGCATCGACCATCATTAGCTGTCAACCTTTGCGTTGATATTATTACCGATCTTGTCCGCAGTTTTTTCAAGAGCACCGCGCTTGAGCATTCTGACAAAAATTCACACAAGCGTTGACAAGCTTGCTTTGTTAGTCAACTATTGTGTTGACAAAGGAGAAAGCCATGACACAACAAAATCAACTGCAACAAATCATCGACACCCAAGCCATTGAACGACTGCTCTTCACTTATGCATTCCATCTGGATATGAACCAGACGTCAGAGCTCGCAGCGCTGTTCACTGAAGACTGCGAAGTCATCTACGGGCCAGGGGGCTTCGGCGCGCAAGGCCGCGAAGCTTATGCCAAAACCTTGGAAGGCGTGGGCAGCTTCTTCAAGGCGACCAGCCACCATGTTTCAAATATCGTGGTGGATTTTACTGGACCGAATGAAGCCACCGTACGCTCGGTCCTGTATGCCTGGCACCGCTATAATCGTGACATGCCCGACAGCCATGTGTGGGGTCAATATCATGATGTGATCGTACAGACGAATGGCAAATGGCAATTCAAACGTCGCGAGTTGCGGGTTACTGGCGATCAGGATTTCCACGTCAAGAAAACCCTGCCAATAGGACGCAGCTGAAATGAACACAGCGTCCCCGTTTAAATACGAGCACATTCGTGTTGAACACAGAGGGGCAATTTCCTGGCTGATCCTGAATCGGCCAGAAAGTGCCAACGCGCTATCGAATGAATTGCTTGATGAATTCTCTGACGCTCTGCAACGCCTCGTGAGTGAAGGCGGTCCGGTTATCGGAATACGAGGCGACGGACGCGGATTCTCTGCCGGTTACGACATTGGCCAAGTCGGCAAGGTTGGCACCTATGGCAGCCTCGTTGCTGATCCAATAGCCGATCATGCTCGCCTACGTCGTAATGTGGACCGCTACGTTGCAATGTGGGATCACCCAAAACCCATCATTGCGGCAGTGCATGGATACTGTTTGGCTGGTGCCACACAGATGTGCGTTTACGCCGACATCACCGTAGTAACAAACGATGCCAAGATCGGCGAGCCGACCATACCCATGGGTGGCGGCTACATTGCACCGCTTTGGGTGCCCTTGGTGGGCCCCAAGCGCGCCAAGGAAATGGCTTTCGTTGCAGGCAACAGTATCGATGGCAAGACTGCGGTCGAATGGGGCTGGGCGAATCATAGCGTTCCCTCTGACCAGCTGATTGATTGCGTGGAAGGGCTGGCCGAGCGCATTGCTCTCACCCCTCCGGATGTATTGCGTATCAAGAAGCTTTCAATCAACCGCGCAGCAGAAGCCATGGGGTTCCGCTCAGCGGGAGCAGCTGTAGCCGAAATGGATGCGCTGCTTCATCTCGCGCCGTCGGTATTGGACATGAAACAGAAGCTGGCTGATCTGGGGTTGAAGGAAGCCATCAAGCTTTACCGCTCGGCGCCCACTACACCATTAACTCCCATAACAAAAACACCGGAATAACAGGAACACAAGCCATGTCGAACATAGACTTTTATGTTGAAGGCCATATTGCCCATGTACGTCTGAACCGACCTAAATCGTTGAACGCCATTAATGGTGAGATGGATCAAGCACTGTACGAGGCGTGGCAGGAGATCAATCGCAACCCGGAGATCTGGGTTGCGGTCCTGTCCGCCGAAGGGGAGCGTGCGTTCTGCGTCGGTGGAGATATCAGTGGCGGCACCGAACGTACTTCACGCATGGGTGTTGGAGGGGGGCTTACCGGTATTGCCGGTCCCTTGGTCAAACTGAAGAAGCCGCTGGTAGCTGCGGTTCAGGGCTACGCGCTGGGCGGTGGATTCGAGCTGGCCCTTTGCGCAGATATTATTGTCGCGGCAGACAACACTCAGTTCGGCTTGCCTGAAACCAAAGCTGGAATTATCGGAGAGTGTGGTGTCGTTCATCGTGCGGTACGTCAGCTGCCCCAGCGTATTGCCATGGGCATGATTCTGACCGGCGATCGGATGAACGCTCAGGACGCGCTATCCCATGGACTGGTGAATGAGGTCGTCGAATATCCGAAGCTTGCCGAGGCAGCTCTGAGCTGGGCAGAAAGAATAGCGGCGGCCTCTCCCCTGGCCAATCAGGCAGCCAAGGATGCAGCCATGAGCCGGCTTGACTATCCGCTCGAGGTTGCACTCGCAACCCGGTTCGAGCTGATTGAAGAATATGCATCCAGCGAAGATGTATTGGAAGGACGCAACGCCTTTGTTGAAAAGCGCAAGGCGGAATGGAAAGGCCGTTGATCAGGATTTTTATCTGAGGCCGGCCGCAGCAGCGCCCGGCCTTTTTTATATCCAGACAGGGCCACAACATGATGAACAAGCTTCTTATCGCCAACCGGGGCGAGATAGCCATCCGCATCGCACGCGCCGCGGCAGACCTTGGCATCGTCACCTTGGCAATTTATCCCAAGGACGATATTCAGTCATTGCATACGCGCGTTGCCGACGAGAGCGTCCAACTTGAGGGCACGGGCAACGCAGCCTATCTTGACTCCGCACAAATAATCGAGATCGCTAAACGCCATAGCTGTGATGCGATCCACCCCGGCTACGGCTTTCTTAGCGAGCAAGCGGAGTTTACCAAATTATGCACAGCTGCCGGTCTAGTTTTTGTAGGTCCCCATGCGGAAATACTCCAACGCCTGGGAAATAAGGCCAGTGCCAGATTACTGGCCAAACAATGCGGCGTGCCGGTAATTCCCGGACTTGATGCCAGTACCAATCTGCAGCAAGCCAGAGAATTCCTGTCAAATCTTCCTCCTTCCACCCCTGCCCTGCTAAAGGCGATTGCGGGCGGAGGTGGACGCGGCATGCGTATTATCCACCGTATAGAGGACCTCGAAGACGCGTTTCAGCAGTGTAGCGCCGAGGCGCTTTCTGCCTTCGGTAATGGTGATTTATATATTGAGAAGATGATTCCGCACGCCAGACATATTGAAATCCAGATCTTGGGTGACGGTTCAGAGGTCGCTCATCTGTGGGAAAGAGAATGTAGCCTGCAACGCAAGCACCAGAAAGTGCTGGAGATCGCGCCCAGCCCAACGCTGAGCACGGCCTTACGAAACGCCATGATCCAGGCAGCACTTGAAATGGCCCGTACCGTGCGCCTGAATAATTTGAGCACATTCGAGTTCCTGTTGGATTCGCGCACCAATCGATTTTTCTTTATTGAAGCAAACCCGCGCCTTCAAGTAGAGCACACCATTACTGAAGCTGTGACCGATATTGATCTGGTCCAGGCTCAATTGTGCTTGGCCAACGGCGAAACGCTGCACAGCTTGGCATTACAGCAGTCAGACATTCCCCAACCACGGGGCCATGCCATGCAGTTGCGGATCAATATGGAGACTTTGCGAGAAGATGGCAGCGTCCAACCAGAAGGCGGCACGCTCGATATATTCGAGCCTCCCGGCGGCCCGGGCATCAGAATCGATAGCTTCGGTTATGCGGGCTACACCATCAATCCGCGCTATGACTCGCTGTTGATGAAGCTGGTTTTGCACACACCGACGGCCCCTTTTGATCTGCTGGTAAAGCGCGCTTACCGAGCCTTATGCCAAACCCGCATCCGAGGGGTGCAAACCAACATCGAGTTTCTGAAGAACCTGCTTTGTCATCCGGAGGTTGTCAGTAATCGGGCCTATACCCGCTTCATTGATGAGCACCTGCCGCAATTGCTTGCCCCATTGGCACATAGCCATCCTGTTCAGTGTGCCGATACCGCAGTAACAGTTACCGACGAATCCATCTACGAGCACCCGGAAGGCTTACTCTCCGTCGTAGCACCCATGAGCGGCTTGCTGATGGAACTCTATGCAACTAAAGACCAGCCGGTTCACAAGGGGCAGGCTATAGCATTAATAGAATCGATGAAGATGCAGCATACGATTAAAGCGCCGGAAGCTGGCTTTATCCGCCGTATCCCCGCGATCGAGGGCGCTAGCCTCAGAGAGCATCAAGCACTTGTTTTCATGGAACGAGCCGATATTGACGATATTGATCACTTCGAAGTGGTATTGCACAGCGACACACCTGATATCGAAGCCATCAGACCGGATCTGGCAGAAGCTCTTGCCGCAAATGCTCGAGTTCAGGATGATTCACGCCCTCAAGCGGTGCAGCGCCGTCACGCCATGCAAAAACGCACGGCGCGAGAAAACATCAACGATTTATGCGACTCCGACAGCTTCATGGAATATGGCGCTCTAACATTTGCAGCGCGGCGCGGCCGGTATTCGGTGGAGGAGCTCTCGCTCACCACTCCTGCAGATGGCTTGGTCGCCGGGATCGGGCAGATCAATGGTGATCAGTTTGATACCCAACAGGCTAGGGCCTTGATACTTGCCTACGACTACACTGTATTGGCAGGCACTCAAGGCCTGATGAGTCACAAGAAGCTATCCCGAATGCTTGCCATTGCCGCTGACCTGGAAATACCTATCGTGCTCTATGCAGAAGGGGGTGGCGGGCGACCGGGGGACGATGATGATGCTACCCGTGCAACCGGTCTCAATATGCCCAGTTTTTGGCAGTTCGCCAAGCTGAGCGGATTGGTTCCTCGCATCAGTATCGTCAGTGGTCGATGTTTTGCCGGCAATGCTGTTCTGGCCGGTTGCAGCGATATTCTGATCGCCACCCGAGACGCCAATATAGGCATGGCTGGCCCTGCTATGGTGGAGGGTGCAGGGCTAGGCACATTCGCTGCTGAAGATATCGGGCCTGTCGACTTGCAGACACGCAACGGGGTAGTAGATTTTCTTGCGGAAGATGAAGCCCACGCCACCCTGATTGCAAAGCAGATCATTGGCTATTTCCAAGGAACTTTGCCTCACTGGGAGTGCAAGGACCAGCGCTTATTGAGGAATAGCGTACCAGAGAACCGTATGCGCTCTTATGAGATGTGGTCCGTGATCGAGACGCTGGCCGACTTGGGTACTGCTATTCAGTTACGGCAGCATTTCGCAAGTAACATGATTACCGCATTGGTGCGTATAGAGGGCCAACCGTTAGCAATTCTGGCGAATAATCCCTTGATATTAGGCGGCGCAATAGACTCCGACGCGGCGGATAAAGCTGCACGGTTTCTTCAATCATGCGACGCTTTCGATATACCGGTTCTAAGTATCTGTGATACGCCTGGCTTTATGGTCGGCCCTGACACCGAGAAGTCCGCCCCAGTTCGTCATGCCAGCCGAATGTTCGCGGTAGCGGCTAATTTGGATGTGCCGCTTTTTAGCCTGATTACTCGTAAAGCATATGGCCTTGGGGCCATGGCCATGACTGGTGGCTCGTTCCACGCCCCTTCGTCAACTATGGCGTGGCCCACGGGAGAATTTGGCGGGATGGGGTTCGAAGGAGCAGTCAGGCTTGCTTATCGAGCCGAGCTTGATGCGATTACTGACCAACAAGAGAAAGCAGCTCTCTTTGAGCGCCTAGTGGATGAGTTCTATCAACGGGGCAAAGCCACTAACGTGGCGGCTTCCCTGGAATTCGACACTGTCATCGACCCCGCAGATTCCCGCACATGGCTGGTGCAATGTCTGCAAGCCGCTAAGAAACCCCATATGATACAGGGGAAAAAGCGCCCATTCATCGACACTTGGTAGGTTGCTTGCAACTGAGTTAATTAGCGAACCCACAACTTGCGCTGTGGGTTCGATCATCTCGAGGGACACCCAATAGTGCGTGCCCGATCAACCTGCAGGGAAAAGGCAGACAGTATCCGTTCCGCCGTGCTCACCGAGCCCATCGGTGGCTCGGTGAGCGGCGAGGTTTCCACTCTGGAATACCGCTTCAACATGCTACCCAGATAAAGAGCTTCAGCCTGGTCGTCTTCGCCCAAGGGCATGAACCCGATCATGTCACGCCCTCATGGACGGGAGCCGCCGCTGCGATGGCTAAGGTTTGTAAAATCGCCTGGCGGCCTACCCCCAATTGAATCGCGTTCTTTAAATGCAGGCGCAGACCCGGCAAGAAGCGATGGGCTGGACAGGCATCTACCGCAAGGGAGATTAGCTCCTTGATATAAGCTCTTAACGCTGCTGTTTTCCACGGCACAGCGCAGTATTGGAAAAATGCCTCAAAAGCATCCGGAGATTGCCTGAGCAAGGACTGAAGAAAACCTGGGACCTCCATTTCCATGCTATCCCAGAACGGATCATCGCCTACATAGGTAGACCATAACTTCTGCTGTCGAGAATCGAGGGGGGCGGCCATGGATGGATCTCTTCGCTCATGCAATACAGCAGCTACAATGGGAGACCCCGCCATAAGCGTATGTACACCTAGCCCCGAGACCAGAACCAGCGTTTCATGCACCTGAGCGGCGGTCGCCCCTGCGTCCAAAGCAAGGTGCGTATACTCCTCAATACCGTTAACATCCAGCACCGAGGGTGATGCGCGCAAAGCCAAGTTTATAAGAAGAACATCCAACGTCGAGAGGGGCTCGCCCCCCTCAATCTCTTTCAATTCTTCTTTTACTACGCGGTCAATATCTGCAATTAAAATCACTAACAACGCCTCCTCTGTAGACTTATTTTATAACCATCTACCAGCATCTACAGATTACTCACACAGCATGCTACGAAGAACTCTTTTATTGACTTTGGTCGCCGACATAGGCCAACTTCCAGATTTCATTATGTATATAGCGCGAGGCACTTTGTAGTTTGCAATCTTGCCTTTGCAAAATTCAATCAGCTCTGCTTCCTTTACATCCTTCCCGGGCTTGAGTTCGATAAAGGCAACTGGCACTTCATCAAGTCGCGGATCCGGCTTACCTACTACCTCAGCAATCGCAACGCAGGGGTGCTCACATAGATATGCTTCGATTTCGATCGCAGCTACGTTTTCACCGCCGACTTTAAGCATGTCCTTGAGGCGTCCATTGAAAACCAGACTACCCTCCTCCGTACGTAGATAGAGATCACCGGTGTGCAACCACCCATCCTTATCCAGAGTAGATGCGGTTTTCTCTGCGTCGCGGTAGTACCCATCCATTACGCAATATCCACGTACCAGGATTTCACCCACTTCATTGGGTGCGGCGTCGCCCTCACCGTTCAGGCTGGCAATACGTACTTCCATGCCTACAGCAGCACGCCCCTGGGTGTTGATTCTCTGCTCCTGGGTATCCTCAGTATCACTCAATGCAAAAATGCCCGCGGTTTCTGTCATACCGCAAGCCTGGAGGAGCTCTGTACCAGGGAAAGTATCCAGAACCCGCTTCGCCAACGCCGGTGGCCCAATCAACATAAGCTTACGCAGCGAAGCAAGTTTGCTCGGATCAAATGTGGGATGATCCAACACACCTTGCACGATCGCAGGGAACCATGGCCAGGCCATTTCTACATTCTCTTGCTCCATCAGAGCAATCGCCCGGCCCGGCTCAAAAAATGTATCCGTTAGATAGGTGCCATAGACACCCATTACTCCTATAAAAGGAGCAAGGGCCGCTATATGAAACAGAGGCCCTGGATTCCAGGCTATATGGTGTTCGCTGGAAGCATAGCGAGTACGGGTGCGGTGGACCGACCCACGAACAATGGTCTCATGGCTAAGCATGCAACCTTTGGGATTCGCTGTGGTACCGGAGGTATAAACCAGTAAAGCCAAGTCATTGATGCCGACACGCAGCCTGGCAGCGTGCACTTCATCCTCTCCGACTGTTTTCGCCAACTGGCAAAACTCCAACTGCCCCATGAAGCCCTGGCGTCCTTCCCCTTTCAATAAAACGGTGCTGCGCAACCGGGGCACTTGGGTAAGGGTCAGAGCAGAAGGCGATTCTGCCTCGGCCAGATCAGGAAGTGCGTCGCAGAATAATTGAGTGAAATTAGTGTATTCATTTTCATCTGCGGTTGTAAGTAGCGCTACCAGATTGGCATTTTCAATGATATAGGCAATCTCACTGGCTTTGTGCCTCGCATTGATAGGCACTACCACACATCCGAGCATGGACGCTCCCAACAGCCCTTCTATGAATTCGGGACAATTGGCAGACATTAACCCAACGTGCTCTCCTGAACGGACACCTAATGCAAACAATCCTCGAGCCGCCCGCATAGCATTGTCATAGAGTTGTTGATAGGTTCGCCGCTCATCTGGAAATATTACCGCTTCGCGGTCCGGAAACTGGTTGGCTGCACGTACCAACAAGTCTCCGATAGTTGAAATTTCAAACCATTCATTTCTTTTTATCATTGAAGGCTCCCCACTAATATGGTTGTTATTCTGAGCAATCAGCATGGCTTCTGGGCGCGGAGTCAGCACCTGAGCCTTTATTTAAATGTCACGTATGCAACACGACTATATTGAAGGCGCTGAAAGCGGCAAAAAGCCACCATACCCACCCTGAAAAAACAATAATGATTTACTCTCAGATTCGATCTGAAGATCACGTACCGCGCCAAGAACAATATAATGATCGCCGGCCTCGTCAACCCTTTCCAGATCGCAATCTATCCAAGCGACCACGTTTTTTATTATTGGCGATCCATTCTTGGAAAAGTAATAATCCAGTCCTTCGAATTTATTTTCAGCTTTGGAAGCAAGTCGCTTGCAGACCTCCAGTTGTTGATCGCTCAAGACGTTAACGCAGAACTTCCCAGCCCGTGCTATTTTTGGCCAGCTAGTGGAATTGCGGTCCGGCAGGAAAGCAACCAAAGGCGGATCCAACGATACAGATGTAAAGGAGCCCACCACCATCCCGGCTACGTTACCATCGGGCTCTACCGCGGTAATGGCACATACACCAGTGGGATAATGCCCCAGAACCTTTCTAAACTGGCTTGGGTCGATCATTTCACATCTCTCTTTGCCAAGAACATCAGTCATGGCGCACCTCCAGACAAGTTATTCGACTTCCATCCAAACCCAATGGATCCGGGATGGAAGCCGGGCAGGCCAAACCTGCCGACCAATATTCAAATGAGGACCAGACTTATACCATGGTGCCTTCGGCATCCTTGGTGGAGAAGCGTGGCGCAACCAGCGAAGCGAACTTCTCCAGCTCTTCATTGTTCTGTTCCGGATCCAGGTGACCCTGACCGAACATGAGAAACAGCTCGTTGAAACCCAGACGGTCATGCGCCCGGCCAATTTGGTCGGCAATCTCGTCGGCACTGCCAATCAGCACGTTCGGCATTTTCTGGCCAAAAGGAATGAACCACTTGTCCCAGAACCATTGATGTTCAGCCTGCAGTTTCCGCGCATGCTCCTTGTCATCAGTCAACATCAGGAAACCGCCCCAAGCCGCCACGTCTTCACGAGCCACGTCACGCTCATGGGTCCGTGCCGTTTCGGCATAGCGGTTCCACAAGGCGTCGCAGAAGTCCAGGTCCGCCGCCAGAACGATCGGCTTGCCACCTTCACGGGCCCACATGTCCACCGTACGCATGCTACCGGCGAAGCCACCATAAATTTTCGGATGGGGGTTCTGATAACACTTGGGTGCAATACCAATTTTCCGGACGATGCCGTCGGCATCCATGCCCTTGCCCATGCTGGCATAGGCGGGATGACCCGCAGAACCACCGTTGGGTGGAAATTCCCAGTGCTTGCCCTTGTGGTTGAACACATCACTGGCCCAGGCTTTCTTGATGATCTGCAGCGACTCTTCGAACACTTCGCGATTCAGCTCATCAAGCTCATCCTTGGCCTTGGCATTCACCGGTGTAGTCGCACTGACACCCGGGCGAGCAGCCATCGAGTCAACCCAGCGCGCGTGGTAGCCACGGGTGAAGCCCACCATCAGACGTCCCTGGAGCATGTGATCCAGGGTGGCGATCTCCTCGGCAACCCGCACCGGGTTATGCGTGGGCAGGGTATAACCCATGATGCCCGCCTTCATGCGCTTGGAGTGCAGCCCCACGTAGAGACTGAACATGCCCGGATGGTTGTTGATCTCGAACCCTTCGATCTGCAGGTGATGTTCGGGCTGACAATACGCTCCGTACCCCAGGTCGTCGGCCAGACGCACATAGCCACGTACCTCTTCGAGAAAGCGCTGGTACAGCTCCGGGCGCTGACCGGCCATGCCTGCTTCAAGCTCATGTCGTCGACCGATTACACCCGTTTGCATCAAATTGAATTTCATTTTGCTTCCCCTCTCGTCCTTTGGTTTCCTACAAATTAATCAGGCCCTGCCAAAAAGTCAACGCAAATGTTGACTTAAAAAACGCAAAGCTCCGTTTACGCAATGCGAAGCCACTCTAACTCATTGAAAATAAAATGAAATTCTCACAAAAAAGACATCTTCTTGAGCTTTTCAGCTGAACTTTACGTACTCAGAAACCTGAAGGTCAAAGCCGGAAATACCATGATACTTTGCCGGACCGGCCATCAGTCGCATATCTCCCAAGCCTAGATCCCTGAGTATTTGAGAACCCACCCCTATCATGAGGGGGTCACCATCAGCTGGGGCCTTGGACAGATTCGATTCGCCAGCAAGTACATCTACTCGTAGTTTGATGTCCTCTGCTGTTTCCTGACTTGCAAGCAACACCAGTACACCTTTGCCTTCAGCTGCAATCCTGGCGAGGCAACGCTGTATATTCCAGCCACTGCTGCCGGGAATCTGTATGCCTAGCAGGTCACGCAATGAGACAGCCTGTTGCACTCGGATCAATGTCGGTGAGCGATCCAGATCACCTTGCGTAAGCGCTAGGTGCAGATCCCCATTGATTCGGTCCCGGTAAGTATGCAAGAGAAAATCGCCGTACTCTGTTGTCACTTGGCTCTGACTCACCCGCTCCACGGTGGTTTCATAAACTGCGCGGTAATGGATCAAATCGGCTATCGTCCCTATACGAAGTTCATGCGCGCGGGCGAACTCATATAATTCGGGAAGGCGTGCCATGGTGCCGTCATCATTCATGATTTCGCAAATCACACCCGCCTCATTCAGCCCAGCCAGCCGAGCAAGATCGCAGGATGCTTCGGTATGGCCTGCACGTACCAGCACACCGCCCGGCTCTGCAATCAATGGAAAGATATGTCCCGGCTGTACAATATCTTGCGCGCTTGCTTTTGGGGCTGCAGCAACCTGCACCGTCCGGGCTCGATCTGCTGCGGAAATACCGGTGGTCACACCCGTAGAAGCTTCAATCGACGCTGTGAACTTCGTGCCGAACCCCGAATCATTACGCTCGACCATCAAGCGCAGCCCCAGTCGCTCCGCTTGCTGCTTGCTCATCGGCATGCAAATCAGCCCCCGGGCGAAACGCGCCATGAAGTTGATATGTTCTGGCGTGACATGTTGCGCAGCCATTACGAGGTCGCCCTCGTTTTCACGGTCCTCGTCGTCAATTAATACGACCATTTTCCCGAGGCGAATGTCTTCGATGATGTCTTCGATCGTGTCTAACTGCATAACTGCAACCTCGAATGGTCGATTGAAAGGATCAGTCCCGCCCTGCCGGCAAGTCGGCAGGCTGTGGGTCACTGCCCGGCCATCTTGCACGCAAATCGGCGGTGCGTATTCCGGCGAGCGTGACCGGTCATTCCGGGCATCGTGACCGGTTTGCACA